>JBDHAC010000020.1:0-56554 GCA_039588275.1 Gemmatimonadota bacterium
CGTGAACATGGAAGTGGATCTGATCACGCCGATCGCGATGGAGGAGAACCTCCGCTTCGCGATCCGCGAGGGGGGCCGCACCGTCGGCGCCGGCGTGGTCACCGCCATCCGCGAATAGGGAAGCAGCATGGCCCAGAAGATCCGAATCCGGCTCAAGGCGTTCGATCCCGCCGTCATCGACCAGACGGCCGCGGACATCGTGCGAACCGCGCAGAAGACGGGCGCGTCGGTCAGCGGGCCGATTCCCCTTCCCACTCGGCGACAGCTGTTCACGGTCCTGCGCAGCCCGCACATCGACAAGAAGTCGCGGGAGCAGTTCGAGCTCAAGACGCACAAGCGGCTCATCGACATCCATGACTCGCGTCCACAGACGATCGACGCCCTCACCAAGCTCGACCTGGCAGCGGGCGTCGATGTTGAAATCAAAGTCGAGTAGCTGAGATGTCCGGGATGATCGGCCGAAAGATCGGCATGACGCAGATCTTCGACGAAGACGGAGTGGCGGTCGGCGTGACCGTCCTCGAGGTCGGACCGTGCCGCGTGGTCCAAATCAAGACCGCCGACAATGACGGGTACGACGCTGTTCAGCTCGGGTTCGGACACCGAAAGCCCAAGCGCGTGAAGAAGCCGCAGGCGGGCCATGCGGCGCGCGCGGGGCTGGACTACGTGCCCGAAGTGCTTGCCGAGTTCGACTACGCCGGTCAGGAGCTGGAGCCGGGGCAGGAGCTCACCGTCGAGATATTCGAGGTCGGGTCGCGAGTGAAGATCTCGGGAGCGACCAAGGGCCGTGGATTCCAGGGCGTCATCAAGCGTCACGGATTCGGCGGTGGCCGCGGGTCGCACGGGGGGAGCTCGGCCCTGCGTGCTCCGGGCTCCATCGGCGCAGGCACGGATCCATCTCGCGTCATCAAGGGCGTGAAGATGGGTGGCCGCATGGGGGGAACGACCCGGACGGCCATGAACCGGCGCATCGAGCGCATTGAAGCGGACAAGAACCTGCTGATGGTGCGAGGATCTGTCCCCGGGGCGAGGAACAACATCGTCCTCATAAGGATGACCTGATGGAAGTCACGGCTTATTCGAGGCAGGGGGAAGCCCAGAAGGCACGCGCCGCGCTTCCCGAAGCCACCTTCGACGGCACAGTGAACGAGCATGCGCTTCACCAGGTGGTGACGGCGATACTCGCGCACCGGCGTCAGGGGACCGCGTCGACCAAGACGCGCGGGGCGGTACGCGGCGGTGGCCGAAAGCCCTGGCGCCAGAAGGGAACCGGTCGGGCGCGAGTCGGCACCATTCGATCGCCGCTCTGGCGTGGAGGCTCGGTCGTCTTTGGACCACACCCCCGCAAGTACGACGTGCGGGTGCCACGCAAGGTGAAGCGGCTCGCCATCCGATCGGCGCTCAACGCGCGTGCGGCGGAGGGGAGCGTCGCCGTCGTGGAGCCGCTCGACTTGGAGGAGCCCCGGACCAAGGAGATCTCGGCGCTCATCAAGGGAATCGGCGCTGAAGGGCGCAACGTACTCCTGCTGACGGATGGGACCAAGCCACATGTGTATCTCTCGGGACGGAATCTCCCGGGCGTGATGGTACGCCCGTGGGGAGAGGCCTCGGCCTATGACGTCCTCTGGTCCGACCTGGTGTTGATCGAGTCGTCGGCGCTGACGGATGACGCCGCACCGGAAGGGGACCAGGCATGAGTCGCCCCGCTCGAGAAGTCATCCTCCGCCCGGTGTTCACCGAGAAGGCATCCTGGCTGATGGACGAGGGGACGGACTCGAAAGGCTACCGCCTCGACAAGGTGCGCGAACGGGTCGAGGCTCGACGCAAGTACACCTTCGAAGTCGCGCCGAACGCGACCAAGATAGAGATCCGCAGGGCCGTGGAGTCGATGTTCGACGTGACCGTAAAGTCCGTTCGGACGGTGAACATGGCCGGGAAAAAGCGTCGGCTCGGTCGGTCGCTCGGCCGTCGCCCCCACTGGAAGAAAGCGATCGTCGAGGTCTCCGAGGCCGACATGATCGACGTGTTCGAGGGAATCTGACGCATGCCGATCCGCAAGTTCAAGCCGGTCACGTCCGCGTCGCGCTTTCGATCCGTTTCCACCTTCGACGAGATCACGCGGGCAGAGCCCGAAAAGTCGCTGACCGAGGGGCTCTCACGGTCGTCCGGACGCAATCACCACGGCCGTGTGACGAGTCGTCGTCGCGGGGGTGGCCACAAGCGTCGGTATCGAAAGATCGACTTCCGACGCAACAAAGACGGCATCCCGGGCCGCGTCGCGGAGATCGAGTACGACCCGAACCGGTCTGCTCGAATCGCGCTCATCCATTACTCGGATGGAGAAAAGCGCTATATCCTCCACCCGCGCGGTCTCAAGGTCGGGGATCGAATCGTCTCGGGGCCTGGTGCCGAGCCCAGGCTCGGGAACTGCCTCGCGCTGCGCGAAGTGCCGCTCGGCACGGTCGTGCACGCGGTCGAGCTCATCCCGGGCAAGGGTGCCCAGATGGCCCGATCCGCGGGCACCGCAGTACAGGTCGTGGCGAAGGAGAGCGGAATGGTGACGCTGCGCCTACCAAGCACCGAGATGCGTATGGTGCGCGAGGATTGTCGAGCGACCATCGGGCAAGTGGGCAACGTCGATCACGAGCTGGTTCGACTGGGAAAGGCCGGGCGATCACGCTGGTTGGGCCGTCGACCCAAGGTGCGCGGCGTAGCGATGAACCCGATCGACCACCCGCTGGGCGGTGGCGAGGGGCGGAGCTCGGGTGGTCGGCCGCCAGTGTCGCCCTGGGGGAAACCGGAAGGCAAGAAGACGCGCAAGCGTCGTAAGGCGAGCGACAAGTACGTCGTCCGCGGGCGGCGGCGTGGCAAGAGCACCCGATAGGAGAGCCGATGCCGAGGAGCGTCAAGAAAGGTCCCTACATCGACGAGAAGCTGCTCCGCAAGGTGCAGCTGATGAACGAGGGGGGCGACAAGCGCGTGATCAAGACATGGGCGCGGTCTTCGACCATCAGCCCGGACTTCGTCGGACACACGTTGGCGGTGCACAACGGGAACAAGTTCATCCCGGTATACATCACCGAGAACATGGTCGGACACAAGCTGGGCGAGTTCGCCCCAACGCGGCTGTTCCGCGGCCATGGAGGACGGATGGCCAGGGACAGGCGAGGGGGATTATAGGCATGCACGCTTCGGCGACCGCGAAGGGAATTCGTATCTCGCCGCAAAAGATGCGGCTCGTGATCGACCAGATCCGCGGCATCAACGTGAACGATGCGTACGCGATTCTCCAGTTCTCCAAGAAGGCGGCGGCGAGCCCGATCGACAAGGTGCTTCGTTCGGCCGTGGCCAACGCGGTGTCGAAGGCCGATGACGCGGGAGAGGCACTGGACGTCGACGAGCTCTTCGTGCGCGAAGCCTACGTCGACGAGGGCCGGACTCTCCGGCGATGGCGAGCGCGCGCCTACGGCCGTGCAACGCCCGTTCTGAAGCGTAGCAGTCACGTCACCGTCGTCGTCGATACGGAGGATTGAGCGTGGGTCAAAAAACGCACCCCTACGGATTCCGACTCGGGCTGGTGAAGCCGTGGAGATCGCGATGGTACGCGCAAGGGCTCGACTTCCCGAAGCTGCTGGGTGAGGACGAGAAGCTGCGCAAATACCTGCACGCGCGGCTCGCACACGCGGCGATCGCCGACGTCGAGATCGAACGGAAGCCCTCCAAGATCGTGGTCACGATCCACACGGGCCGCCCCGGCGTCGTGATCGGGAAGCGTGGGGCCGAGGTCGACAAACTGCGTGACGAGCTGGCGCTTCTGACCGATGCCGAGGTGTCGGTCAACGTCGAAGAGATCAAACGGCCGGAGACCGATGCGCAGCTGGTGGCGGATAACGTGGCCCACCAGCTGATGCAACGGATCAGCTTCCGCCGTGCAATGAAGCGAGCCGTGCAGTCCGCCATGCGAGCGGGTGCGGGTGGCATCCGGATCCAGTGCGGCGGACGGCTCGCAGGGACCGAGATCGCGCGAACCGAGGGGTACCACGAGGGTCGAGTGCCGCTGCACACGCTTCGCGCCGACATCGACTATGCGGAGACGACCGCAAAGACCACGTTCGGGACGATCGGGGTCAAGGTCTGGATCTTCAACGGCGAGGTCGTCGAGGATCGCCGTGGACAGACGTACACGGCGGGAGGCCGCCGGTCTCGCGCCGGCTGATGCCGTAGGAGATAGAGAAAGATGCTACAGCCGAAGCGGATCAAGTACCGAAAGCAGCAGAAGGGGCGGTTGCGCGGGAAGGCCAACCGTGGAAATCGGGTCTCCTTCGGCGATTACGCGCTCCAGGCGGTGGAGCCAGGCTGGATCACGAATCGACAGATCGAGGCGGCCCGAGTCGCGATGACGCGGCACATCAAGCGTGGAGGTAAGGTCTGGATCCGGATCTTCCCGGATAAGCCACTCACGCAGAAGCCGGCGGAAACGCGAATGGGGAAGGGGAAGGGAAACCCGGAGACCTGGGTGGCCCCGGTCAAGCCGGGCCGCGTGATGTTCGAGCTCGAGGGCGTTTCGGTCGAGCTCGCGCGTGAGGCGATGCGACTCGCGTCGGCCAAACTCCCGGTGAAGACACGCTTCCTGGTACGGGAGGAATAGGTGCCCGATTTCGACAATGTGGCGATCCGCGAGATGACGGACGACGAGATCGACGAAGAGATCGATCGCGCCCAGGAAGAGCTATACCGGTTGAAGTTCCGGGCTGCATACGAAGACCTGGAGAATCCCGCGTTGCTACGAATGCTGCGTCGCCAGGTTGCACGCCTCATCACGATCAGACACGAGCGTCGGCTCGTGGCAGAGGAGGAGACCAGGGATGGTTGAGGGTGCCGGAACGGTCGAAAGGGCTCGTCGCCGACGCAAGGTTCGACAGGGCACAGTCGTGAGCAATGCGATGGACAAGACCGTCGTCGTGTCAGTAGCTCGAACGCTTTCGCACCCGCTGTACGGGAAGCAGGTCAGCCGCCGTAAGCGGTACTACGCGCACGACGAGGCGAACGAATATCAGATCGGCGACGTCGTCCGAATCGAGGAGACACGCCCGTTGTCCAAGTTGAAGCGGTGGCGGGTCCTGGAGCTCGTCGATCGGCCGGAGTAGCGGAGAGGCAGGATGATCCAGCAGGAGTCGATGGTCCGCATAGCGGACAACTCGGGTGCCCGCCGGGCGCTCTGCATCCGCGTGCTGGGTGGTTCCCGGCGCCGGTACGCCGGGCTCGGCGACGTGATTGTCGTCACCGTCAAAGACGCGATCCCCGGTGGCACGGTGAAAAAGGGCGAAGTAGCGAGGGCCGTTGTGGTCCGCACCGCGAAGGAAAGTCGGCGCGCGGACGGAAGCTACATCCGGTTCGACGAGAACGCGGCCGTATTGATCAATGACGCTGGAGAACCCAGGGCGACTCGCATTTTTGGCCCCGTGGCGCGCGAGCTTCGCGAGAAACGGTTCATGAAGATCGTATCCCTGGCGCCAGAGGTCATTTGAGGGCCGCCACCCCGGAGACGCGGCCGGTGCCGCCGACTCGGCGAGCTGCAGACGCTTCGCGCCCGAGCGCTCGCCTCGCGACGACACCGGCTCGCGTAGAGGGCGGCGGGCTCAAACGAGTGAGCTAAAGATGACGCAACGGAAGCTGCATATTCGGACGGGAGACAGGGTGACCGTCGTCGCGGGCAACTACAAGGGCGCGACCGGTCAGGTGCTTCGCACGATACCGTCAAAAGGCCAGATCGTGGTGGACGGCATCAACATGCGGACCCACCATCGCCGTGCGAGCGTCAGCAAGCGCGGTGATGTGAGCGAGGGTGGGATCCTCACGTTCGAGGCCCCCATCTCCGTGTCGAACGTGATGCTCACTTGCCCGCACTGCGACGAGCCGACGCGCGTCGCTCGTAGGCGAGATGCGGACGGCACGGTCGAGCGGATCTGCAAGCGCTGCGACAACCCGATCGAAGCGTCGTAGGGATCGAGCAAGGAGTGAGTGATCGGGCCATGGAGAAGCCCAGGCTGAGAGCACACTACGAGGAGCACGTTCGCGGCAAGCTCGCGGAGATCTTCGGGTTCGGGAACCCGAACCAGATCCCCCGGCTCGAGAAGATCGTGCTCAACGCAGGGCTCGGGGATGGGAAAGACAATCCGAAGTTGTTGGAGTCGGTCGCCAACGAGCTCGCCGCCGTGTCGGGACAGCAGCCCGTCACGACACGGGCGCGCCGCTCGATCGCCAACTTCAACCTTCGCGAAGGGATGCCCATCGGCGTGATGGTCACGCTGCGGGACACCCGCATGTACGAGTTCATGGACCGCTTCATCAGCACGGCCGTGCCGCGGATCAGAGACTTCCGGGGCTTCAACAGCAGGGCGTTCGACGGGCGGGGGAACTACACGGTCGGGATCCGGGAGCAGATGGTTTTCCCCGAGGTGGACTACGACGAGATCGTTCGTATCCACGGGCTGAACGTCACGTTCGTGACGACCACGGACAAGGATGACGAGGCGCTCGTGCTGCTCCGGGAGATGGGTATGCCGTTTCGTGGCGAAACGCCGGTCATCGTCTAGAGGGACCCGCTGGAGCTTTTCAGCGGCGTGCTAACAAGAACCAGGTGGGGAGATGCCGAGAAAGGCACTGATCGAGAAGGCCGGTCGTAAACCGAAGTACAGCAGTCGTCTGATTCGTCGCTGCCAGCGGTGCGGACGTCCGAGGGCATACATGCGAAAGTTCGGGCTCTGCCGCATCTGCTTCCGGGAGAAGGCGCTGCGTGGCGAGATTCCGGGCATTCGGAAAGCGAGTTGGTGAGATGAGCATGAATGACCCGATCGCCGACATGCTCACCCGCATCCGGAATGCGGGGGGCGCAGGACACCGCCGCGTGGACATGCCGCTGTCGAAGATCAAGATCGAGATCGCGCGTATCCTCGCCGAGAACCATTTCGTTCACGGGTACAAGGTCCTCGACGACGGCGGACACGGCCGGCTCCGCGTATACCTCAAGTACACGAAGGACGAACGCCCGGTCATTCGATCGGTGCGTCGGGTGTCACGCCCGGGGCTTCGACGATACGTGGATGCGAGCTCGATCCCGAAGGTACGAGCCGGGATGGGCATCGCGATCCTCTCGACGTCCCGGGGCGTGATGACGGACCGGGAAGCCCGGGCCCAGCGAGTCGGTGGCGAAGTGCTCGCCACGGTCTACTGATTCGACGGAGCGGAGGCGCAAGTGTCCAGGATCGGTAAGCAGCCCATCCCCGTGCCCGACGGCGTGGAGGTCGCGATAGATGGCAGCGACGTTCGCGTGAAGGGACCCAAGGGTGAGCTGGAGTCCAGCTTCGCTCCGCACATGGAGATCGGTCTGGAAGACGGCGAGGTCATCGTGCGACGGCCCACCGATGAGCCCAAGGATCGAGCCCTTCACGGTCTCACGCGATCGCTGCTCGCCAACATGGTGACCGGGGTTTCGCAAGGCTACGAGAAGGTGCTCGAGATCCACGGGGTCGGATATCGGGCCGAGCAGAAGGGCAAAGCGCTCGTTCTCACCGTCGGCTACAGCCACCAGGTGACCATACAGCCGCCGGACGGGATCGAGCTCAGTCTGGATTCGCCCACGGTGATCCGGGTGAACGGGATCGACAAGCAGCAGGTCGGGCAGATTGCGGCCGAGATCCGCCAGGTTCGGCCTCCCGAGCCGTACAAGGGCAAGGGGATCCGGTATCGCGGCGAGTACGTCCGCCGGAAGGCCGGCAAAGCGACCGTTGGCACCTGATTTAGCGAGGCGATGATGAAGAGCAGGGCGCGACAGCGCCGCAGCTTGCGGGCTCGTAGACATGCCCGCGTCCTGAAAAAAGTCCGGGGTACGGCGGAGCGTCCGCGCCTCGTGGTGTTCCGGAGCTTGCGGCATTTGGAAGGCCAGCTGGTGGACGACGACCGGGGGGCGACCCTGCTCGGCGTCTCCACGCGGGCCGCGGGTATACATGAAAGCGCGGCGTCGCTGGAAGAGGTGACCGGGAAGGTCGCGATCAGCTTCGTCGCCGGAAAGCTGTTGGCCGAACGTGCCATCGAAGCGGGGGTCAACGAGGTGATCTTCGACCGGGCAGGATACCCGTACCACGGTCGGGTCAAGGCATTCGCCGACGGCGCCCGCGTGGGCGGCCTGCGGTTCTAACGAGGCGGACATGGCGAGAGGCAGACGGCGAGACGAAGGCGACAATTTTCGCGAGAACGTCATCTACATCAATCGCGTCTCGAAGGTCGTGAAGGGCGGACGGCGGTTCGCGTTCACGGCGCTCGTGGCCGTAGGTGATGGGCAGGGGCGCGTGGGTACGGCCCTCGGCAAGGCCAACGAAGTGGCCGAGGCGATTCGGAAAGGGTTCGAGCAAGCGCGCAGGGTGATGGTGGAGGTGCCTGTCGTGAACGGCACGATCCCGCACGAGCTGATCGGGAAGCACGGCGCCGGCCGCGTGCTGCTCAAGCCGGCTGCACCCGGCACGGGAGTCATCGCCGGCGGTCCCGTACGAGCGGTGCTCGAGTGTGTTGGGGTGCAGGACATCCTCACCAAGAGCCTCGGAACGAACAACCCGATCAACATGGTCAGGGCGACGATGAACGGTCTGCAATCGCTCGTCACGCCGGAGCAGGTGGCGGCCGAGCGGGGCATCGACCTCGAGACGGTTCGGGAGGCGATGCGTGGCTAAGGAGCTCCGAATCAGACAGATCAAGAGCGGCGTTGGCTCCCGTAGAGCACAGCGAGACACCCTCCGCGCGCTCGGGCTTCGCCATCACCAGGACCAGGTCGTCCAGCCCGACAACCCGGCGATTCGCGGCATGATCCGCGCCGTCGAGCATCTCGTCGAAGTGGAGGAGGTTGCGGGCAATGGCTGACTGCGAGCGAATCGGATTGGACTCGCTGAGCCCGGCGTCGGGGTCGCGCTCGTCGAGGGTGCGTGTGGGCCGGGGGCGTGGGTCAGGGCGCGGAAAGACGTCCGGACGAGGTCACAAGGGACAGAAGTCCAGAAGTGGCGCCGCAATCCCCGCGTGGTTCGAGGGCGGGCAGATGCCGCTCTACCGGCGGACGCCAAAGCGGGGCTTCAAGCCGCCGCACCAGACCGAATGGAGCATCGTGAACCTGGGTGACCTCGGGCGGATCGAGGGTTCGGATGTCGATCCGCAGATCCTCCGTGAGCATGGCCTCATCCGCTCGACGCGGCACCCCGTCAAGATCCTCGCTCGCGGCGATGTGGACCGGGCGTTCACCATTCGGGCGCACGCGTTCAGCGCCACTGCCCGCGAGAAGATCGAGGCGGCGGGTGGCAGCGCCCTCGTGATCGAGTAGGACAGGAAGGCACGATGGCGGACGCCCAGCAGAGCGCGGCGCGGTCGATCCCGAACCTGTTCAAGGTTCCGGAGCTCAAGGAGAAGATTCTCTTCACCTTGCTCTGCCTCGCGATCTATCGTTTGGGTTCGCACATCACGTCGCCTGGCGTCGATGTGGTCGCTCTACAGCAGCTGGCGGGCCAATTCCAGGGAACGCTGTTCGGTATCTACGACCTGTTCGTGGGTGGCGGACTTCAACGGGCGACGGTCTTCGCGCTCGGGATCATGCCGTACATCTCGGCGAGCATCCTCTTCCAGCTTCTGGCGGCGGTCTTCCCGACGATCGAGAAGCTGCAGAAGGAGGGCGAGGAGGGACGCCGCAAGCTGACGCAGTGGACGCGCTATACCACCGTGTTCCTGTGCATCATGCAGGGCTACGGCTACGCGATCTTCCTCGAATCCCAAGCGGGGGCCGTCCTGAGTCCGGGCTGGGGCTTCCGTCTCGTAACCGTGCTGATGCTGACGACCGGCGGCGTCTTCGTGATGTGGCTGGGCGAGCAGATCACGGAGCGTGGCGTCGGCAACGGCATGTCCCTGCTCATCTTCTTCTCGATTCTGCAGGGCTTCCCCGGCGCTGTGATCAATACCTGGGAACTCTTCAGGGCCGGCGGAATCAGCCTGTTTAAGCTGATCGCGCTCGGAGTCACGCTGGTTGCCGTGATGGCCGGAGTGGTGGCGCTGACGATGGCGGCGCGGAAGATCCCCGTGCAGATCCCCAGAAAGGTCGTGGGGCGGGGGAGAATTCGCGAAGGACAGCGCTCCTTCATCCCCCTGCGCGTCAACTCCGCCGGCGTGATGCCCATCATCTTCGCACAGTCGATCATCATCATCCCCGGCACTCTGGCTGCCTTCACCGGTAACCCCGGGCCGGGGCAGGGAGGGGTGAGCGGAGTCCTCTACGATCTGAGCCAGATCTTCCAGGTCGGTTCGATCTGGTACTACGCGACGTACGTCGTTCTGATCATCTATTTCACGTACTTCTACACCTCGATCATCTTCAACCCCATAGACCTGGCGGACAACCTGAAACGCCAGGGAGGATTCATCCCCGGTGTAAAGCCGGGCTCGGCCACGGCGGACTACATCGACCACGTTCTGACTCGGATTACGCTCCCCGGGTCGGTTTTCCTGGCGCTGATCGCGGTTCTCCCGTTCCTGATCTTCGAGCTGTTCGACATCCAGACCTTCTTCTTCGGCGGAACCTCCCTGCTGATCGTGGTCGGCGTCGCTCTCGACACGGTGCAGCAGATGCAACAGCACCTCCTCCTTCGGCACTACGAGGGGTTCATGAAGAAGGGGAGGGTCAAGTACCGCGGCCGCCAGCGCTACATGTGATGGGCTTCGATAAACGCCGTAGCTCGGCGTTCGGCTTCGTCGCCGCTCCCTGCGGCGTACCCGATGTACGCCTCGTTCGGCACTCCCTGCTGGCCTTGACCTGCGCTGTGTCTCCGTGCGCGCGGGCGATCGCATGGTGACGTTGTGCGTCTGATTCTCATGGGTCCGCCGGGGGCCGGGAAGGGGACGCAGGGTGATCGGTTGGCCGCTCGCCTCGGTGTGCCACGTCTATCCACGGGCGACATGCTTCGCGACGCACAGCGGGCCGGGACACTCCTGGGCGAGGAAGCAAAACGGTACATGGATGCCGGCGAGCTCGTGCCCGACGATGTCATACTCGGTCTGATCGGGGAGGCGTTCGACCGTCCGGAGAGCACGACCGGGTTCATCCTGGACGGCTTTCCTCGCACGGTCGCACAAGCGGAGGGGCTGGCTCGCACCCTCGAGACGCGGGGTCAATCGCTGGACGCCGTCGTGACTCTCGAGGTGGCGGACGAGGAGTTGGTTGCACGGCTGTCGGGGCGCCGCGTGTGTGACTCGTGCGGACACGTCACGCACACCACCCTGGTGGGCGAGTCGGAGATGTGCGACCAGTGTGGCGGGCGACTGGTCCAAAGGAGCGATGACCGCGCCGAGACGGTCCGTCGGCGGCTTGAGGTCTACCGGGAGCAGACCGAGCCGGTCCTGGATTGGTACACGGCCTCGAGCGTCGTGCTTACAGCGGTGGATGGAACCGGCACGAAGGACGACGTCGCCAGGCGACTCGTCGATCTCCTGCTCGAGGCATCGACCGGGGAAGCGCGCGGATGATCCGGCTCAAGTCGAAGGGCGAGTTGGACGCGATCGCGGAGGCCGGGATCATCGTGGGTGAGACATTGGCGCTGGTTGCCGAGATGGCGCTGCCGGACGTGTCCACCGGATCGCTGGACACCGCGGCCGAGGAGGTCATTCGCTCGCGAAAGGGGGCGACGCCGGCGTTCAAGGGTCTGTACGGTTTTCCCGCGACGTTGTGCACGAGCGTCAACCACGAGGTCGTGCACGGGATTCCATCGCAGGAACGGCACCTGGAGGCCGGCGACATCCTGAGCGTGGACGTCGGAGTACGGCTGGATGGGTTTTTCGCCGACGCCGCCGTGACGCTTCCGATCGGCCAGGTCTCGGCCGAGACGCACCGTCTCCTCGATGTCACGGAGGAGGCGCTCGAAATCGGGATTCAGCAGACTCGGGTCGGCAACCGCCTGGGCGATCTGGGGGCGGCTATCCAGGCTCGCGTCGAGGATGCCGGGTTCAGCGTGATCCGCGAGCTGGTCGGGCATGGTGTGGGTGAGGCGCCGCACGAGGAGCCCCAGGTGCCGAACTACGGGACCCCCGGTCGGGGTCCGAAGATGGAGGAAGGGCTGGTCATCGCGATCGAGCCGATGGTCAATATGGGCCATCGGGGGATCCGTACGCTCAAAGACGGTTGGACCGTCGTGACCGCGGACGGAGGTCTGTCCGCGCACTTCGAGCACACCGTCGCCGTGACGGCGAACGGGCCAAGAGTGCTGACGACCACACCTAGTCGAACTTCTGCCGGAGAGCGGTGAGTTGGCGAAGGAAGAACCGATCCAGATGACGGGGCAGGTCGTCGAGGCCCTGCCCAACGCGATGTTCCGCGTCGAGCTGGAGAACGGACACGAGATTACGTGCCACGTCTCCGGCAAGATCCGGATGAACTACATCCGGATCCTCCCAGGAGACAAGGTCGCGGTGGAGCTCTCACCATACGACCTGACGAAGGGTCGGATCACTTACCGATACAAGTGATCCGGCGGGTCGACGTGATTTGATCGGCTGGAAATGCAAGGATATATTACAAGGCTTACATCGAAACGGGCGTCGGCCCCAGGGTCCGGAAGTCTAAATGAAGGTTCGTTCCAGCGTTAAGCGGATTTGCGAGCATTGCAAGATCATTCGCCGCCGCGGTGTGGTGCGGGTGATCTGCAGCCGGAATCCCAAGCACAAGCAACGGCAGGGGTGAGCCTGTCGCGCGCCCCCGCCACGGGGAGCGGATCGGCGCTGTCGAGGTCCACAGGAGAGGCGTAACGGATGGCACGCATAGCTGGTATCGATCTACCGCGGGACAAGCGGATCGAGGTGGGCCTCACATACATCTACGGGATCGGACACTCTACCGCACAGGCAATCCTCGCCGAGACGGCGGTGGATCCCGACCTGCGGGTGCACGAGTTGTCCGACGACGATGTCAACAAGCTCCGTCGGGTCATCGAAGCCCATTACAAGGTCGAGGGGGCGCTCCGCACCGAGGTGTCCATGAACATCAAGCGATTGATGGACATCGGGTGCTACAGAGGTTTGCGGCACCGCCGCGGCTTACCCGTCCGTGGACAACGGACTCACACGAACGCTCGAACCCGCAAGGGGCCGCGCCGGACGGTTGCCGGAAAGAAGAAAGCCCCCAGGAAGTAGTGCGGGCGAACACGGATACGAGAGTGCATGGCTAAGAAACGCCGCAACGTCGACGCCGAAGGGGTGGCGCACATCAAGGCGACGTTCAACAACACGATCATCACGATCACCACGAACAACGGCGATACGATCGCCTGGGCGAGTGCCGGCAAGGCCGGGTTCAAGGGCTCGAAGAAATCAACGCCATTCGCTGCGACGATTGCGGCGGAGACAGCTGCCCGGGAAGCCGTCGGCATGGGGATGAAGCGGGTGCACGTCGAGGTCCAGGGACCTGGCTCGGGGCGTGAATCCGCGATCCAGGCGTTGCAGGCGGCAGGTCTCACGATCCGCTCGATCAAGGACGTCACGCCGATTCCGCACAACGGCTGCCGTCCGCCGAAGAAGCGGAGGGTCTGATGGCGCGCTACACGGGCCCTTCCTGTCGACTCTGCCGCCGCGAAGGTGAGAAGCTCTTCCTGAAGGGGAAACGCTGCTTCACCGAGAAGTGCGGCGTCGAGCGCAAGGGCTATCCGCCCGGTGAACACGGCGGGGGACGTCGTCGTCGCCGTCAATCCGAGTACGCGGTCCAGCTTCGCGAGAAGCAGAAGGTGAAGCGAATCTACGGAATCGGCGAGAAGCAGTTCCGCAACCTCTTTCGGAAGGCGGCTCGCGTCCCGGGCGTCACGGGCGAGAACCTGCTCGTGGCCCTCGAGAGCCGTCTCGACAACATCGTGTATCGATTGGGCTTCGCGCCGTCGCGGAAGGCGGCGCGACAGTTGATACGGCATGGCCACGTTCGGCTCGATGGAAGCACGGTGGATATCCCGAGCTATGTCGTCGCGCCGGGCTCGGAGATCGCCATTGCCCCGCACGCGGTTGAGATACCCGTCGTGAAAGAGGCCGTGGAGGATCGAAAGAACCGCGACCAGCTCTCGTGGCTCGGTGTGGACTACGCCACGGTCTCCGGCCGCATGCTGGAGCGGCCTTCCCGGGCGGACATTCCGCTGGCAGTCGAAGAGCAGCTGATCGTGGAGTTGTACAGCAAGTAGAAATCGGACGACCTCCGCTCCGTCGGAGGGGATTGCACCAGACTGGCTCGAGGTCGGGGAACGAGCCTTCAGCATCTGAGACGGCGGCCCGGCGTTCAGCGGTGGCCTGCCAGGATTTCCACACGGGGAAACGAGGCTAGATCGATATGTCAGTGGCGGTGGATCTCACCGGGCTTGTGTTGCCGGAAGCGATGGAGGAGCAGCGGCGCTCCGAAGACGGGCATCGCGCATTCTTCGTGCTGCAACCGCTGGAGCGCGGTTATGGGCACACTATCGGGAACTCGATGCGAAGAATCTTGCTCTCGTCACTGCCCGGGACAGCCGTCTGGGCGTTTCGAGCTGATGGGGTTCAGCACGAGCACCAGACCATCGACGGCGTGGCCGAGGACGTGCACCAGGTCATCCAGGAGCTCAAGAGGCTGGTTCTATTCCTGGACCCTGACGTTGAAGACGCGAAGCTGGAGCTGAGCGTCCACGAGGCCGGTCCCGTGCGCGCGGCACAGATCACCAAGCACGCGGCCGTCGAGATCGTCAACAAGGACCACGTTCTCTTCACCCTGCAGGAGAAACTGCCGGAGGGCCGGCCGATGACCCTGGACTTCTGGGTGAACCGTGGCCGCGGGTTCGTGATGGCGGATCAACACGAGCTGCCGGAAGATGCTCCGGTCGGGATGATCAGAATCGATTCCCAGTACAACCCGGTCGTACGGGCGAACTTCTCGGTGCACGAGACGCGCGTCGGACAGCGCACCGATTTCGACCGGCTCGAAGTGGATGTGCAGACGAACGGGGCTCTGGACCCGGCAGACGCTATGCGTCACGCGGCCGAGATCGCACGCTTGCACCTCGGGTACCTGGCCGAGTCGGGGATCGTGCCATCGCTGTCCGAGGCCCCTCCCGGAGATGCCGAGCTGGGCTCCGATCGTCAGCCGCTGGCGGACGAGCAGAGGAGCGTCCTCGAGCAATCGCTGGACCAGTTCGAGCAGATCTCCGCGCGGTCGCGGAACACCCTCGAGAAGGAGAACATCCGATCACTCGCGGACATCGCGGGCCGGTCCCGCGACGAGATGCTTCAGGTCCCGAACTTCGGCGAGAAGTCGCTCGAAGAGATCGCCGAGGTGTTGGCGCTGCACGGCCTGCATTTCGGCATGTCCTTCGAGCAGGATGACGACGGGAACATGTACTATGCCGAGGAGTCCGGTGGAAACGGCGCCGGCGGCGAGGTCTTGAGCGACGATGAGGCATAGGAAGAAAGGGCGCGAGCTCGGACGGACTCGCAGCCACAGGCGCGCCATGTTGCGAAACATGGTGACAAGCCTGTTCCTACATGAGCGCATACGGACGACGGAGGCGAAGGCGCGCGAGCTCCGGCCGGTGGCGGAGCGACTGATCACGCTGGCGAAGAAGGGCGACCTGCACTCGCGTCGCCAGGCCGGGCGGTACATTGCGGATCGCGATGTATTGCAGAAATTGTTCGACCAGATCGGCCCCCGCTTCCAGGATCGCCCGGGCGGATACACGCGGATACTCAAGCTGGGTGCCCGGCAGGGCGATGGCGCCGAACTGGCCCTGATCGAACTCACGGAATTGGGCGGTTGACGGCATCGGCGCGATCGCGATGGACGTCACGGCACCGGAGAGAAAGGCACGTTCGATGACGAGCAAAGGCGAGGGAGGGATCGGCACACTGCTCAGCATCGTCGCCCTCGTGGCGATCGGGGTGTTTCTCGTGTGGCTGTATCGTGAGTCAAGCCAGATCGAGACCACGACGATCGAGCCTGAAGAGGAGGTAATGATCACCGCCGGAGACATTCTGGCTGATCCCTCGGCCGCGATCGGGCGCCGAGCGAGCCTCGACTCGATTCCGGTGACGACCGGCCTCGGCCAGGGGGCTTTCGCGCTCACCCTGTCCGAGTCGATGTCTTACCCCGTGTTGATGACTGCGGACGCGATTCAGCGACTCCGGGCGACCGGGATCAGCGTGTTCGGCGGCGACGTCGTGTACGTACGCGGACAGATCTACACGATGAACGATTCCATCGCGTCCGAATGGATCAGGCAGGGTGCCGTGGACCAGGCGATGGCAGGTAGCCTGCCCGCCACGGTGAGCTTCCTCCTGGCTGACTCGGTCTTGGTCTACTAGGGCGGTCGAGAATGGCGAACTTCTGCGAGGTGTGTGGGAAAGGACCGGGGACCGGGAACCGGGTCAGCAACGCGAACAATCGCACCAAGCGACGGTTCATGCCGAACCTGCAGCGCGTGCGCGTAGTCGTGGATGGAACCCGGCGACACATGCGTGTCTGTACGCGGTGCCTCAAGGCGGGCAAAGTCCGCAAGGGCGCCTGAACCACTCCCTCGGCCCACGCACGCCGAACTCGCGGTGAGCCACGAACGTTGGCAGAACGCCCGCGCCCTCTCCTCCGAAGTAGCTACGCTCCGTTCCGAAGCCGCTGAGCACCTATGAGGGCTGCCGTCAGCGGCGGTGACGGGTTCATCGGCCAACACCTGATCTCCTGGCTGCTCGCCTCGGGTGACGAGGTATCGGCATCGACTCTCGAACCTGGCCCGGATCTCCGTACACTCACGCCGCGCGAAGCCGAGGCCGTCGACTGGCGGACCGCGAACGTGCTCGATGCAGACGCCCTGAGCCGTCTAGTCCGGGACCTCCGGCCCGACTGCCTCTACCATCTGGCGGGCTTCTCGTCCGGTGCGCGCGCGCGCGAGGCGCCAGCCGAGGCCCTGCGAGTGAATGCGGGGGGGACTCTGAACCTGCTGGAAGCGGTGATCGATGCGCGTCGCGCGGATCCATCCTTCGACCCTACGATCCTCCTGGTGAGCTCCGCCGACGCCTACGGCCCTCCACCGGACCCCACGGCCCCCTTTCGCGAAGAGGATCCGCTCAGACCCGCCACGAGCTACGGCGTCTCGAAGGCCGCGATGGAGATGGTGGCGCACGCCTATCGGGCTGCGAGTTCGCTCCGCATCATAGTGGTCCGGTTGTTCCCGCTCCTCGGACCCGGGCAAGGATCGGACTTCGTACTGCCGTCCGTATGTCTACAGGTGGCGCGTATCGCGGCCGGGGCAGTGGAACCGGTCTTGCACACGGGAAACCTTTATATCGAGAGGGATTTCACGGATGTGTGCGATGGAGTCAGGGGGCTGCGGTTGCTTGCCGAACCGGGGACGGCGGAGATGACGTACAATCTCTGTTCCGGTCAGACGCTGCCGATCGGGCGACTCGTGGAATGGGTGCTCGAAGAGGCCGGTGTCGAGGTGGAACTGCGTCCTGACCCCGAGCGTCTGCGCCCCGAAGAGCCCCTGTGGGTGTGCGGTGACCCGGAACGCCTCGAAAAGGCCACGGGGTGGGCGCCCAAACGCAGTCTCAGGGCCGCCGTGCGTGACACGTACACGAGCATCGCGCGGTCTCACACCGAAGCTACCGGAGGACAATGATGGAAGTGACGGTGATCGGGACGGGGTACGTCGGCCTCGTGGTGGGATCCTGTCTCGCCGAGGCCGGAAACCGCGTTACGTGCGCGGATATCGATGAGGACAAGATCGCGCGTCTCAACAAGGGCGAGGTTCCGATTTACGAGCCGGGTCTGGGTCGCCTGCTCAAGCACAACCTCGCTGAGGGGCGTCTGTGCTTCACCACCGATGCGGCAGAGGGCATACAGGTGGCGGACGTGATCTTCGTCGCCGTCGGAACTCCCCCGGGAGATGACGGGTCCGCCAACCTGGAGCACGTGCGGGCGGCGGCACGCACGATAGGCGACCACATCCTACCCGATGCGGTCGTGATCATGAAAAGCACAGTCCCCGTCGGGACGAGCGAGATCGTACGTCAGGAGGTGTCCAGCCGCACCGACTCCAACTTCTACATGTGCTCTAACCCCGAGTTCTTGAAGGAGGGCGCGGCGGTCGACGACTTCATGTACCCGGACCGAATCGTGTGCGGGGTGGATGCGACGCCGGCCCGGGAGCGGCTCGAGGAGTTGTATGAGCCGTTCGTTCGCTCGGGGAACCCCGTGATCTTCATGGATATCGCGTCGGCGGAGATGACGAAGTACGCGGCCAACGCCATGCTGGCTACGCGGATCAGCTTCATGAATCAGATCGCGGAGCTGTGCGAGAGGACTGGAGCGGACGTGGAACTGGTGCGCCGTGGGATCGGATCGGACAAGAGGATTGGCCAGTCATTCCTGTACGCGGGCACGGGGTATGGGGGGAGCTGCTTCCCGAAGGATGTGCTCGCGCTGATCCAGACCGCCGATGAAAACGACGTCGATCTGACGGTGCTCAGGGCCGTGCACGAAACGAACGAGCGCCAGAAAGCCGTGTTGCTCGACAAGGTTCGCGATCACTTCGGCGCCGACCTCGACGGCCTGCGCTTCGCGGTTTGGGGTCTGGCCTTCAAGCCGGAGACCGACGATATGCGCGCGGCCCCATCCCTGGCCATTATCGACGGTCTGTTGAAGGGCGGCGCGGAGGTGGCCGTTCACGATCCGGTCGCGATGGACGCCGCCAAGGAGTACTGGCTCGGTGACGTGGTGGAGTATGCGAGCGATGAGTACTCGGCGTGCGGCGGCGCGGACGCGCTGGTCCTGGTCACGGAATGGCTGCAATACCGGCGGCCCGACTGGGAGGCCGTCAAGAGCGCCATGCGTCACCACGTGATATTCGACGGCCGCAACATCTTCGAGCCGAGCCGGATGCGCACGATAGGGTTCGACTACTATTCAATCGGGCGGGGGCGAGTCCAGTGAGGCTGCTCGTGACCGGGGCCGCGGGGTTCCTCGGATCCCATCTGAGCGACCGGTTGGTTGCCGAGGGCCACTCCGTGGTCGGGATGGACAACCTGGTCACGGGGACAACCGCCAACCTGTCTCGGTTGGCCAGCGAGCCACGCTTCGACTTCGTGCAGTGGGATGTCAGCAAGTACATCGAGCTGCCGGGCGAGTTGGACGGCGTGTTTCACTTCGCCTCTCCGGCCAGCCCGGTCGACTACCTCGAGCTACCCATCCAGACCCTCAAGGTGGGCAGCCTCGGGACACACAACGCGTTGGGTGTGGCAAAAGCCAAGAACGCCAGGATGTTGCTCGCTTCGACGTCCGAGGTATACGGCGATCCGCTGGTCCACCCGCAGCCGGAAAGCTACTGGGGAAACGTGAATCCGATCGGCCCCCGGGGCGTTTACGATGAGGCGAAGCGTTTCGCCGAGGCGATCACGATGGCGTACCATCGATACCACGCCGTGGACACCCGCATCGTGCGCATTTTCAACACGTATGGCCCCCGGATGCGACCCAACGACGGCCGAGTCGTGTCGAACTTCATCGTTCAATCGCTGCTCGGCGAGGCGCTGACCGTGTACGGAGATGGGACTCAGTCCCGCAGCTTCTGCTACGTGTCCGATCTGATCGACGGGGTGTGGCGCCTGTTCTTCGAGTGCGATGACGCTTCACCGGTCAACATCGGCAACCCGAACGAATTCACGATCCTGGAGCTGGCCGAAGCGGTGTTGACGGCGACCGGATCCGTGGTCGAGGTGCGTCACGTCGGCCTTCCGACCGACGATCCCAAGGTACGAAAGCCCGATATCACTCGAGCCCGCGAGCTGCTCGGCTGGGAGCCGAGCGTGGCGCTGGCCGACGGACTCGGGCGAACGATCGGCTACTTCCGGGATCTTCAGGAGCGTGGCATGCTGTCGACGCCCCCGGTCCTCACCGAAACAAAGAGCTGACACCGTAATGGAGGAACGCGGGGAGCGCCCGAGCGTCTCGGTGGTGATGCCGGTGTACAACGAGGTGGAGACGCTCGACGAGATCGTACGCCGCGTCAACGCCGCGCCCGTAAAGGTCGAGCTGATCGCCGTCGATGACGGCTCGACGGACGGCTCACGCGAGATCCTGGAACGCCTACAGGCCGAGGGGCTGATCCACAAGCTGCTGCTGCACGAGGCCAACCAGGGCAAGGGGGCTGCGCTTTCGACGGGCTTTCAGGCTGCGACCTCCGACCTCGTCGTGATCCAGGATGCGGACCTCGAGTATGACCCCGATGAGTACCCGTTGCTTTTGGAGCCCATCCTGAGCGACAAAGCCGATGTGGTGTACGGCTCTCGATTCATGGGTGGGCGCCCGCACCGCGTGCTGTACTTCTGGCACTATATGGGCAACAGGCTCCTGACTCTGTTCTCGAACATGATCACCAATCTCAACCTCACGGACATGGAGAGCTGCTACAAATGCTTCCGCCGGGAGGTCCTCAGTGGTCTGAAAGTCGAGGAGCGTGCATTCGGCGTCGAGCCCGAGCTCACCGCGAAGATCGCGCTGGGTGGTTGGCGGGTATACGAGGTGGGGATCTCTTACGCCGGTCGAACGTACGCGGAAGGTAAGAAGATCACCTGGAGAGACGGCTGGGCGGCAATAGCGTGCATCATTCGGTACGGGTTGATACATCGGGTCACGCGCAGGCGGGATCGGCGCCGGCGCGCTCCGGCCGAGCCCTCGACGTCGGCGTAGGAGTGCCGATCGACAGAAGTCGCCCGCGGAGGACCGTCATCGCTACCTGCCTCGGGGTGGCCGCGGTCATCGCGGGCGGGTGCACCGACGCCGCGGATCGCTCGCTCGCGACAGGCGACCGGTGGATGGGGGTCGGTGATCTGGACGCCGCGATCGCCGAGTACAAACTCGCCCAGCGGCAGCGCGGCCCCGTCCCGGACATACTGGTACGCCTGGGCCACGTCTACGCGCTTCGCGGTGATGTCGACGAGGCACTCGAGTACTTCGAGCCGCTCCTGGAGCAGGACTCGAGCTACCGCTTCCAGGTTGCGACTGATCTAGCCGTGCTGGCGACGGTCGCGCGCGAGAGGGGCGCTTCGGAGAACATGGCTCGCGCGCTGCAGCCCGTTATCGGCTGGGGGCTCGGGTTCGTACCGCGCGAGCTACAGCCCGCGCTGGCCCATCACTACTGGAGCGATGGGGATTATGCGCGCTCGCTCGCCCTCTACCTGTCGGTGATGGACGACTCGGTCGAAGTGGCGCCCAACGCGTACTACGAAGCCGGCCGCGCCTACGAGGAGCTGAGTGGGTGCGAGCGCGCCCTCCCGTTGTTCGAGACCTACATGTCGCGCGCCAGCCGCCGCGACGAGAATATGGACAGTGCGCGTTGGCACTACGGCAATTGCCTCTTCCTGGCCGCCGACGAGGACCGCGCCGTAGGGCGCCCCGGCGCGGCGCTGCAGAAGTTGGACGAGATGGTACAGCTCGGAGTACCGCGCACCTATCTGGACGACGCTCATTTCCTGCGAGGCGAGATGCTGCTGGCGCTGGGCCGGACGGAGTCGGCCCTGGCCGCCTACCAGCGCGTGCTCGACCTGAATCCCGCGCGCAGCGGTGCTCAAGTACGACGCGCGGAAGAACGAATCCGACAAATACGCTTCGGTTCCGATGAATAGCAGGCCGCCGCGGGATTCGAGAGGACCGGCTGGACGTGCTCTCCTCGCTTGGGCGGTGTGCGCCGTGCCGTTCGGCGTCCTCTCGTGCGCAGCGTCCGGACCACCCGCTGAGCTATCCTCTCCCGATCGCTTTCAGTGGGCGCAGGAAAGGTTCGACGGTGGGAATTTCGGGGCGGCGATCCTCGGGTTTCAGGATTTCGTGATCCGCGATCCGCTCAATCCGCTCGTGGACAGCGCGCAATACATGATGGCCGAGTCGTACCTGCGCGATGGCCGCGAGCTGGACGCCGCCGAGGAGTTCTCTCGGCTCGCCACGACACGACCGAACAGTCCCTGGGCGGACGACGCGCAGCTGGGCGCCTGCCGCTCATACTGGGAAGCGTCCCCCAAGATCGCGTTGTCGCAGGAGTTCACGGACCGGTCGCTCGAGGAGTGTCAGCGCCTGGTCAACTTCTTCCCGACCAGCCCGCTGCGAGCGGAGGCCGAGGGTCTGATAACGCAAGCTCGCGCCAAGAAAGCCGAGAAGAGCTTCGATATTGCCAAACACTACTTTGACGACAAGGTGTACGTGTCCGCCAACGTGTACTTGGAGAAAGCGCTGGAGGACTCACCTTCCGCGGATCTGTTACCGCGAGTCCTGAGCATGATGTACCGGAGCTATACGGCCATCGGTTTCGCAGCCGAGGCCGAGGCCGCGAGGGAGAGGCTGTTGCGCGAGTTCCCCGACTCAGATGAGGCGCGCGAGCTGGGCGAAGAGGAGGATGGCCGAGACGGGTGAGCTGCTGGCGGTCCTCGGCGGCACGTTCGATCCTCCGCACATCGGACACGCGATCATCGCTCAGGACCTGGTCGAGCAGCTAGCGTTGGATCGTCTGCTGTTGATCCCTGCCGCCGATCCGCCCCACCGAACCGCCGTGCTGCCGGCCGACGTGCGGCTGGGGCTCGTGACTCGACTGTTCGCGGATGCGCCGCAGATCGAAGTCGCCGACCTGGAGTTACGGCGTTCGGGGCCATCCTTTACTGTCGATACGCTCGAGGAGATCCGCCGTCTCCGGGCACCCAGCGGCCTCTACTGCGTCATCGGCGCGGATCAGCTGAGAGTCATCGACACCTGGCGCGACTACCGCCGGCTCCCCGAGTTGGCGCAGATCGCCGTGATGAGGCGAGATGGGGAAGAACCGGAACTCCCCCGCTCGGCGGATCGTATCGCGTATATTACGGTAAACGTAAGTCGGGTCGACGTATCCGCGAGCCAGATCCGCGCCAGGCTGCGCGAGGGTCGTCCCATACGATACCTGGTACCAGAATCCATCCGAGCCGAGGTCGAGCGCGTTTGGCGAGCCCACGCACCCTCGCCCTCGGCACCTACGGGTACGGGATGATAAAGAAAACGTTCACGCAACTGTTCGGAACCCGCTTCGCGCGGGAGATGAAGAAGTTGCGTCCGATCATCGAACAGATCCTCGAGCATGAAGCTCGACTCGCCGATTGGAGCGAGGAGGAGCTCAAAGGGCAAACCGATCGGTTCCGCGCTCTGATTACGGAGCGCACCAAAGAGACCGAGCGCGAGCTCGAGGAGCTCCGTGAGAAGAAGCGCCACACCGAGGAGCCGGCGAAGCGGCAGGACCTGACCGATCGCATCGGAGAGACCGAGCACGAGCTGCGCGAGCTGACGCAGGACGTGCTGGATGAGCTGCTCCCGGAGGCGTTCGCGACCGTTCGAGAGGCATGCCGTCGCCTGCTCGGCTCCGAGATCACCGTGACCGGCAACAAGACAAGCTGGGAGATGGTCCCGTACGATGTACAGCTGATCGGCGGGATCGTGCTCCACCAGGGCAAGATCGCGGAGATGGCCACCGGAGAAGGAAAGACCCTGGTCGCCACCATGCCGCTCTACCTGAACGCCCTGCCCGGTCGAGGGGCTCACCTCGTCACCGTGAACGACTACCTGGCACGCCGCGACTCGCAGTGGATGGGCACCGTATTCGAATACCTGGGCCTCGAGGTAGCCTGCCTCGACGACACGGACGCCGGGACGGAGGAGCGCCGCGCCGCGTACGGGGCCGACCTCACGTACGGCACGAACAACGAGTTCGGGTTCGACTATCTGCGCGACAACATGGTGATCGATCTCGCGCAGCGCGTGCAGCGGACCCACACCTACGCGATCATCGACGAGGTCGACTCGGTCCTGATCGACGAGGCTCGCACCCCGCTGATCATCAGTGGTCCGGTCGGTCGCGACGACCAGGACGTGTACAAGCGCTTCAACGCGCAGGTTGCCGGACTCGTGCGCAAGCAGGTCCGGCTCGTGAACACGCTCGTGGCGGAGGGCGACAAGCTCCTGAAGGACGCGGAGGACGCGGAGGACTCCGAATCGCGGTACGAGGCGGGCTACAAGCTGCTCGCCGCCCGGCGAGGCGACCCGAAGAACAAGCGCCTCATGAAGTTGCTGAACCAGACCGGCGTCAAACAGCTCGTCCAACGCACCGAAGCCGATCTGATGCGGGAGAAGCGGCTTCAAGAGGCGGACGAGCTGCTGCTGTTCTCGCTGGACGAGAAGGGCCACACGATCCAGATCAGCGACCAGGGACTCGACCTGCTCTCCCCCAACGACCCCGACGCCTTCATCGTCCCCGACATCTCGGAGGCGGTGAAGCATATCGAGGATGACGAAGCGCTGTCGCCCGATCAGAAGCGCGAGAACATCGAGACCCTCGAGCGCGAATACGCGGAAAAGTCGGAGAAGATTCACGTCATCCACCAATTGGTGAAGGCCCATTCGCTGTACGAGAAGGACGTCGAATACGTCGTCGAGAACGGCGAGGTCGTGATCGTCGACGAGTTCACCGGCCGGAAGATGCACGGCCGCCGGTGGAGCGATGGGCTTCATCAGGCCGTGGAGGCGAAGGAGGGCGTGAGCGTGCGTGGCGAGACGCAGACGCTCGCCACGATCACGATCCAGAACTACTTCCGCATGTACGACAAGCTGGCCGGCATGACGGGGACCGCCGAGACGGAAGAAGGCGAGTTCCACGAGATCTACGGACTCGAAGTGGTGGTCATCCCGACCAATCGCCCCGTCCGGCGCGTAGACAGCGATGACGTAATCTTCCAGACGCAGCGTGAGAAATACGCGGCGTTGCTCGAAGAGATCGAGCGGCTTAACAACAACGGCCTGCCGATTCTCGTCGGTACGACGAGCGTCGATGTGTCCGAGAAGGTGAGCCGCATGCTGAAGCGACGCGGCCTCGCACACGAGGTGCTGAACGCGAAGCAGCACGAGCGCGAGGCTCAGATCGTTCTCGAGGCCGGTCAACCAGGCGCGGTCACCATCGCCACCAACATGGCGGGTCGAGGCACCGACATTAAGCTCGGCGACCCCTGCGTCCAGTGCGAGGTGTGTGCGATCCAGTCCGCCGAGCCTGCGTTCGGCCAGGTCGAGGAAACGGCCGACCTGAGCGCCGCAGAGGTGGCCGAGCGCGGCTGCCAGGACGATCCCCCGTGCGGGCTCCAGATCCTCGGGACCGAGCGACACGAGTCACGCCGCATCGACCGACAGCTGCGAGGGCGGTCCGGTCGTCAGGGCGATCCGGGCGCGAGCCTGTTCTTCCTCTCCCTCGAGGACGACTTGATGCGGCTGTTCATGCCCGAGCGGGTGGCCAAGATCATGGATCGATTGGGTGCGGAGGAGGGCGAGGTCATCACGCACCCGTGGATCACGAAGTCGATCGAGCGCGCCCAGAAGCGCGTCGAGATGCAGAACTTCGATGCCCGCAAACGGCTCCTCGAGTACGACGACGTGATGAACCAGCAGCGCGAGGTCATCTACGACCTGCGTCTGTATGCCCTGGAGGGTGGGGAGGACCTGAAGGGGGAGACGTGGGAGATGATCGAGGAGGGACTGCGCGGGGAAATCGATGAAGCGGTGCCTCCCGGCAGCCACGCGGAGGAGTGGGACCTCCCTCGCCTCCGAGAGCGCCTGCTCATCGAGTACTTCCTGCACGCGGACTTCCTGCCCACGGAAGGCGACGGCGCCGGCGGGGAGACGTGGAGCAGCGCGAGCGAGCTCGCGGAGGCCGTGGTCGAGCACGGCCACGACGCGTTTCACCGCAAGCTCGACGGATTCGGGGAGCTATGGGAGCACGTCCTCCGGTTCATCGTGCTGTCGGTGCTCGATGAGAAGTGGAAGGATCACCTCTACGACCTCGATCACCTGCGCGACTCGATCCGTTATCGCGCCTACGGGCAGAAGGACCCGCTCGTCGAGTACAAGAAGGAAGCGTACGAGATGTTCGTGGACCTGCTGGGCGACATGCGGCGGACCGTCGCGAACCGTCTGTACCGGGCGCAGGTGGAGCCTCAGGTGCGCCTCCGCGCGCCGCGGATCAGCGCGATTAGCGGTCCTACCGACACGGCCGGGATGGGTGCGGCCGGATCGGGGCTGGCGGGAGCCCCTGCCGCGCCGCCGGCGACGCCGCAACCTCGGCAGCCGCAGTTCAGCGCCGCCGGGGTCGCGACCGCGGCCGCCGTGGACGCGCCCGCCGAGCTGAAACCGGATGACAGCGCGGCTCGCGCGGCCCTGGCCACGGGAACGTCGCGACGGACGGCGGAGCCGGTCAGCGTCGAGAAGGAACCGGGGCGCAACGATCCGTGTCCGTGCGGGAGCGGGGTGAAGTACAAGAAATGCCACGGTAGGCTGGCGTAGCACCTCCTTAAGATCCGCCGCGGACACCCCTCCCGAGCGACGCGGAAGATGCGCGTCGCATCGCCGCGGCCGGGCTGGCAAGGCCGTCGACCCACATACCGGTGGTCTCTCATCCAGCGCGCAGATCTACGGTCGCTCGGGAGGGGTGCCCACGGCTCCTCCTGAATGGCCACTTCAGCGAGGGATGGGGAGTAGCCACGTGGAAGCTGCGCTGACCCTGGTGGGGTGCAGCGGGTGTGCGTGAGGGCGTAGCCTGTCGACTACCGGCTCCGGGGGCTTCCACCACACCCCGTGTAGCCCTTCCCCTGACTTGCATATCGGGACCGTTGCACCATCCTGACCCTGCTCTATACCGAGCCGCGACGTGTTGTCGCCGATGGCACGACTGCCGCGTCTGCCATGCCCCGACGCTGTTCCCTCCTTTGGGGTCCAACGCCAGGCAGACCGAGTCGGCATGGCAGCCGCTGGGATGTACCTGCATCGGCAGGATGGGATGTACCCATGAGACGTCCGCTCTTTCTCGCTCTCCTCCCGTTCCTGTTCACCAGCTGCGAGCCCGCCACGGAGCCCGAGGAGGCGACGACCTCACCGCTGCGTGCTGCGACGAGTCCAGGCGGTGAGTATGAGATCATCGACCTCGGCACGCTGGGAGGTTTCGAGAGCTACGCCAATGACATCAACAACCGCGGGCAGGTGGTCGGGGGCACCAGCACCGGCACAGGCGCCATGCATGCCTTCCTGTGGGAGACTGGGGAGATGACCGATTTGGGCACCCTCGGGGGCGACCAAAGCTACGCCAGCGGCATCAACAACCGCGGGCAGGTGGCAGGCCAGGCCTTCAACAGCACAGGCGAAGAGCACGCCTTCCTGTGGGAGGGCGGGGAGATGGTTGACCTCGGCACCCTGGGCGGCGACCGCAGCGTCGCGACAGGCATCAACAACCGCGGACAGGTAGTCGGGCTCAGCCGCACCAGCTCGGGCGTCAACCACGCCTTCCTGTGGGAGGCGGGGGTGATGACCGATTTGGGCACGCTGGGCGGCCACAGCGGTGCCTACGACATCAACGAACGGGGGCAGGTGGTTGGGTACAGCTACCCCGCGGGCTCGAGCGCCCGCCACGCCATCCTGTGGGAGGATGGGGAGATGATCGACCTCGGCACTCTGGGGGGTAGCTACCACAACGCCGAAGGCATCAACAACCGCGGGCAGGTGGTCGGGATCGGCCAGACCGCCTGGCCCTACTACTACGCCCGCGCCTTCCTGTGGGAAAACGGGGTGATGACCGATTTGGGCACCCTCGGGGGCGACGATAGCAACGCCTACGACATCAACGAACGGGGGCAGGCGTTCGGGTGGAGCCAGATTAGCACGGGCATAGGAGGCAGCCGTGCCGTCATTTGGGAGAACGGAGAGATGACCGAGCTGCTCGGCACCCTGGGCGGCAAGTGGACCCGCGCGCGTGCCATCAACGAGCTCGGGCAGGCGGTCGGGCACAGCCAGACCCCGTCGGGCCACTACCACGCCGTTCTCTGGACGCCAAAGAACTGACCAGTTGAAGAGACGGAACGGAACGAGCGGCGGCCTCACCGGGGCCGCCCTCTCAAAGTGTGCCGCGATTGTGCCAGATCCTGCTACGTAACCTGCCGATGCGCCCGGTTAGAGGGTTCTCCCGACACCCAGTGTGGACCTCCTCCCGACTTGCGGACGGCCGACCCTCAGTCACTGTGCACGGCTCCTCGCGAGGATGTCACGTCAAGCGAGCGTGAGATCAATACGGCACGCAACAGCTATGTGGTGATTGTCGTTAGAGGATATTATATGATGTAGATTCTAGCTACTTGGCCGGTCCGCGAAAGGTCCGACCGGTTTAACGCGCGTCGGCGATCACCGGCGCGGTGATCTCATCCTCCTCCGCCATCCCCGAGGCGCATGGACATCCTCTGGATGGTCTCGAAGCTCATACCGGCACCCGCCTCCACTTCCATCGCCATGGTTCCGTCATAGCGGGCGAGGCGGCCGGTGCTGACATCCAGGACGATCGTGCCCTCCATCATGCCGGTCGCCTCGACCTGTTGTCCCTGATCCCCGGACATGGTCATCGGGCCACTCAGCCGCAGGACGGCGTAGCGCGCGCCGGCGCGATCTTCGATGCGCTCGAGGATGTAGGTCATGTCGAGTTGCATAGACAGGGTGCCCCCGAGGCCACCGGGCAGCTCGAGCTCCTGACGAGCCGTCCAGCTTTCGCCCTGCCGGACGGGACCTTCCGGGAGCTCCATGCCCGTTCCCCCAAAGACGCCCTGTACCTGGCTCATCGCCTCCTTTACCTCGGGCGGCACGGTCTCATCTTCGAACTCGATGCCGACGATCCGACCACGGCTGTCCATGTGAAGCGTCTGGCTGACGCCGTCGGTGTCGGGGATGTTATGCGCGAGCATCGGCATCGCGGGGCTCTGCATCCGCATCGAGTCCGTCACCATGCGGTAGGTCCGCACCTCGCCATCGACAGCCGTCACGGCCTGGGTGCTGTACACGCGTCCCGTGAGGATCGGCTGGCTGGGGTCGAGCATCGGCATCGCCGCAGATTGGAGCACGACTTCGAGCTCCGTGACGTATCGCGACACGAGACCCTCCTCCGGAGCGAGGCGGAGAAGGACAGTCTCCTGCGCGTTGGCTTGGGCGATGGATCCAGCGACGCCCACGCACAGAGCGTAAAGCGGAATGACGGCTCGTCTCATCTCGAAATCTCCTGACCCTCAGGCTGCCTCGACTCGATCATGGGCGGGGCGCGCGCGATACGAAGCGGCCGCCACCGACTTGCACCGGTTTACCATGCAACGGGTCCCGGGGTCCACTTTTCGCGCGGTCCCGATTGACGGCCGCATGAGCTGGGGCCGCTCTGTCGGTCATGAGCCCCAGGATCCGCGAATGGCCGGCGTGTGAGCGTCCTCGAGAACGACTGGTCCGATTGCGCTCCGACGCGCTCGCCACGCGCGAGCTCATCGCCATCGTGCTCGGGGCGGGTGCCGCGGGTCGATCGGCCGTCGAATTGGCGGGCGAGCTGCTCGGGCGGTTCGAAGGATCACTGCGCAAGCTCGCCGCGGCCGAGCCGGCCGAGCTGGAAGCCATCGTGGGGATCGGAGAGGCGAAGGCGGCCGCCGTGGCCGCCGCGCTGGCGCTTGGACGCAGGTTCGCTTCCGAGCCCGCGCGTGAGGTCAGCCGCGTGCGTGGCCCCGGCGATGTCCACGCGCGCCTCGGCCCGCTCCTGCGTGACCGGCGACAGGAGGAGTTCTGGGTCCTGTACCTCGACACACAGAACCGTGTCGAGCTCGAGCGGTGCCTGACCGTCGGGCTGCTCAATTCCTCCCTGGTCCACCCGCGCGAAGTGTTCGGGCCGGCGATCGCGGTGTCGGCCGCGAGCCTCATCCTGGCCCACAATCACCCCAGCGGAGACCCCGAGCCCTCGCCCGAAGATGTCCGGGTCACCTGCCAGCTCGTCGAAAGCGGTCGACTCCTCGGGATCCCGGTCCGCGACCACGTGATCCTGGGCGACGACCGGTACGTGAGCCTCATGGAGCGTGGGCTATGCGGGTCCGCGGCCATCCCCGGCTACATCGGCGACGGACCGGGCAAGGGCGCACCAACCGGCGCCTGAGCCCTCCGGGTTTTCCCGAACACTTACCGAAAGGGCGCCGAACCTGCATACTGTGCTGGAGGTATAAGGAGTCTCGCCGGCTTACGGCCGACCTCGGCCCGCGCCGCGCGAGCGACTCGCGACCCTTTATCTCGACCGCGGTTGGCGCGTTCCCCGGGAGCAGCAGACAGGCGCATGGAATCCAGCCTCGACACAGCGACGGAGCGCGATCGAGACGGAGGCGGAGCGGATCTCCGCGCCCTCCTGCCGGCGGACTTCCTCGAGGCCGTCCACGGCCACGCGGGCCGGCTCGACCTCGACCTGCTCGCCCTGGCGTTCCAATACAGCCGCGAGAAGCACGAAGGGCAAAAGCGAGCCTCGGGCGAGGATCACATCACGCATTGTGTCGAAGTGGCCAAGATCCTGAGCGACATCCACATCGACACGGTCACGATCGCCGCCTCGCTCCTGCACGATGTCGTGGAGGACACGGGCACGCCGATCGAAGAGATCCGGCGCGAGTTCGGGGACGAGATCGCGACCATCGTCGATGGCCTGACGAAGATCGCCCGCTTCGAGTTCGGCTCGATGGCGGAGCGGCAGGTCGAGACCTACCGCAAGCTCCTCCTGTCGATGGCGAGAGACGCACGCGTGATCATCGTGAAGCTCGCCGATCGTCTCCACAACATGCGAACCCTGGAGCACATGTCGGCCGGCAAGCGGGAGAGGATCGCGCTCGAGACACGCGAGATCTACGCGCCGCTCGCGCACCGCCTCGGGATGGCGAGGGTGAAGTGGGAGCTGGAGGACCTGGCGTTCAAGCATCTCGAGGCCGAGGGATACCGCAAGCTGGTCAAGAAGATCGACTCCACGCGAGGAGAGCGGGAAGAGCTCATCCGCAAGATGGAAGAGCCGCTGCGGGCGGAGCTCGAGGCGGCCGGCATCCGGTGCACCGTGACGGGACGCCCGAAGCACCTGTGGTCGATCTATCGCAAGATGGTCAAGCGCGACAAGCCGTTCGAGGAGATCTACGACATCCTCGCGATGCGGATCCTCGTGGATTCGGTGCGCGATTGCTACCACGCGCTCGGCATCGTGCACAACAAGTGGACACCCCTCACCGAGCGCTTCCACGACTTCATCGCGACGCCGAAGTCCAACATGTATCGCAGCCTGCACACGACGATCTTCGGACCGGGGGGCAAGCTGTACGAGATTCAGATCCGCACCGAAGAAATGCACGAGACCGCGGAGTTCGGGATCGCCGCACACTGGAGATACAAGGAAGGCCTCGAAGACCTCGACGAGGTGGATGACGAGCTGACGTGGTTCCGACAGGTTCTCGAATGGCAGCAGGAGACCCGCGAGCCCGAGGAGTTCATGGAGTTCCTCCGGATCGACCTGTTCCAGGACGAGATCTTCGTATTCACGCCCGCCGGGGACGTGAAGCAGCTGCCGACGGGGGCCACGCCGATCGATTTCGCGTTTGCGGTGCACACCGAGGTCGGGCTGCGCTGTTCGGGCGCGAAGGTGAACGGCCGGATCGCGCCACTGAGCCGTCCGCTCAAGAACGGAGACACGGTAGAGATCCTGACCTCCGAGTCGCAGAGCCCGAGCCGCGATTGGCTCGGCTTCGTCCAGACCAGCAAGGCCCGCCACAAGGTCCGCCAGTGGATTCGTTCGGAAGAGCACGAGTCCGCCGTCCGTCTGGGGCGCGAGATCCTCGGGCGCGAGTGGAAGCGCCAGCGACGGAAGCCGGAGGACGCACAGCTGGCCGCCGCGGCTGGGGAGCTCGGGCTGGAAGGTGCGGATGGCTTGTTCGCCGCCGTCTCGCGCGGCGACGTGAGCCTCACCCGCGTCATCCGAGCCATCTTTCCCGAGTCCATCCCTGAGCCCCCCGACCGCATCCCGAGCCCGTTGCACAAGCTCGTGGAGAAGGTGTGGCACGGTCCCAAGGGCATCCGGATCCAGGGGATGGACAACCTGATGATCCGCTACTCCCAATGTTGCCAGCCCGTGCCGGGAGATGAGGTGATCGGGTACATCACTCGAGGAAGGGGCATCTCGATCCATCGCCGGGACTGCCCCAACGTGCTCCATCTGTCGGAAGATCCCGAGCGCCGCGTGGATATCGAATGGGATGCGGATGGGGCGCAGCGGTTTCTAGTCCGGATCCTCATGGAGGGGACCGACCGTCACGGGTTGTTCGCGGACATCGCCAAGGCCGTCTCGGACACGGGCACGAACATCCAGTCCGCTGACATCAAGGCGATCGAGGGCGGCATGCGAGGCCAATTCGTGGTCGAGGTCGAGAACCTGAGCCACCTGAGGAAGGTGATGAAAGCCGTGCGACGAGTGAAAGGCGTGCTCACCGTGGAACGGAAGGAGTCGTTCGGGGAGAGCGATCTCACCCTCGAAGCGTGAGGGGCGCGGAATGACCTCGTCGGCGGCGATCGGCCCGGCGCGGTTCGACCTCCAGCTTCCGTTCGAGCCGACCGGGGACCAGCCGGGCGCCATCGCGGAGCTCGTCGCTGGGTACGGGCGCGGGGAGGGGTGCCAGACGCTCCTCGGCGTCACGGGAAGCGGAAAGACCGTCAGCATGGCGAGCGTCATCGCCGAGACGGGTCTCCCCACGCTCGTCATGAGTCACAACAAGACGCTCGCCGCGCAGTTGTACGGCGAGCTGCGCCATTTCTTCCCCCGCAACGCGGTCGAGTACTTCATCTCGTACTACGACTACTACCAGCCGGAGGCGTACGTCCCCGCGACCGACACGTACATCGAGAAAGACGCCACGATCAACGAAGACATCGACCGTCTCCGGCTGCGGGCCACCTCGTCGCTGATGGAACGGCGTGACGTGATCATCGTGGCGTCCGTGTCGGCGATCTACGGTCTCGGCGACCCGCGAGGGTACGCCGAGTTGATGCTTACGCTGGAGGAGGGGCAGGAGATCACACGGAGGGAGATCCTCACGGGCCTCGTCCAGATCCAATACAACCGCAACGACCTCGACTTTACGCGCGGGACCTTCCGTGTCCGCGGAGATGTCGTGGAGGTGCTGCCGGCGTACGAGGAGCAGGGGGTTCGGATCGAACTGTGGGGTGACACGGTCGAGCGGATCTCCAAGATCGATCCGATCACGGGCTCGACGATCACGCGGCTGGGGCAGACGGCGATCTTCCCCGCGACCCACTACGCGACTCTCGGGGCCAAGCTCGAGGCAGCGATCGACGGCATCTACAGGGAGCTCGAGGAGCGTCTGCTCTTCCTGCGTCAGGAAGGCATGTTGCTCGAAGCCCAGCGACTCGAGCAGCGGACCAAGTTCGATCTCGAAATGCTGCGCGAAGTGGGCGTCTGCCCGGGGATCGAGAACTACTCCCGGCATCTGGACGCACGAAAGGAGGGCGAGCGCCCGTACTGTCTCCTCGATTACTTCCCCGACGACTACATGGTGATGGTCGATGAATCCCACGTGACGATCCCGCAGATCGGTGGCATGTACGAGGGGGATCAGAGCCGCAAGCGGACGCTCGTGCACCACGGTTTCCGGTTGCCCTCGGCCCTCGACAACCGCCCTCTCAGCTTCCGGGAGTGGGAGGAGCTGGTGCCGCGCGTTCTGTACATCAGCGCCACGCCGGGGGAATACGAGTTGCGGAGCAGCGGGGGCGTGGTGGTGGAGCAGCTGATTCGCCCGACGGGTTTGCTGGACCCGGAGGTGGTCGTCCGGCCGATTCGGGGCCAGGTCGATGATCTGCTGGAGGAGATCCGGCACCGCACGGAGCGGGGCGAGCGGGTGCTCGTGACCACGCTTACGAAGCGCATGGCGGAAGACCTCTCGGAGTTCCTCGCGATGCGTGGCGTTCGTGTGCGCTACATGCATTCCGACATCGCCGCGATCGATCGGGTCAAGATCCTCAGGGACCTGCGGCTGGGTGCCTTCGACGTTCTCGTCGGCATCAACCTGTTGCGGGAAGGGCTCGACCTGCCCGAGGTGTCGCTCGTCGCGATACTGGACGCGGATAAGGAAGGGTTCCTGCGGTCTGACCGATCGCTGATTCAGACGATCGGGCGAGCAGCACGCAACGTGAGGGGGACGGCGATTCTGTATGCCGACCGAATCACGGACTCGATGCGCCGGGCGATCGACGAGACGGACCGCCGCCGGGTGACCCAGGCCGGGTACAATCAGGAGCACGGGGTGACCCCGCGCTCGATCATCAAGTCGGTCGACGAGATCCGGTTCAGCACCGCGGTGGCCGACGCGCGCGAACGTCAGCCCTCGGTCCGCGAGAGAATCGGCTCCTACGAGGCCCTGGAACCTGGCGAGCTCGTAGAGGTGCTCGAGCGGGAGATGCGAGAAGCGGCAGAGGCGCTCGATTTCGAGCGCGCCGCACGCCTGCGGGATGAGCTGTTCGAGGTGAAGGCCAAGCTCGAGAGCCGTCCGACCGACCGGCGCGCCGCCCGCTCGCGGCTCTCGGCGCTTCGATCGGCAGAACCGGGGCGCGGATGAAGACGGTCGAGCTCGCGGAGCCCGATCTCCGCGCCTGGGGGCGGGTCCTGGGGCGCCGCGCGGTCGAAGAGACGGCCTTCGTGGGGCTCTACGGGCCGCTCGGGGCGGGGAAGACGACTCTGGTTCAAGCGGCGTGTGAGGGCGCGGCCGTGGTCGACCGCGTGCTCAGCCCGTCCTATACGCTGATCCACCGTTACCAGACGCCGGAAGGCCCCTTGTACCACGTGGATCTGTACCGGCTGACCAGCCCCGCGGACCTGTACGAGATCGGCTGGGACGACCTCCTGGATGCGGACGCCCCCATCTTCGTGGAGTGGGCGGACCGCGCGGGGTCGGAGCTGCCGGACCGGCGTTGGGACATCAGGCTCGCCATCGCCCGTGAGGGAGACACGCGTCTCGTCCAGATGGCGGCGGCGGGGGGGGCTCCCGAAGTCCCGGGCCCGGCGGCGCCGCGCGGCGTGGGGGCTTGAGCATGCTCCGGCTCGCTCTGGAGACGAGCACGCGACTGGGAAGCCTTGCGCTGGGAGCGGGCGGCGAGCTGATCGCGGAGTGCTCGCTCTCGGTTCAGGCGACACACTCCGAGACGGTGCTTCCGGAAGTAGATCGGTTATTGCGTCGGGCGGGGCTCGGGCTCGAGGGGCTCGAAGCGGTCGTCGTGGGAGCCGGGCCGGGGTCGTTCACCGGCGTGCGGATCGCCGCTTCCCTGGCGAAGGGGCTCTGCTTCGCACGCGAGATCCCGTTGTTCGCGTACTCCAGTCTCGCCGCGGTGGCCGCGGGTTCAGGCGCTGGACACACGTGCGCGCTGTTCGATGCCCGTCGCGCCGAGGTCTACGCGGCGGCCTACCACGCCGAGGACCTGCCGCGCTCGTTCTGGGGTCCCGTTGTCGTGCCGGTCGAAGAGCTGCTGGAAGACTTGGGCGCAGCCGACTGGACCTTCGCGGGAGAAGGTGCGGTCCGAAACGCGGCGCGCATCGAGGCGGCAGGTGGGCAGGTGCTCCCAAGCCACCTCGGAATCCCGCGCGCTTCGGCGCTTCTGTGGCTCATGGACGTGGCGCCCGATGCCGGGCGGGTGGAGGACCCCACGTTATGGGAGCCCTCGTACGTGCGCGCGTCGGGTGCCGAGCGAATGGCCGGGGCTCCGGCCGCCGCCCGCTGACGGATCAGACCATGCTTCGCCGCTCGTTGCGCCGCTCCGGCCGGCCGGCCGATTCCGCCGATCGGGCTCGCGGGTCGGGGCCGGAACGAGGGTCCGGTGGAGAGCTCCCCGAGCGCGATGTCCGGCTTCGCCCCATGACGGGCCGCGACCTGGCGGACGTGCTCGCGATCGAGCGCGTCTCGTTTCCGACACCCTGGTCCGAGCGCACGTTTCGGAACCTGATGCGCCGAGCCAACGCGAGGCTGTGGGTCGCGGAGTCGGGCGCCGGAGTGCTCGGATACGCGGTGGCGTGGTTCGCGGGGCCCGAAGCCGAGTTGGGGGGTCTCGCCGTGACTCCCGAGGCGCGTCGGCGAGGGATTGGGCGCACGCTGGTGAAGGCGGTGCTCGAAGACGCGAGAAGCTGCGGGATCCGGCTCGTCTTCCTCGAAGTGAGGGAGAGCAACGCGGCCGCCCGGCGGCTCTACGAAAGGGCGGGTTTCGAGACGGTCGGCCGCCGACCCGGATACTACGTCAGCCCCGTCGAGGATGCGCTCGTCATGAGCATCGAGACGGCGTGAGCGCATGCGTGACGCGGCCCGGTGGAGCCTTTCAGCGACCCGCGATCCTCGTTGACCCCCTTGGCGAAGCCGTCTATCTTCGAACCCCATTTCTCTTGGAGGTCTACATGTCTCGCAGCCTCAACAAGGCCACGATCATCGGGAACCTCGGTGCCGACCCGGAGGTGCGAAGCACCAACTCGGGCACCCGCGTGGCCACCCTTTCGGTGGCAACGAGCCGGCGGTGGACCAGCCGCGCCGGCGAGCAGCAGGAGAAGACGGAGTGGCATCGGATCATCTGCTGGGACAAACTGGCGGAGATCGCCGAACGCTATTTGAAGAAGGGCGACCGCATCTACGTCGAGGGTCGGATCGAGTACCGGCAGTGGGAAGGCCAGGACGGCCAGACGCGGTACACGACAGAGATCCGCGCCAACGAAATGATCATGCTCGGAAGCACCGGCGAACGTGAGTCGTTCCAGTCGGCGCCGACGCCCGCTGCCAGTTCCGATTTCTCCGAATTCTCCGGCGAGGCTCTGGCTGGGGAGGACGACCTCCCGTTCTGAACCGGCGGCGAGACCCGATACCCCCTCCGCTCACCGTGCGCGAGGGATCTCGCCACTCGCGAGGGTTTTCGCGACTCGCACGTGCCACCCGCTTCTTTTGATACTTAATTCACACCGCTCGAAAATTGTGCAGATGGAGCGGCTTGCGTAGGTTGCCAACGTGGGCGCAGGTACGGTCTGATGTGACGGCCGCGGACCGCGATCCCGCCTGCCCAGGGCGAGACCGCGGCGAAGCCCGGATGTTGCAGGTGCGATCGGCAGATCGGCTCGCGCATTCGGCTCGAGGCGACGAACCTCGGGTTCGGCTGCATGACCTGCTTTGGGAGGAGGAGGAGCGCGATGAGCCGGTGGTCTCACGTGCAGGGACGAGGTGGTCCACGACCCGCGTTCAGCGGGCCCCGTTGTTTCCTTGGAATCTTGCTGGGTCTCCTGGCGATCGGCGTCCCTGGTGCCGTGACGGCGCAGGGCACCGGGGATCCTTCGCAGCGTGCCCCCGAGCAGCGACCGAGTGACGAGCCGCAGCTCGAGCAGCCCGCCGCACAGGAGCGCGTTACCCACGAGGTTCGCCGTGGCGACACGCTATGGGATCTCGCCGGGCGTTACCTGCAGGATGCGTTTCGCTGGCCGGAGTTGTTCGAGGCCAACCGAAGCGTGGTCGAGGACCCGCATTGGATCTATCCGGGAGAGATCCTGGCGCTCCCCGACGGCGCGCGCGTCGCGCTCGAGACAACCCGGGGAATGGCCGTCCCGGGCCAGACCTGGCAGCCCTCCAGCCTGGGTGCTGGAGCCGGTGTGTCGGGCTTCGGCGGCACCAGCCTGTTCGACACGTCACCCGATGCCGGCAACGTTCTGGGTGGGTTGGACATCGACGTCTACAGCGAGCCGGAGCTGGTCTCGGAGAGCGATTTCTACCGGGCTCCGTTCCTCGTCGGCATGGACGATGACCGGCGTGTAGGAGTGACGGCTCGCAAGATCGAGGGGAATCCGCTGCACCTCGACATGCCGCCGTCGGTGCGATTGAATGACCTGGTCGTGGTGTCCCTCAACGGCATCTCGATCGCACCCGGCGAGATGCTCCAAGCGTTCCACATGGAGACGGGACCACGCGGGCGTCCGATGTTCCGGTCGATGGCGCTCATCGAGGTGGTGGAGATCGAGGCGGACTCCGCGCGCGCCACGGTGAAACGGCTATTCGGCGACTACCAGGTCGGTGACCCGGTCGTGCTGGCGGACCCCTTCCTCGTACCCCCGGATCTGTCTCAGACCGACGTCGAGGGCGGAATGGCGACCGAGGTGCTGGGGTTCGAGATCTCGCAGGCGATCCTGGGCGAAGGTGACATGATCTTCCTGACCATCGGCGAGACGGGCGATGTGCGAATCGGTGACGAGTTCGCTGTGTTCGATCTGTCGGAGACCGCCTCCGCCCGCTGGGAAGACCGGCTGGCGACGGTACGGGTCGTTCGAGTGCGCTCGACGACCGCGACGGCACGTGTGATCGACTTGCGAGACACCGCGCCCGAGCCCGGCGCACCCGCCCGACTCGTGCGGCGGGCAGTAGGAGGCTGAGCCGGTCGCGCACCGGATGGCCTAGTCCGGATCCACGAGGCGTTCAGCGCGCGGGAATTCCGCAGGCTGGGTGTCCGAGGGCTGGATGAGACGCCGCGTTCTCCGCTTCTGACGGGGAGCGCGGCGTTTCTACGTCAAGTGCCTGAGCCCGCGCCGGATCCCGGTGCCAGTCATAAACCACGCGCTCACGAACATCGGCCGCGACGGGCTGGCAAGCCGGGCGGTGCCGAGCAAGATTCCCCACGTTCCGATCGATACACGCGCACTCGACGAAAACCGCGGTATGAATAAGCGGAGTGAACGCGCCGGCCGGTGATGGGTACGAGGCGCCGACGCCGAAACGTCCGAGGCTCGCCGTGCGGGGCGTGCGCTGGGTGAGGGAGGGAGGAGGGGCCTGCAGATGACTGGTAGACGGGTGTTGGTGACGGGGGGTGCCGGCTTCATCGGTTCCCACGTCTGTGACGCGTACCTCGAGCGCGGCTGGCAAGTGACGGCGCTGGATGATCTCAGCCGCGGTCGGCCGGAGAACGTCTCACCCGGTGTCCACCTCGTGAAGATGGATGTACGGTCACCCGAGGTGCGCGACCTCTTCCAAGAGAGCCGGTTCGACGTGGTCAATCATCACGCCGCCCAAATCGACGTCCGAATCTCGGTCGCGCAGCCCCGACTGGATGCCTCCATCAACATCGACGGTCTCCTGAACCTGCTGGAATGCGCGGTTGATACCGGCGTGCGGCGGTTCGTGTTCATCTCATCCGGTGGGGTGGTATACGGGGAGCCCGACACCCTCCCTGCGCCGAGGTCGGCGCCCAAGCGTCCGTTGTCTCCCTATGGCGTGAGCAAGCTCTCCTCGGAGCATTACCTGTACGCGACCCAGAAGCTGCACGGGCTGGAGTACGCCGCGCTGCGCTATTCCAACGTGTACGGGCCCCGCCAAGACCCGCACGGTGAGGCGGGGGTCGTCGCCATCTTCTCACAGCGAATCCAGGCCGGGGAGTCTCTCACGATCTACGGGGATGGCGAACAGACTCGCGACTACGTCTTCGTGGGAGATGTGGCCGAGGCCAACATGCTCGTCTCGGAAGTCGAGCTTCCCGACCTTGAGGATCTCGACGATGTCGCGTTCAACGTGGGCACCGGGATCGAGACGAGCGTGAACGAATTGGCGCGTGCGCTCATCGAGATCTCCGGTCAGGACGGGGGGGTCGAGTATGCGGCGGCCCGCCCCGGCGAGCTCATGCGAAGCTCGCTCGACTGCACGGACTTGCACGCCTTGGGTTGGGCGCCCGCGCACACGCTGGAACAGGGGCTGCGCGAGACGTACGAGTCGATCGTGGGGAGCTCGGCGTGACTCCCGCGATCGCGGGGCTGACAGGGCTGGTGCTCCAGGCGCGCGTGATCGACTCGCCCCTCGACATGGTTCTCGGGGCGACGACCGCTACGAAGATCATCCTTCTGGTGCTGGTCATATTCTCGCTCCTCTCGTGGATCCTCATCTTTTGGAAATGGCGGGAGTTCGGGCGCGTCAACGAGCAAGCCGACCGCTTCGTCGACGGGATGGAAGGCGCGCACGGCCTTTCCGATCTCAATCGTACCCTCGCTCGACTCGACACTTCACCTTTCACTCGCGTCTTTCGCGAGGGCGTCAACTTCTTTGCTGAGCTCCGACCGGGGGCGCTCGAGGCGGAGAAGCCGGATCCCGGGGGAGGTCTGACCCCGACCCAGCTCGACACGCTGTGGCTGGTTCTGGAGAAGAACCTCGCCCAGGAGCGTGATGACCTGTCGCACGGACTCCCGTGGCTCGCGATCATCGGTTCAGTGAGCCCGCTCCTCGGGCTCATGGGGACGGTGATCGGCGTGATGAACTCCTTCATCGGGATCACGGCGCAGGGCTCGGCCAGCATCGCCGCCGTCGCACCCGGCATCGCCGAGGCGCTCACCACTACCGTGATGGGCCTGGCCGTCGCGATCCCCGCCGTCATCGCGTACAACCACTACGCGTCCCGCCTGCACCTGTTCACCGGTGAGCTGGAAGGCTTCGCGAGCGAGTTCGTCGGCACCCTGGCGAGGGAGGGACGGGTTTGAAACGCCGACTGGGGCTCACGGAATCGGACGGGGTCGACGTGCGCGCGGAGATCAATGTCACGAGCCTCGTCGACGTGGCGTTCACGTTGCTGATCATCTTCATGATCACCGCGCCCATTCTTCAGGGCGGCATCGAGATCGACGTCCCAGAGGCACCGTCCGGACCGATCTCGGCCAGCGATCCGCTGGTCGTGTCGATCGATGAGGACGGCCAGATCTACCTGGATGACGCGCCTGTCACGTTGGATGAGTTCGAGGCGGCGATCGGCCCCCTGCTCGAGCAGCGCGACACCGATGAGGTCTTCGTCCAGGCCGATGCGAACCTGTCGTACAGTCTGGTGTTAAGAGTGGTCGGACGGATCACCGAAGCGGGAGCGGAGAGCGTCAGCTTGGTGGCCGAGCCAGAACTCCGCCGCTGAGCGGGACCCGACGCCGACGAGGTCCGAAGGGGGAGTTCGGAAGGGTGGAAGAGGAACGAGTGAGTCTCAGACTGCGACGCTCCGAGCTGCGCACGGAGCGGCCACCGCGCGGGGCCGTGCTGGGCTCCGCCGGCGTGCACAGCGTCTTCCTGCTTGTGGCCCTGTTCGCCACGACCGCCCCCGATATCCCGGCATTGCCGCTGACGTACCGGGTCCGAATGGTGGCGATCTCGGATCCGGATGCGCCGCTGCGGGTCGACCCCGCGCCGCCGCAGACCGCCGAGGAGGAGTACCGTCCACCGCCGCCCGAGCCATCTCCCGAGCCTCTCCCCGAGACCGCTCCGCCGACCGTTGAGGAGGAGTTGACACCGGTGGAGGAGCCGGAGCCCGAGCCCGCGCGCACCGATGAAGTGGGCGAGGAGGCCATCAACGTCCAACTCGACGGTGCAGTATTCGCGTTCCCCGCGTACCTGGAGAACATCATCCGGCAGATCGGTAGGTACTGGCGTCCGCCCGCGGGCGGGCGCGCGTTGAGGGCCGAGGTGGAATTCGTGATCCACCGGGATGGGAGCGTGACCGATATCGACTGGGTGAGCCGCTCGGGCGACCCGACCTTCGATTTGGGGGCTCGTGGCGCGGTGGAGCGAGCAGGCAGAGACCTGGCGTTCGGACCACTCCCGGACCTGTATCCGCGCGACCGGCTGCGCGTGACCTTCTTCTTCGACCCATCGACCCGATGAGGTCGATGCGAGCCGGTCTCGGGCTGCTGTGCGCCCTATCGATCGCCGGGACGCCGCTGCGTGCCCAGGAGCAGGATCCCGGCGAGGTTCGCCTCGGTCTCACGTACGAGCCCGGTTACGTGCCCGTGCTCGTGGTCGCGCCGCTGAGGAGCGGCGGAGCCGCCCTGGACGCGATCACCGCTGAGGCCGGCGACATCCTCGGCACCGATCTCGACTACTCGGACCGGTTCCAGATCCTCCCCGTCCCGGATTCTCTGATCACCAGCGGCCCGGTCAATTACGGGCTGTGGAACCAACTGGGTGCGGTCTGGCTGGTCACCGCCGATGTGAGTGGAACGCCGACCGCACCCATACTTCGCGTGGGCGTGCACGACGTTGTGTACGGAGAGCTCAAGAACGTACAGGCCTTCAGCCTCCCCGACCCTGATTCGGACGGCTTCAGGATGGCGGTTCACCGGGCCTCGGACGCCGTCGTGAGCTGGACCACCGAGGGCGAGTCCGGGATCGCGGCGACTCGCATCGCGTTCCGGCGGCGCTCCGCCGATGGTACCTCCGCCCTCTACGTGGTGGACAGCGATGGACGGAATCTGCACCGGATCCCAACGGGGGCCTCGCAGATCTACTCGCCCGCGTTCTCGCCGAACGGGCGGCGGATCGCGTACACGATCCAGGACGAGACCGGCAGCTTCGCGCTCATGGAGGTGAACCTGGTCACCGGGCGACGGCGCACGATCGAGGCGGTTGCGAGCCTGTACAACAGCCCCAGCTATGCCCCGGATGGGCGGCTCGCCTTCTCGAAGACGACCGGAGACGGCACCGATGGAGGCCCCGAAGTCTTCCTGGATGGGGCCGGTCGGCTAACTCAAACCCGAGGGGCCGCCCTCAACCCGAGCTTCTCGCCCGACGGCGAGTGGTTCGCGTTCGAGGCAGATCCGCTCAACCAGCAGCAGGTATACGTCCAACGGGTGTCGGGGGGCCGTTCTCGCATGATCAGCCGGTACGTGCGCAACGAGCGCACGAACGCGGCGGGCCCAGACTGGTCGCCCACGGGAGAGCGCGTCGTGTACGCCGCGTTCGTGGACGGGGTGTACCAGATCTTCGCTGTAAACCCGGACGGGAGCGATCGCCGGATGCTCACCTCGCGAGGCCGAAACGAAGACCCCAGCTGGGGTCCGGACGGTCGGCACGTCGTGTTCGCCTCCGAGCAGGCATCGGGACGCGGTCTGATGATCCTCGACACGGTGACCGGCCGCACTCGGATACTCGTATCGGGCCACGCGGATATGCTCCCGGACTGGTCCGGGTTGCTGCCGACCGGCCGCTGAGGAACTCCGCTTGCGGTCGGGACAGGGCAGGATAGCTTGTGATACGTGTGGGGATTGGGATCGGGCGGTGCCCCCCCTTTCTGACTTGGTGTGTGGTCCTCTGGGGATGTCCACAAAAGGAGACTCCGATGCGGCGTAGCCACCTTTCGGCTGGTTTGACCCTCATCTTCGTCCTCGCCACGGCGTGCAGCGGCAACCCCGAGCCCGAGCCGGCACCACCGCCGCCGCCACCACCACCCGTCGCTCAGACGGATACGGGGGACGCGGCCCGACGCGAAGCCGAGGCCTCGCGCCTTTGCGAGCGCGCGATGGCGGCCATCGAGGCCGGCAATTACGAGACGGCCCGGGAGCTGCTCCGCCAGGTGTTGCGCGACTATCCCGGAACCGAGTGTGCCAGCCGCGCGACCGACGAGATCGATCGCGTCGAAACGCTGGAGGCGGTGACGGCGCGCATCCACTTCGAGTTCAACCTGGCCCGGATCACCGATGAATCGGCGACGGTGCTGCAGCGCAAGGCGGATGCTTTGCGGGCGCACCCGGACGTTCAGATCACGATCGAAGGGCATTGCGACGAGCGCGGCTCGCTCGAGTACAACCAGGCGCTCGGGCTCAGGCGCGCGGAGGCGGCGAGAAACTACCTCGTCAGCCTCGGGCTGGACGCCGACCGTTTCCGAACCGTGAGCTTCGGTGAGGAGCGCCCGCTCGCGGCCGCGAGCAACGAGACCGCGTGGGCCCAGAATCGGCGGGACGAGTTCCGGATTACGGCAGGAGATATATGATGCACCGCTTCGCGCTCGTAGCGCTGGCCGCGCTGCTCGGCGCGGGGTGCGCGATGAAGGCCGACTTGGAGTCTCTCGAGCAGTCGATGCTTGCGGAGATGCAGGAAATGCGAGCCGAGCAACAGGCTCTGCTTGCGCAGCTGGCGATCGCCTTCGATAGCCTGGACGCCGCTCAGGGGCGACGCGATCTGACCGGCCGGGGCGAGTTCGATCGCCGCATCGAACGGCTGGAGGACCAGATCGCGGAGCTGCTCGACCTCACGGCCCAGAACAACCAGCTGCTCAACGACCTGTACGCCAATCGCTCCACCCTCGGGGTCGACCAAGGCGCCCGCCCCGGGGCGATCGGCGCACCGTCGGGCGATGAGGACCCCGTCGCCACGGAGTTTTACTCGGCGGCCCAGGCCCAGTATCGCCAGGGCAACTACGAGACGGCGAGGGGGGCGTTCGAGGAGTTCCTCGCCCAGTATCCGACGCACGAGCTGGCGCCCGACGCCCAGTACTTCCTCGCGGAGACGTACGCGTCCACCGGTGATCAAGCGCTGGCCCTCGTCGAGTACCAGCGGGTGATGGAGCTCTATCCCGACTCGCGACGAGCTCCGACCTCGCTCTACAAAAGGGGCCTGATCGAGGAACAGCGCGGCAACCTCGCGCTGGCCCGGAGCCTCTTCCGACAGATCGAGGCCGGGTACCCGAACAGCCCCGAAGCCGAGGCGGCTCGCGAGAAGCTCCGCCGCCTCGATAGCTGATGCACACGCCCACGCGGACTCCGACCGCGTGGGATGTCCTCCACCGCAGGCACTCCCCCCGATCGCGAGGGGCTCGCGTTGCGTTGCCCGAGCTGTGACCATCCGGAAGATCGGGTCGTCGACTCACGCACGAGTCGCGGCGGCCGCGCCATCCGTCGTCGGCGCGAGTGCCTCAACTGCGGGCGCCGGTTCACGACGTACGAGCACATCGAAGAGGAGCCGCTCGCGGTGCGCAAGCGCACCGGGGCGTCAGAGGCGTATGACCGCGCCAAGCTCCTGGCCAGCATCGGTACCGCATGCGCCAAGCGGGCGGTTTCGATCGCCGAGATCGAGGCCGTGGTCGATGAGATCGAAGAGGTGCTCGAGGCCTCCGACACGCGCGAAGTGTCGAGTCGAGCGCTCGGCGAGATGGTGATGGAACGCCTGCGGTTGCTGGACCAGGTCGCGTACGTTCGTTTCGCCTCGGTATACAGGAACTTCCAGGACACCACGGAGTTCATGGAAGAGGTGCGCGAGCTGGTTCGGCGCGCGCGGTATCAAGCGGCGGGACAGGTGGATCTGTTCATGCCCGGCGATGAGCCCGAGGCCTGAGTCGGGCCGGCCGACGCCGGTCTATCCCCCGGGCCTCCAGGCGGTGCTGCCTCCCGCGCGGCCCAGCGATCTCTAGCACCCGCCAGGAGTAGGTCATGGCCCGCGGTCCCGCAGAAATGCCGTTTCTGGACCACCTCGAGGAGTTGAGGTGGCGGCTCATCTGGAGCCTGGTCGCGCTGATCGTGGCGTGCGTTCTCGGCTTCGTCGCCGTCACCCAGCTCGATATCCTCGGCCTGATCGAGCGGCCGATCCGGGACCTTCTGCCTCCCGATCAGAAGCTCATCTACACGAGTCCGACGACTCCACTCTTCGTGACATTCAAGCTTGCCTTCGTCGGAGGGCTCGTGTTGGCCCTTCCGTTTCTGGGCTTCCAGCTATGGGCGTTCCTGTCGCCGGCACTGTATGACCACGAGCGCCGATTCGTCGTACCCGGGATTGCGGCCGCCAGCCTTCTGTTCCTGGCCGGCGTCGCGATGGCGTACTTCCTCGTCCTCCCGCTCGGTTTGAAGATCCTGCTCAGCTTTCATTCCGAGTCCCTGCAACCCTTCATCACGATCGATGCGCACCTTCGATTCGCCGTGGGACTCATCCTGGCGTTCGGGGCCATCTTCGAGCTCCCGGTCGTGCTGGTGCTGCTCTCGGTCATGGGAATCGTGACTCCCGACGGGCTCGCGAAGTATCGGCGCCATGCGATCGTCGTCCTGGCGATCCTGTCCGCCTTCCTGACTCCGGCCGATCCGTACACGATGATGATGATGCTGCTGCCGATGATGCTCTTGTACGAGTCGAGCATATGGGTGACCCGCGCCATCGCCGGAAGACGCGAACGCGCGACCGAGCTCGCGAAGACGGAAGGGAGCGCCGCCTGAGCCCTCACGCCGCTCCCCGTCTGTTCCTGGCGGCGGTCCTGATCGGAGCGGCGGGTACGAGTGCGACGGCGGTGGCCAGCCCGGACGGCGCCCGAGGGGGCTCGGCCTTCTCGGCGTTTGCCGCTGATACCGATTCCGTGGCGCGCGATACGATTCGCCGAGATACCCTTCCTCGTGACACACTCCCGCGCGATACCGTCGTTCGTGACACCACCCGGCGGGATTCCGCGGATCGCGTCGCCAGACAGGAGCGCGACACCAGCGAGGTTGAAAGGACGGTGTTTCCCGAACCGGATTCGATCTTCGAGCGACTCGCCGATCTGCCCGGTTTTCGGATCGTGGAGTATCGAGGTCGCGATGTCGAGCTGGCGGTGAAGGAGGAAGCCGTTCGCCTGCGTGGCGAGGCGCAGGCGAAGTACGCCACTTCCGTCCTCGAGGCGGACACCATCTCCTACCTGGCCGGACTCCAGTTCATCCGAGCGCAGCGGAACGTGTCGCTCGCCGCGGAGGGTCAAAGCGGAACGACCGACTCGATCGTGTACTACGACGTCTCCAGCCTCAAGGGGACGATCATGGACGCGCGCACCTCGTTCTCGGAAGCCGGCGCCGAGTGGTACGTACGTGGTGACGCGACGCTGCGCGGCGAGCGCACGGTCTTCGTGGAATCCGGTGCCTTCACCACCTGCGACCTCGACGAGCCGCACTATCACTTCAAGGCCGGCAAGATCAAGGTCGTCACCGAGAACGTGATCGTCGCCTGGCCGGTCACGCTCTACATCAACGGCGTGCCGATCGCGTGGCTGCCCTTCTTCGCGCAGGACATCCGGCCGGGGCGGCGAAGCGGCTTCTTGCCACCTCGCTTCGGCATCAACGACATCGTCTCGACATCGGGCAACGTCCGCCGGCAGATCTCGGATTTCGGGTATTACTTCGCGATCAACGACTTCATGGATTCGCAGATCACGGTCGATTGGTTCAGCGGGCAGTACACGCGCCTGAACGGCGCGTTCAGGTATCGGGACCTGAAGAAGTACCTGCGGGGCAATCTCCGAACCAGTTACAGCTTCGGCAGCCAGGGGAATACGTACGAGCTCAGCGCCAACCACCAGCAGGAACTCACCCCGGTCACCGACATCCGCCTGAACGCGAACTTCATCCAGAACACGAGGCTGTTCGAGGAGCGTAGCTTCGATCCGCGCGAGCAGACGCAGAGGATCAGCTCCGACTTCGGCATGAACCACCGCTTCCCGTTCGCCGCCGTGAGCCTGAGCGCCCGCCGCAACCAGTCCCTGGGCACCCAACGGGGCCGGACCGAGCTCACGTTGCCGGACCTCCGTCTCAGCTTCTCGCCTCTCACGCTGTTCCGGGCGCCGCGCACGCGGGCCGGACTATTCAACAACATGACGCTCTCCGGTGGGCTGAGCTTCCGGCGGAGGGGCGAGAGCAATGAAGAAGCCGAGGACCGTCTGACTACCGACGCCGGCGCCAACGCCAGTCTGCGTATCGGCTCGCTGGGGCTCGCTGGTAGCACCACGATGAACACGGTGCGCACCACCCCGTTCGATTCGGCTGGCGCCGCGCCGCCCGCGTTCTCGCGCACGTTGATCAACTACAGTAGCAGCCTCGACTACCAGCTGGACCTGATGGGAAGCACGACCCTCCGGCCCACGGTGAGTCTCGCAGCCGCGGCGTTCCGATCGCCGGACACGAATGAGGAGTTCGTGAGCGCCCCGGTGCGGCTGAGCCTCGGGGCCTCGCTCTCCACGGACCTGTACGGGTTCCTTCCCGGGTTCGGACCGTTCTCCCGCATCCGGCACAAGGTGTCGCCCCGGTTCCAATACTCGTACTCGCCCGAGGTCACGGTCGACGATTCACTCCTCGCGATACCCGGTTTCCCGGGATCGGCTTCCGGTGAGCAAAACACGCTCTCGTTCACCCTGAACCAGACGTTCGAAGCGAAGGTGCGCGAGGACGTGGTCCTGGACGAGGAAGAACGAGAACTGCTCGAGGACGTGGACGAGGAAGACGAGGCGGCGCCAGCGGAGCCGGCGGAAGAGGGCGCGGAAGGTGAGCCCGCCGCCGTCGAGTCTCCGCCCGGAGAACCGGGAGCCGAGGAGGTCTCGCCCGAGGCGGAGGCGCCGGAGGCCGAGGCGCAGCCCCCCCCTGCCGATAGCCTCGAGGCGGGAGCTCCCGGGCAGGCCGCGGCGCCTCGCGGACAGACCCCCGCACAGACCCAGCGGTCGGGAGCCCGGCAGGCTCCCCAGCAGCGGAACGTCGTGCTCCTCGGAATCAACTCGAGTGCGCTTCGCTTCGACTTCGCGACCAAGGAAGGGCCGAAGCTCGTCAGCGAGACATGGAACCACAGGGTCAACTCCGACCTGCTTCGCGGACTGGCCCTCAACTTCTCGCTCGACCTGTTCAAAGGTTCAGGGCCCGAGCGAGAGTTCAGCCCGATCCTCTCCGACCTCACGGGGAGCTTCACGTTCAGCTCGGCCCGCGGACTCGGCGGCATCCTCGGGCTCGGCCGGACCGGTTCGGGCTCACGCTTCGATCCCGAACGACGGATTCGACAGAGCGTCGATTCGCGCTATCGACTGCAGTCGTTCGACGAGAACCCCGACCCTCGCGACCCCGGCTTGCGGGGAGGGGGACCCTGGAACCTGTCCTTGACCTACTCGCTCCGCCGCGCGCGGACCGAAGAGAGCGGAACGGACCGACAGAACCTGTCGGCCATCCTTTCGTTACAGCCCACCCCGAACTGGCGTCTCCAATGGCGGACCAGCTACAACATCACGGACAAGAAGTTCGGCGAGCACCTCGTCACGCTCGACAGAGACCTGCACCGGTGGATGGCCTCCTTCGTCTTTGCCCGCTCCCCCAACGGGAATTTCCTCTTCTCGCTCAGCGTTCGTCTCCGCGATGCTCCCGACCTGAAGTTCGACTACGACCAACATAGCGTGGACCGCTGAGGAGCAGGCTGCTGAAGGACTCCAGTGGGCCGCGTTACGAGCGCCGCGGGGGCTAATCCAAAGCGGCGCGACGACGCGATGTCGCGAGCCATCGGGGAGGAGCGACCCGTGGCGCGCGCAGCGCGACACATTGAGCCGAAGGCGAAACCACGATGGAGATGCCCCCACGCCGCCTTAACCCGTAGGGCGCACGGGGGTTGTGGCCGAATACGGCGTCTCTCGTCGTCGACGATGCCAGGGCATCGCCTTCCTCCTCGTTCCTGGTCTTCGACTCACAAGACCCATGCGCGCGACCCACTGGAGTTCTTCAGCAGCCTGCCAGGCCGGATGGCCGGCTCCTTGCCCCTTAACAGCGCTCGTTCACGGTAGTTAGCAGGGCTTCACTTGGACCCGGAACCGCAAAATATGGCGAATATTCGACGGCTGATGGCCGAAGCCCGTCGCTTGGAGGAGTCCGGCGATCTGCAAAAAGCGATCGTCCTGCATCGGCAAGCCCTTGCCGTGCAAGAAGAAACGACGGGCTTCGCCGACCTCAGCCTGTACAACGGGTTGGGGGACCTCTACCTGCGGGCCGGAGAGCTCAGAAAGGCGGTCGAAGCCTTCGAGGAAGCGGCTCAACACTGCGAGGACCAGCAGCTGTATTCGAACGGAATTGCAGTCTGCAAGAAGATTTTGCGCAACGCGCCCGACTGTGTCGGCGCGTACCGGCGCGAGGGTCGTTTGCTGGCCCTGTCCGGCCTCGAGGCCCAGTCCCTGGCCAGCTATCGAACCTACCTCGAGCACATGAAGCGAGAGGGCCGGACGAACGAGACTATCGAGGCTCTGTCGGAGTTCGTCGACCTCACGGCCCACGACGAGACGGCACTGGAGCTGGCGGAGCGGATGGTCGAAGTGGACAGGGGTCTGGAAGCGCTCACTCGACTGCGAGCCGTGCGCGACCGCCGTGAGGAGCAGGGTCGCGACGTCGTGGCTCTGGTCCGTCGTATTCAGGAGCTGCAACCGAGATACGGAACTCCCGCCCAGGGGGCCACCGGTCAGAAGACCCCCTCCGCGCATCCCCGGTCGACCTCCGGCTCCGGGTCGCCACCGCCTTCGGCGGAGACGGGGTCGGAGGTCTCCTACGCAGCGCCCGAAACCCCGAAAGCCGAAGAAAGGGTGCCGTCATCCGCGTCCTCGCCCGGCCATGCGGAACCGACGGTGGGTAGGGTGCAGGCGGGGACCACTCCGGGCACGGCGAACGTCGAGGCTGACCCGCCTGCGGCTTCGGGAGGAGCGGCCGAGCCGGTAGCGAAGACCGACGATCAGGTCTCGGCTTCGAGTCACCCGCACGACTCCGATTCCGACGTCACGGCACTGATGCATGAGCTTCAAGATGTCCTCTCGCGTCTGGATGGGGAGCAGAAGTTCCGGCACGCGCTCCCGATCGTGGAGCATCTGCTCGAGTTCGAGCCCGATCGATTCGAGCTGCTTCATCGAAAGCTCGGCTACGCGTACGCGCTCGGAGAGGAAGCGGCTACGATCGCGGCGTACCTGGCCCTGGGCGAGTGCCTCGATCGGCACCTCAGCTCTTTTTCTATCCGCGCGCTCTCGACCTCGACACCCGACGGCGATGTCAAAGCGGCCCTCAAGGTCGAGGAATTTCCGGAAGTGGCTCCCACTTCCTAGGCCGACTTCCGGGATACGGACAAGAACGCCATGGCGGACGTCACGCGGCTGAAAAACCGCGCCCGGCGCGAAGAGCAACGCGAGAATTGGTCGCGTGCAATCGAGCTGTACACGCAGGCGTTGAGCGAGAGCCAGAAGCAAGGCGACTCGGTCGCTGATCTGAGCCTCTACAACCGGATCGGTGACATTTACCTGCGGATCGGTCAGAAGAACACCGCGATCCGTTATTACGAGGAGGCGATCGAGCGGTACGCGGAGCAGGAGCTCCACGCGAGCGCCATCGCGCTGTGCAACAAGGTGCTGCGGATCCACCCCGCTCGCAGCTCCGTCTTCCTGCAACTGGGTCGCTTGCACCTGGCCACCAACCTGATCGCAGACGCCGGGGCACACTATCATCGGTACGCCGAGGCCATGTGGGAGTTTGGCAACGAGGTGGCCGCGCTCGAAGGTCTCGAGGAACTGATCGAGCAAACCGGTGATGCGAGGAGCGTCGACGTTTGGGTCCGGTGGTGGAGCATTGCGAGCGACCGGGAGGCGGCCGAAGCGCGCGTCGGAGCTTTCCGCGAGGTCGTAGCCGCGTACGACTTCGACCTGGACGACCTCCTGGCGCAGGTAGGCCCCGCGGAGGCGCCTGCGGCCGGGGTCCGACAGGTGACACCCGCGGACGAGTCGCGCGGGTCCACGGGAGCGACCGTCGCGCCTGCGTCCGAGTACGAGACCGAGGAGGACGCACCCCCGCTCCCGCTGCTGGATGAGCCTCCCGTCGAGACGGTACCGGCATCGATCGAGGCTGCCAGCGAGAGCGAACCGGCACCTGCACCCCTGGGTGAGACGGAGCCCGCTTTCGAGATCGAGTTCGAGGAGGATGACGAGCTACCCGAGCCGGCCGGGCTCACCGAGCCGGTACCGGCGGACGCGGAAACGACGGACGAAGAGAGCTGGGCGATACCGTGGGAGTGGGAGGGCGACGAAGAGGAGTCTCCCGGAATGGACTCCGAGGTACCGGAGATCGCTGTAACGGGAGACTGGGGACCGGCCCTCGAGCTGGGCGAAGTTGCCGATCCGCTCGCGGGTCGGGAGACCTCCGCCTCTGCCTCGCTACTCGATTCGCTCGAGCCCGGCAGCCGGGACCCGCTGGCCAGCGAGAGCGTGGTGGCTCCGGGCCCGCATGATGGCAACGAGTCGCTGGTCCTGCATCCCGATCTCGGCGAGGAGTCGGAGCGCCCCGCCGCCTGGTACGACAACCCCGAGGCCGGCGTCGGGTTAGACCCACCCCCGCCTTCTCACGGCGGCTATTCCACCGAATCGCCGGAGTACGCCGCGCGTCCATCCGGGACACCAGGAGAAGCTGACCGCGGTCAGACCGACGGGTGCGAGGCCTCGGTGTCGGTCGGCCACCCATCGCGCACCGATCGTCCTGGTGGCGAGGGAGCCGAGCCACCCGCCATGTGGGCACACTTCGAGCCAAGCGGCACCCGCAGGACCGATCTCGATTCGCTGGAGGCGCAGGATCTCGCCCTCACGAGCTACGATTCGATCCCTTTCCAAGCGGAAACGGATGAGCGCTCCGCGGACGACGAGTTCCCGCTTCACGAACTGGTGGATCAGGCGGAGAGCCTGGCCACGGATGAGTCCAGTGCGAGCCCTCATTCACCGACTCCGGACGCCGCGCCGTTCGAGCGCGAGTGCTCGATCGAGAGCACGAGCGTCGACGGACTGACCTCCGAGGACTTGACTCCGTGGACGCCGGCGGCCCTCGACGCGGAGCCGGTCGAGATCGACCCGGGCGATTCCCTCCAACTCGAGGAGTCGACACCGCAACGCGGTGTCGACGAGCCGGTCGAGGTGTCCGGGTCTTGGCCGGTGGCGGGCGATGAACCCGAGCCGACCGCAGCGCCCGGGTCCTGGCCCGATGCCAGCGAGGAGCTGGAACCGGCCGGTGCAGCCGTCGACGCGCTGGAGGAGGATCTGGCGTCGCTGAAGCTGGCGGGGTTGGATGCCGGCGCCGAGCCGCCCGAGCGGTCGACGGAGAGCGAAGCACAGTTCCTCGAGTCCCTCGACGCGGTCCGGGAGGCGCACGCTGGAAGCGAAGCGGCGGGCGAGGAGACCGACTCGCTACGCGAGGGCCCGCCGCTGCCGGCGGAATTGGATCCGCCGGTTTCGCAGCGCGCACCTGACCTGGGCTCCGACACCGTGGAAGCGGACGCCGCCTCTCCCATCGACTTGGAGCACACGATCGTTGAAGATCCGGTCATGCCGGAGGCAGATCCGGTCACGTCGGAGGCAGATCCGCTCATGCCGGAGGCAGATCCGGTCACGTCGGAGGCAGATCCGCTCATTTCGGAGGATTCGACGGCGGAGGAGAGCCGAGCATGGGCAGAGGACGCCCACATCGAGCTCGAGACCGAGGAGGAGACCCAACCGCTACCCTCGCCGGGCCCTGAAGTTACCGCGTTCGCCGGATCTGAACCGGATGACGATCTGAGCGCGCTCCACCAGGTGCCCATCGATGTGGAGGAAGTCGCGTGGTCCGAAGAGCGGGCGCCCGAACAGCCAGCTCAAGAGCCCCCGGCGCCGTCGCTTGCCGCAGCACCTGAATCCGAATCGCTCCCGGCGGAGCCGGAGCCGGGCATCGCCGCCACGCGCCCGGCGAGCCTGGAGGAAGCGAAGCGCCTCCTGGATGCCGATCCGTCCCGGCCGACCGATGATCCCGGTGGTCTCCCGGGTGGAGGAAGTGGGGTCGAAGGGGCGCCCAAGCTGGAGGGAGAGCGAGAGGATGCCTTCCGCGAGTGGGTGCAGTCCGCCTCGCCGCCGGTACTTCAGCGCGCGCTGACGGAGCTCGAGATGCGAGCCGAGCTCGACAAGGGGTTGATGGTCGTGGAGCGCCTCATGGCGCTGGATCCCGACAAGCCCGACTTACTGCGGAAGCGCCTCGAATATGCATCGGCCCTCCGTAACGATGCAGTGGTCCTCGAAACCCATATCACCCTAGGCCAGTCTCTGGAACGCGCGGGACGGACGCTCGAGGCTCGCAAGGCGTACGAAAGTCTCTTGGCGCTCGATCCGGATCACGCCATCGCGACGGAAGCGGTCCAACGCTTGCAAGACGTGACCGACGGGCATGTCGAACAGGAGGAGGGTGTGGCGTTGGCTCACCCGACAGAAGCCATGCATGGACCAACAACGATCGGTGGAATGTCGAGATCCTCTGGGTACGGAGGTTTGGCCGGGAGTGGGGCGCTCGATGCACCGGAGGAAAAGCCGCAGCCCTATTCCGGCCTCGCGGGCGGGCGTGATGCGGCGGCGGATTTCGAGCAGCTCCTGTCCGAGTTTCGCGCCGAGCTGCACGAACGTCCACAGCAGTCCGACTCGATGACACGAACGGAGCTCGGCGCCAGCCTGAAGGAGATGGGACGACTGGACGATGCGATCCGCGAGCTCCAGGCCGCCGTGCGAGAGCCTCAAGCGCCGCCGATGGCGTACGAGTTGCTGGGTGAAGCGTTCCTCGACAAAGGCCAGGCCAGGGTGGCGATGCGTCTCTTGCGGCAAGCCCTGGACGGCAGCCCGTGGGACGAGCGCGAAACGCTGGGTGTTCTCTACCAGCTGGGGGTGGCGTACCAGGAGCTCGGTGAATCGACGAACGCGCTCGGGTGCTACGAGCGTATCTTCAGCGTAGATATCGACTACAAGGACGTCCAGGAGAGAATCTTGAGCTGCTCTTGAGGCGGCCACCCGCAGTCTCACGAACCGGCGCGTGCCGCGATCGGTGTCAGGCCGCCATCGGTCCACCGGTGCACCGCTTTGACAACCATGCGGCCCTCCTCAACATTCTCCCGCTCGACTGATCGATGGATCCGCACCCGAGGGCGCGCTTTGCTGCAGCGCACTTCCGTCAGCCTGGAGGATGTCCGCCGTCCCGTCCGGGAACGGCTCGGAGATGTGGAGAGGGAGCTTCTCTCCATGGTCCCGGCCGGTTTCGAAGAGCTGGACGAGGTGGGCGAATACCTCTTCGCGCGCCCCGGGAAGCTCTTCCGACCCACGCTCCTGCTCCTGTCCAACGGGGTTGGTGGGCGACCTGCGCGACACGCCGTGAAGCTCGCGGCGATCGTCGAGTTGCTGCACGTTGCCACTCTCGTTCACGATGACGCGGTAGATCACTCGGCCCGACGTCGAGGCATGCCCACGGTGAACGAGCGCTGGACGCACCAGGTGTCCATCATCCTCGGCGATTATCTCTATTCGCGGGCTGTCATCGAGATCACGGCCCTCGGTGATCTGGAGCCGATCGCGATCCTGGCCGGCACGGCGAACCGGATGACGATCGGTGAGATGCGACAGCTGGTCTCGCACGACCACCTCCAGTTCTCCCGAGAGGACTACGACCTGCTGTGCGAGTGCAAGACCGCGTCGTTGCTGTCGGCCGCGTGCGAGCTTGGCGCCCTCGCGGGCGAGGTCGGCGCGCGCGACGCTCTCCACGAATATGGGTATCATCTGGGGATGGCCTTCCAGATTACGGATGACCTGCTAGACTATACGTCCCCGGAAGCCGTGACGGGGAAACCGGGCGGGCAGGACCTGAGGGAGCACAAGGTCACTCTTCCTCTGATCGCCGCGCTGCCCCGTATGAGTGCACAGGAGCGGGGACGGGTCGAGCGGTTGTTCGAGAATCCTGAGCCAGGCTCGGAGATCGTCTCGGACGTGATAGAGATCGTTGACCGGTGCGGCGGGCTCGATAGCGCCCGCGAGAACGCACGGAAGGCCGCAGCGCGCGCTCGCGAACAGCTGGCTGGCTTGCCCGACAACGATTGTCTGGCGGCCCTACGATCGGCCGTGGACTACGTGGTGGACAGGGAACGATGATGGCGGATCTGGGAAGGAGACCTGAGCGATCGCCACGCAGGATCGCGATGGTCATAGCTGGCGGATTCATCCTCGGAGCGCTACTCACTGAGCTGATGGCGCTGGCCTTACCTCCAAGCGCCGCCCGCCAGTTCTTCATCACCACCGTCGCCGCCTCGCTTGGGCCGCTGACGGTGGATCTTCACGTGGTGGCGATTACACTTGGACCGCTCATCCTGCGGGCGAACATCCTCAGCGTCGTCGGTATATTACTGGTAGCCTGGTTCGCGCGGTCATTGCTGTAACGTCGAGCCGCTTTCGCGACACTGCGAGCGGTGCGCGACGTTCTCTAGGCGGAGGATTCACCGAATGTTTGGATTGAGTGCCTGGGAGCTTCTCATAGTGTTCCTCGCGATCCTGCTTCTCTTCGGGGCGAAACGGTTACCTGAGATCGGCAGCTCGCTGGGGAAGGGGATCCGCGAGTTCAAGGGCTCGATCAAGGAGATCGAGAACGATGTGCGCGATGAGATTGAGAGCCCGAAGAACGAGAACGAAACGCCGTCCACCTCACGCGATCCCGCGTCGGTAGGGAACTCGGACTGACAGGTTACCGAAGTCTCCCGCCGCCGGGTGGGAGACTCCGGCTAGGAAGTCGTGGTCGTCAGACGATCGCGCAAATCTCTGACTTCCGTTGTGGCCTCCAGGGCGGCGAGCCACCGCTGCACGTACTCCCGCCGGCGCTCGAAAGTGAGCTGCTGTAGAATCCCCTCGCGCGCACTTTCGAACTCCCCCCTATCTGCCTCGACCCGCTCCGTGACTTGAAGAACCGCGATGGCGGTTCCTGCATCGACCGCTCCGCTCATCGCGCCGAGGGGCAGACCGAAAGCCTCCCCCACGGCCTCCGTGCCCTGTCCCAATCCGGGAACGAACTCTCCCCGCTTGAACGGTCCCGCTTCCTGGATCTCGGAGCCCAGTCGCTCGGCCAGCGTTTCCAGATTGGCACCGGCCGCCAGCTCCTCGATCGCCCCTTGGACGATTCGCTGCGCTGCCGCCTCCCTGCGCTCGATGACCAGTCGTTCGCGGATCGTAAGCTCGACGTCTTGCAGCGGTATGCTTCCCGCTTCCTGTCGCCCGAGGAGCTCGAAGAGGTGAAAG
>JBDHAC010000021.1:0-58176 GCA_039588275.1 Gemmatimonadota bacterium
GCCCTACACCCTACGTCTCACCACACAGAGTGGAACCGCCGTCGAACCGACATCGATCGCGGTAGTGGCAGCGTCTGCCCCCTTGCGGCGCTCGCTTTCATAGGTGAAACGTCAACCACCGATCAACAAATGCGCGAGAGGGATGTGGACGCCTCAGGGCTCCGCGTACTGCTCCAGCAGCGCCTGGAACCGCGGGTGCTCGCGGATCGGGTCCCAGCGGGGGTCGAGGGCGCAGCGTGTGGCGGCTTCGCTCGCGAGTGAAGCCGATGATCTTCACGGCCTCCTGAGCCAGCGCCAGACCGCGGCGCCGGCCAGCAGTAAAAGAATCCAGTCCAACGGCACTCTGTAGCGGGGCATGTACATCACGACGTAGTAGATGAGCGGGTAGCAGATCAGCGGCGTCATGAGCGCCGCCCGTTGCGGGTGTGTCATCGCCGGCAGGGAGTGCCACGCACCCAGCAGCGCGAGTATGGTGAGGCCTGTGACCGCCAGGGCCGTCCACGGTCGGTGAAAAGGTCCGAGCCAGAACTGCGTTGTCCGGGAAACCGTCAACCCGAGAAATCGCCCCGGATGCTCTCGTATCCAATCGACCGCCTCGACTCTGGCTCGTCGCATGTACTCCGCCTCGCCGAGCTCCTGGACCAATCGCGCTTCAACCGGGTGCGTGCGTGGATGCCGATATTCGTGCCACGCGCTGATCTTCTCTATGGCACCGGCTGCGTCGTCGTGGTTCCCCATGCGCAGCTCCAGGCCCAGGTCACTGCGGATGAAGTAGACCTCATCGAAGACCGTGTAGTTCCGCCAGGCCCAGGGGGCACAGGCGATGGCCATCCCCAAGACCATGAACGCTGCCCGATACCACTTCCGCCGATCCCGGTCCCACCACAACTCGAAGGCCATCCAGCCGAGGACGACGGACAGCAAAACGGGTTGTAGATGATACGCGGCTCCGCATGCTGCACCCAGCAGCAACGAGCCAACGAACGACCCGCGTCCCGCTGTCCAGCGCCGCAGGAATGCGATCGCCAGCAGGCCGAGAACGATGGCGGCGAGTTCCTCGCCGTTTCCCGGCCGCAGCACGATCAGCGAGCCGACGAAGCCGGCGAGCACACCGGCCTCTCTACTGATTCCGAACCTCCCGCCAAACCAGGGAAGTAGAGCGTACAGCGCCGAAAAGGCCGCAATGCTGAAAAGATACGCCGCATAGCCGCCAACCAGACCCATCCCGAACACACTCCACATCAGTGCGAGTACGCCGGGCACGAGCGGTGGCAGATGCGCGGTAGGTCCGGTGGGGATCATGTAGGGATCCGCGAATTCCCCGCGCTCGATCAACGATGTCGCGATTGCCGTGTCCTCCCAGCGATCGTGCGGGAGGATATGGCGCTCTGGGATCTTGGTCAGGTCGTAGACGCGAATCGAGAAGCCCAGCGGGAAGATGATGATGAAGGCTCGGACCGGCGATCGAGCCACCCAAATCACGGCAGTCCGTAACGGTGTCATGGGCCGGTCCAACGAAGAAGGAGGCCGTTAAGTATCGCTCGGGTTCGTCAGGTACCCTTGAACTCGGCTGCCCGCTTCTCCAGGAAAGCGCTCACGCCTTCGTCCATGTCGTCGGTCGAGAACAGCAGCGAGAACCAGGCGCGCTCGAACTTGAGCCCCTCGTCCAGCGGCATACGACGCGCGGCGAGAACCGACTCCTTGGCCGCCTGGAGCGCGATCGGACTGCGCGACCCGATGGACCGAGCGAGCTCGAGCGTCTTCTCGCGCAGCTCGTCGGCCGGATACACGTCATCCACGAGCCCGATATCGGCGGCCTGCTCGGCCCCCAGCATCTCGCCCGTCATGATCATGCGCATCGCGCGTCCCTCGCCGACCAGCCGTGGGAGTCGCTGAGTTCCGCCTCCCCCGGGGATCAAGCCCAGGTTGATCTCCGGCTGGCCCAGGCGGGCCGTGTCCGCGGCGACTCGAATGTCGCACCCCATCGCGATCTCGCATCCGCCGCCGAGACAAAATCCGTTGATCATCGCGATCACCGGCTTGGGGAATGTCTCCATAGCGAGGAAGACGTTACCGCGGTGCATGCTGCGGTATTGTTGGACGGGCCGCGCGTCTTTGAACTCCCCGATGTCCGCCCCCGCGATGAACGCCTTCTCACCCGCCCCCGTGAGCACGACGACGCGCACGTCATCGTCCGCCGCCAGATCGTCGAGCGCTCCGAACATCGCGGACCGGACCTCGCCGTTGAGGGCATTCAGCTTATCGGGTCGATTTACGGTCATCACAGCCACGTGGCCGTCCAGCTTCTCGACCAGAAGCACGTCGCTCATGGCGTCCTCGATCGTTGTATGGGTCAAAGCCTGGGGCGGCCTCGCCCACCGTCCAGGCGGACGGGTGCCCCGCAGTGCGCTTAGGGTAGCACTCGACCTCGGGGGTGGCCAAGCCCGGGAACGCCGCCTGCTGGGCCTACCGGGTCTACCGGGTCTACCGGGTCCAGATGACGATCGCGCCGCACCGACCCGAAAGCCCGGTGAACTCCGCCGGGACTGAGGCGGCGCTCGGATACACCTCCATAGCGGCGATCTCGGTAGGTCTCACGAGCTCGTCGATGCTGACGCCATCCGCCCGCCCTCTGCCGAGCGCCAGCGAGCCGTTGATGAAGACGTCGAGCTGATCGCATCCAACTCCCCGGGTCGACCCGATCTGGCACCCCCGTGCCGAACCGCGACAGTTGAGCTCGATTCCCTGCACGTCGCCGATGAGGTGGCTGATCCTGATGGGGTTTCGTCGCTCGATCTCCTCCTGTGACACGAACGCGCCGAGGCCCAGGCGCTGGCCCCACCGCTGGCGATCGTAGAAGCCTCTGAGCTCGAGCCGGCGATTGCGGAGCGTCGTTACGACGAGTGGTTCGACCTCGATCGGATTCACGCTCAACTCGACTCGCACGTCCAGCGTGCGGTCCGCGAACACGGAGACGGGACGCACGAGCGGCTCGTAGCCCAGGTGGCGGATCTCGATCAGGTGGTCGCCGGGGAGGACCTCGTCGAGCGCAAAGTAGCCCATCTCATCCGTGAGAGTCTGGAACCGGGTACCGCTCACGGCGACCGAAGCCGCCGATACGGGTCTCTTGGTCTGCCCGTCCACCACGCGTCCCAACATCCTGCCCGGTCCCGAAACCGGCAGCTGCAGGTCGCGCCGGATCAGGGGAGCGTCGGCGGTCAACTCCTGGAATTCTCTGCTCTCGTCCAGAGCCGAAGCCCGTAGAGTGACGAATCCATCTCGCGGGACATCGCACACCCGGTACCGGCCCTCGATGTCCGCGAAAACCTCGACTTCGCGCGCGCTCCGCTGCTCCCGAGTTTCGCGAACCCTGGCGGTGACCCTCGCGCCCGGCAGCAGCACCTCCGTGAACTCATCGCGAACGACGCCCTCGATCGCGGTACCACCGTCGCGCTCCGGCGTGCAAAGCTCGACCTCCTCGGGATCGATCCGATCGGTCCGGCCCCGCCACCGGTTCGTCCAGATCGCGATGACTCCGCAGCCGGCGTCGGGGTCGAGCGCGAAGACCGGCGTCCCGCCCGTGCCCGAGTAGGCCTCGACGGCGCCGACCTCGTACGTGGACATGTCTGCGAGGAACAGGCGAGACCGCTTTCGCCCATCCAGGTAGATGACGGGTTGCCCCCCGAGGCAGGTCGCGGAGCCGAACCCGGGCGACATGTCCTCGATCAGCCCCATGAAGCCCCGGCTGCCGCCGACCCCTTCGCGTCTGCCGCCTGATCCGAAGAAGCTGGCGAACGAACCGGCGCTCCAGCGCTCCACGAACTGCGGATCGAAGAACGTGCCGATCCCGCGGGCGCGCCGCTCGTAGAAGCCCCGCTCTTCCAGGTAGCGGGGTCGGAATTCGATCGCCACGTCGAGCGGTGCGACCTCGATCGCGACGGGTGTCAGACCGAGCGCCACGACCGTCGTGTGGACATCTCGCACCTGGATCTCGGATGTCTGCTCTCCGTACGCGATGTGCTGGATGTGAACGCCATACGTGCCGGCGGGGACGTCCAGGAAGGTGAAGGTGCCGGTCGAGTCGCTCAGCGCGCGCCGGGCGAGCGCCGTCAGCTCTACGAGCGCTCCCTCGACCGGTCGTCCGGTCTGGGAATCGACCAGGCGACCCACCAAACGACTCATCTCGACAGGGTCGATCCCGAGGTCGGGAGCAGGCTCCTGCGCGGTCGCTGAAGGGGGCCCGAGGTGTAGGACCCCGGCGGCCGCTCCCAGGATGAGAGAGGCGGTCCTGAGCAAGCTGTGGGACGCGTGGCTCACGATGGCCTCGCTGCGCCGAGGTGTTGTGGCGCCGTTCCTCGCCGCCTCCGACGACAGAGGCGGCAAGGAACTCTACCACTTTGACGACTGCTACGGCGAGGGCGTCACCCCTCGTGCATCGTCACCCCGCCGACCACGGTTCGGGCGACGGGGATCTCCTTGATGCGGTCGGGCTCGGCCTCGTGCGGGTCCTCCGCCAGCAGCACGAAGTCCGCGAGCTTCCCGGGCGTGATCGACCCTTTGAGACCCTCCTCGAACGAGGCATACGCGCCGTTGAGCGTGCATATGCGAAGGGCCTCGCTCACCGACACGCGCTGGTTCGGTCCCCATTCGCGGCCCTGGAAGTCGGTACGGGTGACCATGCTCTGGATCGCCATGAGCGGCTCGAACGGGCCGGGCGGATAGTCGGAGGCGCCGGCAACGGGGATGCCGTGGTCCAGGAACGAGCGGTGCGCGAACATCCACCGCATCTTCTCACCCCCGTATTCGGGCCACTTGTTCCCATGGTAATGGACGTAGGTATAGAACGGAGTCGGGATCGCGCCGATCGCCTGGATGCGCCGCAACAGGCCCGGATCCACGAGCGAGCAGTGCTCGATTCGGAAGCGGGGGTCGCTCTGGGGCCAGCGCTCCTGCGCCCGCTCGTACGCGTTGAGCACCATCTCGATGGTACGATCCCCGTTCGCGTGGATCCCGATCTGGAATCCGTGCTGCACGGCGTCCTCGACGGCCGCGTGAATCTCGTCCTGGTTCATCGTGAGGATCCCGTAGTCGTCCGGGCGCCCCACGTACGGGGTCCTCATCGCCATGGTTCGCTCCGAAGCCGAGCCGTCCGCCCCGTACTTGACGGCTCCGATTCGGAGCCACTCATCTCCGAACCCGGTGCGGATTCCGGCCTGCTTGAGCGCGGCGAAGAAGCCCTCATTTCCGATCCCACCGCGCCCGGACGGGAAGTAGTACATGCGGAAGCGGAGCTCGTCCGCATCATACGCGTCCTGGTAGGCGATGAACCCATCCTCTCCGCCCCCCGTCTCGTGCACTGAGGTCAGGCCGGCGGCCGTCATGAGGCGTGAGATCAGGCCCACGGCCTCGGCCCGTTGCTCGCGGGTCGTCTCGTTCGGAATCAGCCGGTTGAGGGCCGCCCGCGCCCGCTCGGCCACCTTGCCCGTCAGCTCGCCGTCTTCGCGGTAGAACCGCCCGCCTTCGGGGTCGGGGGTGTCGACCGTGATGCCGGCGAGCTCGAACGCCATCGAGTTGTAGACGGCGGTGTGTCCACCGCGGTGCACGACCACGACCGGGTGACCGGGCACCGCCTCATCCAGATCGCGCCGGTGCAAAGGCCGGCCCTCGCGCAGTTTGGTGTCGTCGTACAGGAAGCCGCGGATCCACTCGCCCGGCGGCGTATTCGCCGCGCGCTCACCGAGCGCGGATTGGATCGCCGCGACGCTGCGCAAATCGCAGTTGACCTGGAGCAGGTGCCGCGTGCCCGCGTAGAACGGGTGGTTGTGCGCATCGATGAAGCCGGGTGTGACGGTCATCTCGCCGGCGTCGATGACCTCGGTGCCCGGTCCCACCAGGCCCCGGACATCGTCGTCCGAGCCCACGGCGAGGAACCGACCGCTCTTGACGGCGAACGCCTCGGCCCGCGGGAAGGCATCATCCACCGTGTACACCTTTCCGTTCAGGAGGGCGAGGTCGGCCACCTCAGCCCGTCCGGACCGGTTGGCGTTGGGACTCCGCACATCGGGTGCGGACCCCGTTGTGCGCCCTGCGCGTACGGTCTCGGCCAGCGCGGACCGCGGCCGGCTCACGACGCCGAGCGCGCCGAGCAATCCCAGCTCCACGAAGTCGCGACGTTTCAGAAACGACATCAAACCTCCTTGGGCGAGCGGAACGGACCACCCACCCCTTCGCGTACGCTCCGCATCTCGTCCTCCGCACCCGGGGGAGGACGGGTGGCCAGGCTGACGACCACCGTGATGAGCAGGCCGCCGAAAAACCCCGGTAGCATCTCGTACAGATCATGGAAGCCGGCCTTGAACCAGACGACCCATACCATCGTGATTAAGAAGCCTCCAGCCATGCCCGCGATCGCACCCGCCCGCGTCGTGCGGGCCCAGAAGAGCGAGCACAGGACCACGGGTGTGAACGCGCACGCGAGGCCCGACCAGGCGAACAACACGAACCAGAAGATCAGACGCACCTCGCCAAGCGCGAGCGCCAGGCCGACGGTCCCGATGATCACCGTGACGATCTTCCCGAGCAGGGAAAGACGACGTTGGGAAGCCTCGGGGCGGAAGATCTTCTGTACCACGTCTCGGACGACGGACGACGACGCGAGGATGAGCAACGAATCGACCGTCGACATGATCGCGGCGAGAACCACGATCAGAAAGATCCCGGTGAAGAGGGCGGGGAAGAGCTGCGAGGAGAGCAAGGGGAGAATCGTCTCCGGGTCGTCGAGGCGCGGAAACAGCACACGTCCCGCCATGCCGGCGAACACCGCTCCCACATCGAAGACCACGATGCAAAGGACGGCGATCGGAGCCGCGTTCAAGATCTCTCGCTGGTCGCGGGCGGCCATGAAGCGTGTCAGGAGCTGTGGGGAACCCAGGAATGCCAGACCGATTCCCACGAACCCCGCGGCGCTCGCCACACCAGCCGGCGTGAAGCCCAAACCGCCTCCCGGCAGGAGGAGGTCCGGGTCCGCCGCGCGCAGCCCGTCGACGAACGGTTCCCAGCCCCCGACGGCCAGGATGGCCACGATCGGGAGCGTGAACAGGCAGCCGAACATCAGGACGCCCTGGAGAAGATCGCTGTACGCGACCGCCTTGAACCCCCCGACGCTCGTGTAGAACAGGATCACGGCGAGCCCGATGAACACGCCGGCGCGGTAGCCGGTCCCGAGGAACGAGTCGAACGCCTTCCCGGTCGCCGTCAGCTGGGCGGCGGTGTACGCGGCGACCATCGAGAGCACGATCACCGCCCCCATGATACGGAACACGTGCGCTCGATCGTGGAATCGCTCCTCCAGATAATCGGGCACGGTGATAGATCGGTACCGATCGGTATACGCCTTGAACGGTCGGGCGACCCAGATCCAGGCGGCCGCGACACCGAGCACCTCCCCGAGCACGATCCACAGGGCGTGCACCCCCACCGCATACCCCATCCCGGTCAGACCGAGCAGAAGCCAGGCGCTCTCTCCCGTGGAGTTCGAGCTGAACGCGATCACCCACGACGGGAGCTTCTTGCCCGCGACGTAATACCCGGCGACGTCGTGCGACTCGCGCCCACCCCACACGCCGATGACCAGGAGGACGAGCAGATAGACGCCGAGGACGGCGAGGATGGTGGTGGAGATCATGGGTCGCCGGGCTGGAACGGGCCGCCGCCGGGCTGGGCCGGCCCACCGCTGAGGCCGCCGGGCTCGCCACCGCCCTCGACGCCCCCAGACCCATCACACCTGTCGAGGGGTCGGTGGTCAGCCCGATGGACGCGGTACGAGACGACCGCGAGCCCGACGCCCGGCGCCACGGCCGCCGCGAGCAACACCCACGCCGTCCACGGGAGACCGCCGATCATCGGGTGGTCAGAGCCCCCACCCGAGATCGCGCCTGCGATGCCGCGTACGCCTCACGTCCCGTCGACCCGCTGACAGGCGCGTCTGAGGCGCTCGAGGCCCTCCTCGACCTCGTCCTCGGTGATCAGCATCGACGGGCCGATACGGATGACCTGTCCATGCAGGCCCCCACGGCCCACGAGTACCCCTTCCTCCTTGGTGGCTTCGAGGAGACGCTCGGCCCGACCGGGGTCCGGAGTCTTGGCCGCCCGATCCGTTACCAGCTCGAGGGCTTGCATGAGACCCATGCCGCGCGCTTCGCCGACCCACGCGAACTGCTCACGGAGCGTCTCGAGACCTGCACGAAGCTGTCGGCCACGCTGCGCCGATCGGGCCGGCACATCCTCCTCCGCCATGACATCGAGAGTCGCCGTCGCGGCGGCCATGCACACCGGGTTCCCGCCGTAGGTGGAGATGGCGGGTCCCTGCCACGCCTCCGCGATCTCGGGACGTGTCACCGTGACCCCGACGGGGAAACCGTTGGCGACCCCCTTCGCCATCACCATGACGTCGGGCTCGACCCCCCAGTGCTCGATGCCGAACCACTTGTCGCCGGTGCGGCCAAAGCCGGTCTGCACCTCATCGATGATCAGAAGCCCGCCGTAACTGCGGATCACCTCGGCCGCCCGCCCGAAGTAGTCGAGTGGGGGAACGATGTATCCGCCCACGCCCTGTATCGTTTCGGCGAACAACGCCGCGGGTCGGCCCGTGGTGGTGGTCTCGATCACCTCGACGAGATCGTCGATGAAGAAGTCGGTGCACTCCGGGCCGGCGCCCACGGGGGAGCGGAACGGGTACGGGGACCTCGCGTGCACGACGCCGCTTACGGACCCGGGGAGCGGGCGCCAGGCAGCCTGCGCGCTCATATGGGTAGCGAGCAGACTACGTCCGGAGTAGGCCAACCTGAGGGCCACGATCTCGCTTCGCCCGGTGAACAGACGCGCCACCGTGATGGCGGATTCGACGGCCTCCGTTCCACTGTTGGTGAAGCAAACACTCTTGAGGGCGCCCGGTGTGATGGCCTCGAGCCGCTTCGCCGCTCCTATCTGGCCCTCGGTCACGTACAGCGTCGACGTGTGCCCGAGCTTGGCCATCTGACGACGGACCGCTTCCTGAACGGAGGGGTGACCGTGCCCGATCGAGGTGGTGAGGATGCCGGCGAACAGGTCCAGGTACTCGCGCCCATCGACGTCCCGCACCCACACGCCTTTGCCCCTCGCGAGCGCGATCGGCTCCGCGTAATAGGGACGTACCCAGGGGAACAGATACTCTCGGTGTGCCGCGGTCAGCTCGGCGGTGCGCCTCACGGTCGCGTCGATGTCTATCGTCTCGGTCGTGCTCACGTCAATCACCTTTCGGCTGGGCCGGCCAACAGACTCGGGCGCCACTCACCTCTGGTGCGATCGAGGCGGCGATCCGCGTTACCAGCGGCTGATGACCACCCGCTTGTCAGTGTAGAACTCGATCGCATCCCGCCCTTGCGCTTTGAGGTCCCCGTAGAAGGAAGCCCGGGAACCGCCGAACGGGAAGAAGGCCATCGGCGCCGCGACCCCAATATTGACGCCGATCATGCTGATGCCCGCATGATAGCGGAACTCGCGAGCGGCACGTCCGCTGCGCGTGAAGATGGATGTCGCGTTGCCGTACGCGACACGGTGCATGAGCGCCACGGCATCCTCGACGGATTCCGCACGCGTGAACGCGGCAACGGGGCCGAAGATCTCCTCGCACCCCACGGTCATCTCCGGCTGCACCCCCTCGAGCACGCTGGGGCCGATCCAATGCCCGCTCGGGTAGCCCTCCACGGCGGCATCTCGCCCATCCAGGATGACCTCGGCACCTTCCGAAGCGCCGGTCTCGATGAACTCTGCGATCCGGTCCCGATGTCCCGCCGAGATCACCGGTCCCATGTCGGTCTCCGGCTCGAGCCCGTACCCGAGCTCGAGTCCGCGCGCACCATCCAGGACCCGTTCCCGAATCTCCGGGTACGCCTCGCCCACGCCGACCACCACGCTGCCCGCCAGACAACGCTGGCCGGTGGAGCCGAAGATGGAGTCGAGCACGGCCCCGGTGGTCGCATCCATATCGGCATCCGGCAGGACGATCATGTGGTTCTTGGCGCCACCGAGCGCCTGCACGCGCTTCCCCGCCCGAGCCGCCCTGGCGTACACCTCCCGCGCCGTGGCACTCGAGCCGACGAAAGAGACGCCGCGCACCTCTGGGTGGTCCACCAGCGCCTGCGCGACCTCGCTCCCCCCGTGCACGACGTTGAGGACTCCCGCGGGCAGGCCAGCCTCTGCGGCGAGATCGATGACCCCCTGATGCGTGAGCGGGTCCTGCTCGCTGGGCTTCAGAACGAAGGTGTTGCCGGTGGCGACCGCATACGGCCAGAACCAGAGCGGGATCATCACCGGAAAGTTGTACGGGGTGATCGCCGCGAACACGCCGAGGGGCTGCCGAATCGTCTCACAGTCGATCCCGCTCGCGATGTCTTCCAGCGTCTCGCCCATCATGAGACTGGGGATACCGCACGCGTGCTCGACGTTCTCGATCCCCCGCTGCACTTCACCACACGACTCTGCGAGCGCTTTCCCGTGCTCACGCGTGAGGCTGCGACCCAGCTCATCGCGGTGCTCGTCGAGGAGTGCCTTGAGGCGGAAGAGAACGCGCGCCCGCTCGACCGGCGGGATGGCACGCCATGCGGGAAACGCGTCAGCGGCGGCGGAGACGGCGTCGCCGACCTCGCGAGACGTGGAGAGCGGCACCCGGCCGAGGAGATCCGCGGTGGCCGGATCCACCACGGGGAGCGAGCGCTGTGTCGGGGACTCCACCCAGCGGCCGCCGATGAAGTTGGGGATTTGTGAGTCGCTCATCCCGACATCTGGGGGTGTGGCGAGGGTCATCGGCACCTCCGGTGTGGCGGTTACTCCTCCCAGCGATAGAACCCCTCGCCCGTCTTCTTTCCCAGCTTCCCGGCAGCCACCATCTCCTCGAGAAGACGCGGCGGCTCGAAGCGCTCGGATCCGATCTCCTCGCGCAGATACCGCGCGATCTCCAGCCGCACGTCGAGTCCCACGAGGTCTGTGAGGCGGAGCGGTCCCATGGGGTGCCGGTACCCGAGGGTCATGGCCAGGTCGATGTCGTCCGGCGACGCGACGTCTTCCTCGACCATGCGGATCGCCTCCAGACCCAGAGCGATCCCCAGTCGGGAGGAAGCGAACCCCGGCGAGTCTCTCACGACGATGGGCGTCTTCCCCATGCTCTCGGCGACCGAGCGAGCGCGCTCCACGCTCTCGTCGGATGTCGCATCTCCCCGAACGATCTCGACCAGCGCCATGATGTGGACAGGGTTGAAGAAGTGCATGCCGACCACCCGCTCCGGGTGAGTCAGCGGCTCGGCGATCGCGGTGATCGAAAGCGACGATGTGTTCGTGGCCATGAGGGCCGAGTCGGCGGCGTGCTTCGACGCCAGGCCGAGGATCTCGCGCTTGAGCTCGAGCTTCTCGGGAGCTGCCTCGATGACGATGGTCGCGTCTGACGCGGCATCCTCGAGCGCCGTGCGAGCCTCGATACGCTCGAGAGCCGCATCCCGGATCTCCGAGGTCACTTTCCCGCGCTCGACTCCTTTGGCGAGGTTCGCCTCGATACGCTCGATCGCTTTTCCGAGCGTGTCGGGCGCGACGTCGTACAGGCGCGTCTCGTATCCCGCCATCCCCGCGATCTGCGCGATCCCGTGCCCCATCGTCCCCGCGCCGAGGACGGCAATCGTTTCCTCACTCATCGCATCCCCCTTTGCGGGGTCGCTTCAGCCTCTCCCCGCGTGTCTCACAGGCGAAGCGTTCTCCGACGGATGACCGCGATCGCATCGAACCCCAACTCCTCCGCGACGGCGTTGGCCATCAGATTGTCGGCTCCTGTGTACAACCGCACGTCCTGCAGTCCCCGCTCTCGCGCCCAGGCGAACGCGGCCTCGAGGAGGCGCTTGAGGTTACCCTTCCGACGCGCATCTGTGCGTACGAACGGAGCCTGGATCCGGGCATAGCGCGGAGGCATGAAGTAGGGCTGGTTCTCTTCCTCCAGACAGCTGATCATGCCGTCCAGCCCCCCATCATCGCGCTCGAGCACGAACAGCGCCGCGCTTGGATCGGTGAGCCGCTTGGCATAGAGGTCCCTGCGGGCCTGCAGCCCGTCGGGAGCGAGTCGATAGGCGGGGTTCAACGCGTGCGCGCGCATGAAGTGCGCCCACAGCGCGACGACCTCATCCAGGTCACGCTCGGTCGCCTGCCGAAGAGCGGATCGCCCACTGATTGTATCCATAAATCGTAGCCGCGAGTTCGATTACTTAGCTGTCGAGCGAGAAGCTTGGTTCGCGCTTCTCGAGAAACGCTGCCGTCCCTTCGAGCGCGTCCGCCGACTGGAAGCAGGCACGTTGTGCCTCGAGCTCGTACGCGAGCATCTGCTCGAGGTCCGACGCGAGGCTCTGCTGGATCGCCTGCTTGGCCATTCGAAGGGGGAGCGCCGGCTTGCGGGCCAGACGCTCGGCCCACGAGCGCGTCTCCTCCATCAGACGATCGTGTGGCACGACCCGGTTCACGAGGCCGATTCGCTCTGCCTCGCGAGCCTCCACCATCTCGGCCAGGAAGAACAACTCCGCCGCGCGGGCGGGGCCCACGAGGCGCGGAACGACGTACGTGCCGCCCCAATCCGGGTGCAGTCCGATCCGGTTGAAGGTCTGGCCGATCGCCGCGCGATCCGATGCGATCCTCAGGTCGCAGGCAAGCGCCATGTTGGCGCCACCCCCGGCGGCGGGTCCGTTCAGCGCCGCGATGACCGGCTTGGGCATGTGGCGGATGGACCGCACGACGCGCCGCCCCGCATCCACGAGCGCCGTCGCCTCGTCCAGCTTTCCGGATTGGATCAGCTCCGCCAGGTAGTTGACGTCGGCCCCCGCGCAGAACGCGCGGCCCTTTCCCGTAACGATCACCGCGCGCACGGCCTCGTCCGTGCCCAGGCTCGCGAGTCCATCCGCGATCTCATCGCGCATCTTCCCGAAGAAGGCGTTGAGCTTCTCCGGGCGGTTCAGGGTGAGCGTGCCGACCGGCCCATCCCTGTGCACCAATACGTGAGACGTGCTCAGGAGGCTCCCTCCGCGTGGACGATCGTGGCGATGCCCTGTCCGACCCCGATGCACATGGTCACGAGACCCGTGCGGCCGCCGCGGCGCGCGAGCTCGTGCACGAGCGTCGTGAACAGCTTGGCGCCCGTGCAGCCGAGCGGGTGTCCGAGGGCGATGGCTCCGCCGCTCACGTTGACGATCTCCGGGTCGAGTCCCAGCTCGCGGACGCAGGGCACCGCCTGCGCCGCGAAAGCCTCGTTCAGCTCCACGAGGTCCAGGTCCTCGACTCCCAGCCCCTCTCGCTCGAGCACCTTGCGCGTCGCCGGGACCGGTCCGATCCCCATGCAGGCGGGGTCCACGCCCGCGACGGCCGAGGCTCCTAGACGGGCCATGGGCTCCAGACCGAGCTCGCGCGCGGCGGCCCGGCTCGTCACGAGCACCGCTGCCGCCCCGTCGTTGATGCCCGAAGCGCTGCCCGCGGTGACCGTACCTCCCGAGCGGAACGCCGGCCGGAGGGCCGCGAGCTTCTCCGCCGTGACCTCGGGTCGCGGGTGCTCATCGATATCCACGATGCGCGTCTTGCCCGGGCCGGCCGACACTTCGATCGGCACGATCTCATCGCGAAAGCGTCTCCCCTCCAACGCCCGTGCGGCGCGCCGTTGGCTCTCGAGGGCGAAGGCGTCCTGATCCTCCCGCGACACGCCGTACGTCTCCGCGACCACCTCGGCGGTCTCTCCGAGCGAGATGGTCCAGCGCTCGGGCATCGACGGGTTGGTGAAGCGCCAACCCACGGTGGTGTCCGAGATGGGCGGGGCGACGCGCGAGAAGGCCTTCTCGGGCTTCAGCATCACCCAGGGCGCACGAGACATGCATTCGACGCCACCCGCGATGAACACGTCGCCTTCGCCAGCCCGGATCGCGTGCCCCGCCGACACGATCGCCTGGAGACCCGAGCCGCACAGCCGGTTCACGGTCTGCCCGGCGACCTCGACCGGCAATCCCGCGAGGAGCGCCGACATGCGGGCCACGTTGCGGTTGTCCTCGCCCGTCTGGTTCGCCGCCCCCGCGATGACGTCTTCTATCTGGTCCGCCGGCACGCCGGTGCGCTCCATGAGCGCCTCGATCACGCGCGCCAGAAGATCATCGGGCCTGACGCCGGAGAGACTGCCCGCGTGTCGTCCGACCGGCGTCCTGACGGCGTCGATGACGACAGGATCCCGATCCCCTGATTCGCCCATTACGCTCTCCTCCCTATATCCGAGCAGTGCCACGCCCGGAGCGGCCGGGTCCTTTGCGGATGACCTCGGCTCAGTCGGTGTGCTCCAGTGCGCCGAGTGGGGTCCCTTCCGAGCGACCGTAGATCCGCGCTTCGTGGGTGCCCTGCGGACATGCAGGTCGGCGACGCGGTAGCCCGGCCCACCAGGCCACGTCGCGGAGCTTCCGCGTCGCGAGCGGAGGGACTCCGCCGGCGCACCGCCACACCGAACCGATGATGCTTCACCGCAGATCGACCCATACCGACTTCACCTGCGTGTACTGCTCGAGCGCGTGTCGGCCCAGATCGCGACCGTAGCCGCTTTGCTTGTAGCCGCCGAACGGGCTGGCCGGATCGTACAGGTTGTATGTGTTGATCCACACGGTGCCCGCCTTGAGGCGCGACGCGACGTAATGAGCCTTCTTGATGTCGCTCGTCCACACCGCGGCGGCGAGCCCGTACATGCTGTCGTTCGCCCTCTCGATCGCTTCGTCCACATCGTCGAACGTGAGGGTCGCGAGCACGGGGCCGAAGATCTCTTCCTGCGCGATCGTCATGTCCGGCCGTACGCCGTCGAAGACGGTCGGCTCCACGAAGTACCCCGGCCGGATATCGGCCCGGCCCCCCCCGGCGACGACCTCGGCTCCCTCCTCCACTCCTTTCTCGATGTACCCGAGCACCGTCTCCATCTGCTTCTCGGAGACGACGGCTCCGATCCGCGTGCCCTTCTCGAAGGGATCGCCCACCTTCAGGCCCGCGGCTCCCTCGGCGACCATCTCGACCATCTGATGATGCGCCGTCCCCTCGACGAGGAGACGGCTGCCGGCAGCGCACACCTCGCCCTTCCCGTAGAAAATCCCGTTGAGCGCGCCCTTCGCGGCGATGGGGAGGTTCGCATCCGCGAACACGATGTTGGGGCTCTTGCCCCCGAGCTCCAGCGAGACGCGCTTGACGGTGTCGGCCGCGACCTTCGCGATGCGCTGGCCGACCCCGGTGGAGCCGGTGAAAGCGATCTTGTCCACGCCGGGATGAGCGACGAGTGCTTCCCCGGCCGTCGATCCGCCTCCGGGGACGACGTTGAGCACGCCGGGAGGCAACCCCACTTCGGAGGCGACGTCCGCGAGCAACAACGCCGTGAGCGGGGTCTCGGTGGCGGGCTTGAGGATGACCGTGCACCCGGCGGCCAGCGCCGGTGCCACCTTCCACGAGGCCAGATTCAACGGGAAGTTCCAGGGTACGATCGCCCCGACGACGCCGATCGGCTCCCGCAAAGTGTAGTTGAACTGGTTCGGGACCGAGACGGGGATCGTCTCCCCCTCGATCTTGGTCGTCCACCCCGCGTAGTACTCGAACGTCTGGATCGTCATCGCCATGTCGATGCCGCTCTCGAACAGGGGTTTCCCGTTGTTGAGCGTCTCGGTCCGGGCGAATTCGTCCTTTCGCTCCTCGAGCCGCTGCGCCATCTGCCAGAGCAGCTTCCCCCGCTGACGAGCGGTCATCTCCCTCCACTCGCCGCCCTCGAACGCCTCGCGGGCCGCGCGCACGGCGAGGTCGACATCGGCTGCCGCGGCTTCCGCGACCGCCGTCAGTACCTCCTCGCGGGCCGGGTCCTCGACGTCGAACGTCGCGCCGCTGACGGCGTCGACCCACTCGCCGCCGATGTACAGTCGCCCCGGAGCCAGGACATCCGGCACCGAGCGGGTCAGAGTCGCTTCTGTCATCTCCGCTTATCCTCCCGCGTCCACGGTCTCGCCGCGGCGCGTATCGGTCTCGCCCGGCGCGTGCGCCGCACGTCGATGCCTCAGCGGCCGGCGAACTGCGGGTCGCGCTTCTCCACGTACGCTTCGAGACCTTCCTTAGCGTCCTCGCCCTGGAAGAGGAGCTGCTGGAGCTCGCGCTCGATGGCCAATCCTTCGGAGAACGGGACCTCGATGCCGCTGCACACGGCCCGCTTGATCCGACCGACGGCGCGGGAGGCCTTGTGCGGGGGCGTGAACTGGCGGGCGTATTCCATCACCTGCTCGAAGAACGCACCGTCGTCCCCGTCGACCACGCGATTGACCAGCCCCAGCTCCAGCGCCGTGTCGAAGTCGAACGTGCGTCCCTCGGCCATCAGCTCGATCGCCTTCGACTTGCCCAGCAGGCGCCCGAGCCGCTGCGTGCCGCCCGTCCCGGGGAGCACGCCCAGGTTGACCTCGGGGAGCCCGATCATCCCGCCACCCTTTCGGGCGAGACGCAGATCGCAGGCGAGCGCGATCTCCAGACCGCCGCCGACCGTGTGCCCGTTGAGCGCGCCGATGACCAGCTTCGACGTCTGCTCGAGTCGATTGAGGGTCTCGTTGGCATGCAGGCAGAAGTAATACTTGAAGTACGGATCCGAGGTCTGGAGCATCCCGATGTTCGCGCCGGCCGAGAAGAACTTCTCTCCCGCACCCCGAATCACGATGACGTGAACGGCCTCGTCGAAGCGCGCCTGCAGGATCGCGTCGTCCATCTCCCGCATCATTTCGTGCGTGTACGTATTGGCGGGAGGGTCGTCCATCGTGACGATGGCGACGCCGTCCTGGACCTCATATCGGATCAGCTTGTCAGCCATTTTCGAGCCTCTTTCTCGACGTTGAATGGATCTTGATCGGGCGAACGAGGGCGTACCGCGGCCCGCGGATTGGGGTGTGGTCCAACCTGCGCCACCGGGAGGGCAAAACTATCCGGCGAGCGTGCGACTGGACAAGCATTCTCCGACGCTGCGAGCGTTCGCCGGGGCGAATCCGCCGACGCTCGGTGGGAGCGATTTGGACAGTACGTCGCGATCACTACATTCCGATCATGATGACAGAGGTCTCGCTCCGCCGCGGTGTGCGTCACTTATGTGACCGGGACGCGGATCTCGCACGCGTGGTGCAGCGCTGGGGGGTCCCGCCTCTCTGGGCGCGGACGCCCGGCTTCGCCACGCTCCTTCACATCATCCTCGAACAGCAGGTCTCGCTGGCCTCGGCCGGGGCCGCCATGGACCGACTCGTAGCTGCGGTCGGGCAACCCGACCCCGCGACGTTCCTGGATCTGTCCGACGAGGAGCTGCTGGCGATCGGTTACAGCCGCCAGAAGCGCCGGTACGGACGGGCTCTGGCACGGCGCATTCTCGATGGGGAGATCGACCTCCGAGAGTTGGAGGGGCTGCCGGACGCCACCGCACGTGAGCGGTTGACGGCGCTGACGGGCATCGGCCCTTGGACCGCCGACATCTATTTGCTCATGGCACTCGGCCGGCCGGACATCTGGCCGGTTGGAGACATCGCGTTGGCCACGGCGGCCTGGCGACTCAAGGCGCTCCCCGCCCGCCCGCTCGCCGGGGAGCTGGAACGCCTGGGTGCGGATTGGGCACCGTGGCGGTCGGTCGCCGCCCGCATCCTGTGGCACTACTACCTTTCGGATCCGGCTGCTCGCGCCCGCCCGCCCGACCCCGGCGGGACCGCGGCCGACCCCGGCGGGAACGCGTCCGGGGCAGATTCATAGACGTCGCCAATCAGGCCTCGCGCCCTACCGACGGAACCGCAACGTTGTCCCGGGGTCGGGTGTCGAATCCGGGAGCGCTGCACTCGCTTGTCCTGGCGTGTCCGTGAAAGAGCCATGCATGTCATTGCCTGATCCCGACCCACCGCGATGCTGAAACGCACCGGCCTCACCGTCCTCGCGGCGACGGTTCTCGTGGACATGATCGGCTTCGGGATCGTGCTCCCCCTGCTCCCCTTCTACGCCGAGGAGTTGGGTGCCAGCCCGCTGGAGGTGACCCTGATCATCGCCTCCTTCTCGGCCATGCAGCTCCTGGCCGCACCGATCTGGGGGCGCATCTCCGACCGCCACGGACGCCGACCCCTGATTCTGGCCGGGCTGTTCGCGTCGGCGATCTCCTATTTGATCTTCGCCCTGGCCGATTCGCTCGCCGTGCTGCTCCTGTCTCGAATCGCGGCCGGGGCCGCCGGCGGCACGATCTCGGTGGCGCAGGCATACGTCGCCGACTCCACCGAGGGGGACGAGCGGACGCACGGGCTCGGTCTGATCGGGGCCGCCTCCGGGCTCGGAATCATGCTGGGTCCGGCGATAGGGGGGTTCTTCAGCCGCTTCGGGCTCGGGGTGCCCGGATACGTGGCGGCTGCCCTGTGCCTGATCAATGGGCTTGCGGCCATCGTGTACCTGCCCGAGTCGCGGCATTTCCGTGACCGACCCGGGTGGGCGGCGGGTGTGCGAGCGAAGGTGGTCGGTGCGGGAGGAGAGGCGGCCAGTCTGCGCGGGTGGGCGACCGCGCTGACCCGATTTCCGTTGTGGCTGTTGTTCAGCGTGTACTTCCTCTGCATCAGCTCGTTCGCCGCGATGACCTCCGTACTGGCGCTCTACCTGGAACGGGCGTTCGCCATGGGTGCCTCCGAGATGGGCCTCATCTTCACCGCTGCGGGAGCCGTCACGGTGGTGGTCCGCGGCGCCGCAGTGGGGAGGCTCGTGCGCCGGGTCGGAGAGGCGCTCACCGTGCGAGGGGGCACCGTGATCCTCGCCCTCGGCATCTCCACGATTCCGCTCATTCCGAATCGGTGGTGGCTGGCGCTGCTGGTGCCGATGTGGGCGGTGGCCACCGGCATCCTGTTCCCGTCGCTCGCGAGCCTGATCTCTCAGGCGACGGATGCCGACTCGCAGGGCTCCATCCTGGGGGGAAGCCAACTGTTCGGGGGACTGGGCCGCGTGCTCGGACCGGTCTGGGCTGGCCTCCTGTTCCAGCACGTGAGCATCGCCAGCCCGTTCGCGATGGCGGGGATCCTGGTCGGGATCGCCGTGGTGCTGGCCATACGCATTCCTTCGCCGCGCGAGCTGGACGAGGATACGCGACCGGGCTGGAGCGGCACGGTGGCCGGCCCCGACCCGGCTGACGCCCCCGAGGGAGCCGGCCCCTGAGTGCCGCGCAGGCCGCCTTCGTCGCCACCGAGCGCTGGGGGGAGGTGTCGGCCCTGCTCGATCGGCCGCCCGAGGCGCGCTGGCTGCTCGCGCTCGCGCACGGTGCCGGCGCAGGAATCCAGCACCCGTTCATGGAGTCGATGAGCGCCGCCCTCGCCAGACACGGTGTGGCTACGCTCCGCTACCAGTTCCCCTACATGGAGCGGGGACGGCGGCCCCCGGATCCGCAGCGGATCCTGCTCGAAACGGTGCGCGCGGCGGTCACGCGCGCCACCGAGGTCGCGGATGGCTTGCCGGTTCTCGCGGGAGGGAAGTCGATGGGGGGAAGGATGACATCGCTGGCCGCCTCGCAGGAGCCTCTGCAAGGCGTGGGCGGCATCGTGTTCCTCGGATTTCCCCTGCACCCGGCCGGACGTCCCTGTGTCGACCGGGCCGCACACCTGGACGCCGTCGGCGTCCCGATGCTGTTCCTGCAGGGGAGTCGTGACCGCCTCGCGAGCCTCGATCTGCTCACGCACGTGTGCGCCGGCCTGGGTCCGGGTACGACGCTCTGCGTGGTCGAGGACGCGGATCACTCCTTCCACGTCCCGAAGCGAACCGGTCGCACGGATGAAGAGGTCCTCGACGAATTAGCGCGCAGGACCGCCGATTGGGCGGCGTCCCTGACGTAGCACAAGCGCCTCTTCCGCTTTTCCGCTAAATTCGACACATGAGAACGACCGATATCACGGCCGTACAGCGCCGTATGGGCCCTACATGGGCGATAATGATTCCGGTGGCGCTCCTGCTCCCGAACGCTATCGGTGAGACACCCGAGGCCGCAGGCCGCAGGATCGCGGCGAGTCGGCAGCAGGCGGACGATGCCGTCGTCGTGCGGGTGCCCATTACCGGTACGATCGAGATGGGACTGGCGCCGTTTGTCGAGCGTGCGTTGGAGGAGGCGGGAGAGAGTGGCGCGACCGCCGTCGTGCTCGATCTCGACACACCCGGCGGGCGCGTCGATGCCGCCTGGGTGATCATCGACGCCGTGCGTGACGCGCCGGTTCCCGTCTACGCGTACGTGAATCGGCGAGCGCTGTCGGCCGGCGCGATGATCGCCCTGTCGGCGAACCGCCTGTACATGCGGCCCGGGTCGACCCTGGGCGCCGCAACCCCGGTAACCGGGGGGGGAGAGAAAGCCCCGGAGAAGATCGTGAGCGCGATGCGCTCCGAGTTCAGGGCCCTCGCCGAGCAGCGCGGCTTCGACCCGCGCCTCGCCGAGGCGATGGTCGATGAAGCCGTCGAGGTTCCGGGCGTCGTCGAGGCGGGTCAGCTTCTCACGCTGACGACGGAGGAGGCGGAGCGTCTCGGGATCGCCACCGGGGCCGTGGAGGATTACCCGGCTCTTCTGGACGCCGTCGGCGTCGGGTCGGGAGCAGCGACCATCGATGCGCGCCCGAACTGGGCCGAGGGTCTCGTGCGCTTCCTCACCAACCCCGTGGTCGCCCCGCTCCTGTTGAGCCTGGGGTTCCTGGGCCTGCTGATCGAGATCAAGACTCCCACGTTCGGGCTCGCCGGGGCGGTGGGGCTCGCTTCGCTGGCGGCCTTCTTCGGCGCGCACCACCTGGTGCAACTGGCAGGGATGGAGGAGATTATTCTGTTCGGGATCGGGGTCGTCCTCGTGGCGGCGGAGGTGTTCCTGATCCCCGGCTTCGGCGTGGCCGGCGTGCTCGGGGGGACCGCGATCCTCGGGAGCGCCGTGATGAGCATGGTCGGCAGCCTCCCCACCTGGGGCGCGATCCTCGAGGCGGCCGGGCTCGTGGCGCTGTCCCTGATCCTGGTGTCGATCGTGGGCTGGGCGCTCATCCGCCACCTGCCGCACAGCAGCCGACTCCGTCTGCGGGGGATCTTCCTCGACAGCGAGACGAGTAGGGAAACCGGGTATCTCTCCGCGCCCGAGAGGGAGGACCTGGTAGGGCAGGTGGGTACCGCGCTCACAGACTTACGGCCCGCGGGGACCGCTTTGTTCGGCGACGAGCGGGTGGATGTCGTGACGGAAGGTCCCTGGATCGAGGAAAGCACGAGGGTCGAGGTGCTGCGGGCGGAGGGGTACCGGCAGGTTGTGCGGGAGTCGCACGATAAGGAGATCAGCTCGGAGCTCCAGGAGGAGGTCGGCGAGATCGATTGAGGATGGCGGCCGCGTTCGGCGCGATCCAGACACGAGACAGACACCTATCCCGAGTAAGGAGATACCATGGAAGGCTTGGCAGCTGGCAGCATCATATTCCTGATTCTCGGCGTAATGCTGCTCATGATCGTGCTGTGGGCCGTGCCGGTGCGTTTGTGGGTCACGGCGCTCGCATCCGGCGTGCGCGTGGGTCTCGGGAACCTGGTAGGCATGCGGCTCCGGAAGATCCACCCGCCCAGCATCATCTATCCCATGATCAGCTCCACCAAGGCGGGCATCCATCTGAGCACCAACGACCTCGAGGCGCATTACCTGGCGGGTGGCGACGTGGAGCGAGTCGTGAACGCGCTCATCTCGGCCGACAAGGCGACCATCGAGCTACCGTTCCGCCAGGCCGCCGCGATCGACCTCGCGGGGCGCGACGTCCTTGAAGCCGTTCAGGTCTCCGTGAACCCGAAGGTGATCCAGACGCCCAAGGTGGCGGCGATGGCGAAGGACGGCATCCAGCTGATCGCGGTCGCCCGCGTGACCGTGCGCGCGAACATCAACCGACTGGTCGGTGGGGCGGGGGAGGAGACGATTCTCGCCCGGGTCGGCGAGGGGATCGTGTCGACGATCGGGTCCGCGGCGTCACACAAGGCCGTGCTGGAGAATCCCGACAACATCTCGAAAACGGTGCTCGCCAAGGGGCTGGACAGCGGCACCGCGTACGAAATCCTCTCGATCGACATCGCGGACGTCGATGTCGGGAAGAACATCGGCGCGGAGCTCCAGACCGACCAGGCCGAGGCGGACAAGCGGATCGCACAGGCGAAGGCCGAGGAGCGACGCGCGATGGCCGTTGCTGAGGAGCAGGAGAATCGCGCGCGCGTCGAAGAGATGCGGGCAAAGGTCGTCGAGGCGGAGGCGCAGGTGCCGTTGGCGATGGCCGAGGCGTTCCGGTCCGGGAATCTTGGCATAATGGATTATGTCAGGTTCCGTAACGTCGAAAGTGACACGGAGATGCGCAAGGCGATCGCGAGCCCGGAAGAGGGACATTGATCCGCGGTAGAGCACGGTAGGTAGAGGCCGGGACGATGGAGGGGTTCTCCGATCTTATCTGGTTGCTGATCATGTTCCTCGTGATCACGCGCGGGCTGGGTGCAGCGCGGAAGAGCAAGCAGCCACCCAAGCCGCCCGCTCCGTCGGAGATTCCCGAACGCTCGAGTCGTCCCGCGCCGGCGAGTCGCCCGTCCGAGCCGGCCGTTCGTCGAGCGGAGCAGTCCGTCGACCATGCTCAGTCCGGCCCGGGCCGGAGCTCGAGGGCTGCCAAGCGGTCCGATCCAGTGACCGAGTTCCGTCGTCGGCTGATGGAAGCCGCGCGAGAGTGGGAGGCGGAACAGAGGCGTCGCGCCGGAGTCCCCATCGAAGAGCTACCGGAGACAGCGTCACCGCGCCCGGAAGCGACGATCGACCCGAGCCGCCGGGATCGATCCGGCGTCCCGAGAGATCCGAGCCGCGGGGCTGCCGAGCCCGCCCTGCGCCAGCCTGCACCGTGGGAGACTCGAGACGTGACTCCCGACCGGATGACGGAGCAGTTGGCGACGCGTGTGGAGGTGCCGACCCCACGCGCGACACGCCCGCAGCCCGAGAGGGCCGAGGGGCCTGCGCCCCTGGCGCCGGCCGGAAGCCCGCAGGTAGAGGTCCCGTTGACCGATCCCTCGCGGAGCGGGCGTCCCGCTCACGAGCCTCTCGCCCGGCTCGATCGGTTTCAGCCTCTCAAGCGTGCGGTCGTCCTCGCTGAGATCTTGGGGCTGCCGCGGGCGGTCTCCGACGATCCGTCATCGAAACGCGGGGGCCGCTGAGGCCCTCGGGACGCAGCAACCGCTGAAGCTGGGCGCCGATCCGAGACTCAATCGCGGAACAACGACGGGCGATCCTTCTTTGGGTACTCCTCGTCGTTTTTGAACGGGGAGGGACGGTCCGGCCGGGCCGGACCCTCCCCGGTTCCTGCGAGGATGCGCTGCAGCTCCTGCTCGCTCAGCTCGAACGGGTCCTCCGCGTAGAGCGGCGGCTCCACTGTCCGGGCAGTTTCCGGATTCCCCGGCAGCGGCTCGAACAGCCACTCGTGCCGCGAGCGGACCTTGACCTGCCACAACCCGCCACCCGTGTCCTTGAACTTCCGAAGGCTCATCGGCCATGCTCCTTTCGCAGCAATATGCCCGTGCCTACGAGCGCGATGACCGCGAACGAGAACCACTGGAGCGCGTACGACAGGTGCGGTCCCTCGTCAAGCTCCAGGTCTCGCAGCGGCGCCAGCCCGGGGCCGGTCGCCCCCGCGGTCGACGCGCGCACGTAAAAATCGGCCACCCGATAGGGGAGAAACTCCCGTGCCAGCTCGAGATTGGCGGCTGCGAGCACCGCACGCTCCGCACCCTCGATCTCGATCCGGATCGAGGGCGAAGCCGTCCGGTTCGAACCGGGCACGGCGAGACCCTCCACCTCCACGAGATCCTCCGAGCCGCGCCCGGGCGATGCGGCCGGCCAGGCGTCGGACAGGCGGGGACGGAGACCGTCCGGAGCCGGCAGCCAGCCGCGCAGGACGAGAATCGCCTGGTCGGTCGAGGAGTCCGACCCGATCAGGAACGGTGTCAGTAGCTCGACGCCCGGCGACCCGTCTCTCGACCGCGAGCGGATGATTATCTCTCGTTCTCGGTCAAAAAGCCCCGCCACGCGAACCTGCCGCCAGGCGATGCTGTCCGCGGGAGGAACCGGAGCCACACCACCGTCGGACCGCGCCAATCGTACGACGGGCATGGCACCGCGAGATGCGCGGAGCGCGTTGGCCTCCAACCGTTGGGCGCGGCGATCCAGCTGCCAGAGCCCGAGCCGAACGAAGAGAGCGGCCAGAACGACGGCCACGAGTCCCAACACGATGCTGCTTCGCTTCATCATCGCCGCCGCCGACACCGGCCCCGCTGCTGCCCGGCCTCTACGGACCGGGTCGCGTTGCGTCCAGACCGACCAGGGCGAAGCCGACCGACTCGATATCGGCCCGGGCGAGATCCTGGAAGATGGCGGCGGCGGTCTCGGCATCCCCCGTTCCGAGATGCGCCCGACCCAACTGCCAGCGATTGTAGGGATCTCCAAGGTCGGTCCGCTCGAAGTACGACACGGCCTCGCCGAACTCGCCCGCCATCAAACTGATCAGACCCAGCACTTCCATAACGGGTTCCAGCTTGCGGTAGCTGGCTTGCTCTGCCACCAGGGAGCCGAACCGCTCGACCTCGGCCTCGGCGCCGTTCTCGTCTCCTTCGTGGGCGGCGAGGAGAGCGTTCATGTACGCGATCTTCGCTTCCTGCCGCCGACGGAACTCGGTCGACCCCACCCGATCCGCCTGTCGGCGGAGGAGCCCGGCGCGTCGCTCGAGGGCACGGCCGGCCACCGTCAGCAGCCCGTGGTGCATCGCGATTCTCGCAGCCGGGGTGAGGGCCCGAATCTGGAACTCCTCCCGCTCCGCCGGTGAGACGCCCAACGTGTCCCATGCCTCCGCGAGGTTGAACAGCTCCTCTACCGTGGCCTGTGGCTCGTCCGCGTACACGTGGACGAGCGCCCTCGAGACCTCGACCGTCACGCGCTCGTCTCCGTCCGCCAAGCCGATGGCCGCGTCGAAGTTCGCTCGCGCCGAATCGTACTGACCCTCGAGCGCGAGCATGTACCCCAGGCGAGCCAGAGCCCGCGAGGTTCTCGGCGCCAGACTGTCCGCGCGCTCGTACGCATCTCTGGCTTCAGCGATTCCGCTGTTGACGAGAAGCACGTCTCCGAGGAGGAGATGGAGGGAGGGCAGGTCGGGGGTACCGGCCGTTGCCCGTCGAGCGAACTCCACGGCCCGCTCGAGGTCGGACGGGGGCTTCAACATATGGCTGCGCGCCAGCGCGATGAGCGTCGGGGTGGATTCCGGCTCGAGCTCCTCCGCGCGCCGTAGCGCTTCTCTCGACGCCTCGATCTGGTTCAGCGCCTCTCGCGCCCCGGCCAGGATACGCCATGCGCGCGGCTCGGTGCGATGAAGCTCTGTCAGCCGCGAGGCGAGATCGAGGCGCGAGACCAGGTTGCCCTTCCACCCCTCCGTGGCGATCGCGATCCTGAGTCGCTCGCCCTCCGTGACGCCTTCGGCACCTCGAGCGGCCAGACTCAGGTTGCGGGCTGTGGCCTCCGGGGTGGTGGCCGTCAGTGCGAGACCCAGGTGGGCGAGCGCGAAGTTCGGATCCGCCTGTGCGGCCAACGCGAAGTTGTCTCTCGCTTCGCGTCGCCGCTCGATCTCCAAAGCCGCCAGGCCCAAACGATAATGGTACGTCGCTTCAGCGGAGCCCGTGCTCGTAGCGAAGGGCGTCGCGGTGGGGGCGGGAGCGGAGTCGGGGAGCGCAAAATCAGTCTGACTCACGTCGTGGGGCTCGGTTCCGCACGCGACGACCGTCAGGACGGCTGCGGTAAGGTACGGCGTCCCGATCCCACCATGGGAGGTACCGTGATCGCTTAGCACGTGCCATGATGTCGCCACCACCGGCTGGCATCAAGCGCCGGCCGACGAGCGGTGGCCTGGCAGCACGTACGAAACGGAGCTGGAATGATCTTTCGTAGCCCTCACCCGGATGTGGTGACTCCCGATGAGGCGTTCACGCCCTACGTTTTCGGTCGGGCGGAAGAGTTGGCGCACAAGCCCGCGATCATCGACGGTCCTACGGGACGAGCGCTGACTTACGGGGAGCTCGCCTCAGCGATCCGCGGGGCGGCGGCGGGGCTGGCCGCACGAGGGCTCTCGAAAGGCGATGTGGTCGCGATCTGCAGCCCGAACGTTCCCGAATACGCGGTGGCTTTCAACGCCGTGGCGACCGCCGGCGGCGTCAACACGACGGTGAACCCGCTCTCCACGGTCGATGATCTCGTCATGCAGTTCAGTGACTCGAGCGCTCGTTTCTTGATCACGATCCCGCAACTGATGGATAAGGCGAAGGCGGTGGCGGACCAGACGGACATCGAGGAGGTGTTCGTTTTCGGCGCTGCCGATGGCGGGACCTCCTTCCAGGAGTTGATGCTCGAGGCGCCGGCGCCGGACGTCGCGATCGACCCGCACGAGGACCTGATCGCTCTCCCCTACTCGAGCGGCACCACGGCACACCCGAAGGGCGTCATGCTGACGCACCACAACCTGGTGGCGAACATCTGCCAGACCCTGGGGGTCGATGCCGTCGACGAGAAGGACGTGGTGATCGCCGTCCTTCCGTTCTTCCACATCTACGGCATGGTCGTGGTGATGAGCGCCATGCTTCGCACCGGCGCGACGCTGGTGACGCTGCCGCGATTCGAGCTGCCGGAGTTTCTCGAGGTCATGGCGCGTTACGAGGTGACGCGGGCGTATCTGGTCCCACCCATCATCCTCGCGCTGGCTAAGCACCCCATGGTCGAGGAGCACGACCTTTCCAGCCTGCGGTACATCTGCTCGGGTGCGGCTCCGCTCGGGGCGGAGACGGCCCGGGCCTGCGCGGAGCGTCTCGGGTGTGCCGTGGTGCAGGGGTACGGTCTCACCGAAACCAGCCCGGTGACGCACTATCGACCGCTCGCCCACGCGGACGAACGCTTCGACTCCGTCGGCCCGGCCGTCCCCAACACGGAGGTATGCATCGTAGATCTGGCGACGGGCGAGCGGCTCGGGCCACGTCAGGAAGGGGAGGTCTGGTCGCGGGGCCCGCAGGTGATGAAGGGGTACCTGAATCGGCCCGATGCGACGGCTCGCACGATAGATGAAGAGGGTTGGATCCACACTGGGGACATCGGCTACGTGGACGAGGACGGATTCCTGTACGTGGTGGACCGCGCGAAGGAGCTCATCAAATACAAAGGCTACCAGGTCGCTCCGGCCGAGCTCGAGGAGGTGCTCATCTCGCACCCGTCCATCGCGGACGCGGCCGTGATCCCAAGCCCCGATGGAGAAGCGGGCGAGGTTCCGAAAGCGTTCGTCGTCCGCCGGGGAGATCTCGGCGCGGACGAGATCATCGAGTTCGTCGCCGAGCGCGTAGCGCCGTACAAGAAGGTCCGCAGGCTGGAGTTCGTTGCCGAGATCCCCAAGTCGCCATCCGGGAAGATTCTGCGGCGGCTGCTCGTGGCACGGGAGCGATCCACCCTGGCGAGCGAATCCGGCTCGTGACGGCGTGAGGCGCTCATGTCATCTGACCACGGGCCGATGCCTGCTGGCCACTCCATGATCGATCTCGACGCACGCGCCAGCCTGGTCGTGGACGCGCACGCGCATTTCCACGATGTGTTTCACATGTCTGATGCGCTGGACGCGGCGTGCGACAACTTCGCGGGCGCGCGAGCAGCCGAGCCGTCGGCCGGTCTCCTCTGTCTGGTGGAGGAGCCCGGCAGAAACCGATTCGATGCCTGGGCACAAGCAGCCGAGCCTGGCCCGGTCCGATTGAGTCGTTCGCCGGGGAGTTGGAGCGCGCGCCGCACCAACGAAGAAGCCTCGCTGGTGCTCGAGCGAGAGGATGGTGCTCGCCTCTTCGTGATCGGGGGGCGCCAGCTCCAGACCGCGGAGCGGCTCGAGGTCCTGGCGATCGGGTCCCGGAACGTGTCAGCGGACGGGGCACCGTTGGCGGAAGTCGTGGAGTCTATTCAGGCGCTGGACGGGATCCCCGTCATTCCCTGGGGAGCGGGAAAATGGGTCGGTGCTCGCGCCGGTATCCTCAGCGCGTTTCTACGGCAGCCTCGCCGGGACGTCGTCTGTTTGGGGGACAGCGGCGGTCGCCCCGGTTCCTGGCGCCGGCCGCGACCCCTGACTGAGGCCGCCGCCGCTGGCATCCCCGTCCTCTCCGGTAGCGATCCGCTCCCCTTCCGTCGAGAGGCGACCCGCCTCGGGAGCTTCGGGTTCGTTGTACGCGTGGGCGAGCTCGAGCCCATGGCGCCAGCGGAGGCGCTGTTCCGAGCTCTACGCGAGGGGCGGACGCTCGTCCCCTATGGGCGTTCGGTGGGCACGTGGCGGTTCATTCTGAATCAGGCGAGTCTTCGCTTGCGCCCTTCGCACCGCTCCGACGATCCGGCTCCTTAGCGACCCGATCCGCCCGCACGATCACGGGTGATCCGAACAGACTCGTCAGCCCGACGGTCCGGGCGAGGCCTTCGCCGAATCGCGACAACCCGGTCAAGGAGACTCTCCGATGTAGGGCCATCGGCGCCAAGAACTGCGGTCGAGTTGCCGAGACCGAGAAGCCTGCGTCCGCGAACCAGGCACGGATGCTGGTGGGCGAGCTGGTGCGAAAGGGGCGCGTATCCAGCTCGACTCTTCGCTTCGCGCCAAACGCGGCGCGCCCGAAGAGATTGACGCTCCGCGTGGATGCGTAGTCCACGACTACTGTCTGGTCCGCGACCCGGCCCAGCTCCCGGATCAACCGCTCCGGGGACTCGACGTGCGCAAGCAGTCGGAAGGCCAGAACGGCATCGAAGGCGCGATGATCGAACGGCAAGGCCGTCAGGTCGACCTGTTCGAACGCGCATCGGCCTCCCGACAGCCAGGGGTCCAGACGCCGCGCGCAGCTCGGTGCGCTGCCCGCTACCGTGACGTCGAATCCCGCATCGACGAGATACGGCGTCAGCTGCGCATGACCGCCTCCGACGTCGAGCACCCGAGAGCCCGGAGGGAGCGCCGTGAGCAGCGCCAGAGTAGTGGTGCCTTGAATCCGCAGGAACCACTCGCCGACGGGCCCCGCAAATCGCATCGCGTATCGATCGGTGGCGGTCTCGATATCGGGTGGTTCCACATCAGGTGGCTCGGGTGGGGGTGTGACGGCGTGCGAGCCCCCGGGTGGCCCCGCGGCGGTCACCGGCCGGCGCTGACCGCTCGCACGCGGTCCTCTATCTCTTCGTAGAACGCGTACAGCTTGCGGCGGAACGCCTCCGGCCCGAACTCCGAGCGAACGAGCTCCGCCGCCGCCCGAGCGATCTGAGTACCCCGCTCGGGTCGCTCGAGGAGGGATAGAAGGCCGTCGGCCATCGAACGCGGCTCCGGGTCGACGAGACAGGCCACATCTTCGCGCAAGATCTGAGTGTGCGAGAGAACGCGTGTGGCCACCACCGGACGGCCCGATGCCAGATACGAGTAGATCTTCATGGGTGTGTTCATGCCTTGAAGGCGAGGCGAGACCAGGATGTCGGCGTCGCGCAGCGCACCCTCCAACTCGGAGATCGGTCGTGGGCCGACGAACTCCGTATCCTCCGCGATCCCGAGGCTGTCTGCACGCCTCCGGTACTGCGCGATCCGACCTTCGGACCCTCCGATGATCCTCAACCGGGCCCTCTCGAACCGTTCGACGACGTACCGAAAGCTCTCGAGCAGGAGGTCGATTCCCTGATAGCTCTCGAGGTTTCCGACATACAGCACCGTACGGGTGGCTCCCGGGCCCGGGGCGTGACGGGGAGCGCCAGACCCCGCCGGCGTCGGTTCGGTGCTTGGGGGAATCAGCGTGATGTCCTCCACGCGCCCGATGTGCGTTCCCTGACCCGCGTGTTTAGCGGCGAGCTCCTCGAGCGCGGGGCACACCGCCAGCACTCCCATGCTGCGGCGGACTGCCGCCCGCTCGAAACGATCGAGCAACCACGAGGTGGCTCTGAGCACCGGGAAACGATCCACCATCTGCTCGCGCAGAGAAGAATCCATGTCGTAGACGTAAGGGATCCCGAACAGGCTGCGCAGCGTCATGGCGACGAATACCGACTCCTCCACGGCGTGAAGAAGGTCCGGGCGTAGTCGTCGGACCAGACGCACCGAGCGAGCGAGGAGCGCTACGTCGGAGGGCAGCTTCTTCCACGAGAAGCCGGGTGGAACGTCACGAACGCCCGGAATACGCATGATTCGGTGGATCGTAACGCACGGGATCGCGACGTCCTCGCCCTCGTGATAGGTGAGGACATGGAGTTCATGGCCGCGCGCCGAGAGAGCCTCCAGCAGATTGCGCTCGGCGATCGGGGTCCCGCGCGACTGATAGAACGGGTGCGGGAGGAGCAGCAGTATGCGCATGCCCCCACCTCCTCCCGTCGGGTCGACCGACGCTCTCACCGAGTCGACCGACTCACCCTCCCGTTCCGCGCGCGGCTCGCTCACCGCTGAAGCCCTCCCCGACGGCGTCGCCGCGGTTCGACCGGGCGCACCGCGAGCGAATTCTGGATCCGGAATCATCACCCGGCTCGTGGGACCTGCCCCTGAAGCTACGAGCAAAGCAACAACGTAGCCCGGCCGTTTCGGCACCGGGAGGTCGCCATGATGTCTTCTTCGCGCGAACCGATCAAGCCGGTCCGGACCTTGCAACTCGCGAGGCCTCCCGGAGATCTTCGTGGGGTCGGTCGAACAGATCGCCCGGGTCCTCCCGGTTCACGTGGCCCGCACCGTCGGAGTTCTGATGTCCCATCCGAGGACAACCTGGCTCGTGCCATTCGCGCTGGTATCCGTGATCGGCCTGCACGTTGCGTGCTCCTCGCGGGATCTGCCGGACCGAGACTCGCCGCCCTCGTCCCCCGAGGCGGTGTCGCCGGCAGCCCCGGCGAAAGGGACGCTCACCGTCACCGCACATGGTGTTCAGGGGGCGACCGAGCCACCGATCCGCCATCGCACGGAGCTCGTTCGCGGGCCGGCCTATGGCGCCATGGAGGACAACGATCTGCGGGGGTTTCTGGATGGCACGACGCAGTGGGGCTGGAATCAGCCAACGCAGATGCATGTCCGCGTAGGTCGCCGTACGGGCGGGCTCATCTACGGGGAACCCGAAATCTTCCGCGTCCTGTATCGCTGGGACAGGATCCCGCTGCCGCGAGACGCGACGGTGCTGAACGCGAGGATGAAGGTCTTCGTCGAAGAGGCTCACGAGCGGGTTCGACTGTTCCTCTACAGCGTCAAGCAGGACTGGGCCCCCGGCACCGGGGGAGTGCTCGGCAATAACGTGAGCCCGCCCAAGCCCGGAGAGGTGTGGTGGAACGACGCGCGCTTCGACAGCCTCTCGTGGGGGCTACCCGGCGTAGGGTACGCATCGGACGAACCAGAGGCGGACACCCCTTCGATGCCGTTGGCCGAAGTCGTGCTTCACCCCGGAGACGGGGCGTTCGAGTTGAGCTCTTCCGAACTGGCACGCTACGCGACCGAGCAAATTCGGGCAGGCGACGCGCTGAGGTTCCTCCTGAAAGTCTCTGATTTCGACGAGGACGAAGCGGGATCGATCGCGACCCTCTACTCGGGCAACGAGGGCGACTCCTGGAGCGTGAGCCGGCACCCCCGTCTCGTGCTGGAATGGGAGGCGCCCCGAGCTTCGGCCACCACGGCGCGCCCGATCCTTCTGGAGCACGGTCGAGAGCTCGTACTCGATCCCATTTCAACACCAGGGGCTCGCTCGTTCGTGGTGTCGTTCAGGGCCGACGAGGCAAGTACGGGGGTGACAGGAGGGGCGAACGCATCACCGTGGATCGAAGTGAGAGGCGGAAGCGCGACGGATACCACCGCGTGGCGTCCCGCGCCGCTCCCCTTCGAGGCGTCATGGGACTGGATCCAGGTTCGTCTGCTGGCGGTCCACCGGCCCATCGAGCTCGGGGAGGACTTCGTTTCCGAGCTGCGTGACACCTGGATCAGGACGGCGGCGCCGCGGGAGCAGATCGTCCCGTGGGTGTTCGTCTCGCCGAGCGGTCTCGTCGATACCGTAAGGGCGGAATACCGCGGTGACTTCACGTGGGTCGTGCGCTTCCGTCCAGAGGAGTTGGGGCCCTGGCAATACTCCTGGTCGCACCGATTCGCGGCTGCTCCATATCAGAGCGATGTGGGACGGTTCGACGTCGTGCTGCGAAGTCGCGAAGCCGCGTGGGAGGCCGTCGAGCGCCTCACAGTGGAGATGGAACGGGCGGCCGAGGCCATGTCGACCGAAGAGATCCAGCGGCGCTTCACGGCGCGGTTCGCACGCCTCGAACGGGCCGTGCTCCAGTGGGAGAGCCCGCAGTCGTATCGTGACTCCACACGGGCCCGTCTGAGCCCCTGGCTGCGTCGCATGCGGGCCGTGCTCGCAGGGCAGCCGATCCCGGACTCGATTCCTCTTCGGGCCTCACCGCCCGCTGAATGGGAGCGGGAAGAACGGGAGTCTGGCTAGGAGCTCGGCTCCCCTTCGGAGTCGCCTGGGGTACCCTCTCTATCCAATGGAACCCCTTCCGTCGCGCTTGACAGAAGCGCGCCAATCTGCTCGTACAAGGCCTCCGCCGCCCAGGCGTTCCCCGCCCGCGAGTAGTGCCCCCCGCCAGCGGCGCCGGCCGGGATGAACAGGGTCTCCGTTACCTCGGGGGAGAGCCCTCTGAGGGTCGGGGTCAGATCGAAGAAGGAATAGCCCAGCGAATCCAAGACGACGCTCGCCCAGCTGCGCCAAGGGCCCTCTTCTTCCAGGTCCTGCAGCGTCGGCAGGTAGACGAAGAGCACCGCGCTCCCCTCGTTCTCGCTCGATCGGTATACCTCCTGGAAGATGCGTTTGATCACGGGCTGAAGGCCCTCGAGCCTCTCAGGGGAGGGGCGGTAAGGTCGAGATGAGAGACGGGTCAGGACACGCCCGGCGAACTCGACGATCCGAAGTCGTTCGGAAAGGCGAATGGAGAAGCGCGCGATCGCTGGCAGGACTCTGGGCACGGGCACGTTGGCGACCGCGAGCGTATCGCCGTCGAGCCGGAAGATGGGCTTCGCATATCCGTAGTGGCTTCGCCGTCCCGCCCGGTCGAAGTCACCGCGTATGAACGTGAATACATGAACATCGTGGGCGAGGGGCACGCCGTCGCGGACATAACGCAGATAGGACTGGTCCACGCCGTAGCCGGGCTGTCCGAGGTTGACAGTCTCGATCCGCTCATCGCGCTCGGTAAGCAGATGGCACCACGTGTCCTCGTTCCCGACCCCTTCGCCGAACGCGAACGAATCCCCCGAGCACACGATCCGGATCCCACCGGGTGCGACGCCCGGTGCGATGTCGGTTGCCGCCCGGAACCCCTGCGCATTGGTGAGCAGTCCTCTCCGCGGACCCCAGAGGTCGGGCAGCGCGATGGAGGGAACGTTCACCCAGCCGAGCTCGGCGTCGTATTGGCTGTACGTGAGCTCGGCCGTATCGTCAGGCCCGTCAAACGCCGCCATGACCAGGCTCGCGCACCCCTCGAGCAGCGCTAACGTAAGCACTGTAATGAGAAGAAAGAGCCCGACGCGCTTCAGTACCTCGACGGGTGTGGCGCGTTGGCCCCGCGGCTCCCGCCGCGGAGCCCCGGGACCGTGGGGATCTTCCGCGACCCCCTGTTCCGGCTCTGCGGGATCGTTCATGACTCACGCCCGTGCGTCAGTTCGCGCCACCACACTACGCCCGGAAGCAGCACAGCGAACCCGACGACCCGTGAGCCCAGCGCGATGGCCAGGGCATGCGTGGGGTCAGTTCCGAGGTGGCCCAGCAGGTATACGAGGCCCCCTTCGAACACACCCAGACCTGCCATCGTGATCGGCAGTCTCACGGCGAGCATCGTCAACGGGACGGTCACCAGGAGCGCGACGAACGGGACCGCGACACCGAGCGACAGGGCGACCAACCAGAGCATGACGACCGGGACGAACTGCTCGATGATGCTGAGCAGCCAAACAGCGTACCATACGGGCTTGTGCTTGCGATATACCGCGCATGCCACCGAGAACCGGTGGAGCGATTCGCCCAGTCGGTGGTGTCGGTACCGGGCAAAGAAGCGCTCGACCACGCGTGGCCCCCACTCGGTTACCGGCAGAATGAGCGCGAGTCCGCTGAGCAGTGCGATAAGACCGATCCACGTACCACGCCCGTAGATGTCGAGCCCCGCGACGGGAGCGAGCGCGAGTGCCACGGCAGCCGCGACGCCCGTCGCCGCGAGCCCCAGTATCCGCTCTGCGACGACCGAGGCGGCGAGACGAGCCACCTGACCCGATCTGCGTCCGAGTCCCACAGCGCGAAGGAGGTCGGCTCCGCCCGACGCGGGCAGCAGGATGATGCCGACGCTGGCGGCAAAGTAGCCTCGGCCCGCGCGCCCAAGAGGGAAGTCCGGCACCTGCGCCCGCAGGAGCGGGAACCACTTTCCGAACATGAGCACACGGTCGGCGACCGCGACGAGGAAAGCCAGCGCGAGAAGAAGCGGGTTCGCGGAGCCGAGCAATTCGAGCAGGGTGCTCCAATCCAAGAGCCGGAGCACGAGCGCCAGCAGTACGGCCGTGAAGAGCCATCTCCACGATCCGGCGATTCGGCGCGAGGCTCGCTGATCTCCCGCGTCGACGCCCGCGGAGATCGGAACGGCCGCGTCGTTCGTTATGCGCAGAGACATGTTCGTGCCGGCGAAAGTGATCCGCGGTGATCGAGCCACGTGGACTCGCGGCCGCGGCCTCGGACGAGCTCGGGATCGGAGCCGATTAGCGCCGATTGGAGATTGCGGGTATACATCCCGCTACCACCCGGTACCCTGAACTGGCGGAGCCTGATGCCGATTCTGATCCAGCCCATCCCCAACCACCATCGAATCACCCACCATCGAATCCGTTCGCAACACGCCTTTCGGCGTGGGTCGGGATCGCTGCAATGGCAGTGCCACGACGCGCTTACGTGCAATCTGGCAGACGTGGGCCCTCAGCGGCAGGGTGTCGCTCCCCTATCGGACCACCTGCTGCATCGATGCAACAGGTGATCGGCGCCGGGGCGAGCCCGTGGCGCGCCGACCCGGCGCACACGTGTCCGGTCGCGCCCCGATGACATGAGTGAGGGGTGCAGGCGTCGGCACCGACCTTGCGAGACGACGTGATCTGCGAGGGCCGACGGGCCACGGACGAGGAAGGTTAGCGGTCGTGCGAATACTGGTTACGGGGGGAACGGGATTCACGGGGACCGCGCTCGTCAGGCGGCTCGTCGAGCTGGGCCACGACGTGGTCGCCCTCGACAACAAGGAGGGTCTCGAGTCGGACGCCCTGCGCGCGCTCGGAGCCGACGTCCGGATCGGGTCCGTGGTGGACGCCGAGGCCGTCGCCGCGGCGATGAGAGGCGTTCGCGTCGTACACCACCTGGCGGCTGCCTTCCGCGAGCTGGATGTCCCCGACCAGTACTACGACGAGGTCAACGTAGAAGGTACTCGCAACGTGCTGGAAGCGGCGCTCGAGGGCGGCGTCGAGCGGTTCGTCTACTGCAGCACGTGCGGTGTGCACGGCGACGTCAAGGAACCACCCGCCGATGAGGACGCGCCGATCGCACCTGCCGACTACTACCAGCGGACGAAGCACGATGCCGAGCCGCTCGTGGAGGAGTTTGCCCGCCGCGGGCTGCCCGCGATCACCCTCCGACCCGCGGCTATCTACGGACCGGGCGATCCAGAGCGGTTCTTCATGATCTTCAAGCGGGTGGCGAAAGGGGTGTTTCCCATGTTCGGCTCGGGTCGGACGCTGTATCACCCCCTGTATATCGACAACCTGGTCGACGCGTTGTTGCTCGCGCAGGACAGCGAGGAGTCGTCGGGGCGCGCCTACCTGATCGCCGACGAAGACTACTACGCGATCGAGACGATCGTCCGGAAGGTGGCAACCGCGTTGGAGGTCGAGGTCAGGATCCCCCACCTTCCGGTCCTGCCACTCGTCGTGGTCGGGCACCTGGTCGAGAAAGTGTGCAAGCCGTTTGGCCTCACGCCTCCGATATTCCCCCGCAGGGTGGATTGGTTTCGGCAGAACCGGGCCTTCGACATCGGTCGCGCCAAACGGGAGCTGGGCTACCGGCCACGGATCGATCTGGACGAAGGCCTGAGGCGCACCGCCGCATGGTACCGGGAGAAAGGGTACCTTTGACCTCGAGTCTCGACCGCACCCCGCACTCGGACAACACACAATGTGCGGCATAGCCGGCATCGTATCGAAGGACGAGGATCTTCAGCGCCGCATCCATCCGATGCTTGAGGCGCTCATCCATCGAGGCCCCGACGACCACGGTGCCGAGTTCCTGACCGGGGCCGCGCTGGGGAACCGTCGCTTGAGCATCATCGACCTCGAGGGCGGCCACCAGCCGATGTTCGATCCATCCGGCGCGCTCTGCGTCGTGTGCAACGGGGAGATCTACAACTACCTCGAGCTTCGGTCGCGCATGGCGGAGGAGGGGTACGCGTTCAAGACACGGTCGGACACGGAGGTCCTGCTAGCCCTGTACCAACGCTACGGCGCGGACTGCGTCCATCACCTCGAAGGCATGTTCGCCTTCGCCATCTGGGACGAGCCGAAGCAGACGCTCTTTCTGGCGCGCGATCACATGGGGCAGAAGCCCCTCTTCTATCACATCTTACCAGATGGCATCGCCTTCGCGTCGGAGATCAAGGCGTTTCTGAAGGCGGGGCTCCTGAATCCCGAGCCGGATCTCGAGGCACTGTATCACTACGTCTCGCTTCGCTTCCTGCCGGACGATGCTACGCTGTTCGATGGGGTACAGAAGCTCCCCGCCGCGCACCGGATGATCTGGAAGAACGGCGATCGGAGGATCGAGCGATACTGGCAACTGTCCTTCATCGAGAAGATGCCCGGAAGCGAGGCGGAAGTGACCGACGCTCTGGAGGAGCGCCTGCAGTCGGCGGTCGCGGCACACACGGTATCCGATGTGCCGGTCGGAACGTTTCTCAGCGGCGGGATCGACTCGAGCCTGATGACGGCGATGATGGCACGGCAGACCACCGGGCCGTTTCCCACGTTCTCCATCGGTGTCGTGGAACAGGATTTCAACGAGCTCCCGTACGCGAGGCTCGTCGCGAAACGGTATAACACGGAGCTCCATGAACAGGTGGTCCGGGCCGACCTGGTGCACCTGTTGCCCGAGATGGTGTGGTACCTGGAGGAGCCGGCCGACCCGTTCGGTGCTGGCGTGTACCTGGTCTCGCGCCTCGCGTCCGACCACGTGAAAGTCGTGTTGAGCGGCGACGGCGGCGACGAGCTCTTCGCGGGGTATGATAGATTCGTCGGCAGCCGATACGTCGATTGGCTCGCCGTCATCCCCGCCCCGCTGCGACGGACCGTTATCCGACGTCTCATCGATCGGGTCCCCGACAGCTTCACGTATAAGAGCCTGGCGCAGAGGCTCCGCTGGGCAAACGAGATGTCACTCCGGAAGGGAGGCGACCGCTACGCCGAGGCCATGAGCTTCTTGCGCTTCACCGAGGCCGACAAGAGACGTCTGTTCACGGCATCTGCCCGAGCCGAGTTGGACGATGTGGACTCGACCCGAAAGATCCTCGACCACTTCCAGTCGGAGCATGCGGAGGAGCTGGTGGACCGCATGCTGTATACGGATCTGATGACACGCATGCCGGATCATCTCCTCGCGATCGTTGACCGGATGGCGATGGCGTGCGGACTCGAGGTGCGTCCTCCACTCCTCGAGCATCGTTCGGTGGAGTTCGCGGCCCGTATCCCCCCTTCCTTCAAGCTCAAGCGTACACGCTTGAAGCACATTCTACGGCAGGTCGCGGAGCGCCATCTTCCAGCCGAGCTGGTGAACCGGAAGAAGCAGGGCTTCGGGTTTCCGCTGGCCAGGTGGATGCGCGGCGAGCTACGGCCACTCCTGGGCGAGGTGGCCCGGACTTCCCGCTTCGTCGAGATCGGCGCCTTCGATCGGGGATACGTCGAAGAGCTGATTCAGGAGCACGTCTCGGGGGCTCGAGACCACAACTACCGCCTGTGGATTCTCCTGAACCTGGAGCTTTGGCACCGTCGTTTCATCGAGGGCCAGTCACAGTCCGAAGTCGCGGGGTGGCTCGCAGAAGCCGCACCGCCCATCTCAGCCTGAGTCCCCCCCTATGTGCGGCATAGCCGGTGGCGTATTCCGCGAGCGGGGGCGTCGTTTCGACGCCCGACTGCTCACCCGCATGCGTGAGACCCTCGTTCATCGCGGTCCCGACGAAGCAGGACAGGCGGTCATCGGCCGAGCGGGCCTCGCGGTGCGTCGCCTGGCGGTCATCGATCTCGAGACCGGGAGCCAGCCCGTCCACAACGAGGACGAGACAATCACCGTCGTCCTCAACGGCGAGATCTACAACTTCCGGGAGCTCCGGCATGACCTTACCCATCGCGGTCACCGGTTCAGGACGGCAAGCGACACGGAGGTGATCGTACACCTGTACGAAGAACACGGGGACGCGTGCGTCGACCACCTGCGGGGGATGTTCGCCTTCGCCCTGTGGGACTCGACGCGCCAGCAACTCCTGCTCGCGCGTGATCGCCTGGGTCAGAAGCCGCTTTACTATCACGAGACGAACGAGCGTCTGCTGTTCGGGTCGGAGATCAAAGCCATCCTGCAAGATGCCGCCGTGCCTCGTGAGCCGGACTTCGCGGGGATCGACGGCATGTTCACCTTCGGGCAGACGCTTCCGGGGCAAACCTGCCTCCTCGGGATCTCTGAGCTGCCGCCCGCTTCCACGCTCACCTACAACGACGGCATCAGCCGGATTCGTCGGTATTGGGATCTCGTCTTCGAGCCCTCGCCCCGGTACGACGAGCGCGATGCCGAGGAGCGACTTCTCTCGCTCCTTCGGGAATCGGTACAGATGCGCCTGATCTCCGATGTACCGTTGGGGGCGCTATTGAGCGGGGGGATCGATTCGGCCGTCGTGGTCGCGCTGATGAGCGAGGTCAGCGAGGAGCCGGTCAAGACCTTCTCGATCGGATTCGACGATCCCTCGTACTCCGAACTGGACGGCGCGCGGCTCACAGCCCGCAAGTACGCGACCGACCACCGCGAGCTGGTTGTTCACCCGGACATCCGCGATCTCCTCCCCACGCTGGTACGACATCACGACACTCCCTTCTACGACCCCTCCGCGGTCCCGACTTTTCTCGTGTGTCAGCTCGCCCGCGAAGACGTCACGGTAGCGTTGTCCGGTGATGGTGGGGACGAGCTGTTCGCGGGCTACAACCTCTATCTGGCAGGGAAGGTCGCCCCCCTTTTCCGGTGGATTCCCGAGTGGCTCCGAGCCGGAGTGATCAAGCCCCTTCTCGACCTCGTTCCCGAATCCTACGGCTACATCAACAGGGGCCGAGTGGCCCGAGAGTTCCTGCGTGGTGCTTCGCTCGATCCGCACGCGCGCTATGCGCGTTGGACGACAAAGGTCAAGCACGAGATGCGTTGCCGGATCTATCGAACGCGGGAGCTGGTCCGGCAACTCGAGGCGGACGAGAGCGATCATGCGGGCAGCCTGTTCGAGCGTCAGCCCGAAGCGACAACGCTTGGCCGGACCTTGTACGCGGACATCAACACGGAGCTGCCGGGTCAGATCCTGACGAAAGTGGACAGGATGAGTATGGCCTCATCACTCGAGGTGAGATCTCCGCTACTGGATCACCGCCTGCACGAGTTCGCGGCAACGCTCCCGGATCAGGCGAAGCTGCGCGGCTGGACCACAAAACACCTGCTCAAGAAAGTGGCGGCCGATCTGATCCCCGCCGACATAATCGGAGGCCCCAAGCGGGGATTCGGTATCCCGCTCGATCGCTGGTTCCGAGATGAGCTCTCGGGATTCGCGCGCGAGATCCTGTTCGATTCGGTGACCGGGGCTCGCGGGGTCTTCGACAAGAGCGCTGTCGAGGGAATCGTCGACGACCATCTGGCGGGTCGCGGACACTACGGAAGAGAGATCTGGCTGTTGCTCACGATGGAATTGTGGTTTCGCATGTACATCGATTCCTGCCCCGGTGACTGACACCAGGGAGGAGGCCCGGGTGATGCTGGACTGCCGGTTTCGGGAGGGAGCCGGTCCGAATGTCACCATGTTGTACATGCTTGATCACCTCATGAAGCTGAACGAGCGGTTCCGTTTCACCGTCGTTCACCTGAAAGGCCAGCCGATTCCGCAATATGAGGGCGTCGAGCGGATTCTCGTCCCGTTCCGGAACCGCTTGCTGGAGTTCCTATGGGTACAGTTCCGGCTGCCATCATTGATCAAGCGCCACGGGATCTACGTGTATCACAGCCTCAAGCATGTGGGCCCGTTTCGTCCGCGAGTGCCATCGATCCTTCACTTGCGCGAGGCTGGACATTTCAGACCCGAGGGGCGCGAGGCCTTCCAGCTGAGCAGGGTCAACTCCATTTACTGGACTCAGCTACTCGAAATAGCGCTACGGAGGGTCGATCGGGTAGCGAGTGTGTCTGAGTACTGCAAGAAGGTAGTCGTCGACGATCTGGGCATCGCAGGCGAGAAGATCGCGGTCGTGTACCAGGGCCTCGACCCTCGGTTTCACGTCCTCGACGAGTTTGAGGTGGCCGCGGTACGAGCGAAGTACGGATTGCCCCCCGATTACATCCTTTGCGTCGGTAATCTGTATCCACACAAGAACTACGATACCGTTGTCAAGATGCTGGCAGCGTTGCGAAGGCGTCGCGCGGACGACACAAGGCTGGTGTTCGTTGGAGACGCGAGGTACGCGACCCGCGAGTTCCGGGCCTTGATTCGCGAGCTCGAGTTGGAGGAGAGCATCGTCTTCACGGGCTTCGTGAAGCACGACGACCTGCCGGCGATCTACAACGGTGCGTCGGTCTTCGTGTTCGCACCGATCGCCGCGAGCTTTCCGAACCCGTGCCTCGAGGCGTTCGCCTGCGGTGTTCCCGTCGTTGCCTCGGATCGCGGGGCAATTCCCGAGATCACGGCGGGCGCGGCGATCATGCTCGATAACCCCCGCGATGCGGACGCTATGCTCGACGCCGTCGTGGCCATCCTGGACGACGCTGATCGGCGCGCTGAACTCCGGTCACGTGGATTCGAGCGCGCAAAAAGCTTCAGCTGGAGCGTGAGCGCGCGAAAGCTGCTCGACATCTATGGCGCGATGGGCTCGGGTGGTGGGGAAGGAAACGCAGTTCAAGGGTAGCGATCAACCGGTCGCGACGGGTCCCGTCCGTGGGACGAGCGGCCGCCGAGCGAAGCGGCTGGGATTGTTCTTCCGTGTCAGCGTCAGCACGCTGCTCCTCGTGTGGCTGGTTCGGTTGGGCGGCACGGCCGAGATCAGACACGCACTGGCTCGAGCCGACATCGCCTGGCTCGGACTCGTCGCCGTCCTCGCCAACGCCGATCGGGTGTTGATGGGTGTCCTGGCCGTCCTCACCCTGCTCGAAGTCGGGGTGGCGTTCATGGGCTTCAGCCGCACCGCCACGATTCTGGCCTTGCTGGGAATGGCGGTCTGGAAGGCGCTTCTGGTCGCGCTGTACTTCATGCACCTGCGCTTCGAGCCCACCGCGGTCCGATTGGTAGCGGCCGCGCCACTGGTACCCGCGGCGATTCTCATGCTGCTGGTCATTTTCGAGTGGTGATGTACACGGCCCTGCAGCAGTCCTGCGCTGGCTGCATCGAGGGTTCGAGCCCCGGCCGGCTTCCTCGCCGCAGCGGTGCTGATCGTGCTGTTCTTCTTCTTCGATCTCGCGCGCGGTGAGCCTCGGGCGACGCCGACATTCCTGTCAGAGGCTCTGCTCGGCCAGCAGGGGGTGGAAGCCGGAGCGGTCAGGACGGTCCTCTTCACGGTGATCCATTTCGCCGTGTTCATCTTACTCGGGGTCTTAGCCGCATTCGTGATCGAGCTCGCGGACGTCCCGCGCAACCTCCTCGTGGGGGCGGCTTACGGGCTGTTCGTCTGTTCGCTGCTCTTCTACGGAACGTTGCTCGTCTCCGGCGTCCGAATCCTGGACGCCCCCAGTTGGCCCGCGGTCTTCTTCGGCAATGTGCTAGCCGGCGTGGTCATGATCACCTATCTGCGCTGGACCGGACCGGATGAAGGAGTGACGGGGGTGCTCGGGCTCCTCGCGGGGCACCCGCTCATCCGAGAGGGGGTGATCGTGGGGCTATTGGGGGCCGGGGTCGTCGCGCTGTGGTTCCTGATCGTGGACTCGGTGGCGGGCCGCCCACTGTTCACGCCCGGGGCGCTTGGATCGGCACTACTCTACGGAGCCTCCGGTCCCGACGCCGTAATCGTATCGGCCGGCAGCGTGATCGGGTACACGCTCTTCCACCTGGCCGCCTTTCTTCTGTTCGGTCTAGTGGTCTCCGCCCTCGTAGCCCAAACGGAAAAGTACCCGCCGCTCGTGTTCGGCTTGATCATCCTGTTCGTGGTGTTCGAGACCTTCTTCGTGTTCATGGCCGCGATGCTGGGCGCCTGGCTTCTTCGAGAGCTGGCCTGGTGGTCGGTGCTCCTCGGCAATCTGCTCGCGGCTGTCTCGATAGGTGCCTACATCTGGAAGACACACCCCGCGCTTCGTGATCAACTCGGTGATGAAGCCGTGTGGGCCCAACCCTGAGCCGTGACCCGGTCACGAGCACCCCTCATTGTGGAAAGGCAAACATGAACCCCAGCACCCACACGTCGGATCCCACGAGTCGAGTCGAGCTGGTCGAAGGCCGAGCCAGGGCTCGGCTGAATGGCGAGTTGAAGGAGTTCGAGGTTGCAGAACTGCCGGAGCCCTTCGTGCGTTGGCAGCTCGACTACAAGCGACGCATCTATGACGCCATCGAGAAGGACGAGTACATCGCGTTCAACGCGGCTCACCTGCCGGTCGTCGGGACCTGGAACCGTGAGTCGACGGTGCCGAACCTCGCCAACAAAGGGGTCGGATTCACGCCAAAAGACGAGTACATCGAGCACTACGTCGATCTCGTCGAGAGGGCCGTAGACGAGATCAGCGGCCTGCCCACGCACGCCGTCGATGAAACGAGAAGCCTTCGCCTGGCCACCGCGCGGGAGCTGTATGGCCACCCCGAACACATCGACTGGAGACGCTTGGGACTCCTCGAGATCTTCGAGGGTACGACCTTCCGCAATCTCACCCGGAACCCCCTGGCCTCGGTGTTATGGACCGGGAACTCGCCGGTGTTCATCAGCTTCCAGGTGGATTGCGTCGTGGAGATCATGACGCCGGAAGACCCGAGATACCGCTTCTGCTGGGCGATGCGGCGTTTGTTCGAGTACGAGCCTTTCCACGTGGTCCAGACGCTGTTCCCGTACTCGTACTGCTTCTGGGTCGTCAACTACGCCGACAAGACCCCGAAGCGCCGTTACCCGCACGCGAAAGACGGCGGCGCGACGAGCGAGGAAGCGGGGAACTGCCCGAGCCACTAGCTCGACGCCACCTTCGCCGGCTCATCTTCATGTCTCCCGCGTTCGTCACCCATGACTCGATTCGTGGGCTGCTCGCTGCCGTCGAGGGCTCGTTGCGGGTACCGGCTCGCGCGTATCTCGTGGGCGAGACATCCGCGACGTGGGAGGGCTGGCGGCCGTGGACAGATCGCGTCCTGCTGTTCGGCGAGTCCGCTCCCTCGGAAGACGTCTCTCTCTCCGAGATGCTCGAGGGGGCAGCGGCCGATCTCGGCATCGCCCTGGTGCAGGAGTCTCCCGCCGACGTGATACCGCTCCCGGCCGGTTACGAGGCTCGGGCGCGACCCGCGGGCCGCGTGGGCGAACGTCTCGAGGTCTTCCACTTCGATCCGTACAGCCAATCCTTTCGCTTCTTGGCCCGCGGCGATGAGCGGGATTACGAGCTCGTGCTGGCGTTTCTGGAGCACGGGTGGGTCACGCTGGAAGACATGGACTCGTTGTTGCGCGATCTGCTTCCCCGGTTCTCGATGGACACGATCCAACAAGACCCGGCGGAGTTTCGACGCCGCTATCGGGGGCTCGTCCAGATGTGGCGAGCGCGCAGCCCGTCACGCCCACGCGTGACCTGACCGGAGGCGCCCGCGCCTTTGATGGCAGGAACCGACGGACAGCGGGTACGAAGTCGAGAGCGGAGATCCGCGAGAGCCTCGAGAGCTAGCAGAGCGGAATCGAGTCGAGACCACGGAGAGCGAGGAAGGGATCTCGAACATGACGGAAGCGGGTGAGCGGATTCAGGCCGTCGGATTCGCGGGCAGCCTGCGTCGAGGGTCGTTCAACCGAGCCCTGTTGCGAGCCGCCGTCGAGGTGGCGCCGGAAGAGCTGGAGCTGGAGGTGTTCGATCTGGCGCCCGTGCCACTTTACAGCGCCGATGTCGAAGCAGCCGGGGACCCCGAGTCCGTGGCCACACTGAAGGGCGCGATCCGGGCAGCGGATCTGCTGTTGATCGTGACGCCCGAGTACAACCAGGGTATCCCCGCCGTGACAAAGAATGCCGTGGACTGGGCCTCGAGGCCGCCGCGTCCACACGTCCTCGACGGGAAGCCGGTGGTCATCCTGGGTGCCACCCCGGGGCGCCTCGGCACCGTGAGCGCGCAGCGTGCGCTTCGCGAATCGCTATCGGCGCTCAGCGCCCATGTCATGCCCCAGCCGAGGATGTTGATCGCGGGCGCGGGCAAACTGTTCGACGACGACGGTAATCTCGTGGATGAAAACACGCGCGAGCGTCTCGCGAAGTTCATGAACGCGGCTGTCGCGTGGGGCGGCCGCTTCCGCACCGACGGATGATCATGGTCGAGGCGGGGGCCGGGCCTGCCGAGCCCAAGCTGAGAGTCCTGTACGATGGCGGGTGCAGGTTGTGCGTCCGCTCCGTGAGAATCCTCCACGGCCTCGATTTCGGGGGCGCGCTGGAATACCTGGACCTCGAGGATGAGGCGCAGGCCGCCCGCGTGCCGGGCGTGACTCGGGAGCAGGCCCTCGCCGCCATGCACGTCGTCGATGCCGATGGCGAGCTGTATCGGGGCTTCTTCGCGGTTCGCCGGCTGGCGCGGAGCCTGCCGGCCCTGTGGCCGCTGCTGCCGGTCTTTCACGCTCCGCTATCGAAGCGAGTCGGGCCCAGAGTGTACGACAGGGTAGCCCGGCGTCGCACTCGCGGAGGTTGCGGCCCCTCTGTCGGCGAGCGGACCGACCGCGGGGCTCCGTAACCCTCAGTAGATGATCCGGTCGATCTCCAGTGAGCGATCGGTTCCCAGCGGCGGGCCGTTCAGGCACGTCGGCCACCACAGGTTCCACACCCCGGCGTATTTCGCTGAAACGCCATACGCCACGCGCTTTCATGCGCCATTCTGGCGTACTACCCGAACTCTGATACGCCGATCTAGCGAAACAGAACCCGCCCAGAAACTCGCCCAGCGATTGGTCGAGTGGAGCTTTCGAGCCCGTCCCCTCGCCTCGACGGCCACACGGTGCTGATCTACGTTCTATCGAACTAGCCCCGGAATCTCGTTCTCACCCAAGTTGACGCCCCTGGCCGGAGAGCTTGCACGAAGTCGATGGACGCAACGGACTGGGAACCTCTGAAACGGCTGTTCGAGCGCGCGAGCGCGTTGCCTGCCGAGGAGCAGGCCGCCTTCCTGGAGGACGCCTGCTCGGACGATCCGAGCCGCCAAGCCCAGCTCGCGTCCCTACTGGCCGCCGCGCAGGAGGCCGACCCCTTCTTCGATAGTCTCGCCGACGCCGTTCTCTCTCTCTCTCCGTGGGACCACGACGAGCCCTCACCGCCGACCCCGGCCCCCGACCCCTTGATCGGCACGTCGATACGCCAATACCGGATCGAGGAGGAGCTGGCCCGAGGCGGCATGGGGGTCGTGTACCGGGCGCACGACGCGAGCCTGAACCGAACGGTCGCACTCAAGTTCCTCCCCCGCCGCATGACGGGGGACAAGGCCGCGACGGAACGCTTCCGCTTCGAGGCCCAGGCCGCTGCCGCCTTGGACCACCCGAACGTGTGCACGGTCTACGAGATCGGGGAGGACGAGCAGGGCCGGCTGTTCATCGCGATGGCTCACTACGAAGGCGAGACGCTCCAGCAGAAGCTTGAGCGCGGAGCGCTCCCCATCGACGAGGCGCTGGACTACGCCCGCCAGATCGCAGCGGGATTGGAAGCCGCCCACGCGCAGGAGATCGTCCACCGGGACATCAAGCCGGGCAACGTGATCGTGACCCCCGACGGCGTCGCGAAGATCCTCGACTTCGGGCTCGCCAAGCTGACCGACGTAGCGCTAACTGGCACCGGCATGACGCTTGGGACCGTAGCCTACATGTCTCCGGAGCAGGTCCGGGGCGCGACCGTGGATCACCGGACGGACCTCTGGTCGCTTGGGGTCGTGCTGTACGAAATGCTGACGGGCGAGCGCCCGTTCAAGGGCGAACGGAGTGCGGTCGTCATCCACGCAATCGTGCATGAACAGCAGAAACCGCTGCGCGCTCTGTGCTCCGAGGCCCCGCCCGCCTGGGAGTCGGCGGTCACGCGCCTCCTGAGCAAGGAGCCTGCGGATCGCTACTCCGACGTCCGCGACTTCGCCCGAGTGCTGGACGAGCTCGCTCGGCCCGCCCCCGCTCACGGCCCTCTGGCTAGAGTGGGCACCGCTGTCCCGCTGGTGCTCGGCCTGTACGCCGCCGTGACGTGGATCGTCCTCCAGGTGACCGACCGATTAATCGGACGCTACCTGCTACCGACCTGGGTGTCGCGCGGAGCTCTGCTGCTGCTGTTGATCGGCTTGCCGGTGATGTTGGCCGCAACGCTCGTGCAGACGGGTTGGCAGGGACGACCTCACTCGAGCCTACGAAAGGTCAGGCGCTTTCTGACATGGCGCCGAGCTCTCCAGGGCGGTGTCGCGGCGTTCGCGCTCCTAGGCGGCGTGACGGGGACCTACTCGCTCTCTCGCGCCCTCGGAATCGGCCCGGCGGCAACGCTCGTTTCCCGGGGAGTGCTGGAAGAACGCGCTCTCTTGGTTCTGTCGGACTTCGAGTCCGCAGACCCCGACATGGCGAGGTTGGCCACGGAGGCCTTCCGCATCGATCTCTCCCAGTCGCGGCTCGTCAGGCTGGCCCAGCGGCGCTTCGTCGGCGAGGCCCTCGGACGCATGGGCCGAGAGCCGGACGCACCCCTCAGCCTCACGCTCGCGCAGGAGGTGGCTCAGCGCGAGGGGGCCGCGGCCGTGGTCGGTGGCGAGATCCACGAAGCAGGCGGACAGTACCTGGTGGCGGTCCAGCTCTTCACGCCTGGCGGGCTCGAAGCACTCGTATCGGGTCGGGAGACGGCGAGGGATTCGACAGAGATCATCGCTACGATCGACAAGGTCTCTGCGCTGCTTCGCGAGCGGATCGGTGAGTCCACTCGAACCCTGCGCGCCGAACCGCGTCTGGCTCGAGTAACCACGTCGAGTCTCGCAGCGCTTCGGAAGTACTCGCAGTCGAGCGAGGCGTGGCGAGCCCGCGACCTCGAACGCGCGCTGCCGCTTCTCGAGGAAGCCGTCGCGCTGGATTCGACCTTCGCGATGGCATGGCGGCTCATCAGTCTCCGGTTGGACAACCTGGGCCGGGACCCCTCCCGGAGACGATACGCGATCACCAAGGCGTTCGAGTACCGGGACAGGCTGCCGGAGTACGAACGCTATTCCCTGATGGCCACCTACTACCGGCTGGTGACGCACGAGCCGGCCAAGGTGATCGCGGCCTGGGAAGGCCGACTCTCACTGAATCCGGATGACCGCGGAGCGCTCAACAACCTCGCTGAAATGGCCCTGCTGACGAGGGATTACGAGCGGGCCGAGACCTATTACAGGCGATGGCTAGAGACACAGACACGGCCGGTGGCGTATGCGAACCTCGCTTGGGCGCTGGCCGACCAGGGCAAATTCGAGGAAGCTCGGCGGACGATGGCCCCGGGGGACCCGGACGACCCCCTTACTAGGCGCTTTACCGGCATCATAGAGTCGGCGGCCGGTGACTACGCCGCTGCCAGAGCGCACTTCGAGGCCGTGCGGAACGAGCTGGCAGGAGTCTCGCCGGCGCAGCGGGCCTACGCCACCCGCGATCTGGCGGGTCTGTCGGCGGTTACCGGGAAGCTGACCGAGGCCGCTGCCTACCAGCGGGAGGCTATCAACGGGTTGGAGGAGCTGGGGTTCGCCCGTGATGTGCTGCGGGACGCGAGTCGCCTGGCCTACCAATACATCCTCGTGATGGAGGACCCGGCCAGCGGGCTGAGGACTCTGGAGGCCGCACTGGAACGGCACCCGCTCTCCGCCCTCGCACCGCTCGACAGACCCTATCTGGATGTGGTGGCGGTGTACGCGTTGGCCGGTCGACCGGACCGGGCACGCGCTCTCATGGGGGATTTCGAGAACGAGGTCGAGGCCCCGGACCGTCAGACCTGGGAAGAGGGTGACAGCGGGCTGCTTCGCGTCCACGGCCTCATCGCCGTGGCCGAAGGACGATACGAAGACGCCATCGACCTCTTCCGACGTTCGGGTAAGAGGGGTTGCCTTCTTTGCGGGATGCCGGAGTTAGCCGCGTCGTTCGACCGGATCGGCCAACCCGACTCCGCGATCGCCGTTTACGAGCGCTACCTCTCCACGCCGTCCAGCGGCCGCGTCCAATCGACCTATCCGGCGCCAGGCGGCGACCGATACTACCTGGCGGCAGTCCTCGAGCGCCTCGGGCAGCTGTACGATGAGCGGGGCGATCTCGAGAACGCGGCGAGACACTACGGGAGGTTCGCAGAGCTATGGGCCGAGGCGGACGACGCGCTTCAGCCCCGCGTGCGCGCCGTACAGCGACGGCTCGAAGAGATCGTGGCAGAGCGGGGGTGAGCGGTTGGCGTCAAGCGAGGCCACCGCCTCGACGTTCACCACCCAGCCAATCGGCTCACGAGCCATTCCCCGAGTTCGCACGAGCCCTGTGCCGTGCCGCGGCGTACGGGGTAGCTTTACCCGGACGCTACACGCCGGGGTGGCGGAACCGGTAGACGCATCGGACTTAAAAACGGCCCGCTGCCCCGGCGTATTTCGCTAGATCGCCATACGCCGCGCGCCTTCTTACGCTATTCTAGCGTATCTCCCAAGCTCTGATACGCTGATCTAGCGAACCAGAACCCGCCCAGGAACCCGCCCAGTGGGTGGACCGTGCCCACGCGGAGGGTCGGCCTCTAAAGCCTACGTCAGGAACGCCCGCCGCCTGCGAGGCCTCGCCGCCGCGCCTCGAGGAAGACCACACCGATGCCCCTCGGATACTCTCCAACGTCCTCTTCCGCGCCCTGGGAAACGGGCGTGAACGTCACAGGGCCTCGCACGGTGGCTGCGAGCTCGGGCGGCAGTCGATCCGGCTGCTCGCCCAACAATAGAACGAACGAGAAGTTACCTCCCACTCCCTCGTGCACTCTCGGCCTGAAGTAGGCTGCGTCGGCCCAATCTCGGGTCCACTCACTGAAGGTGTCCACGCCGTCTCCGTCCAGGAAAACAGCCAGTGACTGAACCAGGGCGGCGCCCGGCTTGAAGCCCATCCGCATGTAATCGGTATAGGTGTCATCCCCAGTGACATCGATCAAGAACCCCACCCCGAGGTCCCACCCGCTTCCCGAGGTAGCGCCCCCGCTGTAGAGATCGTCCCCCGCGCGATCCAACACGAGGCCGGTGCCGTGGTGAATCCCCTCCCCGAGGCCGCTGTGATCCTCCTCCTCCCTTTTCATCGCGATGTAGACGTCATCGCCTGCGCCATCGATCAACGCCCCAATCCCGGCCGAAAAACCGTTTCCTAGCCCGAACGTGCTCCCGACGTAAAGGTCGTCGCCTCCACCGTCGCTAACGAACCCGAAACCACCGACATACGCGACCCGGTTAGTGTGCGACGTCCACGCTTCGCTTCGCCAGCCGGATCCGACGCCGATCCCAAAACCTTCGAACCCCCGATCCGGACCGTCCGCCTGCTGGTAGTGGGACCGGTACACGCCCCAGGACTGGTAGACGTCTTTCCCATCCCCCTGATCTCGAAGGAGTCCAACGCCCTTGTTGAAGCCGATGCCGATGGACTGTATGGCTGCTATGTACCAGTCGTTTCCCGCCTCGTCGCTCAAGAGTCCGACCCCCGGTCCATACGCCGCTCCGAGGGCCCACTTGTCGACCAGGTAGGTGTCGTCGCCCGCTCGATCGATATGCATCCCGATGCCGAAGTACGCCGCTCCGTATGAGAATCCGCCGTCCAGGGAGGCAGGATTCTCGCCACCGTAGACCCGGGTCGGATGGACCCACCGCGCCTCTGACTCGGCGTCACGAGTCAAGAGCGTCTCGCGCTCCCGGCCGCGTTCTGGGTCCATCCCCTGCGAGTAGATGTCGTCGCCTTCTTGATCGAGAAGTATACCCAGCCCGAAGACGCCCGCGCCCGGACCGAAGGGTGTGCGGTGGCCGTATACGTCGTCTCCATGAAGGTCGATCAGGATTCGGAGGGGGTACCGACCCAAGCGGGTCAGGTCGTGCTCCACCTCATAGGTATCGTTGCCGCCCACGTCGACCAGGATCGACGCCTGGACGTCCATGTAGCGATTGGCACCGGGGCCACCGATGAGCAGGTCTCCGTACGGGGTCTCTCGATAGAGAAGGACGTCACCATCAACGCCGGGTACTCGCACCGTTCCACTCGTGTTGGCCGCTTGGGCGAATCCCCGCTCCAGGCGATCGAGGAAGGGTGTTTCGAGAACCGGGGCTATGGTGAGAAAGGCGCGGGCGACCGCGGCCAGGTCGATTTGCCGACCCGTGAAAGGGGCGTGCTGCCCCTCCCACTCCTGCTCGGCGTCTGGCCCGCTCAGGCCCTCCGTGGTGAAGTCGTCCCCCGCCAGAGAGCGGAAGAGATGGTAGGCAGAGGTGACGCTCGGCAGGGTCGCCGGAACCCTCAGTCCTTGGGGGGTCTTCTCCGAACCCGGTTCAAAATAGCGAGCGTACTTTACGACGCCGTCCTCGAGATACGCGTCGGTTAGACCCCAGTTGTAGGCCGGTGCATCGAGGGGGTTGGACGTGTAGGTGCCTCCGGTCGTCGTGGTGAAGCGCAGCAGGAAGCCCAGCAGAGCCCGTTCCTCGCTCCCGAGCGCCCCCAGCGCTTCTTCGTCGAGGATTCGGTGCGCCGCGCGAGCGGCGGCATCAAGCATATCCACGGCCGGGCGTTGGGCAGCTTGCATCGGCATCTCTGGACGGGGGATATCAGCCGCTTCGAGCGCAGTGACCATGAGCTCCAGGGGAGTCTCCGCGCCCTCCACCCGACGGGCCAAGCGCTCCAAGATTGAGGGAACACTCAGAGGATCTTCCGCCATCCGCTGTTTGAGCTTAAGACGACGAAACCGATAGCGCTCGTCTACGGATGCCTCGTATCCGGCTCGATAATCACGCCAAGCCGCATAGTCGGCGGCCACGCCGAACTGCGCGTGGAGGTAGCCGTCACCGATTGCGAGCGAGGGCTCATACCGCTGGAGCGTGAGGGGATCGCGCAGCGTCTCTCGTATCATGCCCAGGCCCCGCCGCAGGACATCCTCCGTCGATTCGAAGCGGTCCGGGCGCTCCTGGTCGGTGTGAGGCTTCGCCGGGTCGGTAAGGGCGACGGGGAGAGCGATCAGCCCGATAACCGGGGCAAGTGCAAGGAGCCGCTTCACGAAATCAACCCTCTGCCGACGAAGGGTACCGTGCGCCTGCCGCACCCGTCACGCCTTGAGAGGACGCGGCGTGAGGCATGACGAACGCTCATGGTCGTGACGTGTTGTCGGCGATGTCACGTCATGGCTCATTGGGAAGGTAGTAGGGGGTGCGCACGATGCCAGACACCCGTTTTGTCAGGGGGAGAGTTAGCCGGTTCAGTATCCTCGAACACTCACCCCCTGTGCCACCTCTCGGCGATTGGGGTAGCTTTGTGCGGACGCTACGCGCCGGGGTGGCGGAACCGGTAGACGCATCGGACTTAAAATCCGTGGAGACGCGAGTCTCGTGTGGGTTCGAATCCCACCCCCGGCATGTTGTTCCACAAGCACTTGCGCCGTTCGACCCCCTTTCGGTGTCGGCCCGAAAACAGGGTCCGGTCACAAACCCGGTCACGGCTCGGTCACGGAAAAGTCCCATGTGCATTCAGGCTGTTTGGCCTCGGAGGTCCAGCACGTTGACTTCCCCGTATTGGACGACAGGGCTCCGATGCCGGGTCTGGAGCAAGTGACCGTACGTGCTCTCGATCAACTTCAGATCCCGGTGACCGAGCTCCCGCATCACCGTGTAGGGGCTCACTGGCTGGCCGTGGTCCAACGTCTGGATCCGGGCCGCAGCGTACGTGTGCCGGAAGGTATGGTGCGTGATGTGCTTGTCGATCTCGGCCTGTGCTGCCAAGGCCCTCATGGAACCCCGCACGTCCCTCAGCATCCCACCACCAGATGCAGGGAAGAGAAGCCCGTCCTCGCGTTCGAAGAGCATCCCATGTAGCGTGCTAGGATCTCACGGAGCTGGGGCCACAGTGGCACCCAGCGGGGATGGTGTTCGCGCTTGAGCCGACGCCACGCGTTGTGGCGGAAGTGCACGACATCGTTGTCGAAATCGATGTCGCGAAGTTCGAATCCAAAGACCTCGCCCCGTCGCCCACCGGTGAGGAGAAAGGCTGCGAACAGGGCCTCGAGATACGGAAGCGCCCGGGGGCTCGGATCCGCATCGGCATCACGCGCCTTCTCAAGGTACCTGGCAGCTTCACCGATCTCGAGCCAGGTCGCCTCGGCATGAGCGACGCTCGGTTTGTCTGGGAGCATAGCGACCGGATTTGCCACCGCCTTCTTCTCCGCCACCGCGCGTTTGTAGAGGCTCGACAGGGCATGGAGTTCGTGAAGGATCGTCTGGGGAGCAGTCTTCGTGCCTTCGCGCTTACCCGGCTGCCGACTCCGCCGGAGGACGTAGTCAGTCAGCCGCTCCACGGTCACCTGGGAGAGACGGACGTCCTCACCGAAATACTCCAGGACATGACGAAGCGAGAGCTCATCACGGGCGACGGTTGAGGCTCGCCGATACTGAGCTTTGATCTCAAGGTGGCGTTTCGCGTATTCACGCAAGAATGGGTCAGACGCTGAGCGACCGGAACGCAGTTCCTTCAACTCTTTCAGCCGTGCGGCCAGGAGCGTCGCTGCTGTGTCGCGGTTATTCGTCGCGAACCGATCCCCTGGCGGGATCATGGCCTCCTGGCGCCCGCCGACATCCCGAAAATCGCGGAAGTCGCCGTACCAGCCGCGCCCTTCGCGCAGGTAGAGTCGATCGCCACGCTTCTTAGCCATGTTCCGGCTCCCAGAGTCTCGGTGTCTTCGGGTGCCCGTTCACCGGAGTCCCCCGTATTGTATAGACCTCGACGACGGGGATCCGCCATTCCCCCTTCTGCCCGCTCGTCTTCCACGCTCCGGCGAAGCGGCCCGCCTCGCAATACCGGCGTACCGTCTTCGCCGAAAGCCCGAGGATCGCGCCGGCCTCCGCAGTCGTGACCGCGCGGTCAACGGTTTCAGTCCCGTCCAGCGTACGGAGGTCCTCGAGGAAGATGCCAAACGCCTTCGCCAGCGGAGCCAACGTACGTAGCTCGGTCGCTTCGGCGCGTAACCGCTCATACTTCTCGACCAACTCGGCGACTTTCATTCCTTGTCAGGGAGCGCGAGCGCATCGCCGCGCCATTCTTCGGTCAGGTTCCAGCGTCAACGCGACCCTCGAACGTCGAGGGTACCGCGGCGGTCCCCGGGACCGCCGCGACGCTTCGAGCTGGGCGGTTGGAACTTCGACGTTGGGATCACCGCCGCCCGGGCCCGGCCACAGCTCCCCATTACTCAACCTCACGACCTCGAGTATCGCTCGCCCCTCCCGTTGCCGCCGAAGGCGCTCGGCGAACCTGAGGAAGTCAACCCAAGCGAGAGCGCGACGCCGCTTTTCCTCCCAGTAATCGCCGGCGCTTGGCTCTCGCGCAGAAGGTCCAAGTGATGCTGAACGGGCGGTGTGTCGAGAACACAGCTTGGCGCTCACGGAGAGGCCTGCTCTCCGCTCAACTCTTCCTCGACAGCGGCATCCACCAGTCGCCGGATTAGCTCAGACTCAGGGAGCCCGCGGGGGTGCTCCCAAGCCGTGATCGCCCCCGCACCGCCGTACCGCAGGAGGCCCCCATGTCCCGCAAGTACCTCACCATGTTCCTTGGCTTCATGCTCCTTTCCGCAGCTCACGAGACGTTATCGGCACAACAGCAGGAATACGCGTCGCCGGAGCTGAAGGCCGCCATCGCGGAAGCGAACGAGACCTGGCAGGCGGGTTGGAACGCCGCCGATGCTGCCGCCATCGCGTCCGTGTACGCGGACGATGCGATCGTCATGCCCCCCGGAGCCGAGCCGATCGAGGGCCGCGAGGCGTTCCAGGCGACCCTCGTGGGCTGGCTCGAAGCCGCGCGGAGGGGAGCCAAATGGCCTTCGGGCCGCCGGAGATCTTGGTCTACGGCGACGTGGCGGTCGAGGTGGGCTCGTTCGTCGAGACGGCCGCCGGCGGGTCGCACAAGGACCACGGGAAGTACATGACGGTGTTGAAGAATATCGACGGGCACTGGAAGATCGTCCGCGATATTTGGAACAGCAGCATGACGCCGTAGCCCGAGCCGGTAGGGGCGGACTCAGCGCCCCCCCCCCCGGTTCAGCGGAGGGTCGCGAGTGAGAGCTGCGGCCGCTGACGCGGTCCTCATTCGTCGCGAGCTCCCCGAATCTCACCGCCCCGATTAAGGTTTTGAGAAGCGCGGACCGCGATAGGGTCCATATGAAGTCCGATCGGTCCTAACTCGCGGTCGTGTTCTGACACCGGCCGACCCGCTGCCTAGCTGGTGAGAACTCGCCCAGCCGGGTTACGTCCAGAGCCCCCCCTTTTCGCGGAAACGGGGGGGCGGCTCTGCGTGCTGTCGATGAAAAAGGGGCCGCCCGATCGATTCGGGCGGCCCCTCCTCCTTCGTGATTCGGTTAGCCAGAGGTTAGCTGACCGGAATCACGTTCTCCGCCGCGGGGCCCTTAGTGCCTTCGACGACGTCGAATTCCACCTGAGAGCCCTCCGCGAGCGTCTTGAACCCCTCGAGCTGAATGGCCGAGTGGTGCACGAAGCAGTCATTGCTCCCGTCTTCCGGCGTGATGAAGCCGAAGCCCTTTTGGTCGTTGAACCACTTCACGGTGCCTTTGCTACGCATAATCCAGTTTCCTTCTGCTCATTTGTCATGGTCGGAGCATGGATTACCCGTACCCTCGACACACTGACACTCGCGCGGAATCCCCCGCGCCGGGGTAGTGAGCCGACGGACAAAAAAATGGGAAGCCCGTGTTGATAAAGGCTTCCCGCCCATCACGATCGCTCACTGTTCGGCACTTTGCCGAGCCCGAATATCATCGAACCCACGCAGGACGTCAAGCCCCGCGAGCCGCACAGGCCCCAACGGTCCGATGACGACCGACACGACCACCCGAACGGGAGCTTCCCCGCGTCCTTCAGCGAGTGCTTGCCGTGCGCCAGTCAGCGCCCACGAGCGCCGGAGCCCCATGAGACGGCATTCCTTCAGCGCTGACTCGCGCGTGACTCGGGCCTGATACGCGTGAGGTCGGTGGCGCCCTCGACGTCCGGGCGCGAACCATGTCCTGGACTGACGACCGGGTGCGCATCACCGGGCTGGGGCCAGGACGAGGCTACGAAGAGTCCGGAAACGAACTGTCACGCTAGCTGTCACAGAGTGTGCAGGAGTGTACCGAGGTGTATCGAAGTGTACGGACGCTGCGCCGGTGAACTTCCTGAGTCTGGTCGGGATACTATTGGCAGGGCCGTTCGCCCGGTCGTTGCCCTAGGCGAATCGTGCGGAGCGATCCCGGCGAGCGGAGTGAAACGAAGGAGCGTCCAATGTTTGGCTTGAGCCCGTGGGAACTTATGATCGTGTTTCTCGCGATCCTTCTGCTATTCGGCGCCAAACGCCTGCCGGAGATCGGCAGCTCGCTCGGCAAGGGAATCCGGGAGTTCAAGGACTCCATTTCGGACGTCGAGGGGGAGATCGGGGGCGAGATCACCGGGTCGAACGACACCTCCGCACCACAGGCGGCGCCTAGCGAGCCCGCAAAGACGCAGGAATCCGCCGACACCCAGTAGTTTTGCAAACCTCGAGGACTGCGGTTCGCGAACATCTCGTGCTCCTGACCGCCCCGCGAGCCCCGTCAGTCCGCCGAGGCCACGAGTTCCGGTGTCACGGCCCACCTCATCAGCGACCACTCCCCGTCCTCCCGGTTCAGGCAGAGGATCCCCGACATCCTGAAGCGGACGACTCCGGCCTCAGGGTCCCCGGCCAGCAGGAGGGAGGCCAGGCGACTCATGAAGACCGGGCGGGATGTTGTCGTTCGGCTTGAGTCCCGGGACGCCCATTAGGAGGTGCTGCGGCGTGCTTCTGTGTGGCGTGGAGTTGGTGCATGTACCCGCCATCAGGAGAGTTCGCCCCAGGGCTCCAGGGGAGCATCGGAGGGCCCGACGTTAGCCGCGTTGAGCACGCTGGGCGGTGCCGGTGGGGCATTGAATACGGAGCGTATCGGCGGGCCACCCGTGACCCAGGCGGAGCCGTCCCAGGTCTCGACCCAGGATAGAGGGCCGTCCGAGACCACGCGGGAGATCCCGCCGGCCACCATCGAGGGTGGTGTGCGGACCACTTTACCCATAATCGACCCCTCCTCCGGGCTCGTCAGGTTCCAGCCCACGAGCGACCCCGCCTCGGCAATGACTTCGTTTGGGTGGTGCGATAGGGTTCCTCCGGGCGGGCTCGCCAGTGGCCGGGCGGTTAAGAGATAAGCCAGCTGTTACTTTCACGTCACCTTCGCCTCCCTGATCACCACAATCGCGTCAACCGGCGGTTCAGGCCAGCACTCTCGACAATTTCGACAGCCACGAGGTGAGAAAGGCCAACTCACGACTGCGCGAGGTCCTCGAACGTGATGACGAGTCCTCCCCCGGCCCAGCGGGCGAGCGTCTCCTCTTCGGGCTCGAGGCCCAGCCCCCAGGTGGCGTCCCGGACCGCAACGGTCCGGTAGCCCCTCGCCTGTATCCCGTCGATCGCCTGCGTCATGCACACGTCCCGCGCTACCCCGACCACGACGATCTCCGGCTCGCCGCCGAGCTCCGTCGCGAGCACCTCGAGCAGCGCCTCTGCGCCCGGGTTCCCCTCGAAGACATCGAATCGGTTCTTCTGGATAAAGATCGGTCGACGTTCCCGGAGCGCAGTGCGGGCAACGCGTTCTGCCGCTTCGGGCCCCGCTCCCCGCTCGAGCACGACGGGGTCGTCGGGCCGGATCGACTCGATCACCAATGCTCCCTCGCGCTCTTCCGGGTCCTCGGATAGCCCCAGGCAATGCGGCGGGTAGGTTCCAGGCCCCACAGCTGGAGGATCAAACACATGAAGTCTGAGAACCTGTCGAGGGAATGTTCGCGCGCCCGCACACGCGGTCTTATTCAATACCATGCAGGGTGAAGACCTGGTTGCATACGACGAGCACGGGAGTTTGCAGAATGCTGATTGCCCTTGATTGGGACGAGACGTACACGTGTGACCCGGCTTTCTGGCAACGATTCATCTCGCTTGCTCTGAACCATGAGCATGACGTGGTGATCGTGTCTGCCCGTTTCCGTGATGACATTGAAGAGATACGAGACGAGGTGGATCATCTACCAGTCGGGGTTAGAGCGACCGGGCTGCTGCCAAAACGCGCATACATGGAGTCAAAGGGTGAGCACGTGGATGTGTGGGTCGATGACTGGCCCGAGTGGATATGCGGGTGCGCTAGTGGCTAACGGCCCGAGCACCCCCGAAACCGATACGCTTCACCGGTCAGGTGCCCCGCGCGCGCGTAGGTGTCCAGCGGTGTGCTTCTGTCGAGGGGGCACCGCGCGTTATCACCCCACTCCTGTGCGGGGCCGGGCCGCTGCTTGACTCTGTGCGCCCCCCCCTCGGACCGTCCCGCGCTGTGGGTAGTGCCAGCTGCAACGCG
>JBDHAC010000022.1:0-55957 GCA_039588275.1 Gemmatimonadota bacterium
GATCATCTACTGGGTGATGGAGGAGCGCGCCGCGAAGGCGTACGACCTCGGGGAGGCAGGCGAGACGGAGAAGGTCGTGTTCGCGGATCTGTTCCGGTTTCCGCGCGCCTACATCTACGTCGTTCTCCTCTGCGTGACGTTCTACTCCGCGATCTTCCCGTTTCAGACCTTCGCCGTGAAGTTCTTCATAGAGGCGCACGGCACGACACGCGAGTTCGGCGGCTTCCTGTCGAGCATGATCACCCTGTTCGCGATGGTGTTCACGCCGATCTTCGGCTACATGGTCGATAGGGTGGGCAGGCGGGCGTTGTTCATGATGTGGGGGTCGCTGCTCCTCGTTCCCGTATACCTGATGATGGCGTACACGGCCGTCGACCTCCGCCTTCCGATGGCGATGATGGGCATCGCGTTCTCGCTCGTTCCGGCCGTGATGTGGCCTTCCGTGGCGTACCTCGTGGATGAGGCCAGGCTCGGAACAGCCTACGGCTTTATGACCATGATCCAGAACATCGGACTGTTCGGGTTCAATCTGATGATCGGGTGGGCCAACGATGTCTCGGGCGCCAGCGTGCAGAACCCGGAGGGCTACGCGCTCGGGATGTGGATCTTCTCGACCCTCGGCTTCCTCGGTTTCTTCTTCGCCTGGCTGCTCCGCAGGCAGGAGACCGGCCCTGACGCGCACGGGCTGGAGACGATCACGGTGAAGTCGACGCGGGAGGCGGAAGCACGGCGGCTGGCAGCAGATCGGGGAACGGACAGCGGCGCTTGATACCGCGGACGAGACCGCTCTTCTTCTCAGCCACAGACGACATTCGCACTCGACCTCGCGGCCCGCTCGTACGCCCACACACGAAGCTCTTGCCGCCGCCGGAAAGCCCCTCCTAACCTTTGTCTTCAGCTCTGGAGGACATTTGAACCCTACCATGAGGGTTTCCCCGATGAGTCTCTACATTTTTCCATTTGTCCGTGCCACTCGAAGACTGATCGCCCTTGCCGTCTTGACCTTCCTGGTGGGGGTCTCAGGGATCGTTGCTCAAGAGACGGAAGACGTACGAGCCGTACTCGTAACCGGGGCCAGTTCTGGAATCGGCCTGCGAATGACCGAAGTCCTCTCGGAGAATGGATTCTTCGTCTATGCCGGTGCCCGTAAAGCAGAAGACCTGGCACGTCTGGACGCGATGGAGAACGTGCGATCGGTCCGTTTGGATGTGACGATTCAGAGCGAAATCGACGCAGCGGTGGCGTTCATTCAGGCAGAAGGAAGAGGACTCCATGGTTTGATCAACAACGCTGGCGTCGTTGTGATGGGACCTCTCATCGAGTTGTCGGAAGAGGACATGGACTTCCAGCTCGATGTGAACCTCTTCGGCCCGTACCGCGTCACCAAAGCGTTTGCGGATCTGCTCATCGAGAGCAAAGGCCGGGTCATGACCGTCAGTTCCATCGCCGGGATTCTATCGGGATCATTCACCGGCGCGTACAGCATGAGTAAACATGGTGTCGAGGCCTATACCGATGCCCTGGCCGCCGAACTGGCTCGCTTCGATGTGGCGGTTGCCGCAGTAGAGCCGGGCAACTACCGGTCCCAAATCCTGGCCTCGATGGTGAGGCGTATGGAAGAGAGGGGCTATTCGCCCCCCGAGGACTCCAGGTACGGTTCGATGCTCGACCTGATCACCGGCCCACTCGATCGATCGCAGTACAAAGAGCCCGATGATGTCGCCCTGGCAGCCCTTGATTTCATGTCCAGTGATTCGCCGAAGCGTCGCTACATGGTCGTTCCGAATCAGTTCGAGGCTGCGATCACCATCCGACAGGCCATACAGGAACTGGTGCAGTTGAATGAAGACCAGCAGTTCTCTTATAGCCGGGACGAGTTGATCGAGATGCTTGACGATGCTTTGGCTGAAGCACGGCCCTCATCTTCACAATCGACCCCGACGCCCTCGACAATCGACGCGCCCCCGAGTGGTGGCCTTCACCAGGCGGCCCTCGAGGGGAATCTCGAAGCTGTACGGCAGCACATTGCAGCCGGAGCGGAGCTGAACGAAAAGGAGCCCTCGGGAGGATCCAGTCCACTGATTATCGCGGCGACCTTCGGCCATACGGAGGTGGCGAGCGTGTTGATCGAGGCGGGCGCGGATGTGGACCAAAGAAACAACGATGGATCAACCGCACTCCTCACCGCAGCCTTTCTTTGCCGCGCCGAGATCGTGGCGGCCCTGCTCGCTGCAGGTGCCGACAAGAGTATAAGGAACAACGCCGGATCTACGGCGCTGGAGGCCGTGACCGTTCCTTTCGATGCCGTCAAGGAAGCCTACGATTACCTCGGAGCGGTCCTTGGACCACTTGGATTGGAACTGGACTACGAGCGGATCAGGATGACTCGCCCCGAGATCGCGGAGATGCTGCGATAGCGCGTGTCATTCCATGAGCGCCTTCGGGGCCGTGTCATAGATGTGCTTGCTGATGCGCCGGACGCGGGCCATCTGCTCCTCGTCGAGGGGCCCTCCTCGCGATTCGGACTCGGACACTTGCCACCAGCCGCCGCCGCGCTCGGCTACGAGGCATCTTCGCGGTAGCGGGTCACGATTTCCGCGGTTGGCCCGAACCCCACTTGCTGTCCGCTTCGCAGCCATAAGGTCTTCTGACAGTTCCGCTCCACGAAGTCCAGATCGTGCGTGGCGATCAAGACGGCCTTGTCGCCCTGCCTCAGTGACTCGAAGTACGCCTGGCACTTCTGCCTGAATCGCTGATCGCCCGCGCTCAGCACTTCGTCGATCAAGAGAACTTGGGTTTCGGTCCTCATTGCCACCGCGAAGGCCAAGCGTGTCCGCATACCCGCAGACAGGTTCCGTACTGGCTCGTAGACGAAGTCGCGGAGCTCGGCCCAGTCGAGGATCTCATCGAACAGGGCGTCGAGGCGCGACCGGCTCAGGCGGCAGATGCTCCCGTACAGATGGATGTTGTCGCACACCGGCAGGTCGCCGACCATGCCCACGCCGAGCCCGGACAGCAATCCCACTTGGCCACGTACCGTTACTTGTCCCCGCGTGGGGGTGTAGATGCCGGCGATCGATTTGAGGAGAGTGGTCTTGCCGGCGCCGTTGTCTCCGACGAAGCCGACGAGCTCACCTGGCCGAACGTCCAGGTTGATGTTCTGAAGCGCGTGGAGGACCGGCTGCGTGTCGGAACGCCGCACGGACCGGCGGATGAGGTGGAACGCCGTGAGCTGTCCGCGCTGTAACGTGAAATCCTTCCACAACCCCCGGACCTGAACACTCCCTGCTTGCTCAGACATACTCGGCGAACCTTGGCTCGAAGTGCCGGAACAGGGCCAACGTCGTGATGAGCAGGACCGCGTTCAGGAGAACGAAGGCAGCAAGCTCTGCGGCGGGGGGCGGTGCCCCTTCGAGCACCACGCCCCGAACGGCCTCCATCACGAAGGAAAGGGGGTTCAGCTCGACCACTCGCCGAGCCATCCCGTCTCCGACAAAGGAGATGTCGTAGAAGATCGGCGTGATGAAGAAAAGCGCGCGGAGGAACACGTGGTATATGTGGTCGATGTCCCACGCGAACGGGAACACGGTGGCGAGCAGAAAGCTGACCCAAAGGACGAGGAGGAGCTGCGCGCCGATGATCGCTGGCAGCCACAGCACAGCGAGCGTAATGGGCACGCCCGCAATCACCGCTATGGCGAGGCACACCCCCATGGAGATGAAGAACTCCAACGAGCTCGAGATCAGGGTGCTGAGGACCAGCAGTTCCTTCGGAAAGACCGCATCGGTCGTCAGCTCACGAGTTGAGCGCAGGGCGCGCATCCCAAGGCTCGTGCTGTTGGTGAAGTGCGTGTAGACCACGAGGCCCAGGAGGAGGTAGAGAGCGTAGTTCTCTATCTCGCCTCCCAGCCGCAGCCTGAAAAAGGCGTAAAGGACGCCAAGCATCAACAGCGGATTGAGAAAGCTCCAGAGGAAGCCGAAGAAGGAACTCTGGTCCTTCAGCTTGTACTGCGACAGAGTGAGCTGTCGGAGCAAGTTCCTGTCGGCGGCATCATATCTCATGGCCACTCTTTCGGTCCGGGGTTGGGGTTCTCAACACCAGGTTGTGTGTGCCAGGATGACTTCGTTGGCGACCTCGTCGAAGGTCCGGAACGTGCCGAGCCGATCGAGGTTCTCCAGAAGCGCCGGATACCGAGCGAGCCAGTGATGGGCGTAGCAGTCGTGCAGGCTGACGACCACGATTTCCCGCGTCTCGAAAAGTCCGAGAAGCCGTCCCTCCCACGCTTCGAAGGTGAGTTCGCCCGTGTGCAGGTCGAAGTCATCCTGGTGGATCGGGATCTTGACGATTCCGGTCTCGACGAACGGCCGTTCGGCCGCCAGCGACGAGCTAGAGCTGGCGAGCCATTCGAAGTTGAAAAAGGCGAGGTGGCGGTCGTGGAGTCCGGGGCCGATTCGAGACTGCGGCGGCCGGTACCCCTTCACGCGATAGTCGATCTCACGACAGCGGACGAGCTCCTGGAAGTCCGGCCCCCGGATCGCGGCCCGGATCGGATCCTCTGATCGCAGAGAGAGCCGCGTCCTCATGCGCTCCCACCGCGTAGGCTCTTCAGGGAGGACGTGCGCGTGGGAATGGAAGCCCAGCGCGTGTCCATCGGCCGTGATGGACTGCCGAACCTCCTCGAGCAGAGAGCCGACCACGTTATACGTGCACCGGACTCCGAGCTCGGCCTCGATCGCGAGCATCTCCCGTAGCGCCTTCGGCGCGCGGTCGTCGGCTTCCGCAGCGAAGGCCGGTTCGACATCCCGGTGCCCCAGGCCGCGCTCGATGTCATGGGCGACACAGACACTTCTGTCAGCCTCGAATACTGAGATCCGGCGGGCCAGCCGGACGACCCGATCCTCGTTGGCGCGGGTGTTTACTTTCCACCAATCGCCCGAGCGCTCCGCATGAACCAGCGCTCGAACTGTCCGGTCATACACGCGCTCGAACAGGGCGGGCTCGACGGCACGCAGCTGGTCGGTGTGACGCATCGACAACTCGGCCGTGGGCACGTAGACGCTCGCGAGCCCTGAGTCGAGGGCGTATTCGAGTATCGCGTTGAGCAGAAGGCGCGCCCAACCCTTGAACACGCTTTCCACCCGGGTCTTATACTGCCTTCTGCGCGAGATTCTCTGTACGATATCGGAGTACATGACTGTTACGAACATGTCTTGGCCGGCGATGGCCAGGCCCGCGGTCGCCACCTGCCCCTGAAGACCCAGCTGCTGCTGGTGCCAGACGAGGTCGTCGTCGAAGAACAAATCGGGCGGGAACTCGGCCGCGGCCTCCGGGTGCGCGAACAGGAGGACTTCTCGCAGCGCCCCCGGATCGAACACCCGACACATCCGCTGGGCGAGCTTCACCCCATCGGGGCCCGCCCGCGGGAGGAAGTAGACGCGGTGCGGAAAGAAGTGCTTCCGGTGGAGCCCCTTGTCCCTGAACAGGGGCCACGCCCCCGGGTCTCCCTCCCGGTAGCGATGGACCTTCACGGCTGGATCGCTGGAAGTCGATGGACGGCCCACCCAGGCGACCGGCAAGTAGGTGTCAGTCGCGTGGTCAAGGAAGGCGCACGTCTCCTCTCGCGTGGCACCGTGCTTGGAGAACATGCGTTCGAGCGTCTCGATCTGGACCTGCAGCGGTGTGTCGGTGGTGAGCCGAGGACCTGCGTCATGAATGCGGTACTCGTAGAGACACTCTTTCACCGCTCGGAACCGCGCCCCCGCCTCTGCCATTCGCCAGGGAAAGTCGAAGTCGTCACACCCGTGCAGGCTCAATGACTCGTCCATTCCGCCGATTCGCAGCCCCAACTCGCGTCGCCAGCACAGGAGGTGCTTCACGGGCGACCCCCGTTGCTTGAAGTGCTCCAGGGAGAACGATTTCCGACTCGGCATCAGCGATCCCTCGGGTTGCCCGTAGGCGTCGATATAACGCCGTGCGGAGTGGAAGAAGTCCGCGTCGGGATACTTCCGGCGATACTTGAGGAGGGTCTGGATCGCATTCCGCGAGTACCGGTCGTCGCTCAGCAGAATCGCGACGAACGGAGTGCGAGCGGCACCCAGCAGCTGGTTGAGCGTGCGAGCGAAGCCGGGGCCGCAGTCCGGAAGCAGCCTGACGCGCTCGTCCACCACGGCCTCGAAGAACTCCACGGTGTCGGACTCGCCGGGTTCGAGTCCAACCAAGAGCTCCCAATGCGGTGAACTCTGGGTGAGGACGGACCCGACGGACTCCCGCAGGAACTCCTCCTTCTGCTCCCGGCAGGGAAAGAGGATGCTTATCCGTTCGCTCACGGAGTGACCGTCAGGAGTGGTGCGACTCCGGCCCGCGTCTCGAGGGGAGGCGAAGCGCGGGTGACGAGAGGCGGTCCGGCCGTCCGGTCTCTAATATGCCAGCGGGAATCGACCGACCACGAGCCACGGGGGTTACCCAGATAGGCTATCGAATTCGCCCGTACACACACCGGTTCCGGGACCAGGTGCTGGAAATCCAGCGCCACCTGTGGAGCCCTGACTTGGATGTGAACGACGCGTACTTCGCGTGGAAGTACGAGCGGAATCCGAGCCTCTCCGAGCCGCTCGCCATCCTGGTCCTCGACGGAGATCGTGTGGTCGGGATGCGAGGGGCGTTCGGTTCCCCCTGGGTTGTCGAGCCGGCGGGTCATCCACTGCAGGCTCTGTGTGCTGGAGACGCGGTCGTCGCCCCGGATCACAGAGGGCGCGGGCTCGCGACCCGAATCACCGAGGCGCTGGCGTCCGAGGCACATCGTCGTGGTTGGAACCTCCTCATCAACACGAGCTCGGGCGGTGCTGTGCGCCACCTCTCCCTCAAGAGCGGGTGGCGCGAAGTGGGTGAAATCAGGCCGCTGGCCCTTTGGTGGGAGGTTCGCGACCCGGTTCCGCCGGAGCGTTTCGAGCATCTCTCGTCTCTGTTGAGCCTGGCTGCCAGGCTGCGAGGACGACCCTCGCGTGCCCACGAACCGCTGCTCAGGCTGGACCGTCGTGTGCGCCGTGCGGGAATGAAGCCGGGAAGCGCCGTCAGCGTCTCCCGCGAGCCTCTCCCCCAACAGATGGCTGCCCTCGCCGCCTCGGTGCCGGCGCGCGGTACGATACGCGAGCGGAGGGATGCTTCGTTCTTCGAGTGGCGCTTCTCGAACCCGCTGTGCAGCTATCGGTTCTTTTTCCTCGCGGAAGGCCAGCCCGGGCAGCTGGCCGGTTACGCCGTTCTCCATGCCCACGGCCCGGAGCACGATACAGGCATCAACCTCGTGGACTGGGAGGCCTCGACGCCAGAGGCGTTGACTGTCCTCCTCGAAGCGATACGTCACGTTGCGCGGAACGAACGAATCACCACCTGGCCCACAGGCGCGGATCCAAGACTCGTCGCCGTGCTCGCAGAGAACGGGTTCCGCTCGGCGCCCGCACCGGAGCCGCCCGCGGTGCGGCCGGCGTTGCTCGTCCTTCCCCTACGCGAGACGGAGACCATCGAGTCTCGTGAGGTGGGCGGAGCAGATCCGTTGAAGCTCGAAAACTGGGATCTCCGCATGACAGCGTCTGATTTCTACTGAGAAGTGGGGACTCGCACGGCCATGTCGTCCTTCCACGTTCGGTCACATAGGCCATGCGCGGCCGCTGACCCGGTCCAATGGCGGATCCAGCGTACCCCATGGGACGAGGACCCGCTTCACGTGGTGCGAAATAGCCGTACGTACTCTTCGATGTTCGTACGGATGTCGAAGTGGGACAGCACTTTCTCACGACCTGCGCGGCCCATCCGGCGCCGCAGGGGCCGATCTGCCAACAGTCGCTCTAACGCGTCGGCCAACGCCACCGAATCCCCAGGCTCCACCAGAAGGCCGGTTACGTCGTGGTCGACCAGCTCGGGTATGCCGCCGACGGGAGTAGACACGACGGGCAGCGACATGGCCATCGCTTCGATTATGACGTTCGGAATGATGTCGCAGTCTCCATCCTCCGCTACGACACAGGCCAACACGAAGACGTCGGCAGACTCGTACGCCTTCTGCACGTTTCGAAAGGACTGTTTTCCGACAAGGTGGGTCGTCGGCTCGAGCCCCAGGCGGGCGTGAAGGCGTCGCAGCTCCAGCGAGTGATTGCGTTCGGCGGCCGTCGCATCTCCTACGATATCGAGCCGGTACTCGACGCTCCGCTCCCGCAAGTGCGCCACGCTGTGCAGCAGGACATTGAACCCTTTCTTGGGCACCAAGCGACCGACGGACAACAGTCGCGGCCCCCCGGGATCCGTGGCCCGATCGACGGGTGCTCGTAGCCGGGTCGGATCCACGCCGTTGTAGATCCTGTGGAGTACCGGGGCGCGACCCTCGAGCAAGCCGCCCAGGTGCCGTTGGTTGTACAGTGTGTTTGTGATCACGAACCGTGCGTGTCGGAGCTTCTCGGGAAGCACCCAGACTGCTCCCTGTCGATGGATCTCGTAGGCTCGCGCCTGAACACTGTACGTCACGCCCGCCAGACGGCTGGCCACCAGGGCAATGAAGGCCTCGCGATCGGCCCAGGGGGCGTGGAGGTGGTCGATTCCCAGGTCTCCCGATAGCCCCGCTACATACGCGGCCTCCAGGAACAACGCCGAATCGTCTCGTGGAGTCTTCCGCGCCTGGTAGCGTCGCGAGACCACGTAAACGATGAGGTTCAGCGTCTGGAGCGGCCGCCGGGTGAGGAAACGCACCAGGTATCGGCGAAGGCGTTTTCGGTTACGGGGGCGCAGGTACTCGACGTCACGACCCGCGGGCTCGGAAAGAGCGCCGCTTCCCGGCTCCGGCTCGGCAGCGAACACACGGACGCTCACCCCGGCCCGCCGAAGGGCGTCGATCTCGCGCCGTATGAAGGTCTCGCTCAACGTCGGGTAACGCCACAAAAGATACCCGATCGATGGATCGGCCGGACGATCAGACGCGGGTTGTCTCCTCCGGACTCCGAGTGGCCACCACGCGATCAGATCGGCCAATCGCCGATACACGACCTCAGCACGCACGGACAACAGCCGCACGCGAAACCTCGCTCGCCCGGCAAGCTCCAACCCCGCCCGGCCCACGCGACGCGCTGCGCGGGCGACACCCAGTGGGTCTGGACCCAAACGGCCCCAGAGCCACATGCGCTTTCGGCCACCTGACAGGAACTCTCCGAGGATCGCCATGTCCTCTTCGAGTTGCGTGTCGTCTCCCTCCCAGAACAGGCCGTGGCACAAGGCGATCTTGGCGATGCGAAGTCGCTCGTCACGTCCTCCTGCGGCCAGGCTGTCCATCAGGTCGCGGAACTCCGGGAACGCTCTCGCCTCCCACAGGTCGACGCCCAGTTGGTGAAACTGCCGGAACATGTCGGACCGGTCTTCGCTCCCGAGGAGTTCCAACGCGGGGAGGGAACGGGCGGTCCGGGCTTTGCCTTCAAAGAAAGACGACACCCGCTCGAACTCGGCGTCCACCGCATAGGGGTGCAACAGATCCTGCTCCGCCCTCAGGAAGACCCCGTGGGCGAACGCCACCTGCGCGAAGAGCGCACACGGGTGCGCACTCTGCTCGAGCTGGCCAAAATGCCACCGAAGCCCGGCGGCGCGGTTGAGATGTCGGTACCTTCGCCCCTCCAGCAGGTACTTGCGGAACGTGTACAGAGGCGTGTACTCGGGCCGGTGCTCACCCAGGGACGAGAACTCGACGGCTGTGTCATCCTCGGAATCGTCTATGTAGAGAGTGCGCCATCCCGATCGACGGATCTCCTCTCCGAAGTCCGTGTCGGGAGAAATCGAGTCTGGGAAGGAAGCGCTCTGGAAGCAGGCAGTGCGGAAGAGCTTCACACCCACCACACGACCGATCAGGGTATCGCGGAGCTGGCCCACGACGATCCCCGCGTCATCGCTCATTCGGGCACGTAACCGCGAAACGGCATCGGGATCCAGCACCATGTCCGCATCGACCTGGACGAAGAATGGGCTCCGGACCTTGGAAGCACCCAGGTTCAACGCACGGTGAAAGGGAACCACTCCGCGGACCACGACGATCTCGCGCAGTGACGGGGTCTGGGCGTATACGCTCTCCAAGGCGCGGTCGACGCTCGACTCGCCGATCGTCAGCACCACGGCGCTCACGTCCGAGCCTTCCCCCTCACCGGCTATTTCCGAGCGCTCGCAGGTCGGAGACTCCGCGTCCAGGGCGCTTCCATCCTCCGACATACTTCGGCTCAGACCTCGGCCACGATTCGGATCGGGAAGAAGCGGCTCAGCGCGCCACGCTCGCTCCACAGCACGCGCGTGCCGAAGGGCAGCGCGCTGAGCCCCGTCTCGACGAGTCGGTATGTCGCGACCGATACAAGGCGGGATCCGTTGTCGTTCGGAATCATGAAGCCGATGCGTGAGAACCCCGCCTTTCGGAACATTCGGTGGAGCTCGGTGCCGGTGTATTCCTTCAGGTGAAAGCCGGTCGCTACCCGGGAGAAGTACTTGGAGATGTCGTGCGGCCCCGTGATCCGTGGTGGTGTGACGCAGACACACCTTCCCCCCGGCGCAAGGACGCGGTGGGTCTCGCGTAGCGCGCCCTCGGCATCCTCCGGATGCAGGTGCTCGATCACCTGGTCGCTGTAGACGAGATCGACGCTTTGCGGCGCTAGCGGCAGTTCGCAGGCGTTGGCGATGATCAGCCGGAGATTGCCGAGAGCGCGCCCGGGCTCGGTGATGTGCTGTGACACGTCGACCGCATACACGCGAGCCACACGTTGCGCGACCTCGCACGACAGCGCGCAGTCGCCGGCACCGAGCTCGAGAAACCGGAGCTCGGGGTAGAGCAGGCTCGCAAGAGGCCCGAGCTGGCCTCGCACTCGGCGCTGCCTCTCCTCGGCATCGGCTCGCCTCGCGAGCTGAGGATGATCCGGAACACGGCGGAACAGCTCGTCGTAGAGGGCCGGGTAAAGAGCTCGCCGCGTCCTCCCGTCGGCGCGACGGAGGGACTGCGCCAACTTTCTCTCCACCTCGTAATGTTCCCGCAGCCGCTCCGCCGTTCGCCCGCCCTCCGTTTCGGATGGCCGCGGAAGCGAAACACGACCGGCGGGCCGGGCGTCAGAAGACCCGGAGAATCTCCACCAGTTCCGCATACGACTCACGGCCTAAGAAAAAGTCGATTCCATCGGGCAGCTTCTGCTTAAGGGAGCGGCGGATCCGGCTCGCGTAATTGGCGACTCGCGGCGGGTCCACAAGCAGATCGGGATGACAGAGACGCCAGTTCCCGGCGTTCTTCGACGTCACGACGTTACAGCCCATAGCCGATGCCTCGAAGAGGATCCCGGGCGCCGAGTCGAGCCGCGAAGGACACACGACTGTCTTGGCGTTGCCCATAAGGGCGAACACTTGCCCGTGGTCGGTCACGAGACCCTCGGTCACGACATCGGGCAGCTCAACGGGCACTTCGCCCACCACATGAACCTGCGCTCCCGCAAGCTGTCGCACGATCTTCCGGACAAGCGGCCAATTCTTCTCCGGTCTCCGCCAGTCGCTCGCGATGAAGAGGACGTCGATCTCGCGCCGCTCGAACGCCCGCCGCAGATCGGCATGGTCGAGCGCCTCTTCCTGGATCCACTCCGCGAACCAGACGACCTCGGGGTGGACTTTTCCGGTCCACTCCGGATAGAAGCGACAGATATGCTCTTTCGTCTGATCGGAGTGGGTGATGACGAGGTCGGCTCGCGCGACGACCCGAGGCTCCTGTCTCTCAGGAAGCGGCCAACGACCGCGCCCTCTCAAGACTCGCAGGAGGGCGCGCTCGTCTCGCACCCCCCTCTCGAGGTAGGCCTGTGACTGGCGGCACCCGACCGTGAGGAACACCAGGGGAAGATCCGGAGCCGCCTCCATGAGAATGCGGGCGCCAATGTACCCGACCCCCAGCAGCAGGTCGGGAGACTGCTCGCGGATGAACGAGGTGAGCTCGGAATCTCGGTCCGCCCAGTTGTCACGCACCGGCCAGGTACGGACTCCCGGTAAGCGCTCCGGGTTGCCGGCCGTCTCACCGAAGTGGTGGCGAAAGAAGAAGACGTCGCGTTTGAGGATGAAGTTCACGAGTGAGACCTCGAGGCCACTCGCCAGAAGCCTCCTGTAGAGACCGTAAGTGGCTGTGCTCGCGCCTCCGTACCCCGGAATCTCGAAGCACCCGACGAGAATCCGCTTTCCGCGTCCCTGCCCCGGTCGATTCGAGACCGGCGCTGTTGCTCCGCGGCCATCCGACGCTGTCATCGGTATGCGACCCGGGCGCCCCGTCTCGCGAAGTAGCGCTCCTCCCACAGAGAGAGGCTCAGCAGACGCCACAAAGCGTACGGGATGTCCTCGGTCCTTCTCAGGTGTCGGTCGTAGCTGTCCCGGAGCGCAGCCCGGCGCAGTGGCAAGCCGAGCAGCTCATCACGAGCCAGGAGGTTGTCCTCGAGTAGGGGCCGGAGCTCGTTGCGGAGCCAATCCCCCATCGGCACGGAGAAGCCCTGTTTCCCGGGGCTCGCGTGACCCGCTCGCAGCTCGAGGAGTTGCCTGAGCGGAAGCTTTCCGACGCGCTTCTCGACATCCAGACAAGACCGCCAGTCGGTACGAGTCGCCACGTCCAGCACTTCTTTGTCGAGAAGCGGGACACGAACTTCGAGCGAATGGTACATGCTCGCCCGATCTACCTTGAGCAGGACACGGGGCAGATGTCCGCTGAACTCGTTCCAACGGATCCATTGCGCGACCTCGTCGGGATCGGAGCTTTCACAATCGAAGAGAGCACAGTCGGACGGCCAGGGCGGCAACGTGGCAAACACATCCTCCAGCCAGGGCAGCGCCACGAAGCGTTGCCGACGCAAGTAAGCCTCGCCCGACGCCGGGCCCGAGTCTCGCGGAGTGAGCCGCCCGCGTGCCCATCGCCGAACCCCTTGCGAAAGACGCCGGACGCTCGTCCGCATCCCCTGGCGTCCGTCGGCGGATCCGTTCTTGAGAAGTGGCTCCAAGACGCTGCACTGGCGCGCTACGTAACCCCAGAACACATCGTCGCCCCCATCGCCGGACAGCAGGACCTTGACGTGCGGGCTGGCCGACTCACACACGAGAAACGTGGGGAAGAGTGAGTAGTCCTCTAGCGGATCGGCACACGACTCCAGGACACGCGCCAAAGCATCACAGGCCTCGCGGTGCCCGACCCGCCGCACGTGGTGTACGAGTCCGAGCCGCCGCGCGTACGCTCGTGCATCGGGCGATTCGTCGAATGCCGGATCCTCACTGGCGAGGGTGAACGCCGGGATCTCGTCGCCGCTCGCCTCACGCATCTCCGCTGCCACGAGCGGTGAATCGATCCCGCCCGAGAGGAGGGCGCCCACGGGCACGTCGCTTACCATCTGGCGTCTCACTGCCCTGCTGATCGCCTCGCCCACTGCCTCCACGGCCTCCTCTCCGCGTAGATCCGCACGGCGGTGGACCGGAAATGTGAAGTGCCTTCCGGCCTGCACGCTCGCATTCGAGCGGACGCGGATCCACGTCCCTGGCTCGAGCATGTGCGTGTCTTCCAGAAGCGTGTATGGCGCCGGCACGTGCCCCAGATGGAGGTAGAGGGCCAGCCCCTCCCGCCGCAGGCCTCGCGTCTGCGCCCAATCGTGGGACAGGATCTGGTCGAATTGAGATGCGAAGAGCAGCCCCTCCGGGCCGAGCAGGTAGTAGAGCGGCTTGATACCGGCGTGATCACGGGCGAGTACGAGACTCCGGTCTCGCGTGTCATAGAACGCGAGGGCGAACATCCCGTTGAAGCGGCGGAGCGCGTCGGGCCCCCATCGGGCGAGCGCGTACAAAGCCACCTCCGTGTCGCCGCTGGAGCGAAATCGGGTGCCGTGTCCCTCGAGCTCCCGCCGCAGCTCGCCGAAGTTGTAGCATTCGCCGTTGAACGCCAGTGCGTACCGCCCGTCCGCAGAGACCATCGGCTGGTGAGCGGCAGAGCTGGTATCCAGAATGCTGAGACGGCGGACGGCCATGACGCAGGAGGACCGGTCCGTCCACAGGCCGTCGTCGTCCGGACCGCGTCGCCGCATCAGCCGGCTCGTCGTGCGCATGCCCTCGAGGGCGCTGAGCGCTTCCTCCTGGAACGACAGAAGCCCGGCGATTCCACACATGTCAGCGCACGGCCCGGCCTCTTTCGGCCCTCCAACTTCTGAATCGACGGCCGAGCTCGCCGGTCAGGTGACCGACGAGCTTACCGGATTCGAACACCACCGCGCAGAGCGACTCGAACGATTCGGGGTTCCGCAGACAGCCAACCGCGTTGCGACCGAGGCGCCGGAGGATCGACGCCATGTACGTCCACGGCCGGTACCTGAGGAACGCCTGGTGCTTGCGGTGGACGCGCAGGTTGTGATGACCGTGAACGAAACCCTCCCGGAAGAGGCCGCCGAACGAGCGTTCGTTCAGATGGTAGACCTTGGCCTCCGAGCTGTACACGAGACGATACCCGGACTGCTGCATCCGGTACGCGAGGTCGACGTCCTGGCCCCGGAGAAGCGTTTCGTCGAAGAGCCCCACGCGGTGGATGACCGAAGCCCGAGAGGCCCAGTTCCCCGTAGCGGCGTACGGTGGTATGAACTCCTCGATCGCGCGGCGGTGATCGTGGATGCGTTCGCCGAAGAGCTCGATTCGGTTACACGGTCTGCGGGCCAGGATTCGACCACCCACGATCCCCACCGTCTCGTCCGTGAGCGGAGGCAGCAAGTGGGTGAGCCAGTCGCGATCCACGATGCAGTCGGCATCGGTGAGCGCGATCAGCTGTCCCCGAGCTGCGCGGATCCCCGCGTTTCGCGCAGCTGCTGATCCCGGCCTGCTCACCTGTAGAACCCGGATGTCGGACTTGTAGCGATCAAGAATAACGGCGGTCTCGTCTGTCGAGGCGTTGTCGACCACTATCAATTCCATCCGCTCGCCTAGATAGTCCTGGTCGAGGATCGAGCGGATGCATGGCTCGATAGAGGCCGCCCCGTTGAAGACGGCGACGATGACGCTGACCGACAGCCTTTCCTCTGCGCCCCCGGGGGCCTCCTGACTGGGGGGACTCAGCGGCACTCCGCCTGCCCCGTGCCGCGAGGATTGTTGATCCGCTGCCACACTTCCAACGCCCGTTCACGACCTCCGGATTGGAGTGAACCGTGCTTCGGTGCGTGATGCATTGAGAATCCGTGGTCAGGCCTATCTGGATGCACTTGATCGTGACCTCTCGTTCGGCGCAGGAACCGCGCCCCGCAACTCCCAAGGTCTTGTGGGGGCTCCGCGGACCGGGGTTCGCCCAACGCCTCCGTCTACCCGCGGACGCTGCCTCGAAACGAACCGCGGGTTCTGTCGACCGGATGGGTCAGCCCCACGCCGAAGCCCCGCATGAACGCGAACGCGGTCCGTATGCGGGATGGCCGACCGCCCAGTCCACGCGCGATCCTGGAGCGTCCCAACATCCACCGGACGCCGAGGCGCAGCAACGGGACGAGCACGGCCCAATGACCCTGCCTCAGGGGCTTTGCCAACGCCGCACCGGTCCCGAACCAGTTGCGCTCGATCAGCTCGCCCCGATCCGACCAGCGGACGAAGCCGTGGTGCACCACCTCGGCACCCGGGATCTCCAGGACCTCGAAGCCGGCCTGCAGGGCGCGCATGCTGAAGTCGGCATCCTCCGCCGCGCGGAAGGGCGCACCCACGCCGAGCATTTCGTCGAACCCGCCCAGCACCTCCCACACGTCTCGCCGGAGGGCCATGCACGCGGAAGTTCCACCGATTAGGTGCTTGTCGCGAGGCCGGCGCGCCAGCGAGCGCGCCTCGCGAATGTAGGACGGGTGGAAGCCCGACTCGGTATCGGGGCCGCCCGGGCGAATGTTGCCGAACATGACCCCGACCTTGGGATTTGCCTCGAGCTCCGCCACGAGGCTCTGTAGCCAATCGCTCGTCGCCGAACAATCGTCCCCGGTGATCGCGATCAGCGTGGCCTTCGTTTGCGCCACGCCCACGTTGAGCGCTGCCGAGATTCCCTGGGTGTCGCTCGGCAAGTGTCTCACCGGCGCCCGATCGAGCAGCTCCCCGAGGGCGGCGAGTGTTCGGTCATCTCGACTCTGATCGATGAGGAGCAACTCGTCGGGCACGAGCTTGCCGGCCAGGACTGTCCGAATCGTGCGGGTGGCTTGCCCGCCCCTGTCCCGGGTCGGGATGATAACGGCGACCGTTGACCTACCGGACTCTTGCATCAGTCGCCACGCGGAGCGGTCCTCCGGTTCACGATATCGGATAGGACGTGGTCGAGGCGCCTACCCAGATCCTCCCAGCGGTGCCATCGCTCGACATACCGGCGTGCCGAGCGACCGAGCCGCGCTCGCCGGTTCGGATCTTCGAGGAGCATTACGAGCTCGCTGGCAAAGCCGTCGGGTTCATCAGCCCGGCGCAAGCCCTCGCACGGGTCTCGACCGAGCCCCTCGAGAGCGGAGGACGACGAGACAACGGGAAGACCCATGGCCATGGCCTCGAGGATCTTGTTCTGGACCCCCTGTACCCTCTGGAAGGGTGCTACCGCGACCGCTGCCATCGCCAGGTAGGGGCGAACATCGGGGACCGTTCCGGTAATAGTCACCGCTGGATCACGAGCCAGGGATCGCACGGCCGCATTTGGATTCCGTCCTACGATGAGAAAGCGGACATCCGGACAGGAAGAGCGGACGAGAGGGAGAATCTCCGAGCAGAAGTATCGAACGGCATTGACATTCGGAGAGTAGTCCATGCTTCCGGTGAACACAATTACCCGCGAGTCAGCGTCTCCCGCACGCCCGTCAGCAGGCTGGAAGTACTCGAGATCGACACCGTTCCCGACGACCTCCGCCTCGACCGGACCCACGCGACGCTTGAATAGCGCCAACTCCGCTTCGGATACGAAGATCGTCCCGTCGAACTCCCTGGCGATCCCCGCCTCGTACCGCGCCAGCCTTTCCGCTTCGATCCGATCCGCCCAGGACCATGGTGGCCTTTGCGCGTCGCCACGGGCCCGCCAGAATTCCGAGTACACGTCCATGAAGTCCACGACTTTCGGAATGCCTGTCACCCAGCGGACCGTCTCGGCGGTGTATACCGTCGATGCGATGATGACGTCCACGGGCGCGGAGGCCAGCACCTTCGCGACCGCTCGGGACAAGGCCCTGGAATGGTACGTGCCCCTCGACCTGGGGAACCCGCGAGCCAGGGCGATGGCTTCGCGAGAGATGCTCTTGACTGCCGAATCGCGGACCCAACCTACGGTCGCGCACTGGGCTGCCAGAACCTTCAACGAGTCCTCCGCGTCGTGCCGCCGAACGGGGCAGACCAGATGTACTTGCCCATGTTTCCCGAGATGGCGGATCTGATGGAAAGCGCGGATACGCTCGCCTTTGTCCGGCGGATGGGGTACGCGGTACGCGACGTAAAGAACTCTCAAAGATTTCGCGCTATCTCAATTCACGTCGCATCTCGGACTCGGGGAAGGCACCAACGCCTCGCCGGAGCTACCCGATGGCGACGTCCCCGAGGGGGTTCAATCCCGAGGGCCTTCGTACAGCGATCTGATACCCGCACCTCGACGGACCAGGGTCTGGTCGAGCAGCTTGGTATAGGCGTACAGGGCCTCGATGCGCGGGGTCGGAACCTCCACCTTCCGGCCGACCTCGATCACGGAACCCAGCAACGCCTCCACCTCGAGCGAGCGACCGGCCTCGACGTCCTGCAACATCGAGGTCCGATGCTGACCCACCCGCTGCGCTCCGCGCAAACGCCGTTCCAGGGGTACACGAAGGGTGATGCCGAGGGCTTCGGCGACGGACTGCGCTTCCGTCATGAGCTCCATGATAAGCGTCCGGATCTCGGGGTTCTCGCAGACCTCCTCCATCGTCGCGTGTGTGAGCGCGCTGATCGGGTTGAAGGCGAGCACGCCGATGAGCTTCAGCCACAGCTCGGCCCGGACGTCGTCCAATACCCAGGACTTGTATCCGGCCCCCTCGAAGAGACCTGTTGTCGCGCGTAGTCGGTCGGTATCTGAACCGTCGAGCTCGCCCACGGGAAACGAGCGACCGTACAGGTGCCGAATCACTCCGGGGCGCTCGAGCGTGGCGGCGGGATAGGCCACACACCCCAGAATCCGTTCCGGCTCGAGGTGCGTGGCGATCCGGCCGTCGGGGTCAAGGCTGGTCAGACTCCAGCCGTCGAACGCACCGCCATGACGTTGGAAGTACCACCACGGGAGGCCGTTCTGGACCGTGAGCACGACCGTGTCTGGCCTGTAGAGGGCCCGCATGTCTTGTACGACGTCGCGGATTACCTGGGCCTTCACGGCCAGGATGACCAGATCCTGCTCGCCGGCCTCGCGGAAGCTGTCGGTGGCCCGGACGTCCCGGGCCACGCGCTCCTCTTGATCGGCCGACCGCACCCTGAGCCCCTCGCGGCGGATCGCCTCGAGCTGTGCGTCCACGTCGATGAGCGTGACGTCCCCGCCGGCGAGTGCCAGGTCGGCCCCGATGAGTCCACCAATGGCTCCCGCCCCCACCACACAGGTCTTCATGACTCCCAAGATTGTGCAGGGATATGCATTCGAGGAAAGTGGCCCGCCCCGAGCCCGCAAGGCAAAGATGGGGCGCGGGATTCCAGCCGGGCAACCGGGCGGGGATGGCTTCGAGACGCTTCGCTAGCTGCCTTCAAGCGGCAGCTCGAATTCAATTTCGTCCTCTATCGGGATGCCGTCTTCATTGAGCTCAGGTATCTCCGGCTTGAGCCTTCGCGCCTCGCTAACCGCTCCTCTATGGATCGCCACGAATCTCATTCCAATCGCTCGATAGAACTCTATCGCCCCGCGATTGTCATTCGTCGTGACTAGCCACAGCCTGATGCATGCGGCATCATTCGCGATCGCCTGAACTGCCGTCATCAAGCTCCGGCCGATTCCTTGACGACGGAGCACGCTAAACAGAACCACGACCTCGCACTGGTCTTGATCCAATCGATAAAGAAGCACCCCCAGACGTTCGGAATCCTCCGCAACCAGTCCGGGCAAGGACAAGGCGTCGTGAAGGACACCTCGGGAGACCACTCGCGACGAGCCGAAATGCTCGCGCATAAGGCGGTCCAACCATGAGAGGTCAGAAGATTGCAGCGCCCGAATCTTCATATGGCAAGGAAGGACATCTAACGGCCCACGAGATTCTGCTGCCGATCAGGGTGCTCGTTGCGGGCACGATCGGCAAGACGGCCGCTCGAGCGGGCGAGCGGACGTGAAGCGAGCTTCCTTCTATGTCGTCGGACTCTTTCTCGCCTACGTGGCCATGGAGGGAGTGGCCTGGGTCGGCCTGTTCGCGCTGGAGTCCACGACCGGCACGTCCTTCTCACCGAGACCATCGGGTCTCACGGAAGAGCAGAGAGAGCTCATCCTGGCACACCTGGAGGGTCGTCGCGGATCACGCGCCCTGGCGGAGCCACATCCAGTCCTGGGATGGACGAACCGAACCGACTTCGGCCACCCCGAAGGAAGGTACCACACCAACTCCCGCGGTCTCCGGGGACGTGTGGAGTACCCTCTCTCTCCTCCGGACGACGCCATTCGCGTCTCCGCCTTCGGCGACTCGTTCACCTTCGGCTCAGACGTACGTGACGATGAGACGTGGGAGAGCAAGCTCAGCGCTTTCGATCCTCGCTTCGAGGTACTGAATTTCGGCGTAGGCGGCTACGGGACCGACCAGTCTTATCTTCGCTATCTGGAAGATGGTCTCGCGTTCAACTCCGACATCGTCATTATCGGTCTCATGTCGGAGAACGTCTCCCGCAACGTGAACGTGTTTCGGCCCTTCTATAGCCCCTATTACGAAAATGCCGTGTTTCCGAAGCCCCGCTTCGCGCTTCGTGACACAGCGCTGGTTCTTTTGCCGAACCCGTTTCCCGAGCCGACCGACATGCGGCGGATGCTCGCGGACGAGGAGGAAGCCTTCGAGCGCATGGGGCGGGACGACCACCATTATCGGCTGGGGTACTCCGCGGGCCCGCTGGACGGGTCCCCCACGGGACGCCTGATCAAGATGATGGCGGCGCTCCCAAGACAGCGAGCCGGTCGCATTCTGGGAGATGACGGCGTGTACGATGTCGAGTCGGAAGCATACCGCCTCACACTCGTGGTGCTGGAGCGGTTTTACAGAAGCGTGCTCGAACACGGGTCGCTGCCCATCATCCTCATCTACCCCGACGGTCCGGATCTGAGGAATCATCGGAGGGGAGTCCTCACGAAATACGCACCGCTTCCGGGAGACCTCGAGCTGCGTGGGTTGGCTTATATCGACCTCATGGACGCCTTCGACGAAACGGCGGAGGCCGCTTCATTCGAGGACCTCACGATCGCGCCGTGGGCGCACTACACGCCTCTCGCGAACCGGGTCGTGGCCGAGCACGTTGGGCGCTACCTGGAGGACCGGGGGCTCCAGGCCCGGGGGCGCGTTCGCGCGCTACGCGATGAGGAGTTGGTGCGGACCGGCCTCGGAAACTAGAGCGCTCGTCTTTCATCCTCGGCCGCCGGTGCCTACAGGTTTCGATACGGCCGATCTTCGAGAGGCCAAAACCTTACTCGACGAACTTTCAGCTTAGAGGATCCACTGTGTTCGACAGCATTCTGGACGAAGCGCTGGAGGCGTGGACCGATGCCCGTCAGGGCGTGATCGACGAGCTCGAGAACCTCCCCGCCGAAAGCTTCACTGCCCGCCCGGTCCCGGGAATGCGAAGCGTGGCCGAGATGGCGCTCCACATCCTCGAGGTCGCGCAGATGATGGTGGGGGAGCTGTGCCGGGAGGACACCGACTTCCGGCGGCTGCCGTGGCCCGAGCTGCTGGAGATGCACGCCGGAGAGCTGCTTCAGCTCACTGAGCGGGACGATCTCTTAGCGGCGCTCCGCACCACGCTCGAGGACGGAATCGAGAAGTTCCGCGGAGTGGGCGAGCTCCACATGCTTCAGACGATCGAGCGGTTCGACGGCGAGCGGGGCACTCGTCTCGCGTGGCTCCACCACGGAATCGCGCAGGAGATGTATCACCGGGGACAGCTGGCCGCCTACGCGCGTCTGTTGGGAGAGGTGCCGGCGCTCACCAAGCGGATCCATTCGGCCGGGTAAGAGGCGAGCCTCAGCGCTTGAAGAGCTCCTCCTGAAGGCGAAGTTGGCGGGACGGGAGGCGGCGGCCCTAGGCCGGGTACCAGTTCTTGTCCCAGGCGTGCTCCTCGAGCCGGGAGAGCATGCCGGGCGACAAGGGACCCGCCGCCGATGCCGCGGCGTTCAGCCGAACGTGCTCGGCACGCCGCATCCCGGGGATCACCGTCGACACCTCGGGTGACGAGAGACAGAATCGGAGCGCCAGCTCCGGTAGCGTCTGCACGTCGTCATCGAGAAGTCGGGCCAGGGCCTCCGCCCTCCGTTCGGCCTCCGCACGCCGGTCGCCGCAGAAGTACTCTTCTCGCCAGTCCCCGGCCGGAAACACCGTTTCGGAGCTGATCTGCCCCGTCAGCGCGCCTTCATCGAACGGCACCCGGACGATCATGCCGAGCGGCTTCGTCCTCGCGAGCTCGAACAACGCCACTTCGGGAGAGCGATCGTAGATGTTGTAGATCACCTGGGCCGTCTCGAAGATCGGATCCGCCAGCGCTCGCAACGCGGTCTCGGGCGCGTGGTCGTTGATCGAGATCCCCCAGTGCAGGACCTTCCCCTCCTCCTTGAGGCGAGCCATCTGCTCGTACGACGCGGCCCACCCGCGATCGTCGAGCCAGTTGTCGTGCCACACGTGGAGCTGTTGGAGCGGCAGGGCATCGATGCCGAGATTCCTGAGCGACTCCTCCGTGCATGCGGACAGATGTAAGGGGGGGAAGGTGTCCCGGACGGATCTGTTCCCGTCCCCGGGCCACTCATCGTTGAGCGGCGGGACCTTGCTGGCGACGATTACGTGACCGTCGCGGATCTCCTCGCGAAGCACCTGGCCGATCATCCGCTCGCTGTGACCGGCCCCGTACACCAGCGCCGTGTCGACGAACGTCATGCCGCCGTCCACGGCCTCGCGAAGCGCGTCGGCGCCCACGCTGTCTTCGACCCCGCGCCACATGTCGGCTCCGATTCCCCAACCGCCGAAGCCGACTTCGCTAACCTCGTATCCGGTCGTGCCCAGAGTTCGACTGTTCATGTTCAGCACCTCCCTCGTGGGCGGAATGTGAGCCTTGCCGTTCGACACCTGCAACCGCGCCGAGCGTCCGTTCGCGGCAGGCTCGGGGAGGCTAGCGCAGCCGCATGGAAGGCGCCTAGTCTAGACGTGAACCGAGTCTCGCCGCGTCGGGCCGGGCCTGGTCGAGCACGACCGTTCGATCGAGCGCGGTCGAAGCGGGATTGGAGCCAAGATGCGAGTCATCATCGAGCCCGATACCGCGGCGGTCGCTCTTCGGGCGGCGACCGCCATCGCCGACCTCATCCACCGGTCGCCCGCATGTGTCCTGGGCCTTGCGACCGGCAGGACTCCTCTGGCCCTCTACGAAGAGCTCGTTCGGAGCCATCGCGAGGACGGGCTCTCGTTCTCGCTAGTCACCACGTTCTGCCTGGACGAGTACATCGGGCTCCCGCCCGAGCACTGCGCGAGCTTCGCGGCCTACATGCGCGAGAATCTCTTCGATCACGTAGACATCGATCCGGCGAACATCCACCTGCCGGATGGCGGTGCCGAGGACCTTCAACAGGCATGTGAGTCCTACGAAGGTGCCATCCGCGAGGCCGGTGGCATCGAACTGCAGGTTCTCGGCATCGGATCGAACGGACACATCGGATTCAACGAGCCGGGCTCGTCGCTCGGTAGTCGCACGCGCGTGAAGACGCTCACCCGAGAGACGCTCGAGGCGAACGCGCCATCCTTTGAGAGCCCGGAGGTACTCCCTCGCCAGGCGATCACCATGGGGGTGGGGACGATCCTCGAGGCGAGAACCTGTATGCTTCTCGCGCTGGGGAAGGACAAGGCGCCTGCAATACGCGACATGGTCGAGGGGCCGATCACGGCACAGGTACCGGCTTCCGCCCTACAGCTACACCCGGACGCGATCGTTATCGTCGACGAAGGCGCTGCTTCTCGGCTTCAGCGCCGCCGCTACTACATGGAGGTGGAGGAGGCGCAGCAGCGCCTGGAAGCGGACGCGACGCTAAACGAGCGCGTAGAAGCGGGCGCTACAGCCGGGTAGGATCCTGCACCGGGCAACGTTTGCCCGGCGCCCGCCGGATGGGTTTCCTACCGGGGCCACACCATCTCCGGGAGGACGTTGGACTGGAGCTCGCACATCTCGTTGATGAGATGGACCGCGGCCTGGTACGAGGGCGTGGTCGGATCCAGCAGCACGGCCTGTAGAAGCTTGTCTCGCGAGCCCTCCTCGAACGCTTCGCACAGCAGGCGATTGATCGAGATCTGAGGCCGCAACATAGCCAGCACTCCTTCCGGCAGGTCAGAGATATCCGACGGCCTGAGAGCCCCTTCGTCCGCGAGTGCCGGGACCTCGACGACGGCCCCTTCCGGCAGCCCCTGCACGTAGCCCCGATTGGGGATGTTCACGGCGTCCAGGCGTTGCACGACACCACACGACACGCCTTCGATGAGCGGGATCGCCAGCTCGCCGGAGGGCATCGGCGCCGCCGGGTCAGAGGTCTCTCTCTCGCCCGGGCGCAGTCGGCCTTCCGAGGTGGGGTGGTAGAGCGGGACGCCGGTGGGCTGTTCTTCCAGGTTGTAGATCCATGGCGGCACGCGGTCGTCTTTCCAGGGGTCGAGCTCCGCCGGGTCGTAAAAGAACTGAAGCGGGCTGCTCGCGAGGAAGCCTTGAGCCCACCCGATGTACTCGCCGATGTGGTTGGCCCCCGGCGATGGATACAGTCCGAAGACGCGAAGTAGCGTTCGGCTGAGGGCGATCTCATCCCAGTCCGACAGCCAGTGAGCGCGGCGCTCGCGTTCTCGGAGGTCGGGGTACAGATCCTCGCCGGTCGCGCGGTCGCGGATCGACGTAAACCACGTGAAGTGGTTGAGCCCGCTCGCCTCGAACTCGATCTCGTCCACGGGTCGCTCCAGGAATGCGGCGACCTGTTCCATGCCTCCGAACACTCCGTGACACAGCCCGACCGTGGTGACACCGCTCGAGCGAGTCAGCTGTTCGCACAGCTTCGTGAGCGGGTTCGTGTAGTTCAGGAGCCACGCATCCGGGCAGACCCTGTCCATCGTGCGTGCCACCTCTACGCACGGTCCCATGCCGCGGAGCGCGTGGAAGAGCCCGCCCGGCCCTCCGTTCTCCCCGTACATCTGCCGGAAGCCGAGCTTGCGGGGGATGTGAAAGTCCTGCGACCAGTAGAAGTATCGTCTCCGCTCGATCGACAGGATCACGTGGTCCGCATCCTGGAGCGCATCCTCGAGCGAGGTCGTGGCCTCGAGACCGGGCTCGCGGTCGAGCGCCTCCGCACAAGCACGCGCGTAGGTGCGGGTTCGCTCGACCGCCGACGCATCGAGATCCATCAGCGTCAGGTGGAGATCGCACTCGCAGATCGGATCGCTGAGCAGGATGTCCGCCACGGTCGCGGGTCCGAACTCGCGGCTTCCCGCGCCGATGATGGCGATCTTGAGCTTCATGGTCTTTCGTCGGTGAAGAGTTCGTCCTTCAAGTGGTTATCCCACCTTCGCGCCGAGCCACCCGAAGCGCGAGAAGGGCCGCGATGCCCGAGAGGGCCACCAAAATGACTCCGGCCCCGGGTCGGCCGGTGAGGCCGTACCCGACGCCGAGAAGCGAAGTGTACAGAAACACGGTGCCGAGGAAGAACCCCAACCATCGACCGGCGCTCGAGCCGTCCGTGACGACATCGTCCGCCACCCGGGACACGGGGCCCCACCACCCGCCTGGACGCACCTTTCGATAGAACGCCTCCAGCCCCTTCGGATCGTCGGGTGGCGTGAGGAGTGCGACGGTGACCCACACGATCGTACAGACGAGAACGATGACCGTGGCCCGGACGAAATCGTACTCCGTCCCGTAGAAGACCGCCGCCGACTCCGCGAAAGCGGTCGGGGCGAGGCCGACGCGATGGGCCAGCTCGACCAGCATTCCGCCGTTGGCCAGCAGGACTGACCCGGCCATCGCCGTGATCTCGGCCCAGGCATTGACCCGCCACCAGTACCACCTGAGCAGCCAGACGAACGCGATTCCGGCCGTGAGCTCGATGACGTAGATCCACGCCCGTTGGATAGAGGTCATCTGCCACGCGGCGAGCGCGGCCACCACCGCCAGGAGCGCGACCGCGATCCGTGAAGCGCGCACGTAGTGGATCTCGTCGGCCCCCCGTCGCACGAACCTCCGGTACACGTCGTTGACGAGGTACGACGCGCCCCAGCACAGGTGGGTGTCCATCGTGCTCATGAACGCGGCGAGGAATGCCGCGACCACGAGCCCGCGCAGGCCGACGGGCATCAGCTCGCCGATCATCATCGGGTAGGCGAGCTCGGGATCCGCGGCCAGCGCCGCCCCGGCGGACGAAGCCGGCAACACCAGCAGCGACCCCAGTCCCACGATGATCCACGGCCACGTCATCAGCACGATCCCCGCAAACGCGAACCACAGCGCCGACAGCATCGACTGCCGCTCGTCGCCCGACGCGAACAACCGCTGCGCGACATACCCGTCGCCCTGACCGCTCCGCACCCAAAGGAAGAGGATCAGACAGACGAAAGAGCCGAATTCGAGTGGACCGAGGTGCGCCGCGTTCGGTACGAGGTCGAGGGTGGCGGGCACTGTCTCAGGCAGCGCGCGTACCGCCTCCACCATCGCGACCGGCCCACCAGTGATCGACAGGACGATGCCGGCCAGGATCACCGAGCCCAGCATGCCGACGACGAACTGGAGGAAGTCGGTGGCGACGACGCCCCAGAGCCCGGCGGCGGCGGTGTAGATCAGTGCCGCGATCACACAGACCGTGAGGGTGAAAGCGGGATCCCACCCGAGCAGCACCTGGCTGAACTTGACCATGGCGAGCATGACCCAGCCCATCACGACCGCGTTCCTGAGCACCCCGTGATACAGGGCCGTGAAGCCGCGAAGGGCCGCCGCGGGCCTGCCCGAGTAACGCAGCTCGATGAGCTCGGCGTCGGTCACGATCCCCGCGCGTCGCCACAGCTTGGCGTAGAAGAAGGCCAGCATGATCACGCCGGTGCCCTCGTACCACCACAGCCAGTTGGCGTATAGACCCCGCTCGCGAACAATGCCGGCCGTCGCGAGCGGGGCGTCGGCCGCGAACCATGTGGCGGCGAGCGATGTGCCGGCGATCCACCACGGTAGCGTGCGGCCGGCCAGGAAGTAGTCCTCGATGCTCCGCCCCGCGCGCCGCGAGAACCAGACTCCCAGGGCGATGACGACGGCCCCGTAGATGGCGATGATGAGGAGGTCGATGGATGTCAGCCGCACGTGACGTCAGGCCTCACTTCGCGCGCGAAGGGTGGAGAGCCGGTTGTGACTCGGGAGACATCGCGGGACCGCCTGGGTGAGACGTCAGCTCAGAATCTCCAGGCTCGGAAGCTGATCATTGGAAAGGGGAGCGGCAACCGATGCAATACGCAGTGGCTTCTCGCATCGCCGTTCTTGCGCGTGACCGTGATCCGGCGCGAAGCTAAGGGCCGCGAGCCCACGCATTCGCGTGACGGACCATCAGAACGTGGCATGGCGAAGGAGGAACAATGGACGTGAGCAAGCTGCAACGAGGCGAGCGGATGGCGATGTTCTCCGGGATCGCCCTGTTCTTGATCATGATCCTGTTCCCCTGGTTCGGCGTCGACATCCCCGCGGAGGTGCGCGGACTCGCCGAGATGTCCGGACAGGACTTCAGATTCAATGCGTTCGAGGCGTTCGAGGTAATCGACCTCATTCTGTTCGTCACGGTCGTGGTCGTGGTCGGACTCGCGTTCGCCACAGCTACAGGACGAAAGATCCGGCTTCCGGTCTCTGCAAGCGCGCTGACAGCAGCGCTCGGCATCCTCTCCACCTTCCTGATCTTCTATCGAATTCTAGACGTGCCCGGACCCGGAGGCGGAATGGGGATAGAGCGCAAGCTCGGGGTGTTCCTCGGTCTCATCGCCGCGGCAGGCATCGCATACGGCGGCTGGATCTCCATGAAGTCGGAGGGAGTCACCTTCGCCGAGGCGGCCGAGGACCTCCAGGACCGCTTTGCCCCTGAGGACACCGATGAGGGTACGCCCACGGAGAGCGGCTGAGACCGACCCGAGATCGCGGCGCAACGCTCGGCAGAAAGCCCGCTACCAGGCGGGCTTTCGTGCATCCTGGGAGGATCCCCCCCGAAGGCGCCGCTTCGGGAGGGGGCGTCTGGCATGGCGGCGCCCGGGGCGAGGTTCGCTCCGGACTCGCCGTCGCTACGGCTGGGGAACGATCCTGATATACGGCAGCGGCTGCTCCCAACCCTCTGGGAAGCGGTCCTTCGCCTCCTCGTCGGAGACCGCCGGCGCGATAATCACGTCATCGCCCTGTTCCCAGTTCGCCGGCGTGGCGAGCTGCTGCTCGGCCGTCAGCTGGCACGAGTCGAGCAGCCGGAGGATCTCGGCGAAGTTACGCCCGGTGCTCATCGGGTAGGTGATCGTGGCCTTGATCTTCTTGTCGGGTCCGATGACGAAGACGGAGCGCGCCGTCGCATTATCCATCGGCGTGCGGCCCGCGCATGTCTCGCCCGCGTCGGCCGGGAGCATGTCGTACGATTTCACCACTTCGAGCCTCGGATCGCCGATGAGCGGATAGGTCACGGCGTGACCCTGCGATGACTCGATGTCCTTCGACCACGCCTCGTGGTCGCTCACCCCGTCGACGCTGATGCCGATGATCTTGCAGTTGCGCGCTGCGAACTCGTCCAGCATGCCCGCGACGGCGCCGAGCTCCGTCGTGCACACGGGGGTGAAGTCCTTGGGGTGCGAGAACAGGATGGCCCAACTGTCGCCGATCCAATCGTGGAAGCTGATCGTTCCTTGCGTCGTCTCGGCGGTGAAATCGGGCGCGGTGTCGTTGATACGAAGTGACATGGGTCCTCCATGAGTTCTTGGTGCAGGCAACGCTGAGGCGTGGTCCCGCGAGAACAACACGCTGCGGCGCATAGCGGTTCATTCCCTCCAACTGCGCCGGCTCCGGGCTGGTCCTGCCGATCAAGCCGGCTGCCATGCCGATCAGAGACGATACGCGACAGCCGGCCTGATGGCTACATATTGTCCCATCTTGAGCCGAGCCTTCCCATGCCACCGGCACGCACCACTGCGGGCGCGAGGAACCCTGCAACCTCGACGCTCACCGGTACTCGTTCAGAAGCCTCCGGAAATCCGGAAGTCCGCGAAGGGGATCCCAAAGCGGATCGAGCTTTAGGATGGGCACCGAGAGCAGGCCCGGGTGGGAGAGCAGCTGCTCAAGCGCGGCGATGGCCGCCTCGTGCTCACCGGTCCGTACACGCACCTCGGCCAGGCTCTCGAGACCGTGGTAGGCGGAAACGGCCTCGTTCGACAGGGTGTGACCGTTTGCCAGGGCTCTTGCCAAGGATGAATCCTGGTATCGGCTCGCCTCTTCAATCCGCCCTGACCCTGCGGCCCCCAGAGCCGCGTAACGGTAGTTGAGAGGTCTCTCACCCGGTTCCGGAACCATGTGCCGGAAAAGGCTGTCGTAGTAGATGCGGGCCACATCTGGCTCGCCACTCCGTTCGGCGACTTGTGCCCGAACGTGCCAATAACAGGCCACGCACCGCGAGCGGGCGTCACGCGCGACCGCGCTGTCCGCGAGTCCGGAGTGGAACCAATCGGCGAGGATCCGGATGAAGGGGTAGCGAGCGCCCGGCTGCGCGAAGCGCCAGATCAGCTCTCCCGGATCGACCCTCCCGCGCGCCTCCTCCAGCACGCTGGTGGCGCCGCGGACATCTCCGTCTCGCTTGAGGCGTGCGATCGCCTGGTTGATGTACGCCTCGGCATAGCTGGGAACCGCCGCGCGAACACGGTCGTACTGTCGCTCCGCCTCGTCGTACCTGCGGAGGTGAGCGTACGTTTGGCCGAGAAGCACGGTCCGCCAATAATTACCCGGATCGAGTCGCAGCGCCCTTTCCAGATTCGCCACCCCCTCCTCCCACCGGCCCTGGCTGACTCGGATCAGGCCGACAGCTCCCACGAGATCGGGATCGTTGGGACGCATCCGGAGTGCATCGTCGAAGTGTTGCAGGGCGGAATCCTGATCGCGCTCGACGTTGAACAGGTACCACCCCTGAGCTTTTATCGTCTCCGGGAGCCCCGGTCCGTACGTGACGGCCTTGTCGAGCGCGACGTCGGCCGTCAACTGGCCGGGACCGGCTCGGGTCGGGACGCGGTTCACCGATCGAGACACCGCGTCAACCCCGGAAACGGCGGAGCTGTGCCACTCGGAGAGCGCCGCCCATGCGAGGGCGAACGTCGAGTCCAGCCGCACGGCCTGCCGGAACATCCATTCGGCATCGCCGGCGGCGCCGGGCGCCGCCATCGGATCGTTCAGGAGCGCCTTCCCGCGCGCGTAGTACTCGTACGCGTCGGGGTTCTCTGTCGGCGGGGCGCTAAGGCGTTCACCCTGTTCGGTCGGTCGCTCGACGCTCAGCGCATCGGCGATCCGTCGTCCGATGTCGACCTGAATGGAAAACAGGCTCTCGCTCGTCAGCTCCCGTTGATAAAGGTCGGCCCACAGTTGTTCCCCCGTGCTTCCGTCGATGAGCCGGGCGCTGAAGAGCACGCGATCGCTGTCGCGCTGCAGGCTCCCTACCAGGACGGTGCCTACGTCCAGCTCACGAGCGACTTCGGTCACCGGCTTCGTGCCCGTCTCGTATTCCTCGAGAGAGGACGTGGAGACCGGAGTAAGACCCGCAACCGCGTGGAGCTGCGTCAGGAGGACCGCGTTAAGGCCGGCCACCAACTGCTCGTTCTCGGGGTCGCCGGTGAGATCCATGAACGGGAGAACGGCGATGGATCGCTGTTCGGACCCGGGCGCGGCATCCCGCGGATTTGACAGGCCGTCGCGCCAATACCAGAGCGCCCCGAACATCAACAACGCTACGCTGAGCAGGCTGCCCACCACGAGTCGCCAGCTTGGGCGCCCGTGGACGGTGCCCGAGTCCGGCCCCCGCAGAAGCCTCCGCACCTCGTGTTCGAGTTGAGCCGCCGAGGTCGGACGGCTCGACGGGTCTTTCTGGAGCAGTGATTCGATGAGAGCCGCGATATCCGAAGAGACATCAGCGCGTACTTGAGCGAGCGGGACGACCTCTTCTTCGATGATGGCTCGCCTGATCGCCTCTAGCGTCTTGCCCTCTATCGGTCGACGCCCGGCCAGCATCTCGTAGAGAACAACGCCCAGTGACCACAGGTCGGTGCGCGCATCGACCAATCGATCCGCCACCTGCTCCGGCGACATATAGAAAGCGGTGCCGGGGGTCTTTCCGGTCGGCTTGGCGGCCCCTTCGAGCTGGGCGATTCCGAAGTCCAGGATCTTGAGGGTACCATCACGGGTGATCATGAGGTTGTCAGGCTTGACATCACGGTGGACGACCCCGCGCTCGTGCGCTGTTGCCAGACCCTTCGCCGCCTGGAGAGCGATCCGGAGAGCCTCCTCCTCGGTCAACGGACCGGATTCGAGCTTTGCCCGAACCGTCTCGCCCTCATAAAGCGGCATGGCGATGAACAGCCGACCGTCCTCCGTTTCCCCGATCTCGTGAATCGTGCAGATGTTAGGGTGCTCGAGGCCGGCGGCGACCTGTGCCTCGACCAGGAACCGCTCACGACTGGTCTTGTCCGACCTGAGAAGGACGGGCAGGAACTTGAGCGCGACCTCCCGCTCCAACTTGGGATCCCAAGCCCGGTATACTACGCTCATCCCGCCTCTTCCAAGCCGCTCCATTATCTTGTAGCGGCCGATGATTTCGCCTTCGAGACCTCCGCCTTCGACGAACTCCGCGAGCACGCGGGCACCGAGCGTGTCCGCCATACGATCAACGGGGCCCGAGGTCGAGTGCGCATGGAGGAGTGACTCGACCTCCCGCCTGAGCGTTACGTCAGCGCCGCACTCCGAGGAGACAAAGTCGCCGCGTTCGTCTTCCGGGACCTCCAGCGCACCTAGCAGAAGATCCTGTATCTTCTCTAGCCGCTCCGGCGACATCGGGTCGCTCCCCGGTGCCGCACCCGCCTCGGGACGACCATCCGTGCCCGTCACGCGCTCAGTTCCCGGTTTAGCCACGCTCTCGCCATTACCCAGTCCCGCTTGACGGTAGCCGGAGACAACGAAAGCGCCTCGGCGGTCTCCGCGATGCTCATCCCTCCGAAGAACCGGCACTCCACGATGCGGGCATGCCGCTCGTTGATTTCTCCGAGGCTCTCCAACGCCTGATGAAGCGCCAAAACCTCTTCGGTGGGCTCAGCCGGCGTGGCGGCGTCCGCCTCGGATGCTTTGAGCTTTACCCGTTTGTGCTCCCCACCCCGGCGCGCGGCGCGTCGGGCGCGGGCGTAGTCGATTAGGATCTGCCGCATGAGGCGTGATGCGATCGCCATGAACTGCGCGCGATTCCTCCAATTCAGCCGCTCGAGGTTCATCAACTTGAGGTAGGCCTCGTGAACGAGTGCCGTCGTGCTCAGGGTGTGGTCCGCGCGCTCACCCCGGAGACGGCGGTGTGCGATGCGATGTAGCTCGGTGTAGACGATCGGTATCACGCTTTCGAGCGCGGAACTGTCGCCGTCGGCGGCCGCCAGCAGGAGCTCGGTCACGTCTGATTGGGCTGGCATCTCCCTACTGCCAAGCATCACGAGGCCCCCCAAAGATGCCCTTCGCCCTCCGACTCACGCCAGCCGTGAGCCACATCGCCCTGGTTTCTCGCTTCTGAATCAAGAGCCGGGCCTGGGCCCGAGACGGGCACTCCAGAACGAGAGGTCCGGCGGCTCGCGATGAACCACCGACCGGAGGTGCACGATGCAACGCAGTACTCCCACTCGATTCGCGGTAGTTCGTCTGGTGTCTCTGGGCGTGGTGCTCGCTGGTTGCTCCGAGGCCGGCCAGACGCTCCTCCAGCCGGAAGAGATCCCTTCGGCCTCGGCCGACTTGGCCCAAAGCGCGGCCGATCCGCCCGCGCCGGTGCTGGCGTTCTCGGATCTCAGCGTCGTGGGCACGTCGCGGATCATCCGCACGCCCAACGGCGTGAACTTCCAGGTGAAGACGACCGGGCTCACGCCGGGCCATGCCGTAACGCTGTGGTTTGTGGTCCTCAACGCTCCCGCGGAGTGCACGTTCGGGGGACCGGGGGTGTGCGGGCCGACGGACGTAGTGAATGACCTCGCCCGCCCGGACATGATGTGGGCCGCCGGGCGTATCATCGGTGGTTCGGGAGAAGCCACGTTTTCCGGCCGCCGCCGCGTAGGCGACGGAAGCGGCTCGGCGAACGGCCCGGTGGGTCTGCCGGCGTACGGGCTTGAAGATGCATACGGAGCCGAGGTCCAGCTCGTGGTGCATGACCATGGGCCGAAGATGCCGCAATACATGCCCGACATGATCAAGTCGATCGACGGGGGCTGCACCGACGCCGGCGTGCCTGCGGCGGGCGTTCCCTCGCCGTGGAACGACTATGCCGGGGGACCTACCGGGGGCTTCGGCCGGCGCGGAACGAACACGTGTCAGAGCATACAGTTCGCCGTCCACACGGCACCGTAAGCAGGCGAACCCATGGGGGTGCCCAGACGGGATCCGGAGAGGCCCCTGACGCCGGTACTCCGGCTCCGGGGCCGATCTGGACTTCGGTCGCGGCAGCCCTACTTCAGATACCGATCCAGCCAGTCGAAGAACGTTCGCTGCCAGAGGATCCCGTTCTGCGCGGACAGCACCCAGTGGTTCTCCTCGGGGAAATAGAGCAGGCGGCTCGGAATTCCCCTGAGCTGTGCGGCGGTGAACGCTTGCATGCTCTCCGATTCCGGGACACGGAAATCTTGCCCCCCCTGCACGATCAGTATCGGGGTGTCCCAGCTGCCGACGAACAGATGCGGTGAGAACCGCCTGTAGCTGTCGGCGTTTTCCCAGTACGGCCCGCCCATGTCGAAGTTCACGAAGAACATCTCCTCGGTGGATCCGTACATGCTCTCCAGGTTGAAGACGCCGTCGTGCGAGATGAACGCCTTGAAGCGGCCGGCGTGGTTGCCCGCTAGCCAGAACACGCTGTAGCCGCCGAAGCTCGCTCCGACCGCACCCAGTCTGTCCGCGTCCACGTAGAGTTCGCGCGCCAGGTCGTCGATCGCGCTCAGCAGGTCCTGCATCGCCTGGCCGCCCCAGTCGCCCGAGATCTGCTCCTCCCACTTCTGCCCCAGGCTCGACGCGCCGCGCCGCTGAGGCGCGATGATGATGTACCCGTGCGCGGCCATGATCTGGAGATTCCATCGATAGGACCATGACTGGCTCATGGCTCCCTGGGGACCGCCCTTGGCGTAGAGCAGGGCGGGGTACTGCCGGCTGGGATCGAAATCCGGCGGATGGATCACCCAGGCGGGCATCTCCTTGTGGTCCGTAGTCCGGACGATCCGTTCCTCTACACGGCCCATCGTGAGGCGGCCGAGGATGTCGCGGTTGGCGAAGGTGAGCTGGGCCGCCTCTCCGGTTGCGGGATCGACGTTGTAGATGTCGGCGGGCGCCGACATCGAGGTGCGCGACGCGATGATGGCCGTGCCACCGGGGCCCTCGGCCAGACCGAACGCGCCGTAGTTGTGGACGCCTTCCGTGATCTTCCTGATTTCCCGTTCGGAACCTCCACCTGACGTCCGACCCGCAGACACCGGTGCCACGTAGAACTGGACCGTGCCCCGGATATCGCTGGTGAAGTAGATGCTCCGACCGTCCGCCGCCCACTCCGGGCTGTGCACGTCCTGGTCGAAGCCCGCCGTCAGCTCCCGGGCGGCCCCGTCGGGGAGCTCCTGAACGAAGAGTCTGTTGCGGTCGGCCTCGTACCCGTCGCGCTCCATGCTGAGCCACGCGATGTAGCGCCCATCGGGCGAGAATCGTGGCTCGGTGTCGTACCCCATCATCCCCTCGGTCAGATTGACCGTAGAGCCGCTTTCGAGATCGTAGAGGTAGATCTCGGAGTTGGTGCCGGTCGCGTACGCGGCTCCCGTCACTTTCTTGCTCGTATACGCGATCTGGCTCCCATCGGCGCTCCACCCGATCTGCTCGCCTCCGCCGAACGGGCTCAGAGGTGTGTCGTACCGCTCGCCCGGCATCACGTCGATCGGTTCTGCCACTCGCCCGTCGGTGTACTCCGCGACGAACAGGTGGCTGTATGTGTAGTCGTGCCACGTGTCCCAGTGGCGGTACATCAGCTCGTCGATGATGCGAGCGTTCGCCAGCGGCAAATCCGGGTGGATCTCGTTGGCGGTCTGGTCGAGCTTGACGGCCCTGGTAAACGCGATGTGACCGCCGTCGGGCGAGTACGAAAAGTTGCCGATGCCTCCGTCGATGTCGGTAACTTGTGCCACGCCGGACCCGTCGGGGTTCATCTCCCAAAGCTGGGCCGAGCCACTTTGTGACGAGAGGAAGCCGATCCTTCGACCATCGGGCCGCCACGTGTAGTTGAACTCGCTGGAGGGCGTATCCGTGAGTTGACGGGGACTGGCGCCGTCCACGGACATGATCCACAGGTCGGTGCTTCCGCGGTTTTCCTCGATATCGTATTCACGGATTCCATAGACGAACCGGGACCCATCCGGAGACACCGCAGGCCCTGAGACCCGCTTGAGTTGCCAGAGCAGCTCGGGGGTCAGCCGGTCCTGGGCGAAGCTCTGGTTGGGGATGCAGAGCATTACGGCTGCGATGACGCTGAAGATGTTTCTCGTTTTCACGGTTCTATCCTGAGTAGAGGTCTCGCAGCGACGCACAACGCCGGACACCTGAGCGGGGTTGAGGTGCTTGTCCGTAAGCTTGTTCGAGACGAAGCGGAGCGGCAAGCGACACCCGACGCCGTGCCTCGCCTTACGCACGACCGATCCGGTGAGTACCATCCCCGCACACTCGAGTCGAGGGCGAGCGGACCCGAGAACCTACCTTACCGAAAGATCGCGTGACGATATCCGGGGCGCAGCCCGAGCCGGAGCCACAGCCCGCCGAGAGATTCGGCACGTTCCTGGGGGTCTACACCCCGAGCGTCCTGACCATCCTCGGGCTGATCATGTATCTGAGGTTCGGCTGGGTCGTCGGGAACGTGGGCCTGCCGCTGACGCTGCTCATCGTGCTCCTCGCGAGTTCCGTCACTTTCATCACGGCTCTCAGCGCCTCGGCCCTGGCCACCAACATGACGGTCGGCGTGGGGGGCGAGTACTACATGGTCGCCCGCAGCCTGGGTCTGGAGATGGGTGGGGCGATCGGCATTCCGCTCTTCTTGTGCCGCACCCTGAGCATCACCTTCTACAGCTACGGCCTGGCCGAGGCGATCCTCGCCCTGTGGCCGGGCGCTCCGGGCTCGGGATCGGCGACGACGGTCCAGATCGTGGCCGCGGTCACCGTCGTGGGGATCACCGCAGTCGCCGGGAAAAGCGCCGGGCTGGCGCTGCGGCTCCAGATCCCGATCATGGTGGCGGTCGGAATCTCGCTGCTCGCGTTGGCCAGCGGGGCCCTGGGGGGCGGTTTTCGCGCGCCCGAGCTGACCGCCAGCTACCGGACGGCACCGGAGGGGTTCTGGTACGTGTTCGCGGTGTTCTTTCCCGCGGTCACGGGCTTCACCGCGGGGATCGGGCTGAGCGGTGATCTGCGGGAGCCCCGAAAATCGATCCCGCGCGGCACCTTGCTCGCCGTGGGGACCGGCACGGCCCTGTACCTCGTGATTCCGATTCTTCTCGGGAGCTCGGCGCGGCTCGCCTTCGACGATCTAGCGAGCCCCGGAGTCGCGGCGTGGACCGGCGTGGCTTTCCTTGGAGCCTGGCTGGTCTTTCCGGGGATGTGGGGCGCCATCCTGTCCTCGGCATTCGGCAGCGTCCTCGGCGGACCCCGGGTCCTGCAGGCGCTGGCGAAGGATGGACTGGCTCCCCGATTACTCGCGCGGGTCTCGAAGACCGGGCAACCCACGATCGCTACCTGGATCAGCGGCGCGATCGCCCTCGCCGCGGTCGGGCTCGGCGGGCTCAACGCCGTGGCCCAGTTCGTCACGATTCTGTTCCTCACCTTGTACGTGGCGATCAACCTGAGCGCGGCCGCCGAGCGTTGGGCCGGTGATCCGTCCTATCGACCCACGCTCGACGTCCCCTGGGCGGTCTCGCTGTTGGGATCGGCCGGTGCCGTGGTCGTCATGCTGCTCATCAATCCCGTGGCGTGCTTCGTCGCGGTGATCCTGGAGCTGGCCCTGTACACGTACCTACGCCGCCGGGCCATGCAGCGGCGCTGGGGGGATGCGCGGGCGGGCGTTTGGATGACGCTCGCTCGTTTCGCCCTGCTCCGTTTGCGGAGGCACGCGGACGATCCGAGGAATTGGAGACCCCACATCCTGGTCTTCGTCGGCGACCCCGAGAAGCGGATCGGTCTCGTCAGGCTGGCGAGCTGGTTCGGGCAGCGCAGAGGCTTGATTACCGCCATTCAGCTCATCGAAGCCGATCTCATTACCGACGACGTGGACACCGACCGGCGCCACAGAGAGATGGAGCGATCTCTGGCCGACGCCGGGCTTCTTGCGTTCAGCAAGGTCGATGTGGTCCGGGAGTTCGAGAGCGGCGTCATCGGTGCAGCCCAGGCGAACGGGATCGCGGGCCTCCAGTCCAATACGGTCATCGTCGGTTGGCCCAAGAAGGCGGGCCGGCTGGAGGCGTGGCTGCGGATCGTACGAGCCCTGTCGAAGGTCGGCATGAGCACGGTGATCGTGCGCCTGGATGGGGCCCCCGAGCTCCATGAGAACATGCGGATCGATCTCTGGTGGGGTGGGCTCGAGCACAACGGTGATCTGATGCTGCTCCTGGCCTACCTCATGAGGCTGAATCAGGAGTGGGCCGATGCCCGGGTGTTGGTGCGCTCGATCGCACGCGATGAGGAAGAACAGGAGCTACAGTCGCGGGGCCTGGAGCATCTGCTGCAGGAGGTACGCATCCAGGCGGATACGGACATCATCATGCGGCGGGCCGACCAGTCGATCGCGGACATCATCCACACTCGGAGTGCGGAAGCGGACGTCGTCTTCCTGGGCTTGCAGGAGCCGTCCCCGGGCACCGAAGCCGAGTATTCTCGCCGGATGGAACAGCTCGCGGACGGGTTGAAAACCACGATATTCGTTCGGAACTCCGGCGAGTTCGCCGGCAGACTCATCTGATCGACCCCGCGCGACCCGAGTATCGGTCCAGGTCAGGGCTCCTGACAGACCTCGGTCTCGACCATGTGCCTCTCTTCGAGCTGGCACACGGCCTCGCCGTCGAAGCTACATGAAACCCCCCCGGCCGATGAGGAGCACTCCCAGGTCTGCGCTTCGGGGCTGGAGGCGATCAGGCGAAACGAAGCGGTTGCGGAGAACCCGCTACACAGTCGCTCCGCATCGCGGCCCGCACGCTCGAGGGTTTCCGCCCGGGCGGCGGCTTCGGTCGGTTGCCGGGCACCCGGACCAACGAAGAGCACGAGCCTGCGCTCGGAAGGCTCCCAGGTCTCCGTCTGTGTAACCTGTCGCGCCGCGATGAGGCTGGCCGCCGTCTCCCGGAGCGCGCCCTCCGGGAACGCTTCGACGTGATCTCGCAGCGCCTGACAGCTTCCCGGTTCGCGCGCTTCCCACGCGAGGCGCTCGGCCTTCGTGGGCCGGTCCCCGAACCCCAACGAACCGCAGAAGTCGGAGAGGGACGGCTGGAATACGGGGAGCGAGCACAGCGGACGCTGCGCCGCGAACACGTTGAACCCGAACACGATCGCGACGCCGAGCGTGCTCGCGAGCGCGCCATATGTGATGCGTTGCATCAACCGGTGCTTCGGACCTGTTGCCGCGGGGATCTCCGTGCCGTCGATCCGCGCCTGAATGGCTGCGCAAAGATCTCTGAAGAACGGGTTGCGGCGGCTGCCTCCCCAACGAGTCAGGTCGATCGCCTGGACCTCCCCGAAGCCGAGGGGCGGATCGACATTGGCGAGCGTCACGGGAACGAGAATGCCACGGGCCTTGGCCCGTCTCGCCTCTTCGCGCACGAACTCGCCGGCGGGCCCGACGCTGTTCTTCGACCATAGGACGACGACGCATTTGGCGGCTTCGAGCGCAGACTCAACCTGGGCCTGCCAGTTCTCGCCACCCGGCAAATCGGCATGCGACCAGACGGAGAAACCGGCCCCCTCCAGCGCGCGGATGAGCCGCCCCGCGCGCGGCTGGTCGCTCTGCTCGTACGCGACGAACACGTCGCTCATGGACGCGCTCGCTGCCGGAGGTCTTCGATCATCCACTCGTCTCGTGGCTCGAGCATCCCCTGGGCTTGCATCCGGAGCGCCACTTCCAACGCGCGCTCGGCGTACTCCGTGTCACCCGTGGCCATCTGCATTCTCACGTAGCTCACGATGAGATCCCGCTGCCATTCGGTGATGTCCGGGTGCTCTTCCGCGAGGCGGAGGCTGATCTCCAACGCGGTTCGGCGGTGCTCGAGAGCGCCCGAGAGATCCTCCCGGGCTTGCAGCACGTCGCCTACGAAGCCGTGGGAGATGAAGAGACCCCGCTGCCAGGCCGTGTTGCTGGGATCGATCTCGGCGAGTCGTCGACGGATGTCCAGCGAGGTGCGGTAGCGCTCGAACGCGCCGGCGAGATCTCCCTGGGCCGCGAGTCGGCTACCGAGCCGGTCGAGGGAGATGGAGAGATCTCGCTGCCAGCGCGCGTTGCCAGGATCGATCTCGGCGAGTCGCTCGATGATCTCCATCGCCACGTCGCGGGCTTCCGCTGCACCGGCGGAATCCTCCTGGAGTTCCAGCACGTCGCCGATATAGTTGTGCAGGACGTGGAGGTCCCGCTGCCAGTCGGCATTACCCGGGTCCGCCGCCGCGATCCTCTGGACGATCTCCAGCGCGGCCTCGAATCTCTCGAGCGCACCCGAGATATCCCGCTGGGCTCGGAGCGACCCGCCGATGCGTTCGTGCGTGAGGGCGAGCTCCCGCTGCCAATGTGCATTGCCCGGATCCGAGGCTGTGAGCCGCTCCAGGATCTCCTGGGATGCTTCATAGCTTTCCAGGGCCCCCTCGGAATCACCCCGGGCGCTGAGCGCATCGCCGACCTTGTAGTGAGAGATCGAGAGGCTCAATTGTCTGCGCTGATCGTTCGGATCCATTTGGGCGAGTCGCTGGGTGATCTCCAGCGCAGCCCGCTGGTGCTCGAGCCCGCCGGCGAGATCTCCCTGGGCCTGGAGCACATCACCTACCCGCTCATGATCGGTCGACAGGAGCTGTTGCCAATCGGCGTCGGCGGTGTCGGAGGCCGCCCGTGTCTGGGAGATCGATAGCGCAGCCCTGTAGTTCTCGAGCGCGCCAGGGAGGCCCTCTTGGGCCAGGAGTACGTCCCCGAGCGTGGTGAATGCCACCGATGAATCTCGGTCGGTCCGCGCGGTCTCCCGGGCTTGCTCGGCGGCTCCCCGGGCGGCGGACAGGTTCCCCGCGGTCGAGTACAACCGGGACAGCTCCACCCAGTCCCAGAACACGTCGGGGTCGAGCGCCGTAGCCTCCTCGAAATGGCCGATCACATCGGTGGTCGAGAGCTTGCCACTGTTCCGCGCCTCGAGCGCGAGCGTCGCGATCCCGCGCGCATCGGCTGCGTTCTCGATGTCGGCGCGCCTTTGGAAGGCTGCCTCGCGGGCTGCCCTGCGGGCTGCCTTGAGCGCGCCCAGTACCTCCAGGGCCCCGAGCTCATCGCCGGCGTTGAAGCGGGCCAGGGCGGCCACCCCTTCGGGACTCGACGCGATGTCCTCGACCCTATCCCGGAACACGGCGATTTCTGCCGCGTAGGCGCCGTCCTGCTCGGCGAGCGCCGTGACGAACCGTTCCTCGGCGGCCGTCAGCTCGGCCTGGAGCCGCGCCACGTCATCGTCTCGCCCGCTCCGCGCAATGTCCAGTTGCGCGCGCAGAGCGTGGATCTCGTCCTCCTGCTGGCGGATCTGGACATTCGCTCGAGCCGCGGCGGCCTGGGTGGCGGACGCCGTGAACAAGGCCGCCGCGATTTGGTCGCGCACGTTGACGTCCGTCGTTGACGCAGGCTCTTGGGCGATGATCGCGCAGGGGGCAGCGGCCAAACCCATGCCGAGCAGCGCTACGAAGGCGGCCCGACAGGGTCGCGACCTCGTGGGCGAGTCTTTCGAGGAGACGGAGAGAAACGTTTCGCGGGCGTACGTCCGAATCGTCATTGAGAAAAGCTGATCAGACTTGACAGAGGGTGCAACCAACCCCCCATGGCGGGTACGATTGGGAGTTCATCTCTACGGACGAGACCGTTCAAGACTCGGGCTCGGACGTCTGTCACCAAATCCGTCTGAGAGGCCGGGAACGATCACCTGAGGGCGACCGCCTGTCGACATCCTGCGGTTCGCCACATCTTCGGAGACGCGCTCGATCCTGGTCTCCGTACATAGCGAGCTGGAGGGATCGCAGATGTCCAAGCCGAGAATGAAGCCGTGGATCGGGCTTTGCCTCGCGGCTGCATACGCGGTGGCGGGTTGCGCGCCGAGCGCCGATGTGACCGACGATGCCGGAGAAGCCGCCCGCGCAACCAACGCTCCCTATGACCTGATCCTGTCCGGCGGCACCGTCGTCGATGGCACAGGCGCCCCCCGCTACACCGCAGACGTCGTGATCGCCGGAGACCGGATCATGGCCGTCTCGCCCGACGGGATCGATCCGTCTCAGGCGGCCGAGGTGATCGACGCGACCGGACTGATCGTCGCTCCCGGGTTCATCGACAACCACGCGCACATCCAGACCACGATCCACGAACACCCGCTCGCGGAGAACTTCACACGGCAAGGGATCACCACGATCCTCGCGAGCCTCCACTCCGGCGATCAGCCGTGGCCGCTCGATGAGTACGCCGCCTCGCTCGAGGTCGCGCCGAACGTCGGCTTCTTCGCCGGGCACACCTGGACTCGCAAGCGCGCCGTTGGGCTCGAGGACCGTCCCGCGACCGCGGCGGAGCTCGAGCACATGAAGGCGCTCGTCGACTCCACGATGCGGATGGGCGCGCTCGGGCTTTCGACCGGGCTCCAGTACGTGCCCGCGAACTACGCCGAGACCGAAGAGGTGATCGAGCTCGCGAGGGTCGCGGCACGCCACGGCGGGATCTACACGTCGCACATGCGGGACGAGGCGCGCGATCTGCTCGACTCCGTGGACGAGCTGATCCGGATCGCGCGCGAGGCGGACATCCCTGCCCAGATCCAGCACCACAAGGCCATCGGCCCCGGCCAGTGGGGCTGGAGCGAGCGAACGCTACGGATGATCGAAGACGCGGTCGCCGAAGGGCTTGACATCAAGCACGACCTCTATCCGTACACGGCTGCGAGTACCAGCTCGGCCATCCTGTTCCCCCAGTGGGTGCTCGCGGGCGGTTCGGATCAAACGGCGGCGCGGCTCGACGATCCAGAACTCCACCCCCGCCTCGTATCCGAGATGCGGGACATCATCTTCACGGATCGCGCCGGCGACGACATGAGCCGCATCCAATTCCGGACGATCCGCTCCCACCCCGAGTACAACGGGCTGCGGCTCTCCGACCTGCTCGCGGATCGCGGACTCCCGAACTCGATCGACGCGGCGATCCCGGTCCTGATCGAGCTGCAAAAGGACGGCGGCTTCAGTGCCATCTATCACTCGATGGATGAGGCGGATCTCACGCGGATCCTCCAGCACCCGCTCGCGATGATCGAGACGGACGGCGACCCGGTGTCGTACGGCTTCGGATTCCCGCACCCGCGCAGCTACGGCGCGTTTCCGCGCGTCCTCGGACGCTACGTGCGCGAGTTGGGCGTGATCGATCTCGAGACTGCGATCCGCAAGATGACCCGGATGCCGGCCGAACAGATCGGGCAGTACGAGCGCGGGCTGATCGCAGAGGGGATGTTCGCGGACATCACCGTCTTCCATGCCGCCACCGTCTCGGATCGGGCGACGTACGTCGAGCCCCACCAGTACTCGGTGGGGATCCACCACGTCATCGTGAACGGCCGGCCGGTCATCTCGAACGGCGCGTTCACGGGTGCGCGGCCGGGTCGGGTGCTGACGGGACCAGCCCGCCCCGACCGGGTGCCAGGGAGCTGAGCGCGATACGGGCGAACGATACATGTCGACCGAGCTGTGGAGAGGAGATTCCACATGAGTACAGCCGGGCGGGCGAGCGCAGGCGAGACGGCGAGCGCGACCGACCTATTGGTGGAAATGAACCGAAGCTATGCGCGGTCGTTCGACGAAGACGGCGTGCCGATGCCCTCAGAAACCCGGGTGGCCGTGGTCGCGTGCATGGACGCGCGGCTGGACGTGTACCGGCTCCTCGGGCTTGAGCTCGGCGAGGCTCACGTGATCCGGAATGCCGGGGGCGTCGTGACCGAAGACGCGGTTCGCTCGCTTGTCATCTCGCAGCGGCTGCTGGGTACGCGGGAGATTGTCCTCATTCACCATACGGATTGCGGGATGCTCACCTTCGAGGATGATGAGGTGAAGCGGCGGATCGAGGCGGATGTGGGCGTGCGGCCGCCTTTCGCGCTCGAGGCGTTCTCCGACCTGGAGGCCGACATCCGGCAGTCGATACGCCGACTGTGCGCGTCGCCGTTTCTGGAGCACAAGGATGCGATTCGAGGCTTCGTCTATGATGTAGGGAGCGGTTGACTCATCGAGGTCGCCCCCGCCTGAACGGAGGTCGCTGGAGGTTGGCCGACGGTGTTACGGTACGGTCAACAGCTGGCCGGCGTAGATCCGACTCCCGCGCAACTTGTTGGCCGATCGCAGCTCCTGGACCGTCGTGCCGTACCGCCGCGCGATCGTCCATAGCGAATCCCCGCGCCGGACGCGATAGTCTCGGCCGCCAGTGGTGCTGGCGAGCTGTGCAGTCTCTACGTATGAAGCGTATTGCCTGGGAAACACCGCGACGTGGTAGTGAGGCGGGCGGCTTTCACGCAGGGCCTCGAGCACCCCTCGACCCTCCAGGGTAAGGAGCGTGTCCTCGAGCCAAGCTCGGCATGCCCGACGGCGGCTTCTTCTGATGTCCATCGCCATGCCGGTCGGGTGTACGGACCGTGGCGAGGCGTTCCGTGGCTGACGGGTACGAGGCCTCGTCAGGCTGGTGACGACCAGTCGCTCGCCGCACGCGCGTCTGTATTGCCGACTCAGTCTGGAGATGAATAGGGCAACCTCGGGTCGCGCGTACGGGAACGCGGCCCGCACGATGTGGTTCGGCCCGCTCCGGACGGGGACGAGGTATCCGGCGTCGACGAACCGGCGCAGCTGAGCGGAAGTGTTCAGGTACGTGAAGTCGTGCTGCCGGGCCACGCGGTTCTGGCGGTTGAGCGAGCCGGTGGATCCTCTGAGGCTCTGAGCCTCTGCCCGATCGAACGCCATGGAGACGCAGCTGAGCGCCAGGGCGATCCTGACCGCCTGAACCGCCGTCATCGACCTGTTCCTCACGTTCACCTCCGCAGCGTCTCCCCCCAGGCAGCACTCCGCCCCAGAACAGGGGCCCTCTATTCTGGGGGAGAGAGAGCCGGAAGACCAGCTTTCTTATGAGAGTCCCGACGGCCCCGCAGGGTTGGCTCGTGCTCTCGCGGCGTGTCAGGGTCTCAGTGTGCCGGTCCGTTCGGGGCGGTGCTGCCGGTACGGCTATGCCACCTGGCCTCGGGCGTGAAGCTGCCGAGACGACTCAGAGCCGCCGAGCTTCACGTAGGTGGCGCCGAGTACCGCGCCGAACACGAGGTGCCCGAGCAAGCTCGGAAGCGCTCCCGACATGCCGGCGGCGTTCAGATTGGCCGCGAATCCCATCCCCATGATCCAGGGCATGAACGTGAGTGGTCCCAGAACCCACCAAAGCGCACCGTAGCCGAGCCCGGCGGCGAGCGTCGAGCCACGTCCCTCGACGAACGGAGCGAGGGACAGGCCGAAACCGGCACCGATGCCTGCACTCATCACCATGTGAACGAGAAATCCGGAAACGGCCGAGGGCATCCCGACCATCGCGCCGATCATGGGGAGCATCCCCATCATGCCCATCATCACGCCGAACGGGATGCCACCCGCCAGCCCGCCAAGTATCCCACGCTTCAGGTTGTCTGTGTATGTCATCTCGAGAACTCCCTCGATCTGTTTCGATTCCTTGCTCTGGCCCGGCCCTTACAAGGCGAGGCTCCGTTCCAAAGGGAGTGAGTGTCGCAGGACGGCGATTCCTTACACCACCGGTCGAACAGCGGCCGGACCGCCCGTGAGCGCGATGCGGCGAGCCAGGACCGACCGGGACTTCTTGCCCCCGCCACGTGGTTCGGCCTAGGCTCTTTCGTCGTTCTTCGCAGCGGGAACAATCACGAGCCTCGAGGAGACGAGACATGTCGGACGAACGGCTACGCGCGAGCGACTTTCCGCCAGAGGTCCTGGGCCTGTTCGATCAGTACGTACACGGAATGATCGACCGGCGCGCCTTCCTCGAGGGGGCGGCGAAGTTCGCGGTGGCCGGCATGACGGCGGCGACCATGTTCGAACAGCTCAGCCCGCAGTATGCCTGGGCGCGGCAGGTGGACCCGGATGACCCGAGGATCCAGGCGGCATACGTCGAGTACCCGTCGCCGCGCGGATCCGGGACGATGCGCGGGTACATGGTGCGCCCGGCCGCTGAGGGCAAGAAGCCGGGCGTCCTGGTCATCCACGAGAACCGCGGACTGAACCCGTACATCGAGGACGTCGTGCGGCGTCTCGCCGCGGCCGACTTCCTGGCCTTCGGGCCCGATGCCCTGACCCCCCTCGGCGGCTATCCGGGGACCGATGACGAAGGACGACAGCTCCAGCGTCAGCTCGACCGCGCGACGATGACCGAGGATTTCGTCGCCGGGGCGGAGTTTCTGATGGCGCACGAAGACTGTACCGGCCGGGTGGGCGCCGTCGGCTTTTGCTTCGGCGGAGGCATGGTGAACACGCTCGCCGTGCGGCTCCCGAACCTGGGCGCCGGCGTTCCCTTCTACGGGTCGCAACCCGCCGCCGAGGACGTACCCAGGATTCAGGCTCCGCTGCTGATCCATTACGCGGAGCTCGACGAGCGCATCAACGCGGGCTGGCCCGCCTACGAGGAGGCGCTGGAGGCCAACGGCAAGACGTACACGATGCACATGTACGAGGGTGTGAATCACGGCTTCCACAACGACACGACCCCGCGGTATGACGAGGCCGCCGCGAAGCTGGCCGAGGAACGGACCATCGCCTTCTTCAACGAGCACCTTCGGTAGCCTGCACGGCGCACGCTCGTGCGATCCAGCACGGCCGTGCTGGCCTCGCCGAGTGGACTCGCCACCTGCCCGCGGGGGTCTTGGAGTGGCTTGACTGAGCTGCGCGGCACCGAGACGGTGAAGTGAGTGCTCAAACCGGGGAGGTAGAGCCGTGGGTAGGGCTCTAGGTGGTGCGGCATTGCTAGTTGTCGCGCTCTTCATGTTCATAGGATTCCTGCGCGCCGACGTCGACCCTTCCGCGCCGGCGACCCTCATCGCGGTGCTCATCGCGATAGGGCTGCCGGCCGCTGGCGGGGCCTGGTTGCTCGCCACTCATTTCGGGCTCGGACGCGGCCTCGCGGAGCGGAAGGAACGACTCACCCGCGAGACGCTCGAGGCCGAGATCCTTCGCATGGCCGGGCGTCATGACGGCAAGCTCACTGTCGTCGAGGTCGTCGCCGAGCTAGCGGTGCCGGACAAAACGGCGAAGCAAGCCCTTGACGCCCTGATGACCCGCGAGCTCGCCGAGATCGAGATCACCGACTCCGGCGTGCTGGTTTACGCGTTTCACGATATCGAGCACCTGTCGGAGAAACCTCGAGCGAGAGGGCTGCTCGATGACTGAGCTCGAGACCCGCTGGCCATGCCCCGTCTGCCTCGGCGTCAAGCTCGAGAAGGTGAAGATCGGTGAAGTCGGCGATGCCGGCGAGGCCGGGAGTCTGATGCTCGACCACTGCCCCCGGTGTGGGGGCGTCTGGTTCGAGTTGGGAGAGATCCGTACGCTCGGCGACAAAGGCCCGGATGCCCTGTGGTCAGCCGTGGAACGACGGGAGGAGCCCCACCGCGCGCAATGCCACGCCTGCCGCGCATACGTCGACCGGGACGCGGACCGCTGTCCGGCGTGTGGCGAGAAGACGAGGCTCGAGTGTCCGCACTGTCAGCAGATGATGCGACAGGTCCACCAGGGCGAGCTCGTTCTCGACGTGTGCGAGCGCTGTAAGGGGGTCTGGTTCGACCACCACGAGCTTGCGTCGATCTGGAGGCTCGAGCGCGACAAGCTAGTCGCGCAGCACCGTGAGCGCGGAAGTGTAGCCAGGGCTGCGGAAGAAGGCTCGAGTGCCCTTCTCGAAGCGCTGATCTGGGCGCCCGATCTCGTCTTCTATGGGGCCCACGCAGCGGGACACGCCGTGGCCGCAGTGGCGGAGGGCATGGCCGCCGCACCCGAGGCGATCGGCGTAGCCGCGGATGCGGTGGCCGAGGCGGCTTCGAGCGTGTTCGAAGTGATGGTCGAGATCGTGGCCGGGATCTTCTCCTGAACTACCGCAGGGCTGAGGTGACAGATGCACCGGCTCCCCGAGACGGGACCGAGAACGGGTCGGGCTTCCGCCGAGAGCTGAGTCGTTTCGACGCGATGATGGTCGCCGTGGGCGGCATCATCGGCGCGGGGATCTTCATCAACCCCTACATCGTCGCCCAACGCCTGGACACCGGCCCTCTCGTGCTTGCCGCCTGGATCGCAGGCGGCGTGATCGCGCTCGCGGGCGCGTTCACGTTCGCGGAGCTCGGCACGCTGTTTCCGCAGGCTGGTGGCCACTACGCGTATCTGCGGCGCGCCTTCCACCCCCTGGCCGGATTCCTGTACGGGTGGGGGCTGCTGCTCATGATCGAGGGCGGCGCGATCGCGGCCGTCGGCATCACCTTCGCCGAATACTTCCTGCGTGCGCTCGGGCGCACACAGACGGCTGCTACGCCGATCGCGGTGTTGGGAATCGCGGTGGTGGCTTTCGTGAACTACCTGGGCGTGAAGCCGGGGAGCCGGGTGCTCAACGTGTTCGTCGTGCTCAAGGTGGCGGCGATCGGAGTCCTGATCGTTGCCGGGTTCGCGATTCCGGCGGCATCGACCGGGACTGTCCTCGGAGCCGGGGCGCAGGTTGCCGATGCCGCGGCCGCAACGACGGGCGGGGTGTCCGAAGCCGCGTCCGCAGGTCTGATCCTGGCCTTCGGCGGCGCCCTCATCCCGGTGATGTTCTCGTACGGTGGGTGGCAGAACGCCAACTACGTTGCCGAGGAGATGCGCAACCCACGCCGTGATCTCCCGGTCAGCCTGATCGCTGGCACGCTGCTGGTGGTGATCGTCTACGGCCTGATCAACTACGTCTACCTGCGAACGCTGGGACACGCCGGCCTGAGCTCCACGCTGACCCCCGCCTCCGACACCGCGAGGGCTGTCTTCGGACCGGTCGGAGACCGCTTGATCGCGGCGACGATCGCCGTCTCGACGTTCGGGTTCCTGAACCTGACGATGCTCGCGCCGACGCGCGTCTACTTCGCGATGGCCCGGGATGGGGTGTTCCTCGAGCGGGTCGCCAGGCTTCACCCGCGATTCGGCACCCCGTCGCTGGCGATCGTGATCCAGGGCGGCTGGGCCATCGCGCTGGCCCTAACCGGCACATACGCGCAGCTGGTCGACTACGTGGTGTTCGCCGATTGGATTTTCTTTGGCCTGGCGGGTCTCAGCTTGTTCGTGTTCCGCCGCCGGTTCCCGGTGTCCGAGCGGCCGCCAGGGGCGTTCCTGACCCCCGGCTACCCGGTCGTCCCCGGCCTCTTCATGCTCGTGGCGTTGTTGATCGTGGTCAGCGTGCTGCGCTCGAACACGCTGGGCTCGCTGATCGGGATCGGCCTCTTGCTGACGGGCGTGCCCGCCTTCCTGTTTTGGAGACGCGCCTCGACCAGTAGCGTAGGCGACGAAGGAGACACGGGATGACCGACCCCCGACGTGTGGAGACGCCCACTGAGTGGGCGCCGTACATGCACTGGTCGAAGACACACGAGCGGGCCCTCCACGATCTGACCGGCAGCAACCTGCTCCCGCTCGGCATCGAGGAACTCCCCGGAGGTATCGAGGCCGTCCGCCTGACCGGGCCCAACGATGAGGGCTACACTCCCCTCGTCGAGTCAATCGCGGCCCGGTACGGCGTGGAGGCCGACCGCGTGTGCACGGCTCCCGGAACGTCGGGCGCGAACTTCCTCGCCATGGCGGCTCTCATCCGCCCGGGAGATGAGGTGCTGGTCGAGCGCCCGACCTACGATCCGCTACCCGGCGCGGCACGCCTGCTGGGGGCCGAGATCCGGCGCTTCGATCGGGCGTTCGAGGATGGGTTCCAGCCCGACCCCGAGCGCGTAGCCGGGGCCGTGACGGCGCGCACTCGACTCGTCGTCCTCACCAACCTTCACAATCCCTCGGGCGTGTTGATCCCTGAAGCCACGATCCGCGAGATCGGCGTTGTGGCCGAGTCGGTGGGCGCGCGCGTGCTGGTGGACGAGGTGTATCTGGAGACGGCATTCGACGTATCCCCTCGGCCCGCCGCGACGGTCTCCGACACCTTCATCTCGAGTAACAGCTTGACGAAGACGTTCGGGCTGGCCGGGCTGCGGTGTGGCTGGGCGATCGCTTCACCCACCGTCGCCGAAGCGATGCGGCGGGCCCGTGACGTGGTGGATGCGGTGGGGTCGTTCCCTTCCGAAACGCTGGCGACGGTGGCCTTCGCCCAGATCGATCGCCTACTCGATCGCGCCCGCGAGATCCTCGTCCCCAATCTGCGCCGGCTCGGGGAGACGGTGGAAGGAGCGCCGGACCTGGCGTGGGCGACCCCGGAAGGTGGACCTGGCGGCTTCCCGTGCCTGCTCGGGACGGAAGACGCCGAACCGTTCGTGGAGTTCCTGGAGAGGGAATTCGAGACGAGTGTTGCCCCGGGGCGCTTCTTCGAGGCCCCCGCGCACTTCCGGGTCGCGATCGGGGGCGCTGTCGACCGCGTCTCCCTAGGCCTGGATGCGCTGGATCAGGCGCTCGCGGCCTGGGCTGCCCGGGTCTCGGGGGACTGACTCACTCCAGTCGGTTGAAAGAAGAGACGAGGGGCGGTCATTCAGACCGCCCCTCTGCCGTTCATGGTGCGCCGGAACGGTCGGTCGGCCTCAGTTCTGGAAGGTCTCTCGCCCCTTCAGCTCGAGGAGAACGAGCTCGCCTGCTTCCTCACCCACGTTCGTGGGAAGGTGTGCCTCGGCATCGGTGCACTGCACCTGACCGAGTTCGGTCTCTGGCACGTCCACGACCTCTCCGTCCGGTAACTCGAAAGTGGTGGGCATGTCCATCAGGAATATGGCGCAATTCGCGGGATGGTTGTGCATCACAGACGTCTCGCCGGCCCCGTACCGGATCCGAATCAGGCGGGCAACGTCGTTCTCGAACTCTACCGAGTAATGGTCGGGGTCGGCCGTCACCGCATCGGGATGCTCGAAGGTGGCCGAACCCGCCATCGCCCCCTCCTTGAACTCGACGAGGATCGCCACCCCCGCTTCGGCGCCCACGTTCGCGGGATTATGGACGACGGGGTCGAAGCAGGTGAGCTCCCCGACAGCCTGGCCGATCTCGACGACGGCTCCCTCGGTATCCGTCATCTCCCACGAGCCAGGACTGAGCGCGATGGCGCAGTGGGCGGGGTGTGTGTGCATGACGGATTGCTCCCCCGCGCCGTAGGAGACCCGCAGCAGGCGAACGGCGTCGTTCTCGAACTCGACCGAGTAGTGCGCCGGGTCGGCCGTAACCGAATCCGTGTACTCCTCCGGTGCGGGGGCTTCACCGGCGCAGCTGATGGAGAACGCGGCAAGGGCGATCGGGAACAGCTTCGCGGGACGCATACTGGTACCTCCTGTGGCATGGTGCGGACGGACTCTCGACGGAGACGGAGTCGTTAGTCGCTGGCGGGGTAGAGTGCAGGGTGCGGATCGCGACGGCAAGACGCGCCGCGCTGCGAGTCGAGCCCAGCGGTGGCGAGGCGGGTCTCTCAAGACGTTACTGTTGCGCTACTTCCCACCCTCGTGAGCCAGCCGTGATCATCCGGCGTCTTGCCCGTCACCGTATCCATGTACGCGGCCTGCAGCTGCCTCGTCACGGGTCCGGCCCGCCCGGTACCGATCGTGATCCGGTCGACGCTCCGGACGGGTGTCACTTCCGAGGCCGTGCCGGTCAGAAACAGCTCATCGGCCGTATACAGGCTCTCCCGCGGGACCGGCTCCTCACGGACCTCGAGGCCGTCCTCTCGGGCCAGAGCGATCACCGTATCGCGGGTGATACCCTCGAGCACCGTGCCGTCCAGGACGGGGGTAACGATCGCCCCATCCCGCACCAGGAACAGGTTCTGCCCGGAGGCCTCGCTCACGAGCCCGGACGGACCGAGCGCGATTCCCTCGGCAAAGCCGTCCGCCAACGCTTCCATCTTGATGAGTTGGGCGTTGTTGTAATGGCCGGCCGACTTGGCCTGGACGGGGAACGTGTTCGGCCGCGGTCGGGCCCAGCTGGATACGCGCACATCCACCCCCCGCTCCAGGGCTCCCTCACCCAGATACGTGCCCCACGCCCAGGTGGCGATATAGGTCTCGATCGGGCTCCCGGTCGGGTCGAGTCCCGGCGCGCCGTATCCCCGGAGCACCATCGGTCGCAGGTAGCAGTCCTCGAGACCGTTCTCGACGACCAGCTGCCGGCAGGCTTCGCTCAGCTCGTCCAACGAGTGGGCGGGGGCGAGTCGGTACGTGGCACAGGAGCGAACGAGCCGCCGCAGGTGGTCTTCGAGCCGGAAGATCGCGGGTCCGTCATCCGTCTTGTAGCAGCGGATTCCCTCGAAGGCGGACGAGCCGAACTGAACCGCCAGGCTCAGGAGGTGGACCTGGGCATCGGCCCAGGGGATCAGGGATCCGTCCTTCCAGATCCAGCGCGCTTCCGGGAATGATGTCGACATCGGCTACCTCGAGACGAGTTCCTGGGAGAACTGGGGATAGCTCAAGCGGCTAGATCGGTCAACGGTGGGCGAGCTCCCGCTGTTCGCGCAGCACGCCGGCCCGCATCACGTGCGTCAGGCTGCGAAACGCCCGCACATCTTCGTTCGGGTTCTCCTCCAGCACGATGAGGTCGGCGATCTTCCCGGCTTCGAGCGTACCGATATCGTCGAGCCGGTTCATGGCGACCGCCCCGTTGCGGGTTGACATGACCACGATGTCGGGCGCGCTGATTCCGGCCGCCTGCATGGCCTCCATCTCGTTGTAGATGGAGGGGCCGTGCAGCGTGAGCGGGTTACCGGCATCGGTCGCGGTGGCGATCGTGATCCCCGCCTCGTGTACGCGGCGCAGGTTCTCGTTCATGGTGGCGAGCGTCATCCCACCGCGCTCCAGCCGGCGGTAGAACGCCTCGGGGGACCGCTGGGTCTCCGGCATCAGCGCCTGCAGCTCCGCGGTCTGCTGGAGCTTCGCGAGGGTGCCCGGATCGACGCAGCCGTTGGGATCATCGATCTCGGGCGGCAGGTCGAGGGCCAACGCGCCGCGCGCACGCGTCCAGAACCCGCCAACCACGAGAGTGGGGGCATAGACCGCCTCGTTCCGCCGCAGGAGCCCGAGGAACTCCTCGTCGACGTGCTCGTTCTGAACGCTGTGGACGAGCAGCTTCGCGCCCGCCCGCAGGGCCATCTTCGCTTCCCGCAGCGAGGTCGCGTGTACGATCAGCTCGAGCCCGGCGGCTCCCGCCTCCTCACCGATCTGCAGGAGCCTCGCATCCAGCTCATCACGCCGGTCCGCAGGCGGACGCAGATACCACACCTTCGCCGCTGTCGCCCCCATCTCGACCACTTTCCGAACGCTCTCCGAAACCTCCTCGGGGGTGTCCATGGGCAGGAAGGTGTACAGCTCGTCGTCTGCCATCAGCGCCGAGCGGGTCGCATGCGTGATCAGCGGTCCCGCGGCGCGAACGTGCGCGGCGTCCGGGTCGTTCTCCGACACCGCGGGCAGCCCGGTGGTCCACGGGTGACCGCCCACGTCGTACACCGCCGTGATGCCGCTACACAGGTACGACCGGTGCCAGCGCTCGGGGTGATCCCGGTTGTATCGTGATGTCTCCAGATACGGATACAGGTCGGGCGCCTGCAGTCCGTCGGGCCGCCCATCGATCCACCCCGTCTGACTGAAGTGCACGTGGGCGTCCACCAGACCGGGCGTGATGTAGCGGCCCGCCACGTCCACCAGATTCGCCCCATCCGGAACGGGGCAATCGGCGGCGGACCCGACGCAGGTCAGCCGGTCGCCCTCTACCAGGACGACCCCCTCCGCGATCGCCGGAGCGCCCGTTCCGTCGATCACGGCGGCGCCCACGAGCGCGATGGTTTGGCCGATGCCCGGCCCGGGCGGTCGAAGCGCGAACAGGACCAGTGCGAAGGTGACTATGCGTGTAGCCATGACGGTTCCCTCAGGGTCGGAGCAGCATCCAGGTGAGGTCGGGTTCGAAGCGGGCGAAGTCCGTGTCTGTGCTCACCCATTCCGCCTGAGCCTCGATCGCCAGCGCCGCGAGATACGCATCCGGGACAAGGTTGCCCTCGATCCCCGTTTCACGACAGAGACGCTCGAAGATCCCCCAATGGTGGGCGCCCGGCATGATCGAGACCCCGTTCGGGCGGGCTCGGATCTCATCCGCGAACTCGAGCGCCAGCGAGATCGGTGTCGGGGTTCGGTAGATGCGGGGATGCGTCACGATTCGCACGAAGGCGCTCAGGACCCACTCGCAGTAGAGGAAGGTGGCCCTGCCCGTGAGCAGCTCGATCAACCAGCCACGATAGAAGTCGTGGTCCGGGTTCTCCGCCCGGTGAGCGTGGACCAGGACGTTGACGTCGAACAGTCTCACGTGTGCGAGTCGGGGTCCCCCCGAAGTTCCATGGAGTCGAGGAGGCCGGCGGAGTTGTCGATGTCGATCCCATCGCGCACGCCATCTCCCAGGAAGGCGGGGAGCGACAGGCTCCTGGGCGACTGAGCCCCTCGCTCTCGTTGAAGTAGCGCGACCACCGCGTCTCGGATGAGCTGCGTCAGTGACCGCTGCGTGTCGATCGCGTGCCGCTTGGCATCGGCGAGTAAGGCATCGTCCATCCGAATCGTCGTGCGCATGCCAACAAGTTATGTCATGACATATTTATGTCAACATGATCCGGTGTTGGAGTTCAGGCTACGTCCCATCATCAACGGGACTTCAAGCGAGATGCTCCCGGGGCGAGTCTCGAAGCCCGATCCCCACGAGCACCTTGATCCAGCAACTAGCCAGGCGTCAACTTCACGATGCAGCGATCCAATGCCGAAATTCCGCTCGGTGGCACCGGTCGTCACGATGAGATGTGTCAGACGGTGAGAGTGCCTCGAGCGAGCGAGGCCGATCTGATGAGGCCGTCATGAAATCGAAGACTGTGAGACCTGTCGTCTCGGCGGGCTGTCTTTCCGTCGCATTCGCCTACCCATGGTTGGTTCTTGTCACCGGGTGTGGTGGCGCGCCGGCTCCCATCGACTACTCGGGACCCACCGCAGAGTGGGTGGATTATGGGAATACGGCGGGAGGCGACCGCTACTCCCCCCTCACCCAAATCACTCCTCAGAACGTGGAGCAGCTCGAGATCGCCTGGACCTACCACACGGGGGATGTATCGGATGGCAGGGGGGAGGTCCGCTCGGGCAGCACCTTCGAGGCGACACCCATCCTCGTGGACGGCACGATGTACGTGTGCACCCCATTCAATCGGGTTATCGCTCTCGACCCGGAGACGGGCGAAGAACGTTGGACGTACGATCCGAAGACCGATCTCTCGGGTTCCTACGGGAATCAGCTCGTGTGCCGCGGCGTATCGACGTGGTTGGATCCCGGTGTGGAAGAGACGGAGTCGGCTCCTTGTCGCCGGCGGATCTTCACCGCCACCAACGACGCCCGGCTCATCGCACTCGACGCGGCGGATGGCGCCCCGTGCGAGGACTTCGGAGCCGCGGGAGTGATCGACCTCAATGCGGGTGTGGGCGAGGCACTGTGGCTCGGCGAGTACCAGGTCACGTCGCCGCCGGCCATCGCGGGCGAGCTCGTGATCGTGGGCTCCGCCGTGGCCGACAACGTGCGGCTGGATGCGCCGAGCGGTGTTGTACGGGCGTACGACGTGCGGAGCGGGGAGCTCCGCTGGGCCTGGGACCTCGCGCCACCCATGGAGGTCCCCGATGCCCTGTATGCGGCCGAGACGGGGTATATGCTCGGCACGCCGAACGTGTGGGCCCCGTTCAGCGTGGATGAGGAGCGGGATCTGCTTTTCGTGCCCACCGGCAATCCGACACCCGACTACTACGCCGGCCAGCGCAACGGCAGCGACTACTACGGGAGCTCGGTTGTCGCTCTGCGCGCGTCGACCGGCGAGGTCGTGTGGCACTTCCAGACCGTCCACAACGACGTATGGGACTACGACGTGCCCGCTCAGCCGACGCTCACGAACATCCAGCGCGAGGGGAGGGCTATCCCCGCCGTTGTGCAGGCGACCAAGATGGGTATTCTGTTCACCTTCGACCGGGTGACGGGCGAGCCCCTATTCCCGATCGAAGAGCGCCCGGTCCCGCAGAGCACCGTGCCGGGTGAGAAGACCTCGCCCACACAGCCATTCCCGGTCAAGCCTCCGCCCCTCGTCCCGCACGAGTTGTCGTTGGACGACGTGTGGGGACTCACGCCATGGGACCGAAAAGGCTGTCGGAGGAAGCTCGAGGCCGCGCACTACGAGGGCATCTACACCCCGCCAGAGCTCCGGCAGGGGACCATCAACTATCCGGGCACGGCCGGGGGCTCGAACTGGGGTGGCGTCGCGGTCGACCCCGAGCGGCAGGTCGTGATCGCGAACGTGATGAACCTGGCGTGGGTCGTCTCGCTGGTCCCGGCAGACGAATTTGATGAGACACGCCGAGCGAACCCCGGCGTCGAGTTTGGCCCCCAACGCGGCACCCCGTACGGGATGCGCAGGGAGATGCTGATGTCGACGTTCGACCTCCCCTGCAATCCTCCGCCCTGGGGCACGCTCGCCTCGGTGGACCTGGGGACGGGCGACATCCTGTGGCAGGTGAAGCTGGGGACGATCCGCGATCTGGCCCCGATCCCCATCGCTTTGAAGGTCGGAGTGCCGAGTCTCGGCGGGCCGATCGTGACCGCCAGCGGCCTCGTGTTCATCGGAGCCGCGGTCGACGACTACTTGCGCGCCTTCGACACCGAGACCGGCGAGGAGTTGTGGCGGGGACGGCTGCCGGCGGGCGGCCAGGCCACACCGATGACGTACCGGATCAGCGAGACCGGAAAGCAGTACGTCGTGATCGCGGCAGGCGGCCACGGCCGTGCCGAGACCACCCTGGGCGATGCGATCGTCGCCTTCGCCCTGCCGGATGAGTCAGGCACGGACTAGGTGTGTGTCGCAAGGACATTGGTGACCGTGTCGACGGCGACTCGAACGGGTTGAGAGCCTGTTGATCGAGCGGGTGCGTTTTCAGCTGACCATATGAAAGCGAGCGTTCCGGGAGTGGTACCCCGGGCGGGCACGCACCTACACTCGGTGTTGAGACCATCGGGTATGAGGCGCGCGCCCAACCCGGGAGAC
>JBDHAC010000023.1:0-54360 GCA_039588275.1 Gemmatimonadota bacterium
GGTCCCCGATCCCGTCCCAGCCCCCTGGACCACGAGCTCGAACTCCTGCTGGAACGACGCCGTGGCGGACCGGGCCTGGTCCATGGTGACCGTGCACGAGCTGCCGGTGCAGTCCCCGCTCCAGCCGGTGAAGGTGCTCTGCTGGCCGGGACTCGAGGTCGGTGTGGCAGTGAGCGTGACCTGGACATCCTCACTGAAGCCGAAGGAGCACGTCCCGCTCTCGCTCCCATTCGTAACCGTGCAATCGATCCCCGCGGGGCTCGACGTGATGACGCCGTCGCCGTCTCCGCCCCCCGATACCGAGAGCGTGAACGTTTGGACGGCGACCTGGCAGTTGACGTCGAAGCGGACGGATCTGGTGGTGTTGCTGCTGACGGACGCGGTCTGCGGATTCTGGCTGATGACGGAGCAGGTGGCGTCGACGCCCTGGAGCTCGACCGAGTAGTCGCCCGGGGCCAGGTTGGTGAAGTCGACCTGCCCGTTGACGGCGAGCGCTTTGCTCTTGCGGCCGTTCACGACCACGGTGTAGCCGTCGGGGTCCGGGGTGCCGGTGGTCGTGTTCGAGATGCGGATGGCGCCCGGCGCCGGAGCCGGCGGCGGAGGCGGCTCGCTCGGGGTCACGGGATCCATCGAGAGCGTATAACCGCCCGTGGCGGAGGCGTCGAAGCCCGAGACGACCACCAGGTAGCCCACGCCGGGCTGGATCGTGGTCAGGATCCGGGGATTGGGATCGCTCGAGGAACGATCGTCGTTGGAGCCCAGCAGGGTGAGCGTCGCCGTGCGTCCGGCTCGCGAGGTGCGCGCGAGAGGGCCGGCACCGCTCGGGTTCACCGAGGCCGACTGGGGCTCGATGACCTGGAACAGGGCCATGGCGGCGTCGAACCCGGCACTGGCCGTGAAATCGACCTGCTGGTCGCGATCGGTCTCCAGGTAGAGACTCTCGAAGAACCCAGTGCTCTGCGGGTTGGTCTCGAGCACCTCCGGCACGTCGGACACCTTGCAGTCCTGCTGCGAGGAGATCGAGCTCGAGTTCTGTTGCTGGGTGGAGGCGAGCAGCCGGGCGAGCTCGGAGAGCGCGCACATCGTCTGCTTCGTCTGGTCGCTGAGCGGCGGCACACTCTCGGTGGGAACCGGGGGCTGTGGTGGCGTCGTCCCCTCCCCGCCGCATTGCGCCAACGACACCACCAGACCGAGGACCAGTAGACGGTGCAGAACGGCCGGAAGTCGCGCAGGGAAGCGAAGCATTACATCACCTCGTGGAAAGATTGGCAGACTGCCGCCGCCCCGCCCAGCCGCTGAAAGAGCTATTAATAAGATCTGCTCATGCAGAATGCAAGATACTCGGATCCAGATATCCCGAAATCCGCCGGCGAATTACCGCGAATCGCCTGCCGACCAGAGTGCGCTGCGGAAGGGGCCGCTCGCTGACGCGCTAGTCGATCAGCAGGAAGATCGCAATGGCGAGCGAGGCCAGCACCGCAGCAAGCCCCGCCCAAACGAAGGGGCGCCTCGGTCGCGCCCTGATGGAGCGGAAGAACCCTTTGACGGCGGTCTCGTCGGCAGGGCCGGTGCCGGTCGCAGGTCGGGCGCTCGCCCGATCTCCCGTCTGAAACACCGCCGTCGCGGCCCTGGGCTGCGGGGGGGTAGCCGGCTCCACGGCTTCTCTCACTGGCCCGCCGTCGTTCGCTTCAGCGGCACCCTGCACCGGCGCCTCGGCTTCGAAACGTGCTGAGGGTCCGCCGAGACCGTACTCGATGATGTCTCCGTCATGAAGAACCTGCTCGGTGATCCTTCGGTCGTTGACGAAGGTGCCGTTGGTGCTGGCTTCATCGCGTATGAGGTACTGCCCATCGCGGTAGCGCAGCGAGGCTTGGAGTCGGGAAACGACCTCGTCCGGGAGAACCAGGTCCTCTTCGGGGTTTCGACCGATGGTGAAGCCCTGATCGAGCAGAGAGACCACGGCGCCCTCCAAATCCCCGCTGAGGAACACGAGCTTGGCACTCACCAGGTACCTACTTTCAACTTGAAATGCGCGGTCACCCGAAGTGTGCGACGACGACGGTGATGTTGTCGTATCCACCCCCGGCCTTGGCCATCCCGATCAGCGCCTCGCACTGATCCAGCGGTGTCGTGCTGGACGACAGAACCTCGGCCAGCTCTGGATCATCCACCAGGCCATGAAGTCCGTCGCTGCAGAGCAACAGCCGATCTCCAGATCCGACCCTGAAGTCGAAGGCATCTACCTCGACCGCCTCTCGGGCACCGATCGCTTGCAGGAGCAAGTTCCGCTCATTGTGCGTACGAGCTTGTTCGGCTGTGATGTGACCGTGTGCCACTAGGCTCTGCACACGTGTCTGATCCATGGTGAGCTGTCGCAGACGACTGTGTCTCAGCAGGTAGATTCGACTGTCGCCCACATGCGCCACCGTCAGCCCCTCTTCCAGAATGGCTACCGCGCTCAACGTGGCGCCCATCCCCTTCTTCGACGGGTCAGCCTGGCTCGCGGCCAATACTCTCCGGTTGGCCTCTTCTACACCCTCGGTCATCCACGCCTTGAATCCCGGTCCCCCGTTGGAGGACGACTCCTGAAATCCGTGCCTCGCATGGTCACACAGCGATTGAAGCGCCATGCCACTGGCCACTTCACCCGCTTGCTGCCCCCCCATGCCATCGGACACCGCGGCCAACAGGGCGGGACCCTCGTCATCGCCCCAAATCTGGAAGGCAGACTCCACCGAGCGGTCGCTGGCGAGATCCCAGAGAAGGAATGCGTCCTCGTTGTTGTCGCGGGTCAGCCCGACATCGGTGAGCGCTGCGATCGCGAGCTGCGTGGGTCTTTCCAGCGCCGTGTGCGCGATTGGCGTCGGATTGACGCTCGAGGACTCCGACTCGCCCTGCGGCGGTTGAGACATCAGTTGGTGGCTTCCTGCATCAGCATGTACGCGAAGGAGCACGGATCGCGTCGACACTCGGCCATACCGAACTCCACGCGATAGCTACCCGTCCGCTCGACCGGGAACGACGCGAACGGACGGCTTTCCATGTCATCGGCTTGCTGTTCGTACGCGACGCGAAACCCATCGGCATCGAACACCTGAATATCCAGGTTCGCACAGTTGGTGTCGCACACGGCAATCACTCCCGCCATTCGCCCACCTTCGAAGACGCGTGTGATGGCGTATCTGGCTTCCTCGCCGAGGTTCGCCGTCTGGATGATCGAGCTCGTCTCCCAATCCGCGGCCATCGTCAGTCGGTAATGGTCGTATAGACCACTCACCACTTGGCCGGAGGCAGAACGATCCCGCACCACCCAGTAGGCGACATAGCAGGGCTCAGATCGACATTCGGCCATCCCGAACCTGACTCGGTGTGTCGAGGAATCCCCCGCGGTGAAGCGGGCAAACGGGTACTTGGCCGCGTCTGCCTCCTGCGCGTCGTACGCTACCCTGAAGCCATCCGTGTCGAAGATCTCGATGTTCAGGTCAACACAGTCATCGTCGCAGGATCCGAGCACGCCCGCTCGTTGCCCGGCGGCCGTAGATACCTCCAAGTCGACCGTCTCCCCCTGGTCCAGGTACAGCAGGGTGACGTCCGAGCTGGGTGTCCAGTCGGTGGCCAAGTTCTGCTCGAAGTGCGTCTGCAGAGATCCCCGCGCCTGGTTCAGAAAGATCTGCTCGGAGACGATGGGGGTGCATCGAGCTGTCGACCCGGCAACGACGAGTACCGGGAAGGCGAGTGTGGCCAGACGTAAATGACCGCTAATGCTCCGCATATCTTCCTCCGAAGGGCCAGGCCCTAGCCGAAGTCGGGTAAGTGCACGGCGCGACGGCGCGTGCACTACCGTCTGAGCAGTCGCCACCGCCCCGAACCGCGGACCTCGCACTCGACCGTGCCGATGATCCGGGTGCTCGACATACCCGCCGGGTCGGCTCTGTACGTGCAGTCGTGATCACCCCGGCGACCCCCGAGAACCACTCCATCCGGCTGGATGGACCCCGCGATCCGAAGCTCGCGCGATTGTCCGGTAGTGCCGCACCTCTCCAGCAGCGTAGCTTGCCCCGAGACGCCCGATGTGGTTTGCTCCAGCTGGAAAGGGTGCGGCCCCGACGAGCACCCAGCGTCGTCGAACGTGTCGTAGAAATTCCAGCTCCCCAGGTACGAGGCGGAGAACACCTCCTCTGGAGGCTCTTCCGGATCGGGGCCCGTATCTCGTTCGGTCTCTCGCGCCGAGTCTGGCGGGTCGCCTGGGGGAGACACCGGTGGTGGCGGCGGAGTCTGAGCCACCTGGCCAGCTCTCTCTCTCTCCAAGCGACGGATCTCGACGACGGCGAGGTCGACTAGATCTCTGCAGGTCTCGTCGTGACTTGGCAGAAGATCCATGCACGCGCGCGCCGTATCGCGAGCCTGGGCCAGCCGCCGCCCATCGAGCAACGCCTGCGCGTCCGCCGCCCACTCGTTCGCGACCTCGCTGATCAGTCCGTCGGCTGTCGAGTTCCCGGGGTCGAGCTGGTCCACCTGCGAGAGTACCACCACCGCGTCCCGGTATCTCCGCGCGTCGATGGCATCGCGCGCCGCCTGCAGGAGCGAATCCGCCCGAAGACCGGTCCGGCTCGTGAGGATCATCCGGATTTCGGTGTTCAGCCCTCCCGCCAGGTACACCGTGTCCGGCACATTCAGCGGCTCGCGCGTGCCCTGGGTCGACCTCACATCGGTTGTGAGGACGATCCACTCCTCGGAGTCGTTTTGCACGGCGTACCAGCCCGGGGTCAGCTCTTCACCTGTATCCAGATCACAGGGAGAGCACCCTGGAGAGACGTCAGAGCGGAGCGAGACGCGGGCCTCGGCCGGCGCCCCATCGGGTCCATCCTGCTGGGCGACCACGGCGAGTCGGGCCGAGCCACCACGGGCTCGGATCCTGACGTCCGCCTGTCGTGCCCGACGCAGGAGCTCCTGGAAGCCCATTGTCGAAGCCCAGTCGACCCTGATCAGCTCTTCGCCGCTTGCCGTGTTCCGCAGGGCTTCGAAGCTCCCGTCGTCCGTGACCCGCAATTCCGAGATCTCACCGTTCTCAGCCATACCAAAGAAGAGGCCCGCGGTCACGGTTTGGGGTGGCGTGAACAGGTCGACGATCCAGTCGGCCGCGTTCGCGAGAGGTGCACGCAGAGGGCCGACTACCAGGTAGGTCCCTCCGCCCAGTATCAGGACGATCGCGCTGAGCGCGGTGACTCGGCGCCACGGCGCCGCAGAGGCGACGCCTGCGAGGCCGCCGCCCGCCGCCCGCCCAGCGCCCGCAAAGCCGCGTCCGATGCCCGCGACCGCGCGCCACATGAGTGAAGCCATCCCTCGGACCCCGGACGCCACGCCGCCAAGCCCTTTGCGAGCTCCCACCCCCACGCTCGTGAGCCCCGACACGAAGCGCTCGCTCGGGCTCGCCGTGCGCTCGAGCGGTATCTTGACGTGGCTCGTCTCGTCCTCGACGATCCGGACGCGGGCTTGCGCCGGCTGGCAATACTTCGCACGGACGCGGAGCTCGTACTCGCCCGGCGGCAACGGTCCGATCTCCCACGGGGTGCGCCCCTTGGCGACCACAGCCGCTTGACGCTTGAGGAGAACGGCGGCGCCGGCCGGTACGCTTTCGACCCGTAGGCTGCCGCCAGAAGGTACGCCCACAGTGAGCTGGAGTCGCTGCAGCGCCTTGTCCAGATCCGCCGCCGATTGAAACCGGAGCGCGGGATCCTTCTCCAGTAGCCTCAGTACCACGGCCTCGATGTCGGCCGTCAGATCGGGTCTGGCCTCCCGCGGCGGAACGGGCGGCTTGTTCAGCATCGCATCCATCGCCCGGAGTTGCGTGGACTGCGAAGACGGCAACCCGAACTTCCGGCCGAGCCAGGGCTCATGCTCCGTCAGCATGTTGTAGAGGATGACCCCGGCAGCGAACAGGTCCGTGCGGGCGTCGATGTTCTCTCCGAGGTACTGCTCGGGCGGCATGTACCCGTACGAGCCCAGCCCCTGTCCCACTTCAGTGAGGCTGTCGTGTCCGACCTTCTTCGCGATCCCGAAGTCGAGGATCTTGACGAGGTCCCGCCCGTTTCGATCCAACAGGAAGATGTTGTCGGGTTTCAGGTCCCGATGAACCACCGGCGGATCGTGGCTGTGGGCGACGGTGAGGGCCGCACAGATCTGTCGCATGATCGCAATCGTGCGATCCGGCTCCATGACCCCGGACTCCAGGAGCAGCTGATGCAGGCTGATCCCGTCCAGGAATTCGAGCGTGAAGTACCAGAGTCGCCGCTCCTCATCCTGGTCAAAGTGGTGCAGCTTCGGCACGTAATCCGTATGACCGGCGAGCTCCCGGAGCAGCTGCGCGTCCTGGCGGAATCGGCGGATTTGCTTCGGGCGGCTGGCGACGTGTGGGTGGAGGACTTTGAGGGCCTCGATCGTGTCGAGCTCGAGATTGCGGACCCGATATACGGTGCCGAACCCGCCTGAGGCGACCTTGGAAAGTACCTCGTACCGATCGTCGAAGATGACACCGACGAGCGGATCCTCCGCGACCTCGGCCCTCTCGATTCGCAACCCGCATTGCGGGCAGTACTTGACCGAGTCGGGACAATCGGCGTTGCAGCGCGAGCAGGCGATCATGGGGCGGATCCGTTCAACTCACCCGCCTGAACGGGTCAGACGGGTGACGTAGCTCGAAGCGGATGACCTGCTTTCCGATCGCCACGTGATCCCCGTGCCGCAGCCGCTGGGGCCCTCGAATTCGAACATACACGCCATTCAGACTCCCCTCGTCCTTCAACGTGCAGCGAAACGCGGTCGACCCATCCTCTTGGGTGACGGTCTCGACCCGAATGGACGCGTGTTTGGACGAGAGGACGTGGTCGTCCGGGAAGGTCAAGTCGGCATCCCGACGGCCAATGACCGTCATCCCGGGCCTCAACGGGAAGACTTCGCCCTTTTGCCCCTCCTCGTGGATGCGGACGAGACGCGGCCCGGCGGCGCTCATGATTCGCCAGCCGGCGGGTGTGAGTCGGGGTTCACGCTGTTGAGACTCCTGGTTGAGGGATCCGCCATCGGAAGCCCTGGTCGACTCGTCCGGCGCATTGCCGCTAGACCGTGAACTCGAATACTTGCCCACCCACGAGGATCTGATCTCCGGGACGGAGCTCGTATTCCTCGGTCAGCCGATAGAAGGTGCCGTTCACGGAGTCGAGATCCTCGATCACGTAGGACCCCTCTTCGCGACGAATCCTCACGTGTCGGTCGGATAGATACGGATCTTCTGGCACGCAGACGTCACCATTCACACGTCCGATGATGATCTCGTCCTCGAAGTCGACCGCCTCGGCACGCCCCTCGGGGAGGAGCCTCTGGATTCGTCCCTGGTCGAGCACCGTCGAGGAGACGAACAGTTGCGTGCCGGTGTCCGCGGTGCCCGTCCCGGTCGAGACCGGCGTCGCGGGGCGTGCAGCGGCGACGGGTGGCTCCGACTCCGCGGGTGGCTCTGACTCGGCGCGCGGTTCAGGCTCCGAGATCTTCCACCCGCATTCCGGGCATGATTCGGTGCCCGCCGGGTTCGCGTATCCACACTGGGGGCAGTCCGCCTGCTCGAAGACGTCGGTGGCTGACGGGGGCGTGGGCGTGGTCGTTGAAGACTCGGTTTTCTGGGGGAGAGGCTTTCCACACTCCCCACAGAACCGGCTACCGGGGGCGTTGGCTGTGGAACACGCGGCACAGGTGACGGTCGACAAGACTCCTCCGTTCGGTGGGTTGGCGGTCTGCGGCCCCCTGGGAAGCTCTCCAGACCGGGAATCTACGGACGCGAACCTCCGCTTTTCAATCAGGAGTTGATCGAGCCCGACGCCGACGAGTGGATCGGCCGACGCCTCTCGAGGCGTGGCTGCGATCCGGGATGCGGAAGCGAGACCGGGCTCCCCGCTACGGACCCGTGGCGGCTCTGACGGTACGCGAGGAGTACGGTACTGAAACGCGCCAGCCGGAGAGAAGAGCCGCCGTCGGCCGCGACCCGAGCGTGAGGTCCAGGTCGTCCTGGCCGCCGCAGCCCGGACCGGGCTCGGAGCTTTCCACGTACCTGACGCCCCCCTCGAACTTCGTCACGCGGACGATCTCCAGCGGGTACACGTCCGACTCGAAAGCCGAACAAGCCTCGACCGTGCGGACTGACACCACCAGGAAATCCTCCGTATCTCCCTCCGCGGTCGAAAGCTCGCGGATACCCACGCTGTCGACCTGGATCGAGCTTCCGACCCTCATGCGCCCGGCCGCGACCAGGATGATCATCTCATTCTCGAAGTCGACGCTCGGGATCGGCGGAGGCGTCGGCCGCCGTGACGTCGCTCCATCCCAAACCTGTTGCCACGCAGCCGCATCGGTGATCACACGCCGCAGCGAGTCGGCGATCCCCCCTGTGTCGTCGTAATAGACGCGCTGGAGCTGCGTCACGGGTGCCAGGTTCGATGGAGGTGGCGGACCTCCACACGAGAATCCGAGCAAGGGAAAGGAGGCACTGACGCAGAGTACTCCGATCGGAAGTCGTCGGGCCGCCGATCCGCGGGGGAAACCTCGACCAGGAAGGCGGGATCGTGACATAGGGCAATCACCTAGGGGATGGGCGGGACACAGCCTCGAAGTCCCGCCAGGAATCTCGGGTCCAAGATGCGGGCGCTCACGCTCAGCTGCAATTGGCCTTGCAGCGTCTCCCCCGTGGGGAGTTGCCACTGCAGTCCAAACTGGGAGGGGCTCTGCTCCGTCCAGGCGGCGGCGCCGAGCAGTCGGAACAACGCCCACGGTCCCTGGAAGCTCAAGACCGTCTGCTCGTCCAGCGTCGTCCCCCTGGTGATGCTGGCCGTCTGTGCCCGTGCGCCGTCCCAACGCAAGTTCTGACGGCGCATCTCCCTCTGTCTGAAGCGGAGCTCCTGGCCATCGACCCTCAAAGTCACTTCGGGTATCTCGTCGGAAGTCTCGAGCGTGAGGACGAAATCGACCGCCGCACGCTCGCCGTCCGCGTAGAGCGACTCGGAGATGCGAACCGCACGGTTGAAGTAGGCGAGGAACGCGGAAGTCGGCTGCGGTCTCGCACCGCTCTCGACCACGTACGTGCCCCGGCGCCGAATGAGGTTGCGCTCGCGCAGGTCGGCCTCGAAAGCCCACAACTCGCTTTCTCCCGGCTTCAATGCTGCGTCGAGCTCTTCGATGGTGGCCTGCTGGCCCGCGGTCATGTTGAACGGGTACTTCGAGGTCAGGTCGGAGAGCGCGGCGCAGAACGCCTCGCCCCGTCCCCGCGCCCCGGCGGCCGGGATGCCCGCCACCAGGCGCTGAACGCGCTGTGCGGGTGACTCCAATAGACTTTGCACGAGGGACCCGTTGGCGCGCGCTTCGCCCTCGCTGGAGAAGCCTTGAGCAAGCTGGCGAACCGATTGGATCACCGCCTCGGCGTCGCCATCGGCTACGCCCAGGTTCAGCTCTTCCTCAGCCTCGTCTCGGGCGTCGGCGACGTTTCCGATCGAAAAGCTGAGTTGGCTCAGAGCATCGATGTAGGCGTTGTTGGCGGGGACGATGAGTTGCTGTCCACCCGCCGTGTCGAACGGCATGACGTGGTGAACCGGCTGGAAGGCCCGGTACACGACCCCCGAGTCCAGGGTCGTGTTGGCCGAGATCATCCAGAGTAGCTGGAAGATGGGCGACGTGTTCGAGCTCAAACGCTCGAGAGTACGTGCAGCGGCCCGGGATGCCGAAAGCCCCTGAACCGAGGCCGATCTCAGGAAATCTCTCCAGTGGCCGACGTAGTCCGTCACATACCGGGCTTCGAGTGCCTCGGCGAGCTCCTCGGGATCGATATCGCTGAAGCTCTGCGGCCCCATGACATACTCTTCGCGCGCGAGGAGCTCGTCGATGTCGCCGAGGTTGTCCTGGACGAAGTCCCAGCCGGGAGCCGTGAATGCCCCAGGCACGGTGACCGGGTCGCTGAGCACGCCCGCCTCCCCGAACCGAATCGGCGGGCTCCCGCGACCGGCTCGCGCCAGCATGCTCTGGTAGTAGTGGTCGACGTCGGTGAAGCGCCGAAGGAAAGCGCGCGCTCTCGCGGCGACTACAGTGTTCTCGAGGTCGGCCAGGTCGGCGGGCTCGCCGATCGGCAACTCGCGTGCATAAAACGCGAATTGTGAGTCCGCGAGGATCACGGACTCGTCTCCTTCGCTTCGTCCCCAGTGCCGCACGAGGACCGGTGCGAGAAACTCCTGGGTGGCCGAGTCGGCGTAACTCGTCACCTGCAGGTACGCCTTCAAGTCGTCGTACGTCGAGTTGAAATCGGTCGACTCACCGGGCACGTCCGGGAGACCGTCGAGGGTCGAAACGAGGCTCGTCCGCACGTCTCTGCCGAGCACGCGATCAAAGAGGCGGAAGTATGCCCCGCGCGCATCCGGGAAGATGGCGGATCCCTTGTACAGTCCCCACCGATACGACAGCGGCCGTCTGCCAGACTCGTACGTTCTGAGCCGTTGGACCTGCTCGCGGAGGTCGTCGAGTAGCCGAAGATCTTCGAGAGATGCCCGTCCTTCCGGCGCCCTGGCGAGCAACTCCGCCCCGCCGAGCGCGGCCTGCACGTCGTTCGTGAGCGATCGATTCTGGAAGAACGAGACCGTCGTCCCGAGCACCAGAAGCGTACCGAGCGCGACCGCGGAGCCCGCGACGAGGCGACGCAGGAGGTTCACGCGCACGCCCCCCCCGGTGATGGCCATCGCGACCTGATCGTCGAGCAGCACGTCACGGAAGAGACGGCGAACGAAAACCCACTGCGGGACTCGGCGCGTCCCGGACGGCGGAACCGCCGCCGGTTGTGCAGGCCCACCCGCGTCGAAGATCCGCGTGGCACCGACGGGAGAGGCATCGAACGCGTGCGGCGCGGGGGCCGGGGCGGACTCTTCCGACACGACCGGTCGCACGCCCGTGAAGTAGAAGCCCCGCAGGAACGGGCTCACCGAGAGCTGACTAGGCCGACACAGATCGACGAGGAACTGCGTCGCGACGTCTCGGATCTTCCGGACCTCGCGCGGGAACTCGTACGTGCCTGCCGTGCCCTCCGCGCTCGCCTCCCTCCTCAACAACTCGACACGCCTGAGCGCGAGGGAGTGGATAAGGCCGTCGAAGCTCTCGTACACGCGCTGTGATTCGCGCTCGGCGTAGGCCTTGCCGCGAGGGTCAGCCGAAATCGGCAGCGTTGCCCCGAGTACGTCCCCGGTCTCGGATGTGCTGAAACTGGCTACGTACTCCTCGAAATACGGGATGCGGTCCGCCTTCGTGAAGAAGACGTACACGGGGAGCCGCACGCCCAGGCTCTCGCCGAGCTCCATCAATTGCCTGCGAATCTCTCGTGCTGCGCTCGTGACGGACTCGGAGCTGCCGGGCTTGTCGAGCTCATCGCACGGGTAGCACACGACCGCGAGCCTCGGGGCCTGACGACCGCGCCCCAGGACGGCGCCGATTCGACGTGGCCGGAGATGGCGGATCAGCCGCGACCAGCTCTTGGGCTCGTCCAGCAGCTTCCCGCCCGCTTCGACGAACATGGCGCCCTCGCCGAACCAGGCGTTCGCGGTCTCGGTCGATACGACGGATTCGCCTCGATACACCTCGCCCGCGAGATGCTCGGTGTTGAGGCCACTCACCTCAAGGAGGCTCGTCTTGGTGCTGCCGGCTGGCCCAACGAATAGAAAAACCGGAAGCCGTCCGATCTTCCCCCCACCGATTCCGCCTTCCGTCAGCCGCCTCCGCACCTCGGAGAACAAGCGGTCGATCTCGTCCAGCGCTGCCTTCTGCGGAGCGTCTGCGGAAGACTCTTTGGGTAGGCTGCGAGAGAGATAGCGGAACATCATGAACGCCATGCCGAGGCCGAGGAACGCGAGCGCTCCCTGGAAGATCATCCGGTTACTGCCCTGGAGGCGCAGGACGACGCTGCCGACCCATGCCAGCCCCAGGAACGAGAGCAGCATGGTGGACGGGAACACCCGCATCTTGGTTTTCTTTTTCATCCGGCGATCCCCTCGGTGAGGGTGATCACCTCCCTGACTCCGGGACGGAGCAGGAGGGTATACAGGAGGAAGAGGACCAGCGCGACCCCGAAGGAGGCTGCCGCGCCGATGGTGAGCCGGCGCATCCACGGGTCCGCCGCTATCGTGAGCTTCTCGTCGGCCGGCGGCGCCCACGAAGGCGAAAGGTCGCCCCACTGCCCCCGAATGCGCCGGATCTTCTCGTCTCCTTGCGACACGAGGTTTTTCAGCTCACTGCTTTCGCCCGATCCATAACGACCCCGGAAGCCGAGGAGCAGGCACAAGAGGTAGACCTCGAGCACGTCGGCCACGCCATGTGAGTCCGGGCGCGCGAGCAAATCGCGGTAATGATCGAAGAAGATCTCCCCTGCCGTGTGGTGCCGGAATACCTCCTCCTGGAGCGGCTGCCGCGCCCACTCCGAGAACATGGGTTGGGTGGAGTTGAGGACGCTCTCATCCAGGAACGCGATATACGCATAGACCGCCAACCGCACGTTTGCGGGGTCGTACCCCGCCTGACGCGCATCTCCATCCGCCGCAACCAACAGTTGCTTCACGTGCCGGCGAAAGGCATCGGGGTCCGTGGCCGCCTGTCGGTTCGCGCGGATTCGCACGGCCACCGTGAGAGCTTCCTGGAAAACCTGGGCGAGCCGGCCGACCTGTCGCGGGCCCCGCTGGCCCGAGCCCGGTTGGGGAAAAGACACCGCTTCGTTCATGTCGATGCGCTCCGAGAGTTGCTGATCAGCCGGTACCCCATCAAGCCCCCAGCGCGATGAGGACTGCCAACTCCAAGTCGGCCAAGCGCTCGGGGACGTAAACGCCGATCTCGACCGCCTCCCCAGCCTCCAGCGACTTCTTCAACGCCAGCCAGCAGCCCTCTTTGGGGTCGGTCTCGATCCTGAAGTACTCGGCGCCCAGCTGGGGCGAGATCTCGGCCGGTGGGGCGGGGACGTGCTCGAGGCCCATCCCCGAATGCGCCGTCTGCACGAGACGAACAATGTGCCTGGCCGAGCAGATCTTCACCAGCTGCGGAACACGAGAAATGGCTTCCGCGTGGCTTCCGCCGCCGACCTTCGCCTCTAGAAACCAGTTGGCCCCTTCGAAGCTTCGAGGGTCGGGGACCGTGCCACGCAGGAAGGATTCCTCCATGGGCTCTAATACGACGCGCAGTGCGCGCCTTGGAAGGACGACGGTTAGGTGCGATCGGATGTGCTGCTCGAGAGCTCCGAAACACCCCTGCAAGTCCTCGTGATCGTATAGAGCGAGGTCCTGCGGCAGGGCGTGCATCGAGAAGGTGCACAGGGCGCCACTCACCCGCAGCAGCTCCATGTAGAGCTCTTCGGGGTGGGTCGTTCTGGCCTCGAAGTGATGCCGGAGAGGTGGCAGACCGGATTGAATTGCGTGCGATAGCCAGAAGTTGGTGATCTCGTCCGGCGCGAACTCGGCCGACGTCCCCTCGCTCCCCCGCTCCGCGGCCAGCGCCGCCGTCTTCGCTTCCATTTCCTCGATGAGTCGACGCAGCATCTCCATGATGCGAGAGCTGGCCCCGATGTGAAGGCACGGGGGAATATAGTGCGGATCATATACGAAGTTGCCGGAGCGATCTCTCCGCACGGTAGCCAGGGGCAGCGCCACCACGTCTTCGAGTTCCGCCGTGTCCAACGCGAGGCAAAAGTTCTTCTTCGCGATCGTAATCTGTTTCTCGTCCAGTCCAGTCGTCTCGTCGGAGACGTCCACGACCTCGGGGACGTAGCGAGTCGCCACGCCGCCCGGAGTGGGCTCGACGGAGCAGTTTGCCCGACCCGGTCGGTACGAAGGGACCGTCAACAGGACGCGATGACTCTCTGCCGTCGGGGAGAAGAGGTCTCCGATGGCAAGCGCAGGCGGGAGCGCCTCGTCGGGGAACGAGAACGCGAGCCCGTCGGGCATCACTCCCGCGGCGTGCACCAACGCGACGGTTCCGTTGAGGAGCGCTTCGTTGTCGAGCTCCAGCCGGGTTAATCCGTATGGCTTGAAGACAAGGCTCGAGAGCGCAAACGCCGAGGAATCCTCGAAGTATCTGTCGCGGAGCTGGAAGTGATGGTGGGCGAGGTGCATACCCTCACGCCACACGACGGGCTTGAGAGACCTCATCTCGACCTCCATGGGGGACGGGAGTTAATCGCGGCTACCTCTCTGCTGGGGGCCGAGGAATTCAGCCGTCGCGAAGCGGGTGCTCCGACTGTTTGCCTCCGCATCGGCGTCAGGACTAGAATCTTATGGGCATCACCCCGGGCGACAACCTCTTGCCGAGGCTGACCGACGGACCGATTCCGTTTCTCGTGCTTCGACAGCCACGACGCATCCACGACATGGACGGCGACGAATTCTGGTCTAAGTTCCGACTCCTGGAAAGGATCTCGGCGGGCGACGTCACGACGTACGTGACACAGGACCCCGCCGGGGCCCGAGTGATGGCGCACTTCTTCCGCGGCCCGCCCGGACAGACCAGAGAGCTCCTCGCGCGGCTCGACGCACTCCCGGAGGACCGCCGCTCCACAATCCGCCAGACTCTCGAGGTGGACGGCTCCCCCGTGATCATCACGGATCACATCGAGCCGTTCGACACGTTTGAAGCGTGGATCGCGTCGGAAGCCCCATCCGGCCAACCGATCGCCTTCGTGGAACCCCAAGGAGACGTTCCTGAAGGAGCCGGTCCCGCGAAGGATGCCGCGGAAGAGCGAGCGCCGGGGGAGTTCACGCGGCTGTTCCTCACCGAGCGCGAGAGCCGCGAGGGGCCAGCCGAAGAGCCGCCGGCCCCCGCCGGCGAGGCCGAGTCAGCGGGGGAGGGATCCCGAGCACCGGGTGAGTTCACTCAGCTCTTCGGGCCCCGGGAGCGGTCTCGGACGCCCGAGGCCGAGCCTCCGCCACAGCCGGAGCCTCCGGCGGCGACGCGACCGCCAACGCCGCCGCCACTGCCCCCGTCACCACCGCCGCCGTCAGCGCCGCCGTCAGCGCCGCCGTCGCCACCCCCTCCACCGCCACCTTCGGAGCTTTCGGGTGCGGACGCGGCAGAGCCTGGCAGCCCGGCGGGGGCGGAGCCTCCAAAGCACCCCCCTCGCCCCGCCGAGCCGGGTGAGTTCACGCGCATGTTCGGTCGTCCGAGCGAAGGCGAGACCGATGTCCTGGCTGGTAGGCGCGAGCGGGATCCGTCGGAGCGAGATTGGAAGATCGAAGACCCCGATTCGTATCTGCGCCGTCTCGGGGGATTGGCCCCCGCGGGGCCGTCACCGGAGGTGGATCCGTCAGTTTCAGAACCCGCTCCGCCTCTGGCCGAACCCTCCCCGCTACCCATCCCGAGGGGGCCGAGCGCTTACACGCGCGTGGTGATGGGGGGTGCCGACCCCGCGCTGACGCCACCTCCGCCGCGGCCCGCCGCGGCCCCGGCGCCCGAGCCGAAGGCGCGACCATCGCGCTGGCCGTACGTCCTCATCGTGGTCACGATCTTGATTGTCACCGTGGTGCTCTTCCTGTTCTTCGCTTCGAGGGGTACACGCGACGGTACGCCGGATGATGAGCCGGCCAGGGAGGAGGCCACGACGGAGGAGGCGGTCAGTCCTCCGGAGGGAGAAGGATAACGAGCTCGAGCTTCGCGTTGGGAAAGTCGTCCGGCACGTACGCCGCCAGGTTCCGGGCCTGCCGTATCGCATCCCAATCGGGCCCCGATCTGTCCAACCGGAAGTACTGGTAATCGAGCTTCACCGGTAATGCCCTCGGCGGGTCCGGGATGTGCCTCAGATCGAGCCCGGGAAGAGCACGCCTGATCAGCTGATCCATCCGATCCGCAGAGCTGACCTTGATCAGTTGCGGGACCTTCGAGAGGAGATCCTCCAACTTCAAGGCGGTGCGGATCGCGAGGTGCATGTCCGGGGCGCCGAAGTAGCGATCCTGGTCGATGGCCGTCGCGTGGATCGTGGCCTCGGTGATCTGCAGCGGGAGCGTGATGTGGGTGGCCGGTACCACCGTCTCCAGCAGCTCGCGAAGCGCGGCATCCAGCTCCGTGAAGCACCGGCCGAGATCGCCGTGATCGTACCGAGGGAGCTCCGCCGGTCGGATCGTGGTCGAGAACGTGGTGAGCGCGCCCGCCAACGAGATCAATCCCAGCCACAGCTCACCGGGGTGCCCCCGCCGCGTCTCGAAGATGTGACGTAGGTTGGGCAAGTGGGTGTTCACGGTGTAGAGAAGCCAAAAGTTCGCGATGTCGGAGACGCCGAAATCCGCCAGCCCCCGTCGTCTCTCGCGCCGCATGCCTGACAGGGTGGCGCTCTTGGCCGTCAGAAGCTCTACCGAGCCCTTCGCCAGCCCCGTCAGATACTCGCTCGCTTCGATATCAATCACCGGAGGCACGAACTGACCGTCGAGCTGGTACTCGCCGGTGGAAGAACGGAGCACACGGGCGACCGGCAGAACCGAGAAACCCTCGAGGTTCTCTACTTCGGTGAGGAGTCGCAGGTTTTTTTCCGCCACCAGGATCGGTCGCTCGGAAGTCCCGGTGTTCTCGTCCCGACGGAGGATGTCGTCTGCCAGATACCTGGTGCTTCCGTTCTCCCGGTCGACCGAGACGTTGTAGCCCCCTACTCGGCGCTCGGGGATAGCGAGGTACAACTTGAGAGACTCGCGGTCGTCCTCCCAGTAGTCGTCGAGGGGCCTCGGCCCGGGAGGGCGGTCGGAGGCTGGAATGTCGAACAGAAGGCCGTCCGGAAAGATGCCGGCGGCCGCGGAGATCGCGAAGCTGCCCTGCGCCAGAGACTCGCGGTCGATTTCGAGGGTTCGGAATCCCCACGGACAGAACGCGTGCGAGGAGAGCCGGAACTCCAGGACGTCCTCCAGGAAGCGGTCCTGGATCTGAAGATGCTGCGGGGTCAGCAACACCCCCTTCGTCCACAGCACCGGCTGCATCTGTCGCATGATCACGACCTCTGACTTCTTCGAGGAGTGAGAGGATCGCGAGTGCCGGCATGGCCTCCGCCCCGCGATCTCATCTGCTGCCCGAGCAGAAACTCCATAGTAACTTCCATCGTGGTGTCCCGCGCCGGCAAGGTTGCGCCGGGTCCCCACCGGAGTCCGTCGGCCCGGACGCTCTCTGGCGACCGGAGCCGGCGAGCAGACACCTGGAGCTGGCCGACGGGAAGCGGAACGGGAGCGGGCTACACCTCGAACTCCACGGGAGGACACGCTGAACGACTCCGAGATCCACCTGGATGCGGGTGGCCTGGCCGACCCGGCCGATGCGCGAGAGGTACGGGACACCCCCTTCTGCATCGCCGTGCTCGGCGATTTCAGTGGCCGTGGGGCGGGGATTGGGCAGGCGAGTGGCCGGCCGGATTGGAGGGCGACGCGGGTCACGCCCGATAACATGCCCGAGTTGGCGGGATTAACGCCACGGTTGGACCTGTACCTCGGTGGTTCCACGGAGGCGGTTCGGCTGGAGTTCGCGCGGCTCGATGATTTTCATCCGGACGCCATGTTCCGCACGCTTCCGTTGTTCGCGGAGCTGCTAGAAGCGCGAGCAGCCGTGAAGGAAGGACGAGAATCAGGATTCGCGTTCACTCCGCCGCCCGGTGAAGCGCCGGACGCGCCTCCGTCCGCCGAGCAGACCGAGGTGCCGCCGTCACCTCCGACTCCCCGCCCGCCCTCAAACGACAGCGGGCTCCTGGACGCCATCGTAGAAGAAACCGCGCCCTCGACGCCGGGCACTCACGGACCGGATCAGGAGATCCAGGACTTCGTGCGAAGCGTCGTACGTCCCCATCTCGTCCGTCCCGCTCCAGACCGGACCGCGGAACTGGAGGCCATCGACCAGGCGGCCAGCGCCTTGATGCGTGCGGTCCTCCACCACGAGGATTTCAGGGCGCTCGAATCGCTGTGGCGGTCGCTCGTCTTCCTGCTCTCGCGGATCGACACGACCGGGAAAGTGCGGGTATACATCGTGGACGTCTCCCGCGCCGAGCTGGAGGACGACCTGTTCGAGAGCGAGGACCCGACGAGGTCCCGGCTCCACGCGCTGCTCACCGCCCCCGATCAGGCGCCGGTGTCGGGTCGGTGGGCGTTGGTGGTCGGCGCCTACGCGTTCGGGGCCTCCACTGACGACGTCTCGGTGCTCGAGCGCCTGGCGCAGGTGGCACGAGCGGCGGACGTGCCGTGGTTGTCCGAGGGCGACATTCGCCTGACGGGTTGTGAATCGCTCGGTGTGACCCCGGACCCGCGCGACTGGTCCGATCCGTGGGCGGGTGAGTGGTCCAGAATTCCGAAGGCTCCACACGCGGCCTGGCTCGGTCTCGCTCTCCCGCGGTTGCTCGCCAGGGAGCCGTACGGGACGGACCTGGGTCCACGCTGCAAAACGTTCGATTTCGAAGAGGAGCCCGAGTCGAGAGAAGAGCCCGAAGAAAGTAGACCGACCCCTGGCCGAGCCCTCCTGTGGGGGAATCCGGCCTTCCTGTGCGCCGCGCTTCTCGCCCAGGCGTTCGCCCGCGATGGCTGGGACTTCTCGACGGATGCCGTCCTGGATGTCGGTCAGGTCACGCTCGCCCGGGGTGCGTTCGCGGACGAGCAAACGCCGGTACTCACCGAGCACCGGCTCCATCCCGCGGCCGCCCAGCAAATCGCCAGGGCGGGGTTGATGCCCCTCGTGGCCTTTCCCCACGAAGCTCGGATTCGGTTGGGTGGGATTCGCCCGGTAGCCCCGCCTCCGGCGCGGCTACGAGCATGGTGGAACCCCTGAACGCTGCGGGTTGATGCACGGCACGCCGACGACTGGACAGCCCCGGGATTCGCTTGACAGAGCGAAACCCCATCCCTTACCGTCAAGTTTGCGCGTAAGTTGCCCCGGGTTCCCGCGTCTTCTTTCCCTCGCCCGACTCGGGGTGTGCGGTTCCTTCTGCCGGGCTGCATTCTCGAGGGACCACCTGGCCTAGGAGACTACGATGGCCGAGAGCTTTCAGCATCGCCGTAAGCGTCAACGCCCCACCCGAGTAAACATCACGTACGACGTCGAAACGGGCGGCGCCATGCTCAAGCGCGAGCTTCCGTTCATCATGGGCGTCATGGCCGATTTGAGCGGGGATGGAGCCGACGATCTCGACGACGTCGCCGACCGCAAGTTCGTCGAGGTCAAGCCCGACAACTTCGACAAAGTGATGAAAGGGATGAAGCCCCGGCTGTCCTACGCCGTGGACAACAAGCTCGAGCCCGATTCCGAGGACAAGATCGGCGTGGAGCTCGACTTCGAGAACTTCGAGGATTTCTCACCCGAGCAGGTCGCTCAACAGGTCGAGCCGCTCAAACAGCTCCTGGACAAGCGCAGGGACCTGGCCGACCTCAAGGGGAAGCTCGCGACCAACCGCAAACTGAACAAAGCACTGCAGGCTGCCCTGGGCGACGACGAGAAGAAAGCTGCGCTGCAGTCTGAACTGGAAGCCGCAGGAGACGAGGACAATGGCGGAAGCTGAGCAACAAAAGGCCGCGGAGGAGGTCCAGGAGACCGAGCTCGGACTTCTCGATCAGATTGTCGAGGAAGGCCGGTTCGGCACCGAGGAGACCGCGCGGAAGCGTGGCCGTGACATGATCAGCATGTTCGTCAAGGATGTCCTTGACGAGACGGTCACGTACAGCAAAGACACCGAGGCCATGTTGAACGAGCAGATTCGTCAGATCGACGATCTGCTGTCGGCGCAGCTCAACGAGATCATGCACGCGCCAAAGTTCAAGAAGCTGGAGTCTTCCTGGCGTGGGCTCCGCTATCTCCTCTCGCAGACGGAGACGGGCAAGCTCCTCAAGATCCGGGTCATGAGCATCACCAAGGATGAGCTCATGGACGATCTGACGTCCGGGAAAGCGGAGATGGCCGTGGATCGAAGTGAGCTATTCCGAAAGGTTTACCAGGAAGAGTTCAACCAGTTTGGAGGTACGCCGTACGGCGCTCTCCTGGGAGACTACGAGTTCGACAAGAAGGGGCAGGACATGAAGCTCCTGACCCGTGTCTCCCAGCTGGCGGCCGCGGCGCACGCCCCATTCCTGACCGGCACGGATCCGACAATGTTCGGGTTCGAGAGCTTCACCGAGCTGACCAACGTGTACGAGATGGAGAGCACGTTCGAAGGCACGGAGTACGCGCAGTGGAACGCGTTCCGCGACACCGAGGACTCGCGCTATGTCGCGTTGACGGCTCCTCGAATGCTGATTCGTGAGCCGTATGGTGCCGACACGGTTCCGGTGAAGGCGTTCGACTTCACGGAGAACGTCACCGGGAAGGAACACGACAAGTATCTGTGGGCCAACGCGGCTTGGGGTCTGGGCGCGTGCGTCACGAAGGCCTTCGCCCAGCACAGCTGGTGCGCACGGATCCGTGGCGTCACCTCGGGCGGCAAGGTCGAAGGGCTGCCCACCCATACCTTCGAGACGGATCGGGGGGACATCGCCATGAAGTGTCCCACCGAGACGCTGATCCCGGACGACCAGGAGTTCGAGCTCGCCAAGCTCGGGTTCGCGCCGCTCGCCAACGAGAAGAACACGGCGAACGCGGTCTTCTTCAGCGTGCAATCCACCCAGAACCCAAAAGAGTACGAAGGCACGGCTGGCGATGCCGCGACGGCGAATGCGGTGCTGTCGGCGCAACTCCCCTACATCTTCGCCGTGTCCAGATTCGCGCACTACCTGAAGACGATGATGCGCGACTACATCGGCTCGTACAAAACGCGGGGCGAGCTGAGCGACATGTTGAACAACTGGATCGCCGGCTACGTGCTGAAGACAGAAGGCGCGCCCGAGGAGCAGAAGGCCAAGAAGCCGCTCAAGGATGCTCGCATCGATGTCGTAGAGAACCCCAGGAAGCCGGGTACGTACCAGGCCGTCGCGTTTCTGCGGCCGCATTTTCAGCTCGACGCCGTCGACTTCTCGATGCGTCTGGTTGCGGACGTGCCCGAATAGAGAGAACAGCGTACTAGCAGGCGAGCCACACAGTCCCGATCAGCGCTCGATCACGATCAAAGGAGGCATCGATGGCATGGGACGCGTACTTGACGGTCGATGGGGTCAGCGGGGAGTCGCAGCGAGAAGGACACGAGGGTGAGATCGAAGTGATCTCGTTCAGCTTTGGCGGCTCGAATCCGTCGAGCGTGGGAATCGGGAAGGGTGGCGGGACGGGGACCGTGAACCTCAGCAGCTTCAACTTCATGAAGAAAACCGATGCTTCGAGCGCCGAGATGTTCGCCCACATGTGCGCCGGCGAGCACTTCCCCGTGGGCAAGATGACGCTCTACAAGTCCGGCGGGAAGGGCGGCGCCCTGGCATACCTGGTCTACGAGTTCGAAGAAATCTACGTCGACAGCATCCAGTGGTCCGGCTCGGAGGGTGGCGACAACGTCCCGATGGAGTCGGTGTCGTTCGCGTTCGGGAAGGCGACCATCACCTATACCGAGCAGAACCCGGACGGGACCGCCGGCGGCGACCACGTCGGATCCTGGGACGTGCGCACCAAAACGGCCTGAGGCGGTCTGACCCGATGCCGACTGCCGACGCCAGGAGTCTATACCAGGAGGGGCGTCTTTCGGATGCCATCGCTTCGCTCAACGAGGCACTTCGGAGCGACCCGAGCGATGTCGCATCGCGTACGTTTCTGTTCGAGCTGCTCTGTTTTGCGGGAGCCTACGACCGCGCCCGTAAGCAGCTCCACGCGATCAGCTCGGTGGACCCGGAAGCCCACCTGAGCACGGCCTGGTACCAGGAGGCACTGCACGCGGAGGAACAGCGGCAGAAGATGTTCCGTGGCGGGGAGCTGCCGGAAGCCGACAGCTCCCCGGCCGCCGTCGGTGGCACGCTGAACGGCGAGCCGATCCAGGACGTGCAGGACGCCGATCCTCGCATCGGCCCGCGGCTCGAAGCCCTCGTCGGCGAGCGCTACATGTGGATCCCGTTCGAGCACCTAGCCAAGATCCGCATCGAGCCACCCACGCAGCTGCGGGATCTGTTCTGGATCCCGGCGCAGATCGAGGGCACGGATGCTCTCGGCGGGCACTCCGGCGAGATCCTGGTGCCTGTGATGACGCCGCTCGCGTGGCAGCATCCGGACGAGCTCGTACGTCTTGGACGTCTGACCGAGTGGGAGGAGCTGGACTCCGGCGACGAGGCACCGGTGGGGCAGAAGCTCCTTCTGGTGGACGGAGAGGATTTTCCGCTGCTGGAGGTGCGCGAGCTTCTCTTCACGCCTCCGGAAGGCTGAATCGAGATCGTTATCGGCCTCGCGTGCCATGTCACTCCTTGAGGAGCTGCTTGCACCGATCTCGGACGACGAGCCTGCAGGCCCGGATCTCTCGCTTAGCAACGAGTACGCCGAGATCGAACGGGCCTATCTGGATGCCGACGTCCCCCCTTTTCTGAGCCCTACCGGTGCTGTCGCAGAGCCCGACACCATGTTCTCCGACGTCGTCGGTCTCGCCAAGGACTTTCTCGGCAACCAGTCGAAGGATCTCAAGATCTCCGCGCTTCTAGCCGGGGGTCTGCTACGGGAGGAGGGGTTCTCGGGCTTGGCCTCCGGCCTGGAGCTTCTCCGGGATCTGCTGGACCAGTACTGGGAGACGCTGCATCCGGGGCCGGCCGGGCGGGTAGCGGTGCTGAATTGGCTCGGCTCGGAGGACGTAGCATACGCGTTGTACTTGACGCCGTTCACCGAAGGCGGGCACACCTATTTCCACTATAAGGAATGGGTGAAGACGGAGGAGGGTGCCGAGCCCGCTGCGACGGGGGACAAGGCCCAGGACGCAGATGCCGCCACCGAGCTCTCCGGCGCCAGCTTCGGGCAGGGCTTCGTCGAGACCTCGTGGGTCTGGTACAACGAGCTTTGTTCATCTCTGGATCGCTCTGCGGCCGCGCTCGAGGCCCTGGACTCGCTCGGGCGCGAGAGATTCCCCGAAGCCGACGAGAAGCCGCCGCGATACAACGACCTGGCCGGCGCGTTGAAGAGAGTCACGACCGCCGCGCACGAGCTCCTCGACAGGAAGCCTCCTCCGACGCCGGCCGGGGCGGACACGCCCGACGAAGCGGGAGGCGATGCGGCGGTGTCGACCGCAGGAGCCGGGCAGGCGGCCGTCACGACCGAGCCGCGGAACCCGGCCGAGGCGGGCGCCGCCATCGCCGCGGCCGCGCGTGTCTTGCGGCATGCCGATCCGCTCAATCCGGCCCCCTACCTGGTACTGCGCGGTTTTCGATGGGGAGAGCTACGCGCCTCCGGAGACCAGCCGGACCCTCGTGAGCTGGTGGCGCCCAGCGCCAAGCAACGCACCTACCTCAGGTCCCTGTTCCTGGACCAGAAGTGGGACGAGCTCCTGGAAGCGGTGGAGGATATCATGGCCACGCCCGCCGGGCGCGGCTGGCTGGACCTCCAGCGCTACGCCGTGCTGGCGGCCGAGGGACTCGGGGCCGAGTACAACCAGGTACAGGCCGCTCTGCGGAGCGCACTGGAAGGCCTGATAGCCGATATCCCGGACCTCGTCCGGGCCACGTTGATGGATGACTCCGACGCCGCTTCGCGGGACACCGTAGCGTGGCTCGCGAGTCAGCAACTGCTCAGTCACGAGCTCTTCGACCGGCTCGCCAAGCTGGATCCGTTGCTCGTCGTTGAGGCGAGCGACTACGTCCCGCCTCCACGCCCCTCGGCGCCGGCAGAGCCTTCGGCTGCCGAGCCGGAGGAAGCGGAGTCGGAGGACGCCGAGCCAGGTGGCGAGGAGCTAGAGGTCGGAGCGGAGGAGGGGGGCGATGGCTGAGCCGCTCGTTCGCCAGTCCGTGCTGGATCGGCTGATCGGAGAGGACGTCGTTTACGAAGGAGCCGGGGACCGAGGCCGGCCACCGCGCACCTGGGACGATTCGGTGACCCTCCTCCAGCGAAACCTGCTGCGAGACCTGGAGTGGTTGCTGAACGCGAGGCGCACCACCGATGCAGCCGGCCCTCCCCACGAGCACCTCAGCCGGTCGGTCTACAACTACGGACTCCGGGACATCGCCACCTTCAGCGCCGACGCCTCCGAGACGCCGGATGAGCTGCGCCGGACCATCGAAGCCACCATCGAGCTTTACGAGCCGCGCCTCACGGATGTGCGCGTAAAGCTGGTCGAGTCTGGATCGAGCACGAGCCGTAAGGTCAAGTTCCTGGTCGAGGGCACGCTGCGCACCGAGCCGGAGCCAGAGCAGGTTGAGTTCGACACCGTGCTCGAGATCACGAGCAAGAGGTTCGAGGTCTCGACCCATACGACGAATGCGTGACCACGGACTGAAGGACTACTACGAGCAAGAGCTCCGCTACCTCCGGGAGCTGGGTCAGGAGTTTGGTGAGCAGCACGTGGAGATCGCCTCCGCCCTGAGGCTGGAGGAGAACCGCTGCGACGACCCGCACGTCGAGCGGCTACTCGAAGGGTTCGCGTTTCTGGCCGCCCGGGTTCACCGGAGAATCGACGACGACTTCACGGAGATTTGCCAGTCGCTCCTGAACGTCGTCTACCCGCACTACCTGAGACCGACTCCCGCCATGTCGGTGGTCCACCTGCGGCCGGATCCGGGGGCTCCCACCTCCGGGTTCCAGGTGCCGGCGGGCTCGACCCTCGTGGCACCGCCCGCGCAGGGGGTCCGCTGCCGGTTCCGGACCTGCTACAGCACGACGATCTGGCCGCTTCGGGTGGCCGAAGCTGCGTGGCAAACGCCGCAGGGGCTCGACCTGGGCACGCACGCACGCGACCTGTCGGCCGTCCTGCGCGTCCGCCTGGAGAGCATTGGCGAGCAGACCTTCGATGAGCTGGAGCTCGACTCGCTCCGCTTCTACCTGGACGGTGACCTGCCGCTGGTCTCGGCGCTGTACGAGGTGCTCGACAACAACTGCGCCGAGATCCTAGTTCGAGATCCCGACGCGCCGGAAGACGCGCTGCCATTGTCGAGCAAGGCGCTCCGGCCCGTCGGATTCGAGGAAGATGAGGGAATGCTCCCGACTCCGGGTCGAGCATTCCAGGGTTATCAGTTGCTGCTCGAGTACTTCACCTTTCCATACAAGTTTCTGTTCATGGACCTGGGGGGACTCGATCGACTCCGCGGGCGAGGGCTCGGGAGCGCGGTCGAGCTACTCTTCCTCATCCGTCCATTCGAGAGCCCGGAGCGGCAGGAGATTCTCGAGCGCTCGGTATCGCACGAGACGCTTCGCCTCGGGTGCACGCCCGTTGTGAACCTCTTCGCGGCCGAGTCGGAGCCGATCCGCTTGAATCAGCGCCGGTCCGAATACCTGATCCGTGCTCGGGGACCGGAGGAGCACCCCTACGAGGTGTTCTCGATCGACGAGTTGTGGGCGGTGATGCCGAATCCGCCCCGGCGGGTCCATTTCGCGCCGTTCTTCTCGTATCGGCACCGCGCGGCCGCCTCAGAGAAGCCCATGTTCTGGTACTCGCGCCGCATGCCGAGCTCGTGGCTGGAGGGGGGTGCGACCGACGTCAACGTCGCTTTCGTGGATCTCTCCGGAGAGACCATCCACCCCGAGTACCCCTCGGCGATGGCACAGCTCACGGTGTTCAACGGCGAGCTTCCGAACAAGCTGCCGATCGGCCGGGGGAAGGGAGACCTGGATCTCGAGGGTGGCGGTGCGCCGTTGGAACGGATTCAGGTCCTGATGCTCCCGACTACTCCTATCCAACCGCCCATGGACGGCTCCTTGCTGTGGCGACTCGTCTCCCAGCTCTCCCTCAACTACCTGTCGCTGGTGGATGGGGGAGGGGATGCCATGCGCGAGCTGCTCAGGCTGTACAACTTCGGCGACTTCGCCATCGGAGAGAAGCACATTCGCGGGATCGCGGCGATCGAGAGCGAGCCCTGGTACGCGAGGGTGCGGAGCGAGCATGGACTGAGCTTCGCACGCGGACGACGAGTGCACATGGAGTTTGACGAAGACGAGTACTCCGGCGGCGGGATCTATCTCCTGGCCAGCGTGCTCGAACGATTCCTGGCCCTGTATGCGAGCATGAACAGCTTCTCTGCGCTCGTGGCGCGGGTTCGATCGCGGCAAAAGACCTACACCCTGAGGGAATGGCTACCGAGAGCGGGACACCGGACGCTGGTCTAGAGCCGGGTGGCCTCGAGCGGGACCTGCGCGAGGATCCGCAGGCGTTCGGCTTCTTCCAGGCCGTACGTCTGCTTCACAGATTGCACCCGGAGCGCCGCAGGGTCGGAGGGTTCGCACGTCCTTCGGATGAGGTGGTGCGATTCTCGGTCAATCCGAGCCTCGCATTCGCGGCGGGCGACGTCCAGGACCTTCACCTGGACCCCGAGGACTCCGATCGACCCGGCGAGATGCAGGTCAACTTCATGGGGCTCGTCGGGAATCAGGGCGTGCTACCCACGCACTACTCGCTGCTGGTGCGCGAAGAAAGACACCAGGACGAGCGGCCGCTCACCGACTTCCTGAACATGTTCCAGCACCGGATGCTCTCGCTGTTCAGCGGGGCTTGGGAGCGATCACGGTTTTACGTTCCCTTCGAGCGCGAAGAGCCGGACCGGCTATCCGCTCGCCTTCTGGATCTGCTCGGGCTCGGCCAGGCGGAGCTGCGTCGACGCATGGGGGTCAGGGACGAGGCGTTCCTGTTCTACTGCGGGCTGCTGGGCATGCGACAGCGGGGAGCGATCGCGCTCGAGCAGTTGTTGGAGGACTACTTCGGCGTGCCGGTCGAGGTCGAGCAGTTCGTCGGCGGCTGGTATGGATTGTCGGAAGCCTCGCAATGCCTGGTCGATGACGAGCCACACGAGGACGCCGCGGGGCTGGGCGAGGGGACGGTGGTGGGCGACGAGGTGTGGGATCCGCAGGCGCGGGTGAGGGTTCGTGTGGGCCCGCTCGACCGCGACCGCTATGATGAATTCCTACCTGGCGGGACCGCGCACCGAGCGATGCAGGCGATCACGAGCTTCTTCAGCGACGGCCAGTTCGACTTCGACATGCAGTTGGTGCTGGCGCGAGACGACGTACCGGGGGTCGTGCTCGGAGCTGAAACGGACGAAGAGACGCTCCCCCTCGGCTGGTGCACGTGGATCCGCACCAAACCGTTCGACCGGGACGCGGACGAAACGACGCTCTCATTATAGGGCTGGGGTCGACCATGAACGTGAATCTGAAGACGCTGATCGGGAAGCTGAATCCGCACGCCCGTAACGCAGTCGAGGCCGCGGCCGGGTTGTGCGTGAGCCGCACTCACTACGATGTGGAAGTCGAGCACTACTTGATGAAGCTGCTCGACGACAACGACGGCGATGTGACTCAGATCCTCAAGCACTTCGACGTGGATCGGGCCCGGCTCGCGCGGGATCTGACCGCGAGCCTCGATCGACTCAAAACGGGGAACGCCCGCACGCCCGCGCTCAGCCCCAGCCTGGTCCAGATGCTCTCGGATGGGTGGCTGTTCGGCTCGATCGAGCTTGGAGCTGGGGAGATTCGGACGGGCTTCACGATCGTGTCGTTGATGACGACCCCGGAGCTCCGCCGGCTCGCGAGCGGTACCAGCGAGGAGTTCGACCGGATCTCCACCGAGACGCTGCGCAACGAGTTCGACAAGATCGTGTCCCGCTCGGCCGAGGAGACGCTGGTAACCGAGGCGGCCGCGCCGGGAGCGCCTCGCGCACCCGTAAAGGGCGGCAAGCTCGACCAGTACACGCTCGACATGACCGAGCGAGCGCGTCAGGGCCAGCTAGACCCCGTGCTCGGTCGTGACTTCGAGATCCGGCAGATCGTCGACATCCTCACCCGCCGGCGTCAGAACAACCCGATCCTGGTCGGCGAAGCGGGGGTGGGTAAGACCGCGGTGGTCGAGGGGTTTGCGATGCGAGTCGTCGACGGCGATGTGCCGGACGTGCTCAAGAACGTGTCCATCCGCACGCTGGATCTGGCCCTGCTCCAGGCGGGCGCCGGGGTGAAAGGCGAATTCGAGAACCGGCTCAAGGGCCTCATCAACGAGGTCAAGTCGTCGCCCAGCCCGATCGTTCTGTTCATCGACGAAGCACACACGATGATCGGTGCGGGAGGCGCGGCCGGTCAGGGCGATGCCGCCAATCTGCTCAAGCCGGCCCTCGCGCGGGGCGAGCTTCGCACGGTCGCTGCTACGACCTGGTCCGAGTACAAGAAGTACATCGAAAAGGATCCGGCGCTCACCCGCCGTTTCCAGCTGATCAAGGTGGAGGAGCCCAGCGAAGAGGCGTGCCAGGTCATGATGCGGGGCGTGGTGCCGCGCCTCGAAAAGCACCACAAGGTCCGGATCCTGGACGATGGGATGGAGGCCGCCGTCCGGCTTTCGGCCCGGTACCTCTCCGAGCGCCAACTGCCGGACAAGGCCGTCAGCGTCCTGGACACCGCCTGTGCGCGTCTCGCGCTCGGTCAGAGCGCCACGCCACCCCCGATCGAGAACGCCACCCGGCGGCTGGATGATCTTACGGTGCAGCAGCGCATACTCGAGCGGGAGATGGCGGTCGGCGCCGACCACGCGGAGCGTGTGGCGGCGATCGAGGAGGAGCGCGGGCGAACGGAGATCGAGCTCGCGGAGCTTCGGGAGCGCTGGGAGCGGGAACGTGATCTCGTGACACGCATCCGCGGGCTACGCGAGCAGCTTGAGGCGCTCGTGGAAGGGCCGAACGGAGATCAGCCGCCGGAAGCCGAGGAGGCAGCTCCGGCCGCCGAGGCAGGAGAGGCGGCGGCAGACCCCGAGGCCGATGAGACGGCGGCAGACACCGAGGCCGAGCCGCCACCGGGCACCGAGCCCGAGGAAGCCACGACACCCGTTGCCGAAGCCGAGCCGGCTGCCGATCCGGACGAGCTGCGCACCGAGCTGCTGAAGCTCGACGCTGAGCTGGAGACCCTGCAAGGCGAGGATCCGCTCGTGCCCGTCTGCGTGGACCACGAGTTGGTCGGTCAGGTGATCTCGGGCTGGACCGGAATCCCCGTCGGGAAGATGCTCCGCGACGAGGTCACCACTGCGCTCAGCCTCGAGAGCTACCTCGGGGAGCGAATCATCGGGCAGGACCACGCCCTCGAGATTGTGAGCCACCGCATTCGCACCTCCCACGCCAACATCGAAGACCCCAACAAGCCAAAAGGTGTCTTCCTGTTCGTGGGGCCGAGCGGTGTAGGGAAGACCGAGACGGCGCTCGCCCTCGCCGATCTCCTGTACGGTGGCGAGCATAATCTGATCACGATCAACATGTCCGAGTTCCAGGAAGCGCACACGGTCGCGACACTCAAGGGCTCGCCGCCCGGCTACGTCGGCTACGGGGAGGGCGGCGTGTTGACCGAGGCCGTGCGCCGACGCCCGTATTCGGTCGTGCTGCTCGACGAGATCGAGAAGGCCCACCCAGATGTCCTGGAGCTCTTCTTCCAGGTGTTCGACAAGGGGAGGTTGGACGACGCCGAGGGCCGGCAGATCAACTTCAAGAATACGATCATCATCCTGACCACGAACGCGGGCACGGACACGATCATGAACCTGTGCGACGACCCCGAGACCCAGCCGAATTGGGAGGGGTTGATCAAAGCACTGAAGCCCGAGCTCAATCAGCTGTTCAAGCCCGCCTTCCTCGGCCGCATGGTGATGATCCCATTCTTCCCGCTTCGGGACGCAGCGCTCGAGACGATCGTGCGGCTCAAGCTCAAGAAGATCGTCGGCCGGTTGGGCGAGGTCCACTCCGCCGCGATGGGTTACGACGATCTGCTGGTCAGCGAGATCGCGAGTCGTTGCACCGAGGTGGAGAGCGGCGCGAGGAACATCGACAACATCCTGACCAACACACTGCTCCCGGACCTCTCGAGGGTTCTGCTGGAGGCGATGGTCGAAGGGGACACGCCGGAGCGCGTGCACGTGACCCTCGACGACCAGGGGCAGTTCGAATATCAGCTGGATGGTGAGGCCCCGGCTCTCCAGGTGGAGGCGGCCGAGCCCGCGCCCGCATAGGGTGTGACTGCATAAGGACAGAGCGAGTTCTCGTACAAGTGAGGCCCTCTTATGGGGAGCTACTCCCAGTCCGACCGTGCGTTCAGAGTCGACACACCGCTCGGCGAGGACGAGCTGCTTCTGGAGGGGTTTGACGGCCAGGAGCAGGTCTCCACCCCGTTTCACTTCACGCTAGAGCTGCTGTCGGAGAAGGACTCGATCAAGGCGGACGACCTGCTGGGTCAGCCGGTGAGCTTCTCCGTGCGGCTGGCGGATGACTCGGATCGCTACTTCCACGGGATCGTCAACCGCTTCCACCAGCACGGGAAGAGCGAGGATCTCACGTCGTACGAAGCCGAGGTCGTACCCTGGTTCTGGTTCCTCTCGCTGACGTGCGATTGCCGCGTGTTCCAGAACATGACGGCGCTGGACATCATCGAAGAGATCTTCGGCAAGTACCCGGATGCCGACTATCAGCTCAAGTGCATCGGCACGTGCCCGGAGCGGGAGTATTGCGTGCAGTATCGGGAGAGCGATCGCGATTTCGTGTCCCGGCTGATGGAGGAGGAGGGGATCTACTACTTCTTCGAGCATTCCTCCGACGGGCACAAGCTGACGTTGGTGGACGACCCGAGCATGATCGACCCCTGCGGGGTGCAGTCTGAATACCAGGTCGCCACCACGCCCGAGGCCTGGCTCGAAGAAGACGTCATCACGGAGCTGCGGCGGGAGCACGAGGTGAACACGGAGCGCGTCACGCTTCGGGACTACGACTACCTGAAACCCTCGAACCAGCTCGAGGCCTCACAGGGGTCGGACGCCGGAGGCGAGTTCTACGATTACCCAGGCAGCTACACCGAGCTGAACCAGGGAGAGCGCTACGCCACGCTCCTGCTCGAAGAGAGATCGTCGGATTACGAAGTCGTTCGCGGCACGAGCACGTGTCGCACGCTCACGACGGGCTACAGCTTCGACCTGAAGGACTACTACATCGCCGACGCGAACCAGAAGTACATCGTGATCGGCGCCTGGCACAGCGCTCAGGGCGGCGGATACCGAACAGGCGGACCCGAGACGACCTATACGAACCAGTTCGAGTGCGTCCCGGCGAACAAGCCGTATCGACCCCCACGGCGCACGCTGAAACCGGTGGTGCAGGGATCACAGACCGCAGTCGTGGTTGGACCGTCCGGAGAAGAGATCTACACCGACGATCATGATCGGGTGAAGATCCAGTTCCACTGGGACCGGTTGGGAGGCAAGGACGAGAACAGCTCGTGCTGGGTGCGCGTGGCTACTCCGTGGGCGGGGAAGGGGTACGGGTCCGTCTCCATCCCCAGGATCGACAACGAGGTGCTCGTCGACTTCCTCGAAGGGGACCCCGACCGACCGATCGTCGTGGGGAGCGTCTATAACGCCGACCAGACACCCCCGACCGGCAACATCGAGCAAGGCATCAAGTCGCGCAGCTCGAAGGGTGGGGGGGGCTACAACCAGATCACGGTCGAGGACAGTAAAGGGAAAGAGGTCATCACGATTCACGGTCAGTTCGACATGAACACGACCGTGGAGCATGACCAGACGGAGTCCGTGGGCAACGACCAGACCGAGAGCGTGGGCCACGACCGGAAGCGGGATGTCGGGAACAACGAGACGATCAAGATCGGCTCCAACCTGAAGAGCACCGTCGGTAAGAACGAGAACGCGACCGTCATGCTGACCCGCACCCGCATGGTCGGCGTGAACGAGTCCATCAACGTCGGCGCCGCTCAGGAAGTGACGGTGGGCGCCGCGCGAGCCCTCACGGTGGGCGTCGATCAGAGCACGGACATCGGCAACAACCTTTCACTGAGCGTGGGTGATACCCGAACGGGGCAGATTGGGAAAGATGACATGCTTCAGGTCGGAAAGAACCTCGTCATCGACGCCGGAGATCAGATCACCGTCAAGACCGGCAAGGCATCGATCACCATGAAGAAGGACGGAACCATCGCGATCAGCGGGAAGGACATATCGATCAAGGGCAGCGGCAAGATCGATGTGAAGGCGTCGAAGAACATCACTATGAAGGGCAAGAAGATCCTGCAGAACTAGGTCTGCCGCGCCGTGTGAACTGGGTCTGCCACACCGCGTGAATTCTCAGAAGCCAAGGAGAGTTGTCGTGTCGAGTCAGCCAACCAGGACGCGTCAGGACCGAGCGGAGAGCCGCAGAACGCAACCGGCGACCGACGAACGAATCGATGGAATCGCGATCGGAACCCTCGTGCGGGGCCACGGAGTCCCCGAGCCACTGGTCGATTATCCGGGTAACCCCGTTGGCGGGCCGGTCGCTGCCACGTCGACCGTTACGACCTCTGAAGAGGATGTCGGCCGCCGGGTAGCACTCGCTTTTCAGACCGGCGATCCCGAGCGGCCCGTGATCCTCGGGTTCATCCGGCACCCTGAAGCCATTTCCCACCACGACTCTGACGACGCAAAACGGGTGGAGGTCGCTCCGGCCACCGAGTCGGAAGGAGCCCCCGGCCCAGAGACCGCCCACGGCACCGTCGTGCGAGCCGCTCTCGACGGCGACCGCCTCGAGCTGACCGCAGGCCGGGAGATCGTCCTTCGCTGTGGGAAGGCGAGCATCACCCTCACGCGTGCCGGGAAGGTGTTAATCCGGGGCGCATACCTCCTGAATCGCTCTTCCGGAGTGAACCGGATCAAGGGAGGCTCGGTCCAGATCAACTAGGATTCCCGTCAGACTGAGGACGCGGTCGTGGAGCTGATCAACGCCACGAAGATGCCGGCCGAGTACACGCTTGGCCTCGACCCCGACGGCCGGGAACGGGTCGTCGTGGTCGTGAAGGGTACGTTCACTCTCCCCCTCGACGGGAGCCAACCGGAGCTGGCGGAGGAACAGGTCCCCCTCGTGATGGCCGATGAGTTCACGGGCGAGCCCGGGTTCTCCGCGCCCCTGTACGAGTCCGAATTCGCGCCGCACAAGCCGAGGTGCGACGTGGTACTGAACGGGAGCGCGCACGCGCCGAACGGGGTTCCAGCCTACGAGATGATGGTGGGCGTCCGCGTAGGCCCGATCGAGAAGTTCTTCAACGTCGTGGGAGATCGCGTGTGGCAAGAGGACGCGCTCGGGGCCCAGCCAAGCCAGCACCCGGCCTTCAGCCGGATGCCAATCTCGTATGATCGAGCGTGGGGTGGGGTGGACAGGGACCCCGACGACCCAGAGATCGCGAAGGCCTACATGGCGAACCCCGTCGGGGTGGGCTACTACCCGCTCTCGGTGGGAGATGCGCTGAATGGCCAATCCTTGCCCAACACCGAGGAACTCGGCAATCCGATCGGTGACCGTGCGGGCAAGTACCGGCCGATGTCGTTCGGTCCGATCGGCCGCCACTTCGAGCCGCGCCTCGCGTACGCTGGAACCTACGACGACGAGTGGCTCGAGAACGTGTTTCCATTCCTCCCGACGGACTTCGACCCGCGTTACTTCCAGTGCGCTCCCGAGGATCAGCAGATGGACTATCCGGTCGGAGGAGAGTGGGTCGAGCTCACCGGCCTCACGCCACAGGGCCGGACGCTGTTCCAGATCCCGGAGATCGGCCTCCCGGTAGAGTTCACCGACCAGGACTTCAAGCGTGAGGAGATGGCGGCCGTCATCGACACCCTCATGATCGAACCCGACGAAGGACGCTTCAGTATGACCTGGCGCGCGTCGAGGCCGCTGAGGCAGAACATCTTCGAAGTCGTGACGTGTGTGGTCGGGCGCATGCCGCGGGGATGGTACCGGGCGCGCACCCTCGGGAAGGACTACTACTCGTCGATCCACGAGTTTGTCGCCGCTCGCGTCGAAGAGGCCGAACCGGCATGACGAGGCTCACGCGCGTCGCCTTGGCCGAGGCAGAACCTTGAGCGCGATCGAGATCCTCCGAACCGGGATGGTCACCGGCGTTGGTCTCGACGCCCCTTCGAGCTGCGCGGCCATACGCAGCGGAATCGCGGGCTTCGAAGAAACCCGCTTCATGTTCGACGGTGAGTGGCTACTCGGTTGTGAAGTGCCTCACGAAGAGCCGTGGAGGGGGCGGGAGAAGCACGTCTGCATGGTCGTCCCCGCGATTCAGGAATGCCTGGGGGGCCTCGACGGCGTCCCGCCGCAGCACGTTCCCCTACTTCTCTGCCTGGCTGAGGAGGAGCGTCCGGGTCGTATGCCGGGGCTCGACGAGAGCTTGCTGCCAGAGATCGAACAGCGGCTCGGCGTCCGCTTTCACCCTTGGTCACGCATCTTCGCGAATGGCGGCGTCGGGGGCGCCCAGGCGCTTGACTACTGCCGCACCGTCCTCGCAAACGGTCGCTCTCGCTGCCTCATCGCTGGTGTCGACTCCTTCCTCTCCGCCCGGACCCTGGAGGCCTACCATGCCGTGCACCGACTCCTGACCAAGCGGAACTCGGACGGCTTCATCCCCGGCGAGGCAGGGGCGGCGACGCTGATCGGACCTGAAGGCTCCGGAGGTGTCGTTCGCTGCACGGGGATCGGCTACGGGGCGGAGCCCGCCCCGATCGGCTCCGGCGAGCCGCTGCGAGCTGACGGTCTAGTCCAGGCGTTCCGCGCAGCGCTCGCGGACGCGGGCTGGGATCTCGGCCAGGTCGATTACCGCATCACCGACGTGAGCGGCGAGCAGTACGGCTTCAAGGAGGCCGCGCTCGCTCTGACCCGGGTTCTCCGTGAGAGGAAAGAGGAGTTCGATATCTGGCACCCCGCCGACTGCATCGGCGAGACAGGCGCCGCGGTGGTGCCGATCCTGCTGACCGTCGCCGGAGCCGCGGCCGCGAAGGAGTACGCGCCCGGCCGCCGCGCGATCGTCCACGTCGCGGGTGACAACGCCCTGCGGGCGGTCTTTCTACTTGATGCCTCGGTAGCCTGATGGCGAACGACGTCTTCGCGAACGGACGCGAGATTTCCTGCAAGGCGAGCAGCGGCAAGTCAATTTGCGCCTTTCCCGACGTATGTATGACCCCGCCGGAGAATCCGGCCACGCCGCCCGGTGTCCCAGTTCCATATCCAAACACTGGGATGGCTAGCGACACCACATCGGGCAGTAAGAAGGTCAAGATTTCCAAGAAGGAGGTGATGCTCAAGAACAAGTCCAACTTTAAGAAAAGCATGGGAAACGAGGCCGGCTGCGCCGCCAAGAAAGGAGTTGTCACCAGCACGAATCACCCCCCCGGCGCACCCAGCGGTGGAAAAGCCTATTTCAACGCCTGGTCAATGGATGTGAAGATCGAGGGGCAGAATGCCGTTCGGCATCTGGACCTGACGACGCACAATCATGCCTCCTTGCCTACGAACGCACCCCCACAGGTTCACACGGCGCTGATGGCGGCTGCGAAGATCTCGGAGTGTTCAGATGCTGTCTCAGAGGTTCTAAGAGAGTGCGAACCGTGGGATGAAAAAGCCAAGTGCCCGGAAGAGCAGGAGGCTCGCATCGATAAGGCTAAGGCGGATCGCGATGCTACAAAGCAGCGGCTCAAGGACTCCGGTCTGAGCGACAACGCAGCGCGGAACCATCCCTCCTATTCAGCGGCACAAGCGCTGCTGAACGACGAATTCATGGCCTATACGGGCGAGATCTCAAAGAATAAGTGCCGTAAGGCCATGCGCTGTATTCTAATGCCCTACAAAGATATGAAGAAGAAGGACAAAGATGGGAACTTCACGGTCAAGTGTCGGCACCAGACGCCGGAGCACCTAATCGAACAGTCCAGTGCCGCCGGGGTGGGCGACTACAAGCTGGAGGATGCTCCCTGTGCTTTTACCGAAGGTACGTCTTGGCACTTGGGCGAACACGGGGTGATGAGTGCTGCGCGCAGGGATCTCCACCAAGACTGGGCCAGTCAAAACCCGGGTGCCCCCTACGACACCGCCACAGCAGCGAAGATCGGTGCCGAAGCGCACAACGATAGTAACGTAGCGTCGGACTGCGATCCGGTCTGCACCGAGAAGCAGCTCCTTGAGGGTCACCGAAAGATGAACGTACAGGATTCCGATCAACTTGATCCAACCCAGACTGGTATCGCCGACGCAGAAGAGCAAGCTCGCCGCAAGGAAATCATGGAGTTACAACAGGCACAGCTGATGGATCGTGCGGGCGGATAGTATGGAAGGGAAAATCACGGACATAGTATCCATCTGGGACGGCCTGCCGCGCGGAGACGTCCTCTATCTGTTGGCAGGCTCAGACCGGCTAACCGAGGAGCGCGCGCCTCACTCCATGCTGATAGAGTATTCTGGAGGCCCCCGCGCCGTTGCCACTCTCGATTGGACGGCCAGAGATATTGCAGCCGATCCGCACCACGAGGACGGTGTTCTGTTGTTGGGGCTTGAAGGCGAGATCGCCCGTTTCCGTGGTGGTCAAGTCGAGAGCCTGCCACCGATATCGGGTGAGCCCCCACCGTCTGCTCGCGGCACGCTGTTATACCTAGGCGAGGCCGGTGGGCACTTGATGGCGTGCGGGGGCAACCAACAAGTCTATCGGTATTCTCCCAGGGGTCACTGGATCCGTCAGGAACAAGGTCTGACCAGGCCCGAGGACGGAGGGCTGTCGCAATTCGAGTTCGTTGTAGGAGATTCCCAAAGCGGTAGTCTCTACACTGCCGGCGCGCGCGGCGAAGCTTGGTACTGGAACGGTGCGGAGTGGCAGTCGCTTGACATGCCGACGAACGTCCGATTAACCAGCGCCTGCCGTGGTCTGGAAGGTGAATGGTGGATTACCGGGCAGTTGGGAACGCTGATACGCGGTTCCGGAACCTCATGGGAAGCGGTACACCAAGATGAGGAGATACCGTTCTTCTGGGACTTAGCTTTCTACCGGGGTACACTCTTCCTCACCACGGACAGAGTCCTATATCAATGGAAGGACGGCGAACTCGAGCCAGTTAATTTCGCCGATGATACCCTTTACGAGGGCCTGATCCCGTATTCCTTCTATAAACTGTCTGTGGGTGGCGATCGGCTACTCACCTTTGGGGCCAAGGACATAATGAGTTTCGACGGCGAGCGCTGGCACCGCATCGTCTAGGCGACGGTTCGTCACTGGGGTTCCGTGATGTTTCTTTTGGCAAACACCTTTCTCGGTACGGGGTGGGTATCACCTTGCTCTGACTCCTCCGTGATCTCGGCGCCGGATCGGCGGATCTCTTGCTGCAAAACCTGGTCAGTCCTTCAATCTGGTCCAGGCGCTCGTCGATGGCCTAGAACGCCATGACCGTCCTGCCAGCGGTTCTCTCTCAGCATGCTGAGGACGCCGCGTTCAACTGGGTTCTTCGCGATCTAGCGGTCCACGAGGCGCACTACTCGCTCCGGGACCTGGCCGATCTCGATGACCGCGTTGAAGCCCACCTCGATGGCCTACGCATCGCAGGTGATATGGGCTGGGAGATCCTGAAAGAGGAGCTCCGTTCGGAGGAAGCGGGAGAAGTGTTCGCTGCGGCCTCGATCGCGTTCGACTCGGGCGACCCGCCGCGGGTCGAGGGGGTCCTCGCGACCGTCTGCGATTCGGTGGAACTATCGCGAGGCCTGATCTCGGCGCTAGGGTGGCTGCCGTTCGACGTTGCCCGTGAACACCTCAACCAGCTGCTCCAGTCCGAGGACCCAAGCCGTCGGAGAGTCGGGATCGGCGGGACCGCCGTGCACCGGGCAGACCCAGGTGACGCGCTCACGAAGCTACTCACCTCGGGCGAGACGCCTGCCAAGTCACGTGCCTTGAGGGCAGCCGGTGAGCTAGGTCGCACCGACGTCAGTGGCCACTGTCGCACCGCGCTCGAATCTGAGGACGAGGAAGAGCGCTTCTGGGCCGCGTGGAGCGCCACGCTACTGGGCGACCGAAACTCCGCGATCCGCGTGCTCTTCACTGCGGCGCAGGAGGGGGGTTCCAGAGCTGAGCAAGCGGCCGATCTGGTCGCGCGGAGCATGCCGTCGCCGCAGGTGCTCGTCTGGCAACGACAACTGGCCGAGGATGGCGAGCACGCACGACTCGCGTGCAAGGTGGCGGGCGTTCTCGGCGATACGGTCGTGGTCCCCTGGCTGATCGAGATGATGGGCGCAGACGAGGTGGCGCGGCCGGCGGGCGAGGCGTTCACGTCAATCACCGGTGTGGATCTCGCGTTCGAGGACCTCGAGCGGGAGTGGCCCGAGGGGTTCGAGGCAGGTCCGACCGAGAGCCCGGAGGATGAGGACGTCGAGTTGGACACCGACGAGAACCTCGCGTGGCCCGACCCGGAGCTGATCGGAAGCTGGTGGGATGATAACGGGAGCCGGTTCTCCGCCGGAACCCGGTATCTGCTGGGAAAGCCCATCACGAAAGAGTCACTGGGAGAGGCTCTCAGGACCGGGATGCAGCGCCAGCGAGCCGCCGCGGCGCTCGAGTTGGCCCTCATGGACTCTGGCGCTCCGCTATTCGAGGTGCGGGCGCGCGGGGACCGACAGCGGAAGATCCTGGGGGTGTAGGCTAGCGGGCGATCGGGAGCCACGAGCTGGCAGCCACCGACACCACAGCTTACCCGACCGCGAGACTCGTTCAGGGCCTGATCTTGACTACCGTCCCGATCGGGGCGAGCTGCTTGATCTTCCTGATCGCGGTATTCGAGACCCTCACGCACCCGTGGGTGATGTCGCCACCGCTCATCGAAGGCAGTTCATCCGCCCCAAGTTTGTCTCTGTGCGTGCCATGGAGCTCGATCAAGCCTGGTGACAGGTCGGCCATCAGGACGCCGAACGGGTTGCTGTCCTTCCACACCTCGTACCACACCCCGTCGTACTCGACCTTGGCTTCCGCGGTCGACAACCGTTTGGCCTTGAAACGTCCGTGACCGGGGCGCACGAACCCGGTCTCCCCGGGCTTGGGCCAGCGGTAGCGCTTCGAGAAAGTCGCCCCAAACGAAAACCATGTGATCGGGCTGTAGTCGGGACGGTGGCTTACCGGTCCCCACACCCACTTCTTGATCTTTCGCGTCCCGGTGGTAGTCCCGGTCTTGCCGTGAGCCACGGGTGTCGAGAACACGAGCCTTCCGCGCTTGTTGTAGACGCGCAGCACCCGCTTGCTCTTCCTGATCACAATGGTCGTGGCACTCATTGAGGCCCTCGAGGTTGAGCCAACGAGCGTCGGAGTCACCCTGGGTGGCTCGCCCAAGGTCTCCCACGCGCTACCTCCGAGCTGCGGCAGGGAGGTAAGAGAATAGTCCGAAACCTGATTCGCGCCTATCCCTGCCGGTGTCTCGAAAAAGCAGACGGGTTATCTTGGTGTCATGGACGCCTTCGGTAAATACCAGGTCGTCGATCAGATTGGCGAGGGGGGATTCGGAAGGGTCTACAAGGGCTGGGATCCGGTCCTCAAGCGTCACGTCGCGATCAAGACCTGCTCCTTCGAGGACTCCCACCTGAGGGAGCGGTTCGTCCAGGAAGCCGAGATCGCCGCCGGCCTCCGCCACCCCAACATCGTCACCGTCCACGACTTCGGAGACCACGAGGGCGAGCCCTACCTGGTCCAGGAGTTCCTCGAAGGAGAGGACCTGAACATCCTGATCGGGCGCGGCGAGCCCGGAGACCTCCACACGAAGCTGTCTTATCTGCGGCAGGTCGCCGAGGGCCTGCAGTTCGCCCACGCCCACGGAGTCGTGCACCGGGACGTCAAGCCAGCGAACGTTCGGATCGAGCCCGACGGCCGCGTCCGAATCATGGACTTCGGGATCGCGAAGCTGTTGGGGGCGGACCGCGGCCTCACCCAGACCGGCATGAGCCTCGGCACGGATGCGTATGTGTCCCCGGAGCAGCTGCGCGGTCTCGAGATCGACCACCGGACGGACATCTTCTCGTTCGGCGTGCTGGCCTACGAGCTCGTGGTTGGCAGGCGACCCTTCGAGGGGGATACGATCTCGAGCCTCCATTACCAGATCGCGCACGAAGATCCGCTCCCCGTGAGGGAAGCGAGGCCCGACTGTCCACCCCGGCTCGCCGCCTGCATCGAGCGCTGTCTTTCGAAGGACCGAGATGAACGATTCGGTGACTTCTCGCAGGTCGTGGCCGAGCTGGATGCCTCGAGCCCAGCCCCGGCGCCCACCGTCGTCGCGCGTCCCCGGGGTCCGAGACGGGCTGAACCCCGCGAAGAGGAATCCGTGCACGAGGCACGGCGCGGCCTCAAGCGCGGGTACGTGGGACTCCTCATCGCGGCCGGGGTCGTCGCGGTTTTTGGCATCCTGAATCTGGCCCGGTCGAGCTTCTCTGATCCGAGTCCTGAGGAATTGGCGGACGGGAGCGCGCGCGACGACACGACGGTGGCCGTACTCCCCACCCCTCCGTCGTCACCTGACGATGGGGCTTTGGTAGACGACACCTCGACCGATGACGTCGCTGGCGACGCCTCGGGAGGTGAGCGCACGGATCCGAGCGACCCATCGTCGGGACGCCAACCCGCGGATGCGGACGAGCTGCGGGATGCCGGAGGAGGGGCGGACAGGCTGCCCGATCGCGACCCGACGCCCGACCCGCTCCCGGACGACGCGGCGGCCATTACTTCCTCGTCGGGGGTCCTCGTCTTGGTCTATGGCGAGGCGGGTTCCGGCTACGACGTCGTCGAGAACGTCCTCATCGAAGAACTGTCGCGGAGAGGGTACGAGGTGTGGGACCAGGCCAGCCTCGAGATGGGAGCTCCGGGAGGCGCATCGGGTCTCGACGCGGCCCGAATCCGCGAACTTGGGCAACAGCGAGGCGTGGCCGTGGTGGTTCTCGGCACGCTCGAGACCGAAGCGCGTCCGTTCGCGGACTTCTACACGGGTAGCGCGAAGCTCTCGCTTCGCACGTACGAGACTTCCACGGGGCGGCTGCTGAGTCCGGAGACCTTCGAGGTGGGTAGTGGCGGGATCCCCGGGAGACGGGGCCAGACGGCTGCGTCGGCGATGACCGAAGCGGCCCGGCAGGTGGGCTACCAGGCATCGAGCGCTTTGTTGCAGCAGCTGCGTGACCGATCGATTCGTCCGTGAGAGAGCGGACACTCTGCTCGGGAGGAACTGGCTCCCGAGAATCGCTCACGTGGCAATCGGAATCATCGTAACGCTTTGGACGAGGGAATGACCATGCGATCTCCAACCCCAATTCTCCAACGCGCGACCCTTCTCGCCATCATCAGCACGCTCGCGGTGGGCTGGAATGCGGTGGCAGCCCAACAGGCCGTGAAGGTGAGGATCGCCGTCGTGGACCTTCGAAACAGCAGCGGATGGAACTATTGGGGTGAGCAGCTGGGCGCCGCCGCGGCCGATCAGCTGGCCACCGAGCTGGTGCGCACGAACGAGTTCTCGGTCATCGAGAGAGACCGGCTGCAGGCGATCCTGGCCGAGCAAGGGCTGGGTCAGAGCGGCGCCGTCGACCCGGCGACCGCCGTGAAGATCGGCGAGCTTCTTGGTGTCCAGGCGATTCTGACCGGCTCCATCACCAAATTCGCGGTCGACACCAAACGCGTCGGGATCGGACCAGCCGCCGTCAGCCGAACCCAAGCCGAGGTGGCGCTCGACATCCGCGTCGTGGACACCAGCACCGGCGAGATCCTCGCGGTGGCGGACGGCTCGGGGGAGAAGAACCTCGGCGGCTTCGGCATCGACAGGATAGCGTTCGAATCAACCTTCGACCGAGGCATCGCCCAGGAAGCGCTGAGCCCGGCCGTAGAGGAGGTCGTCGAACGACTCCTCGATGAGAAAGAGACCTTCGAGTCTCTGGCGCCCGTCGCGGCGGCGGCTCAGATCGTCGGATCTAGCGAAGGGTCCTTCTACATCGACCATGGAGAGAACTTCGATATCCAGGTCGGCCAGCGCTACGACGTGTTCCGAGTGACCGATGAGATCCGGGACGCCGATGGGAACCTGCTCGATACGCTGACCGAAAAGGTCGGAGTGATCGAGGTGGTCCGGGTACTGAGCCAATCGTCGGTCTGCCAGATCGTCCAGGGCGAGGCCCAGGAGGGGGACACCGTCCGCCCCCAGGCTTAGGCCGCGCCTCCGCTGAGAGCGACCGACTTCGTGCTCTAGGCGGCTTCGCCCACGTATCCCTGCGCGCTGACTCCGAACTGCGGCAAGAACGAGTTGGAGTAGGTGAAGAGCCGATCGGTCCGGACTCCCTGCGCGAGGAAGAACCCCTCGTCCTCGGTGGTCAGCCGGTGCATGGCGGCGACCACCACATACAGATGCTCCGACTCGATCCTGGCGCACCCGACGGCGGCCAGGGCGACCTCGTGCGCGCGAGCATCGAGCGGACCGGGCGGGGCGTGGTAACAGTAGGCTACACCCGGCCCGTCCGGAGGCGTGTGAATCCAAACGACGGCGACCGTCGTCGAGAGGCCGAAGGCGAACGCGCCCCCCTCGCCCTCGGGCTCCTCGAGGCTCACGGCGTGAGCCTGCCCGGGACCGAGACGGTGCCACTCCCCTCTTGAGATCGTCATGTAGAGCGGAGGCCCTTCGCCGGCGGGAAAGTCCAGAAACGGGATGTCGCGCCGCTCGAACATCTCGAGAGCGCCACGCACGTATCGTCTCGTCACGGCAGGAAACCTCGAGTGCCGCAGTTCGTCACTTCTCGGTCTTGGGCCCGCGTACCGTAAGCGTAGAGGTCCCGGTGGGCCAATGGCCACCGGGACCTCAGGTGCTCTAGATCCCCTCCAGACGCTACTAACGCGACCGGAAGCTGAGCCCCCCCGCGAACACGATCGTATTCAGCGAGCTCGAGTCCTCGGACGGGAACAGCGAAAAATCTCCGGTGGTCGACACGATGTAGTCGCGGAGGTCGAGGCGCATCCAGACCACTTCGCTGATCGGAATCTCCAGACCGCCCCCGAAGTTGAACATGAACTCGGACGTGGTCTCCGGGCTGGTGGGGAAAGCCTTCGCAGCGTCCTCGGGACTGAACGAGATCGCACCGGCCCCACCTGACAGGTAAGGGACGACCGCGGTCTTCGAGCTCGTGAAGGCGTATCCGACGTTGCCGCCGTATATGAGCAGGTTGAGGTCGTAGCCCTGCTGGATATTGAGGTCGGCGCTGCTGGTCGGAAGCAACATCGTAGAGGGAAGGTATCCGAATACGCCCTCGATCATCAGGCGATTCGCGACGCGTACACCAGCGAACAGGCCGAAGCCGGGCGCGTTGTTGATGCTGGCCTTCTCCACCGAGAAGCCGGGGATGCTCTGCTGCTCCCCTACGTCGCCTCCGAAGAATGCGGTGGCGATCCAGGGACTCACGTAGAAGGTCGTCGACGACTCCTGACTGTGCCCTTGCGTGGGAAACATGAACACCGCGAGGGTTAGGACGCACAGCGACTTCAGCAACTTCATGGTGGGCCTCCTGCGCTGGGTGTGCCTGGGAATCCGGCTACGATGTCTCCCTCCAAGGGATCGCCGAGTGCAAAAAGCATAGCCGGGGAAAGGACGTGAGACAATGGAAACGCAACGCCATGAGGCCCACGCCGTGCGTCTTCTCTGCGCGGCGTTGCTGATGGCAGGTTGCGCACACGGGTACCGTGAGACCGGGGTTCTCTTGCATGAAGACGGGCGCTACCACCTCGTGCGGGCCCCCCAGGATCTGTTTCCGGAGTCCCGCCCCGGCTCTCCGGCGGCCGAGATCGTTTTCGACAGCCGAGGCCTGGGGTTGGACCGAAACTACCTTCGGTATCGGATCGTCGTCGGCCCCCGCTACTTCACCGTTCACGAGCGCCCAGACCCGATTTTCGAAGCGCCCCCGGGGACTCATCGCATCGGGCTGCAGCGCATCGACATCTCCACCTATGTGAGCGGCCAGACCATTCGTTACGAGACCCCCGAGGTGGTGGAGTTTCAGTTGGAGGAAGGCGATCGAGTCACGATCATCCTGCGACCTGGGAATGACGGAGCGATTCACGCCGAGCTTGTGTGGAGCGACTAGACAGGGGTAGAATGGGCGGTCAACACAACGGTGTCCCGTGCGAAGGCGTGGGGAGACCGCGTCTCCCGAATCGCCTGGCGCGGCTCGCGAGTCCGCTATTCAGCGCCCTTCCGGCGTCCTAATAAATCCGCTCCAGTCCCCGATTAGCCGACCAGGAGGTAGACGTGAAGAGATTTGCAGCGCGACTTGGACGCCCCGGACTCGCGGGCTCATGCGCCCTGCTCGCCACCGTCTTCGTTGCTTGCGGCGATGACGAACCGACCCAACCTCCGCCTGGCGCAGCGTTCAATGTCGCCCCTGTGGCGCAGGAGCTTTCCGAAGTCACGGAGGGCCTGAGCACGCTGAATGACGCACTAAATTCGCTGAACGGGCTCGGCGGGAGCATCGCCCAGGTGATGGGACCCGGCGGGTTCCCGCCGTCGATCGCCGAGCGTGTCCCTGAGGTACAGCTGGATCGAGTGCCGCAGGTCGAGAGCGGACATGGGCACTCTCCCGTACTCTCGGTGCTCTCCTCGCGGCGGCCTGCTCCTGCGGTCCTCCCTCTCCCGAGCTTCCTCCTGGCCCCGCTCGGGCTCACGTGCGTCTGGAACGTCGCGACCGATGGGTGGCATGGCGGCGAGAACATCTTCGGTGACCCGCCGAGCGACGGAACCTTCTTCGAGCTCTACACCACGGACGGTTTTGGGCGCCCGCAGGAGCCTTTGGCCCCGTTAGCGGGCAGCGCATTCAGCTCGGTGCGTCTCCTCTCGCAAAGATCCGTCTTCGACATCGAGACGGTTACGCGGCAATCCGGGCAGACCGTCCTCGACGTCAGAACTCAGGGCACAGCCAGCAGCTTCGACATCTGGGATGTGGCGATCCGGGACGGGATGTTGAGTTCCGGCACGACGGTTCTCGACTTCAACGTCGATCTGAGCCCGACAGTCTTCCAGGGCAGTGGTACCGTACGCGACATCTTCATCTCCGAGACACTTACAGCGGGCGCGAGCGATGGGACGCTCGTCGTCGAGGTGCGTAAGACAGGGGACGGCGCCCAGACGATCCTGTTCACCATTCAGTTCGGGCTCCAAGCGCCGTTTCCGATCACGTCCGGATCCGTGACGATCGATGGCGCCACTGTCGCCTCTGTCTCGGGCTCTTCACTCGGTGCCCCGGTCATTACGGTGACCGACGACCGGTTCCCAACCTCGCAGCGAGTACTGCTCGGTGACATCTTCGGTGACAGTGACCAACTCGCACTCGAGCTCTTCGACGTCACTCTCTTCGGGGCTTGCATCGGAGCGGAGGACATCGCCGTGAACTCGGCGACTGGGGAGTCGGCGTTTTGCGACTTTCTCGTATCCCCGGCGGGGTAGCCGGCGTCTCACGCACCTCTTGCGATCGATTAGTTAACCGCCCTTCTGGGAGCCCGTTGTCGGCGAGCTCCCAGAAGGTTGCCGGTATTTGACGGCGAGGAAGCAGAGTGCGTCCATCAAATGGTCGGCGCAGTCCGTCACCGACACCCTCCTCGAACACCCGGCAGAGGTTGGCACGGGAAGGTCGGGACCCGACATTTAGGTAGCCACGAGGTACTATTTGTAGGACGGTAGAGAATGAGTGGATCGCGCTCTCATCATCTGTGTAAGGGCCGGGCGGCGTGGGTTGGAGTCTGCGTGGGAGCCACGCTGGCCCTGTCCGCGCCTCGCCTGAATGCGCAAGAACCGCTTGTCGGCATACGCATGATCGCGACGTACAACCCCGCCAGCGACGCCCGGACCTTTGAGGTGCTCGAGCCCCTCAGCGGGAGCGAGATCCTCGCCCTGCAAGCCGCTCTTGCTCGGGTCGGTGGCGATCCGGGTCCGCTCGATGGGCGACTCGGTCCCGGCACCCTGGGCGCGCTGGAGCGCTTTCAGCGGGAGCGCGGACTCCGGGTCTGTGGCTGCGTGACCTACGAAACCATCATCGCGCTGGCTCTGAGGCCCCTCGTCGTCCAAACCGTCATCGGGCCCGCGGCGGAAGCGCACGATATCGAAGTGATCCTCCCGACCGGTCCTCCGCCCGCGCGCCAGGAGCTACCAGCGGTCCCGGCCGCACCCGCGGTCCCGGCGGGGGAGGGCGCGGAGCCTACACGGACCCAACCGGCCAGCCACCTGGATGCAGGCTGGTGGGTTCCGGTGTTCCCGCTACACCCGCCGTTTCTGGAGCCGATGCGGGGGTCCGGAGGCCCCGGACGGGGGAAGGGCGGTGACCGGGGTGGGACAGGGGGGCGTGGCGGCATCCTCATCGGCCCGGGAGCGACCGGAGGTGGCGTGAGAACCGGGGGAGTGCGAGTGATCTCACCACCCGCACGGGGCGCACCGCGGCCCGCACCGCCGCGGCGTCCTCGCCCGCCGAAGTGACAGGCGGCTCTCACGGCGAGCCGCCGGGAGTGGCGGAGCGTCCCCGGCTCCCAGACCTCCGAGCCGCCGATGATCCGCTACGCGCGCGGGCCCTCGAGCTGGAGCTTGCCGCCCGTCCTCTCGAGCCCGACGCCGCAGAGCGGGAGGTGATCCGGGGCGCCGTCGTCGAGTACGTCGAGCGTTTCCTCCACGAGCTTCCCGAGCGCCTCACGTACGATGCCGACAAACGCCCCGCCAAGAGGCTGCGCGACCTGCCGATCGGGACCGAGCCGCCCTCCATCGACGCGCTGCTCCGTATGATCGACGAGTGCGTGATCCATCCCGGGATCCTGCCTTCCTCCGGAGGGCACCTGGGCTACATCCCCGGCGGAGGGCTCTACACCTCCGCGCTCGGCGACTACATCGCGGCCGTCACCAACGAGTACGCGGGGATTCGTTTCGCCGGGCCGGGCTCGGTCGAGATGGAGAATCTCGTCCTCGACTGGATGGCCGAGCTCGTCGGCTACCCCGCGGGGTCGGGCGGCAATCACACGTCCGGGGGCTCGATCGCGAACCTGATCGCGGTCGTGACCGCCCGCGACGCGCACGGGCTCGAGGCGAAGGACTTCTCGCGCGCCGTCGTATATCTCACCAGCCACGCACACCATTGCTTCGACAAAGCGCTTCGTATCGCCGGGCTGGGGGAATGCGTGCGGCGGATGGTGCCGCTCGACGACGGCTACAAAATGATCCCCGCCGAGCTGGATCGAGCCATTCGCGAGGATCGCGAATCCGGTCTCAGACCCTGGCTGGTCATGGCCTCGGCCGGCACCACGGACGTGGGCGCGATCGATCCGCTCCCCGAGCTCGGCCCGATCGCTCGCGAGCACGGCCTCTGGTTCCACGTCGACGCGGCGTACGGCGGTTTCTTCGCGCTCGTCGACGAGTGCAGGCCACGACTCGCCGGGATGGAGCTGTCGGACACGATCGTCCTCGACCCGCACAAGGGGCTCTTCCTGCCCTACGGGAGCGGCGCCGTGCTCGCGCGTGACAGGGTCGCGATGGCGCGAGCGCACGCGTATCACGCGCACTACATGCAGGACACCGTCGCGGAAGAATCGCGGGAGATTGGCTCTCCCGCGGAGCTCTCGCCCGAGCTCACGAAGCACTTCCGAGGTCTGCGGGTATGGTTGCCTCTGCTGCTGCACGGGATCGCGCCGTTCAGCGCGTGCCTGGAAGAGAAACTATTCCTCGCGAGGTACTTTCACCGGGAAGTGCAGCGGCTGGGATTCGAGGTCGGTCCGGAGCCCGAACTGACCGTCGTGACATATCGTTGGGTTCCTGAGGAGGGGGCTGCCAACGCGTTCAACCGGGCGCTCATCGAGGAAATCCACCAGGACGGTCGTGTGTTTCTCTCTTCCACGATGCTGGATGAGACGTTCGTGCTACGGCTCGCACCGCTCGCGTTTCGAACGCACCTGGACACGATCGATCTGACATTGGAGATCCTACGTGAGAAGGTCCGGAAGCTGGAGCAGGAGGGAGCGGGTGTTTCGCGCCAAACGACGTGACCGGGGCGTCAGCATGAGAGCCTGGGGCGTGTGCATGGTTGCAGGTGGAGTCGCGGCCATTGCGGTCTCCCCGGCGATTCTGGTTGGGCAGGTGGGGCCGGACTGGGACCCCTTCGTCGAGGTCTACGTCCCCCACACGCCGGTATTGGCGTTTCCAGCGGATAGGCAGCTCCGCGCGGCGTACGAGCTTCACATCACGAACCTCACGAGCTCGGCGATCGATCTGGAGCGTGTCGAAGTGTGGCCTGCCCCGGCGACCAAGGGGGAGGTACAGCGCCAGGGCACACCGTCGGGCGGCGGCGCGCTCCCGAACGCCGCCCAGCCGTTGCTCCGCCTGGAGGACCTCCGACTGCGCAACGCCCTCATGCGTCCCGGGCTGGGGGCGAACCCGCAGGAGCCGCAACGAATCGGACCTGGCCTGCGGGCCGTCGTTTGGGTGTGGCTCGATCTGACCGGGGTCGCGCACGGCAAGCTGGAGCTGGAGCACGCGCTCACCATCCGGCGTCTGGACACCCGTGAGGGTCTCGAAGGGGACGAGGCGGAGATGCCTGGGTCGGAGATGTCCGAGGCGGAGAGCCTGGCTGCGGGAACCGCGGGCGAAGCGCGTCTCCTGAGGATAGCCCCCGTCCGGCTGGAGACGCTCGCTCCCGTGGTGATCGGTCCGCCGCTAAGTGGAGGACCGTGGATCGTGGGAAACGGGCCCTCCAACTTCACGCACCATCGTCGCGCCCTCATTCCGATGGACGGCCGAGTGCGGATCGCGCAGCGCTTCGCGATCGACTACGCGCTCCTGAACGACGCCGGTCGCCCGTGGATCGGTGATCAGGCCGACAACGCCAGCTATCACGGGTACGGTGCGGACGTGCTCGCGGTGGCCGACGGAACGGTGGTCGATCTAAAGGACGAGATTCCCGAGAACGTCCCGGGCCTCACCTCGCGCGCGGTCGAGATCACGATGGCGACCGTGGCGGGGAATTACGTGACCCTCGAGATTGGCGAATCGCGCTACGCGTTCTACGCCCACCTGCAACCGGGGAGCCTGCGCGTCCGTGTCGGTGACCGCGTCCGCCGCGGCGACGTGCTCGGTGCCCTGGGGAACTCGGGGAACTCGACCGCCCCACACCTGCACTTTCACGTTTCCGACGGGAACTCGCCCCTCGGTGCCGAAGGGATCCCCTACGTGATCGACTCGTTCGATGTGATCGGTCGCGGAGCTTTTTGGAATCGGGCGCGTGCGACCGCCCCCGTTCGGCACGAGAAAGAGCTTCCGCTCGCCAACATGGTGATCCAATTCCCCGACTCGCCCGACCCTGACAAGTGAGCGGGTGCCGGCGCGTAGGAGAGTTGGCTGGAGACAATACGCCCACGCGCAGTCGGGATCATCAGCCGGATGGACATGACATCATATAATACTGTCACAAAATACGTTATCGCGTGCAGTCTCGTGTTGTTTGTAGGCTGTGCGGTCGAGGTGGGTGGAGAAGACGGCGTGGCCCTGCCGGGGCTGGAGATGGGTGAGGTGGAGTTTCGGCGGCCCGCCGGCAGCGGCGAGCCGCACCTGTTCGCGACGCCGGATGGCGCCGCGCTTCTCACCTGGCTCGAGCCCGTTCAGGCTCAGGCATCGCCCGGCTCCGAGCGAAGACGGCCGGGGTCCGATGTGCACGCGCTCCGGCTGGCCGTGCGCCGCGACGGGGCATGGTCGGAGCCGATCACGATCCGCGAGAGCGATCGCTTTTTCGTGAACTGGGCAGACTTCCCTTCGGCCATACAACTGGCGGACGGTACGGTCGTCACGCACTGGCTGGAGAAGGTGGCAGACGCTCCCTACGCCTACCACGCCATGCTCGCGCTGTCCGACGACGGTGGTCTCACGTGGAGCGAGCCGAGGCCCGCGCACAGCGACGATTCCCCGACGGAGCACGGGTTCGTATCGCTGATTCCGTGGGAGGACGGCGCGGCGGTCGTGTGGCTGGACGGCCGTGCCATGTGGGACCCGAGCGCGTCGAGCGCGTCGGGCGATGTCAGCGGCGGGGCGGAGCGCGAGGCGAGGGGGGACATGTCCCTGCGCTTCACGACCGTGGCGGCGGACGGGACCCTGGGGCCGGAGGTACTCCTGGACGACCGGACGTGCGAGTGCTGTCAAACATCACTGGCACGCACCTCGGAGGGGCTCGTAGCCGCGTACCGCGACCGGAGCGAGGGGGAGATTCGGGACATCGGGATCGTTCGCGGAAGGGGCGAAGGGTGGACCGAGCCGGCGCTCGTTGCCGAGGAGGGCTGGCAGATTTCGGGGTGTCCGGTGAACGGACCCCAACTGTCCTCCTCCGGTCTTCGGGTCATGTCCGCGTGGTTCACCGGGGAGGGGGACGAGCCGCGGGTGCATGTTGCCTTCTCCGAGGACGGCGGCGCGACTTTCGCCGCGGCGATTCGCGCGGACGAGGGTACACCCGTCGGCCGCGTCGACGTCGAGCTCCTCGACGACGGCGCGGGTCTGGTCGTCTGGCTGGAGGCCGCGGATGGGGAGCCCCGGATCCTCGCACGAGCCATGAGTCCCGAAGGGGACGTGGGGCCGCCGGTGATCATCGTCACCGAGACGAGCGGTGCCCGCGCCAGCGGCTTCCCACGCATGGCGCGCGTCGGGGATGAGATCCTGTTCGCCTGGACCTTCCCCGGCGAAGAAGGTGGGATCCGCGTGCGTGCGGGCCGGATCGCTAGAGGACGGGAGTGATCAAGCGCGGATCTCCAGGCCGATGCGCTCGAGCAGGGTGATGAAGCGCGGTTCATCGCTCAAACTCGCGTAAGCGGGTTCCACGCCCAGGAACGCGAGCGGCCAGCAGCGTCGCGCGCACGCCTCCTCCAATCGCGCCAGAGCATCGTTCGTTCGGCCGAGAGCCAGTGCGACGAGCGCTCGGTTATCGGGTGGGATCCGTTCGCTCGACGAGCCGGTTTCGAGGGCACCGAAGACCTCGACGGCCTCCGCGCGTCTTCCGGCTAGCGCCAGTGCCTGGGCGCGGAATGCTTCCAGCCCCGGCTGATCTTCCAGCCGCTCGGACCACTCCCCGTACAAGGCGGCCGCTTTTTCGTGCTCGCCGGCCTGCACGTAGGCGGGCCCAAGGAACCACGGGATGATCACGAAGTCGGGGTTGAGGGCGAGGATGTCCTCATAGCGTGCGATCGCCTCCTCGTACTGACCCGTGAAGTACTTCAACCACCCGTTCCCCGTCGCGATGCTGAGCGAAAGAGGGTCCAATGACTGAGCTCGAGCGAGCGTGTCCTCTGCTTCCGTGAAGCGCCCCATGGCCATCAGAAACTCGGCGTACCAATGGAGAGCCGTCGAGTAGTTGGGATTGAGCCCGATGGCGTGGCGGAATCCATCTTCGGCGCCGGCCCAGTCCCAGTCGTACAGAAACTTCGCGTAGGCGAGCGACGAGTGGGCCTCGGCCAGCGAGTCGTCGACCTCGATCGCGGCTTGTGCTGCCCACTTCGTCTTCCCGAAAGCCTCTTCCGGGGTCAGGTGCCGGTACCAGCCGAGCAGACTGTACGAGTCGGCCAGGCCCGAGTACGCGAGCGCGAATCGATCATCGGCCTCGAGTGCCCGCTCATAGAACTCGATGCTCTCTCGCAGGTCGTCACCGGTTCGCCGATTCCACACGTACCGACCCTTTAGGTAGTGACCGTAGGCCTCCAGGCTTTCGGTGCAGCACCGGATCGCGTCCTTTCCACCCGCTCGCAGTAGCTCCAATCGAAGCCGATCCGCGATCGCGCACGCGATATCGTCCTGGATGTCGAACACATCTGTCGCGGGGCGGTCGTACGTTTCGGACCACAGGTGGAAGCCATCGGCTGTATCGATGAGCTGTGCCGTCACACGCAGCCTCTCGCCTCGGCGCTGCACGCTTCCTTCCACGACCGTTGCGACTCTGAGCTGGCCGCCGATTTTCGTGACGTCGAGGTTCAAGCCCCTGAACGCGAAGCTTGACGTTCGGGCAGCGACACGGAGGTCGGGCACCTTGGCGAGCCGGTGAATCAGCTCTTCGGCGATGCCGTCGCTCAGGTATTCGTCCTCTGAGCCCGCCCCCATGTTCATGAAGGGCAGTACCGCGATCGACTTCTCCGCCGGACCCTCCCGAGGTTCCTCGACGACGGTTGTGTCCTCGCTGCGATCCACGACCGCCACCTCGCTCGCGGCGTCCTCGACTGGGGCTACAGATGGCCCGAGCGGATCAGTGCGCTTGAGGCCCGAGCGCGTCAGATCGAACGTCCACGCGAGCGCGAGGGCGATCGGAAAGCCGACCAGGGTGACGATCACGACCCAATCGTAGACCTGATCGGGCAGCTGGAGTGTGGGAGAGATGAGATCGGTACCCTCGATGAACGCGAAGCCGACCATCAGGTAAAGGACTGCGAAGCGGAGAACCCGCCGCCGCTTTAGTTCCGAGACGAACGTACCGAGCTTCGAGTCAAGATTCGTCATGCGGGGAGCTCAGCGAGTGAGCGTTCTAATTGGGTGCAATGATCGCCTTCGTGACCCGCAGCTTCGACACGTCTTCTAGGGCTTCGGTTGCCTGCTCGAGCCCGTAACGCCCACCGATCACATCGGCGAACGGTAGGCGATCACGGTGCTTGGCGAGCATGCGAAGCGCGCGCACGACATGGCGGAAATCGGTGCCCCATTGCCCGAGGACCTCCGCGTGCTTGCGGTTGATGTCGAGGTGAGGATTGATCTCCACGCCTCCCGCGTCGGTGTAATGTCCGGCGACGACGTACGTCCCCCCTTCTCGCAGGAGTGCAAACCCCTCGGGAATGGCTGCGGGATTCCCACTCGCTTCGATCACGACATCGGCGCCGCGCCCGCCCGTAAGCTCACGAACGCTGTCCGCGCGCTCGTCAGGCGTGAGGTCCTGAAGTGAGAGCGACACGTCGGCTCCGAGCGTCGTCGCCAGCTCGAGACGAGCCGCCGGCGCGCCAATGACGATGACGAGACCGGCGCCTCGCAACGCCGAGAAGGCGGCAGCCGCCAGTCCGACCGGTCCCGAGCCCTGCACCAACACCACGTCACCCATCTCGAACTCCGACCGCTCTACGGCGCCGAAGCCCGTGAACAGGCCGCACCCACCCCCGATGACGTCGTCCGGGCCCAGGCCCTCGGGCAGCCTGAACGTCTTGACGCCCGGCTTCAGGTAGATTCGCTCTGACCAGCCGCCGAGAGGTCCTTCGTTAGCCGAGTACGTGATCCCGTACACGCGCCGATGGGGACACCGGTTCGGCTGACGGGCAACGAGACAGTAGAAACAGGCGTTGCAGGCCCCATGGACATCGTAGAACGTGACGACGTCCCCCGGCGCGAGCGGCTCGCCTACGGCGTCACGCTCCACTCCGGCGATATCGAGAATCCGCCCCACGCTGACGTGTCCGGGGATAATGGGATAGGGCACACCGGCTAGCTGTCCCTGGTGGAGGTGCACATCGGTGCCACACACTTCACTGGCGATCGTCTGCAGGAGGATGGCTCCCGGCTCCAGCACCGGATCATCAAGCGTCCAGAGCTCGAGCGGAACGTTGGGTGCGCTCATCACAGCGGCCCGGATCGGCATGGACTCAGTCTAACGCGCACCGCTTGGGGAAGGGAAGCGCCGCGCCGGGGGGGTGGCCGGGCAGCTCTGAGAAGGAGTCGGAACTCGGTGTGTGGTGCATCCAGAGCCAGGCTCCACCTCCTGCCCGGCCGTATCCGCTATCTAATACCCCAAAGGGGCACCGACGGCCCGGGTCCCCGTCCGCACGATTTGGAGCGGACCCGTTGCTCGTCTGTTCAGCACGATCAGGTGGGGGCCTCCATGTCGAGGAGTACCTTCAGCATCCCGGGCTCGCGGGCGCGCTCGAGCGCCGATCCCGCCTCGCGAAGGGGGTAGCGAGCCTGGATCATCGGCTCCACCGTGACGCTCTCGTCCGCCAGTAGACGGAGCGCGGGCTCGAACGGTCCACATCGCGAGCCCACGATCGTGAGCTCGTCCACGACTACCGCTGATGCGTCCAGGCTCAGCTCGCCGGCGTAGGTGCTCTTGAGTACCAGCGTTCCTCGGGGCCGCAGAGCACGTCTCGCCGTCTCGAATCCACCGGGCTGGCCGGTGCACTCGACGACCAGGTCCCATGCGTGCTCGGAGATGTGGGCTTCCGGCAGCGTATGGATGCCAGATTGCTCGAGGAGCGACAGCTTCCACGGGTGTCGGCCGACCACCGCCAGTTCGCACTCCTCGAGTGCCAGGACCTGGGCCACGAGCTGTCCCAGCTTCCCATCCCCGACCACCAACACCCGATCCGACCCGCCGACCTGAACCTGCTCGAGGATCTCGAGCGCGGCGGCCAGCGGCTCCGTAAACGTGGCTGCCTCCGTGGTGACCTCCGCCGGGACCACGTGGAGGTTGTCGGCGGGCAGAGTGAGGAACTCGGCGAAGGCCC
>JBDHAC010000024.1:0-90625 GCA_039588275.1 Gemmatimonadota bacterium
CGCCCTACACCCTACGTCTCACCACACAGAGTGGAACCGCCGTCGAACCGACATCGATCGCGGTAGTGGCAGCGTCTGCCCCCTTGCGGCGCTCGCTTTCATAGGTGAAACGTCCCGCCCGATCCCCGTGAATTACGTGCTCGAACTCAGGCATCGACAATCTCGCTCAAGCTCTCCACCACTCGCGTCAAGCTCGAGTCGAGCTACACGAGAAGACTCGGGCGCCGGATCATCTCTGCGTCAACGATACGACGTTGCCGCTGATGGTTACGCCTCGCTCAAGGCAGCGGACGAGGTCCTCCTGATCGTCGCTGCCAAAGGTCGTGAAGCTCGATGGGTTGCAGGACGCCACCGGCCTCGGACCGGTCACACTGTCCTTGCAGGCCGATGCTACGAACATGATCGAGAATAAGAGCGCCCCGACAGGAAGGGCCCTGCAACGACCCGTGACCCCCTTCTTGTTCCTACGATTCCTCATGATGCCTCCTATTTCGGGCGCGGAACTCGGGCCCGGCAGAGTCACCGAGCGGAGTTGGTCGCCTTTGGGGAGGAACACGAAAAAACGGAGCGAAACGGCCAACGCAGGTTGTTCCGGGGTCGACTTGCCGCTTTCTTAGGCAGGGCTGGCGCACGGCTGGACGTGACGTCGGCGACTTTGGCCCCTCTCTCCGACCGGCACGCTTGTGGTGGAATCCAGGCCCACTTCAGAAGTCACGCTTCTCCTCAGAGAGGTGGGGGATGGCAACCGCGCAGCCTTCGATGAGCTCGTCCCACTGGTCTATGAGCAGCTCCGCCGGCTGGCCCACCACCGACTGCTCGCACAGCGCTCCGACCACACGCTCAACACGACGGCTCTCGTCCATGAAGCCTACCTGAGGTTGGTCGATGTGGATGGTGCCCGTTGGCAGGACAGGGCCCATTTCTTCGCGACCGCCGCGACGGTGATGCGCAACCTCCTGGTGGACTACGCCCGCGCGCGAAACGCATACAAGCGTGGGGGAGGCCGAATGAAAGTGGAGCTCGACGACGAGGCGCTACGACTCTCGGAAGCATACGCCGGCGCCATCGAAGATCTCGACGATGCCCTCTCGCGGTTGGCGAAGCTGAGCCCGCGCCAGAGCCGGCTACTCGAGCAGCGTTACTTCGGCGGGCTCAAGCTCGAGGAGTGCGCCGAGGTGCTCGGTGTCTCCCTCACCACGGTCAAGAACGAGCTCCACCTAGCGCGTGCGTGGCTGGCGCGTGAGCTGGCCGCGTAAGCCATGAGCCCTGAGCGGTGGGACCGGATCCAAGCCCTCTTCGTCGAGGTGAAGGATCTCGCGCCCGAAGAGCGCGTCGAGCGGCTCGGTGACATCGCCGATAGCGATCCGGAACTCCATTCCGAGCTGACGTCACTCCTTTCCGCCCACGATCGGGCGGACGAGCTCCTGGACAGGTTCGAGAGACTCGTTTCGCAGCCGAGCTTCGAGCCCTCAACGGCTGACGATCAGGAGCTGTCCACCCCCGACCCGCACGGTCTGATCGGCCGCACCGTCTCCCACTACGAGGTCGTGGAGCTGCTGGGAGCCGGCGGAATGGGCGTCCTCTACAAGGCGCGGGACACGGAGCTCAAACGTACGGTAGCGCTCAAGTTCCTTCCGCCGCAGTGGAGCCTGGATACGGCCTTCAACAGGCGCTTTCGGCAGGAGGCGCGAGCCGTCGCGGCCCTGGATCATCCAAACGTGTGCGCGATCTACGAGGTCGGCGAGACGGAGGACGGCCAGCTGTTCATCGCCATGGCCCATTACGAGGGCGAGACGGTTAGGGGGAAGATCGCGCGCGGTCCGCTGGATGTGGAGGACGCGCTGGAGTTGGCGACGCAGGCGACGAGTGGACTGGCAGCGGCACACAGAGCGGGGCTGGTGCATCGGGACATCAAGCCGGCGAACCTGATCGTGACGGAAGAGGGTGTCCTCAAGATCCTGGACTTCGGACTGGCGAAGTCGGCTGAAGCCAGCGTGACAGAGGCGGGACTACGGCTCGGCACGCCCGCCTACATGTCGCCGGAACAAACGCGGGGCGAGGAGGTGGATGGACGGACGGACCTGTGGTCCCTCGGGGTGGTCCTGTACGAGATGCTCACGGGGTGGAGACCGTTTCGCGGGGACAGCAACAGTGCGGTCATCCACGCCATTCGACACGAGGAACCGCACCAACCGAGCGAGCTGCGTGAGCGTCTCCCGCCGGGTGTGGAACAGCTCGTTCTGAGGCTGTTGAGCAAGGAACGGGAGGAAAGACACGCGGGGGCCGAGCTGCTCTCGGAGGAGCTGGCCCTCTCGAGCGCGACCCCGTCTGGAGCGAGTGCCCGGCAGAGCCGGTTTCGCCGCCGCCCACGATGGATCGGGTTCGCTGGACTCGCCGCCGCGGCTCTCCTGCTGGTGGCTGTCGGGTCGTTGGTCCTCGGAGATCGCGGACCGGCGGCTTCGAGCGATCCCGATCTGGTTGCGGTCCTTCCGTGGACGGTGCGAGGGGAGGACCCCGATCTGGAGTACTTGAAGCAGGGCCTCGTTGATCTCCTGAGCATCTCGCTCGCCGAGCTGCCGGGCTTCCGCGCGGTCGACCCATACGCGCTCGCGAGGTTCGTGGAACGATCCTGTGAGGCTCCGGCCGATCCGCAGTGCGGGGTGGTTGTGGCCCGACGGTTCGGGGCCGGCCGATTCCTGATCGGAGCCGTCGTACCGGTTGGAGGCGAGACCCTCCAGCTGGCGGCGTCCGTCTACGACGTGGATGGTGACGAGTTGAGCCGTACCACCGTGCTGGGGGACGGACGGGAGCCACTTGTCGCGATCGAGGAGATGGGGCGACGGATCGCAGTGGAGCTGTTGGGCCCGGACGAGGCGGCGGTCGATGCGGCTGTGGAGCTCCCGGCCATAGCCGCGCGAACTACGACGTCGCTGACAGCGCTCCGGGCTTATCTGCAAGGAGAGGCCTATTTCCGATCGTTCCGGTACATCGATGGGATCACGGTCCTTCGGGAGGCGGTCGCGGCGGACAGCAACTTCGCCCTCGCCTGGTATCGGCTCGCGATGCTGGCCAACAAGGCTCAAGCCTTCCCGCTCGCGGACTCCGCAGCCGAGCAGGCGCTGAAACGGATGGATGTCTTACCCGACCGCTCGCAGAAGCTGCTTCGGGGGTTCGATTACTTTCGCCTGGGCAAGGCGGATCTCGCCGAGCGCGAATTCCGCAACCTGCTGGCCACGCATCCGAACGACCCCGAGGCGTGGTTCCTCCTGGGAGAGACACTGCACCACTACAACAACGTGCGGGGCCTCCCGCCGGGCGGATACGAAGCGTTCGGGCGAGCGCTCGCGCTCGACCCGGATCTCGCGCCCGCGCTGTGGCACTATCGCAGGGCGGCGCTGTTGGACGGGCGCCTCGAGGAGTTCGACTCCCTCAACACCCGCTACATCGAACAGTTCTCGAAGGAGGCGGAAAACGCGCGGCTTGCCATAGCCGACTCCAGGCTGGTCACCCTACTGCAGGCTGAAGACGACTCGACGCGGGAGCGTTGGTTCGCCGACCTGGAGACGGCGAGTGACGACGACCTCACCCAGATCGCGAACGGGCTCGCAGGGCTGAGCTGGCCCGACCGCACCGCCGGGGCCATCCGCGCCGTCCGCATCCTAACGGACCCGGCACGATCACGCTCCGCCCGCCGCGAGGGCTACGTGCAGCTTGCAAGGTTGGCCATCCGGGCGGGGAGGTGGAAGGAGGCGAACCGCGAGCTGGACGGGCTGGCGACGGTAAGTCCGCTCTCGGCCGTGCTTCTCCGCGCCCAATTCGCGGCGAGCTTGACCTTTCTACGCCTGTCGGCGGCCGAGCTGTCGGAGATTCGAGCGGACGTCGCCTCGATCCTGGCCGGGTCACCGACCTACCGAACGGTCAGCTTGCCGAGCGGAGCTTCGAGGCCGGCCTCCGAACCCCGCGCCGCGCTCCTGATCCGACTGGCGCTCTTGAGCGCGCGTCTCGGGGAGTACGAGGTGGCCCGGGAGTACGCGGCCGAGCTCGCAGCGGAGCCCGTGCCGGAAGGCCTGGGCCTGGGCACGATCCCGGATGACATGCAGCTGGTTCTTCGCGCCCACATCCTCAACCAGGAGGGAGATCTACACGCCGCGCGCGCGGCGCTCGACAGCACCCGATACGAGGCGCGTTGGCGTCAGGCCGGCGATGCGGGCACCGCGTGGACGATCTTCCTGCGGGCCGAGGTGCTCTACCAGCTGGGCGAGCTGCAGGAGGCGAGACACTGGTACAGCCTGTGGCCGACGCCGGGCGGGTTGAGCACTTCGCGCTACCTGGGGGCGGCGCTATACCGGCTCGGTCAGATCCACGACGCCTTGGGAGAACCCGAGGAGGCTCGGGAGCGATTCGAGCAGTTCGTAGCGCTGTGGGAGAACGCGGATCCGGAGCTCCAGCCCTGGGTGGAGGATGCGAGGGCTCGACTCGCATTCCTCCGAGGATAGGCGGCCAGTGCCGAGGGTCGTCGTGCACACACAACTCGTCAGAACCACCCTGCTTGTCGGCGTTGCGGCGTTGGCCGCCGCGACTTCCACGAGCGCCGCACGCGCTCAGGTGGTCACGGCCGAGCTGCGCGGCAACGTCAGCGATCCAAACGGGGAGCCGCTCGACGGGGTCCAGATCATCGCGACGGACACGCGCACGAATTCCACGTTCGGCACGCTGACGAACGAGAACGGCCGCTTCCTCATCCTCCACCTCCAGCCCGGCGGCCCGTACACGGTCGCCGCGCAGAGGATTGGCTACCGCCCTGAAACCCGGGACGGCGTCGTGTTGACGCTGAGCCGAGCCACGAGGGTGGACTTGCGGCTCCAGATGGCAGTCGTCGAGGTAGCGCCCCTCGCGGTCGAGGTGGAGGGCACGGGTGCCGTGTTCAGCGCGACCCATACGAGCCCGGCGACGCAGATCAGTCGCGACGACATTGAGACCTTCCCCACGGTGTCGCGCAACCTGGTGGAGCTCACGCTCCTCTCCCCCTACGTCAACACCTACCAGAACGCGCCATCGATCGCGGGAAAAGGCAATCTCGCCAACAGCATCGTCGTCGATGGAGCGGTGAACAACGACGTGTTCGGGATCAGCGACACCGTAGTTCCCGGCGGGCTCGTGAACGCCAAACCGATCTCGCTCGAAGCCGTCGAGGAGATGCAAGTCCTCGTGGCGCCGTTCGACGTCCGACAATCCAACTTCACCGGCGGCCTGGTCAACGTCGTCACGCGGTCCGGCACGAACGACTGGGAGGGATCGCTGTTCGGCTACCACATCGACGAGAACCTGGTGAGCGATCTGGCCGGTGAGCGTGCACGCCAGTTCAAAGACACGCAATTCGGCTTCTCCTTCGGCGGACCGATCGCCAGGGACAAGGCTTTCGTCTTCGCCGTGGGCGAGTTTCAGCTCAGGGACGACCCGGTTGATGGATTCGAGCTGGGGAGCTGCAACGAGCTATGCCAGTCGATCGGGGCCGATCCGGCCGAGGCGGCTGAGGTGGCGAACATCCTGAGGAATCAGTTTGGAGTGGATCCCGGAACCCCCTCTCCAGCGACCCTTCAGAATCCACGCACCAACATTTTTGCGCGGCTGGACTTCAACATCGGTGAGCGGCATCGTCTGGTGATCCGGGACAACTTCGTGCACGGTACGAGAGCGAGGACGCTCTTCCGGTCAGGCTCCGGCTACATGTTCAGCTCGAGCTTCAACACGTTCACGACGGATTTCACCTCGATCGTGGCGCAGCTGTTCTCGCGGCTCGGTTCGGGGTGGAACAACGAGTTCCTGCTCAACTTCGAGACGATCCGTGGGGGGTCGGACCCGGCGGTCGACTACTCGCTGTTGAGCGTGGCGAGCTCGGGTCCCGACTACGTTTTGGGGGCAGAGCTCTCTTCCCAGGCGGCACGATCGAGCCAGGACATCTTTCAGCTCACCGACAACTTGACCAGAGACCTCGGTGACCACCGCCTCATCTTGGGCACGTCGAACGATCTCTACTCGTTCAACGATTTGTTCCAACCCGGTCTTCTCGGCAGGTACAATTTCGACAGCATCCAGGACCTCGAAGCGAACAGCCCCTCCCGCTACATCAAAAGGGTTCCCGTCGAGGGCGTGACCGAGGACGAGCTCCCCATGGATTTCGACGCCGTTCAAATCGGCATCTACGCGCAGGACGAGTGGACCGTGAGCGATCGGATCACCATCACGTACGGGCTCCGGGTCGACATTCCGATCCTGTCGGGCAGCCCACGCTTCAACCCCGAGCTCATGGAGGCATTCGGGATCAACAACGCGGCCGTTCCTTCGGGGAAGCCGCTCTGGCAGCCCCGACTCGGGTTCAACTGGAGCAGTCGCGAAACGCACCGTACGCAGCTGCGGGGGGGCGCGGGCCTGTTCGCCGGCCGCCCAGCCTACGTGTGGATCAACAACGCCTACACTAACAGCGGCCTCGAGTCGCGAGACCTTGTCTGCTTCGGTGCCAACGCTCCGGAGTTTGATCCCGATCAACCGCCGACCACTTGCGCAGACGGGACCGGCGGGTTGGAGGCCCAGCAGCGGATCGACGTGGTCGATCCCGACTTCAGGTTCCCGCTCGATCTGAAGATCTCGGGCGGCGTTGATCAGGGGCTACCATGGGGCTTAACGGCGACCTTCGAGGTGCTTTACACCAAGGCGATCGAGGAGGCGTTCTTCGAGGAAGTCAACCTGCGAGGGATCCAAGGCGTGGACCGGAATGCCGGCAACCGCCCCGTGTACGGCACCCCCACCGCGTCCGGGTGCGGCAGCCGCGGCGGCTGCTTCACGAACACCAGGGCCGACGACCGCTTCGCACAGGTCATCAACCTGACCAACCGGAGCGGGAGCGAGTCGCTGCTCCTCACCTTCCAGCTCCAGCGCAGGTTTGCCGACTGGCTCGGCTTCAACGGAGCCTACACGTACTCGGATGTCGAGGACCTTCAGGTCCAGGCCTCACCCGTGGCGTCGAACAACATCGGAAGGAGCACGATTCGGGGGGATACCAACGACCCGGATCTGACCCGGTCTTCCTACGCGCGGCCCCACAAGATCATTCTCGCGGCGACCGGCCGCTGGGACCTCGGCCGTGGCCTTCTCCTGGAGGTCACTCCCCAGTACTTCGGCCAATCCGGCGATGCATACACGTACGTCGTCCGGGGTGACCCCAACGGCGACGGCTACCGCGACCCCGTGATCGGTGCCAACAACGACGCCCTATACATCCCTGCCAACTCGAGCGACCTGGCCTGGAGGCGGCCCGAGGATCAGCAGCTGTTCGACCACCTGATCGCGGCCAACGAGTGCCTGCAGGAGCAGCGCGGCCGACTCATGGAGCGGAACAGCTGCCGGTACGCGTGGAACAACCGGCTCGACATGCGGCTCACACTGGGGATCCCGACGGGATCGATGGGTCGGCTGCAGCTGGTGGCCGACGTCATCAACCTGTTCGGGAGCGACTGGCGTGAGGGGCGAGTCGATAGCGGTGTCGAAGCGCTGAGAGTGGTCGGTCGGCTGAACGGCGAGGATGACGGCCCGTTCGTGTACCAGTACCGCGGTCCGCAGGCTGACGAGGATGGGAGGATTGATCCCTCCTTCCCGCGGGACCCGGAGTCGAGGGCGCGTTGGCAGCTCGGCCTGCGCTACACCTTCTGAACCTTGACGCGGTCGCGGTCGCGCGGCGAGATTGGGATGTCCCGCCCGTGCGCCCATCAGGAGGTCGCACAATGGCTCCAAGGACCGCTTCGCTCACCCTCATCGAACGCATCGAGCAGGAGCTCTCGGGACTGCAAACCCGCGCTGCCGAGCTCCGCTGTGCGCTCAAGATCGTCCGCGAGTTCACCGCAGAGCGAGACGACTCCTCGGTGCCCGTTGCGGACATCGGTGAGGTGATCAGGCCCACCGTCGACGTCCCCGAACCGGTAAAATCGCGGATTGCCCGGGTCAAGGGAGAGCCCGACAAGACCAACGGTGGAGACCTGGAAAAGAGCTAAGCTCGACAGCGCAAGGAACCAGTCCTGTGCGCTAGACGGGGCCACCGATAGAAGAAACTCCATAACCGCGCGGGCCTTGGCGGGCGTCTCGGGTGGTAAGGCTCATGTGCGGGCCGAATCACGAATGTAGAGCTTCCGCTCTGCGTATTCGATGATCGCTCCATATTCCTCCAGGAGATCCGCCCCGAGGATACCGTCGATCCGGTCTGCCCCCGCGCCCTCCAACTGGCCGTTGACCGAGGAGAGATCGAGGACCTTCGCGTCGACTCCGAGAAGACGTACGGTCTCCAAGGCCAGCTCATCGAGGCTGGTCGAGTACACGGCCGTCTCCGAAAGCCCACACTCCGCGTAGCCTCTGGCTGACCCCGACGTGGGTGCGGTGGTCAACTCCAGACGCTCGGCGCTTTCCTTGTCGACAATCGTTGCCGACGCCCCCGTATCGATCAGCAGGGAAGCGTTCCGCCCGTTGATCGTGCCCAGGGTCTGAAGGTGTCCAACCGCCGTGCGAGACAGCGAGACGCTGCAGTAACCTCGGTCGCTGAGAAAGCGGTGCACCGCGTCGATTGATTCTATGTGGTTATGCTCCGTGCGCGGTCCCTCGATGTCGGTCACGAGTCGCCGCCGAGAACCACCTCGGCCCTCTTCTTCAAGCGCCGCTTGGCTTCCGCGACATCCTTCAGCGCCTCCTCCAGCTCCGCGAGCTCACCGTCTCGGATGCCCAGGCCCTCTCTCATGAAGAGTGCGGCGGCTTCGGATCGGCTCTTGAGAGCGCCGGTCTCCACCCACGCATCCAGCTTTCGCACGGTCTCCGTATCCACCCGCACCATCACCACCTGGTCGCGGCTGGATTCACCGAGCGCGTTGAGACTGCCCTGAAGCGTCGCCGGTACGCAAATGACCTTCACTGCCGCATCGTCATCCTCGTGACACGACAGCGCGTGGGCCTGAATGCCCTGCTCGCGCAGCCGTTCAAGAACTCCGAGAAGCGTCTTCGCCCTCGTGTCGTCACTCATGGCGGCGTCTCCGTTCCACCGTATTCGTGTAATACGTAATTATGATACACACCGCACGGCGAGCGGTCAACAACCTGCGCTCTGGCGCCCAGTCGTCGGCCGATTCCCGACTGGCCACGCCCCCTTTCCCGCCACATTTTCGAGAATGTCTCATCCCTTCGATACGCTCTCTGTTCGATCTGGAGGTATACAATGCGGCTTCGCGTCGCCCTTCTCGCGACCCTGATTCCGACGGCGGCGGCGGCTCAGGAGGCTCCGCGAGCCCTGACCGCGGACGATTACGCTCGCGCCGAGCGCTTCCTGTCGGCCAACACGAGCCCCCTCGTGTTAGCTGGTTCGGTGAGCCCGACGTGGATGGACGACGGCCGGTTCTGGTACCGCAACCGGTTCTCGCAGGGCGAGGAGATCGTGATCGTCGATCCCGACGCCCGTACGCGGGAGCGTGCCTTCGATCACGAGAGGCTGGCTGCCGCGCTCACGTCGGTGACGGACACGGCCTACACGTCCTTCGCGCTTCCGCTGCGCGGGTTCGAACTCGACCCCGGAACCGCGGCGTTCCAGATCGAACGGACCGGCTATTCCTGCGATCTCCGGATCTACCGCTGCACGGAAGACGCCGAGGATGAGGCCGCGGCCACTCGAACCGATGTGGTCTCGCCGGATAGGTCGACGGCAGCGTTCATCCGGGACCATGACCTCTGGGTGCGCGATCTCGCGACCGGAGAAGAGACTCGGCTCACCGCTGACGGCGTGGAAGACTTCGGGTACGCCACCAACAACGCCGGCTGGGCGCGCAGCGATCGGCCCGTCCTGAAATGGTCCCCCGACTCCCGGAAGATCGCGACCTTCCAGCACGATGGTCGCGGCGTAGGGATGATGTACATGGTCCGCACGGAGGTGGGGAGCCCGGAGCTGGACGCGTGGCGGTACCCCTTCCCGGGGGACTCGGTGATCTTTCGCATCCACCGGGTGGTCGTCGACCTCGACGCCCCGGAGGGCAGCCGGGTGGTGCGCTTGGGGATGCCGCCCGACCCGCACCGCTCCACGGTGTGCGATCACGTTGCCTGCCGGGGTACGTTCGCCGATGTCGAATGGAGCGCCGACGGCTCTCGGCTTGCCTTCGTCTCGAGCTCCCGGGACCACAAGCGCGCCACGCTCAGGGTGGCGAACGCGGCCACCGGTGACGTGCGCGACATCCTCGAGGAGGTCGAGGAGACCTTCTACGAGTCCGGCGGGAACTGGCGCTTCCTCTCGGAGACGGACGAGGTGATCTGGTTCTCCCACCAAGACGACTGGGGACACCTCTATCTGTACGATGCGGCCAGCGGCGAGATGAAGCGCCGAATCACCTCGGGCGAGTGGAACGTCAACCGGGTGCTCTCCATCGACGAGGCGGCTCGCACGGTGCTCCTCATGGGGAACGGCCGTGAGCCGGGCGACCCGTACTTTCAGTACCTGTATCGCGTCGGCCTGGACGGTGGTGACGTCCAGCTACTCACGCCCGACAGCGCGAATCACACAATCTCGCTCTCTCCAAGCGGAGGCTATTTCGTCGACAGCTACTCGACCCCGACGATTCCACCCGTGACCGTGGTCCGCGCTCTGGACGGGACCGTGACCCAAACCGTGGAGGAGGCCGACATCTCGCGCCTGGTGGACTCGGGCTGGCCACCCCCCATCCCGTTCAACGTGAAGGCGAGGGATGGCGAGACCGATCTGTACGGGCTCATGTTCCGGCCGCTCGATTTCGATCCTGAAGAGAAGTATCCCGTCATCAACTACCTGTATCCAGGCCCGCAGAGCGGCAGCGTGGGGAGCCGGAGCTTCCGAGCCTCACACAGGGATCTCCAGGCTCTGGCGGCGCTGGGCTTCGTGGTGATCGAGCTCGATGCCATGGGCACGCCCATGCGCTCGAAGTCCTTCCACGAGGCGTACTACGGCAACATGGGGGACAACGGGCTCCCGGATCAGATCGCAGGAATCCGGCAGCTGGCCGACCGATACTCGTGGATCGATCTCGACCGCGTGGGAATCTACGGTCACTCCGGGGGCGGCTTCGCGTCCACCGACGGCATCCTGCGTTACCCCGACTTCTACAAGGTGGCCGTCTCCCAGGCCGGCAATCACGACAACCGGAACTACGAGGACGACTGGGGAGAGAAGTGGCAGGGGCTGTTGGAGGAGTATCCCGACGGCACCACCAATTACGACAACCAGGCCAACCAACTCCTGGCGGAGAATCTCAAAGGCAAGCTCCTCATCGCGCACGGGACGCTGGACGGGAACGTGCCCGCCTCCAACACCATGCTGGTCGTCGACGCCCTGATCGCGGCCAACAAGGATTTCGATCTCTTGCTGCTTCCCAATCGCGGCCACGGGTTCGGGAACGAGCCGTACATGATGCGGCGTCGGTGGGACTACTTCGTGCGGCACCTGCTGGGTGCGGAGCCCCCACAGGGATACGAGATCGGGCGGGAGCGACCGCTGGTGCCCTGAGGGCTCCGCCCGGCGCTCGCCGCCGGACTGGCCTGCTCTTTCATCGCGTTCCCGGGGGGTGCCACTTGCGCACCGCGCCGGCGGCGGTACTTTCGCCCGTCTCCGTTGTCTCGTTCTCCCTGTCCCTGGAAGGACCTGTCCCGGAAGGAGTCGCTCATGAAGTGGAGGAACTTGCTCATCCCTGTCGTGGCCGTCCTGGCGTTCGCGCCCCAGCCGGCCCAATCCCAGTCGCTGGTCGGCATGTACTACCGTTGCAGCACGGCCGATGAAGGCGAGGCGGACTTCATCATGAACCAAGTGCTCAGCCGCGTCTTCGACCGAAACGTCGAGGCCGGGAACATGACCGGCTGGGGCTGGGTCGAGCATCAAGCGGGCGGGGCCTGGCGCCGGATCGCGACAATCACTGCTCCCGATCGCTCGGCGCTCATGACCGCCTGGGGGCAGGTCATCAACGAGATCGAGGACGAGCACCCGAACGCGTGGCACCGGTTCAACGAGATTTGTGACTCGCACGACGACTACATCTGGAGCCTGGTCGCCTCGGACGCGGGCTCGGACCCGTCCGTCACGCCAGACGCTTGGGTGTCGACCTATTGGGTCTGCAGCGAGCGGACCGAGGCCCGGGCCAACGAGATCTTCCAGGAGACCATCGCGCCGGTGATCGACAGGCACATCGCCGCCGGCCACCTCGGAGGATACGGCTGGTACGCGCACGATCTCGGAGGGCGCTTCCGTCGCCTGATGACCCTCCAGGCGGCGGATGACTTCGATCTGCTGGAGGGGCGCCAGATGGTCATCGATGAGCTCCAGTCGGACCATGCGGACGCACTCGATGAGTTCAGCTCGATCTGCAACGGCCACGTCGACTATCTGTGGGCGAACGCTCGCTCGGGAGCCGACGAGTAATACGCTTTCAACTCACAGTCGAGCCACAACGGAGAACGTCGAAAGCCCGCCAGGACGGCGGGCTTTCGTGCGTTCAGGCGCTTGGTTCGTGCGTTTGGGGCTTGGTTCGCGCGTTTGTAGGGCAGGTATCCCCGTCCAATCCGCGCCTGGCCAACCTCGCGTGATCGCATGACCCGCCCGGGAAACGTCTCGAATGCTCCCCTCGTATACACCTGTGCACCAATACACCCGGGCACAGAGCCCCGAATGCACTCACGCATGGAGGGAATGACTTGAAGGACTGGAAGAAACTGTCACGCGCGCTGCTGCTCGCCGGCGGCCTCAACTGGGGGCTGATCGGGCTACTGGGCTTCAACCCCATCGGGGCGGTGTTCGGACCCCTGGCGCGATTCGTCTACCTGGCGGTCGGGTGGGCGGCCGTGTACGCGTTGACCAACGGAAACGACGCCTGATCGAACCGCATCTCCACGAGGTGACATGGTTCTGCTGCGGAAGGTGGTAGCGGTTGGCGCTCTACTCGCGCTGGCCGGCCTCATCTGGACGCTCGAGCGCGGCTCATACGGCGTCAATCCGCGGTTGGTGATTGCCACTCGCGTACTGCTCTTCCCACTGGGTGTCGCCATCACAGGCGTGCTCCTCGAGCAGTATTGGGGGCGGTGGCTGGCGCTCGCGGCCGCGCTGGTGGTTCTCCCCTGGGCCCTCGTCCTGACCTTCGGACTGCCTCCCGGTGTCCCATTGAGGCAGCAGACGATCGCCCTGATCGCCTCCGGACTGCTGCTCCTGACCCTGTCGGGTCGAGTGATGTTCGAGCGATACGAGGGGCGCGCGGCGACGGATTGGACCGGTCTCCGGATGGGGCTCGTGCGCTGGACCATCATCCTCAACATGGCGTCTGCCGCAGCGCTCTTCCTGTTCGTGGCGCTGTACCGCTACACGATCGAATGGCACGTCGTCCTCCCGGCCGTACTGCTCGTGGCTCTCGTGGCCGGCGTGCTGATGCTCACCCGGCAGAAGACCCTGGGCCTCGTCCTGGTGGCGCTAGCCTGCGTTCTATTCGTTCCGGCGGCGGCGTTCTTCGTCTGGATGGAATCGAGCTACGCCGGCGGAGTGCGGATCTTCGCGATGAGCTTCATTCCGGGTGTCGTGGCCGGGTGGGCGTGCCTGTTCGCCTTCGGGCGCCCCATCTGGCGCACGCTGCGCACGGACTGAGGTCTCCGCGCAGAGTGACCCTAAGAAGAAACAAGCCCGGATCCCGGCGTCAACCCAAACGGAGCGGGCGACCGGAGTCCGTCGGGCGTAATTACCAGCTGATGTACTTGTACATGAGACGGATCAGCCGGTACGCCTCGTCCACGGTTCGCGCCTCGTACTCGACGGTCGTGCCGTCCACCCGTCGCATGCCGGGTACCGCTTGCAGGATGTCCGCGCGCGTCGTGGTCGCGAACCGCATGCGAACCGTGGCGGGCTCGCCTACCTCCAGCGGTCGTGCGGCGGCCAAATCGTTCAACGCTTCCAGCGTCGTCGCGTGCAGGCGTTCGCGCACGACCTCGGGGTGATGGAGTCTGGCGACCGAGGAGCCGACAGCCTCCTTGGTCGCCACCGTCCGTGTGTTCACCAGCTCCCGAAACTGAAGCGTGAAGGTCGAGTCTCCGGCGGCGAGAATCACCGGCACGCCATGCGCGCCCGCGAAGTGTGCGTTCATGCCCCCTTCACCCACCTCCACTCCGTTGATCCACAGCCCCTTCACCGAGCCGGAGCCGGTGTGCGCGAGGAAACCGTCCTCCGTGCCCGCGCGCGCGTGATATCCGAGGAAGATCACCGCATCGAACGAGGCATCCAGCCCCTGCACCATGCCCAGCGGCTTGATATTCCCCTGGATATACTCGACCCGCTCGTCCAGCCCAGTGTGGAGGAGGTTCTGCATGTCCCCGTGCGAGTCGTTGACCAGGACCTCGGCCGCTCCATGCTCGAAGATCGCTGCCACCACGGCATTCACCTCAGCGGTCATGAGCTCGCGCCCCAGCGCGTAGTCCTTTCCGGAGCCGCTGGTCATCTTCGGCGTCCCGATACCACCGATGCCCTCCATGTCCACCGAGATGAAGATCTTCAGCGGATTGTCCCCGGATTGTCCGTCCTGCGCGCCGAGCGGTGGGGGAGCGTATGCCGAGCAAAGAGCAGCGAGGACGATCAAGCGAGAATACACGCAGCTGGTGCGGCTCATCTGGAATCTCCCACGGCTATTGGCACGCGTACCCCCATCCTTCGAGGCACATTCGGTCTCGGTCGGTCTTCCTCCAAGGTCGTTTCCGAGACTCGCAGACGCGAGGCTTCGGCAGCGAGCCGAGACAGCCGGCCTGGATGCGCCCTCTAGCGCGGCACACCGCGGCACAGCACGCTACTAGCCGTTCGGCACGTTCCACCTCACCCACGAAAGGACTGAGACATGCGCCGACTTGCGGTCTACAGCCTCCTGGCGGGAGCGTTCGCGCTCACGGGTGTCGCTCCTGCGGCTGCCCAGGGGGAGTCGGAACTCCTCCCCGTCGGTGCGGCGGCTCCCGACTTCGAGCTGCCCGGGGCGACGCGGCATGGCCTCCTGGCAAGCCCCGTCAGCCTGAGCGAGTACCGGGGGGAGACGGTCGTCCTGGCGTTCTTCTATCGCGTCAGAACACCTGGGTGAACGGTTCAGATGAGAGCGTACCGGGATCAGTACGCAAGCGTATTCAACGAGGGACGAAACGTCGTCCTGATCGGCATCTCGAACGACTCGCCCGATGAGCTCGCCTCCTGGCTGAAGGACGAGGACTTCCCGTTCGTGTTCGCGAGCGATGCCGCCAATGAAGGTGCGACCTACACGGAGTTCGGCGGCGGCCTGAGGGACAACAACATGGTCGAAAGCCGGAGTGTGATCGTGGTGGGGCCCGATGGCCGGATCGCAGGGGTCATCCCCCGGTTCAACCAGGTCGATCCGCTGGCCTACGAGGAGCTCGGGGGGATCATCGACGAGGTGACGCCGGAACCGGAAGATCCGTAGGGGAGCTCCTGGAAGATCCTGAATGGCGCGTGGGCGGGGGCGGATCAGCTCCCGCCAGACGCGGCCTTCCCCACGATTCGCTCCACCGCACCGATCAGGTCCTGCTGCCCGCCGACACCGGTGTAGGCGACCTTGCCTTCCCCATCCAGGATAACGACCACCGAGGTGGTGGGCGCCTCGTAGGCCCGAACCGCCGCGCCACGGCCATCCCAGAGATACGGGTACCCCGGATCGTGCGCCTCCAGGTGTCGCTTGACGCGCCGGAGAGACTGGGACACGGCTACCGCGACCGCGACGATCTTCAGGCGCTCGCCATGGGTTGCGTGAATCCGGTCCAGCTGCGGCTGGAGCGCTTCGCAGTTCTCACACCAGCTGGCCCAGAACTCGATCAGGGCGGGCCCGTCACCGATATAATCCAGAAGCTCGGCGGGATTCCCGTCCAAATCCTCGACCGCGGCCGCCGGCGCCCGGGTCCCGATCGCGAGGCCGACCTCGCCTTCGCCCGCCTGGGCCCGAAGCGCGCTCGGAGCCAGGCCGGCCCCGATCAACAGGAGGCACGTTGCGATGGCGGCGCCGCGAATGCGTGAGGCGCACGGCGCTTCGCGAGGAGATGCCGCGCTCGTCATAGATTGAAGCCCGCTCTGATGAAGTAGTATTCGGCCATCGCGATCATAATGACCGCTGCGGCCCGTTTCATCCACACCATCCACCGACCGGAACGCGGCAGGCGGGCCAGGGTTCCCGAGAAGATCCCGACCAGCACGAGCAGCATCGTCATACCGATGGAGAACACAAACAGGTACACGAAGCCCATCAGCCCGGCACGGGTGGCGGCCACCCAGGTGAGAACGACCGCGAACGCCGGCGCCCCGCACGGTGCCGCCACGATGCCCGAGCTGGCGCCGAGCAGGAACACCGCGCCGTAAGAACCGCCGCCGCGTCCGCTCGCCCACTCCAGCGCACGTCGCGGGACGGGCACGGGGAACACGTCCAGCATGAAGAGCGCGAACAGGACGAGCAGGTTGCCGATCGCCGCGAGCGCCCATGGGTTGGCGCTGACCGTCCCGAACAATGTGCCCGTGAGCCCGGCGATCATGCCGAGGAGGGCGTACAGCACTGCCAGGCCACAGACATAGGTCAGCGTGAGCCCGACGGTGCGACCCCGCGTCTGGTCTTCGCGCGCGGTGCCCGTGATGATCGACGCGGTGATCGGGATCATCGGGTAGATGCACGGCGTGAGGCTTGTGAGGACCCCGGCCACGAACAGCGTGCCCAGCGCGAGCAGCGGGCTGCTCGAGAGCGCTTGAGAGAGCCCGCCGGACGGCTCCACCTGGAGCAACACCAGAGAGAAGTTCATCACGCGACGAGGGTGCGCGGATGGCGAGGTCCGCGCAAGCGCCTATCCTATGCGGGGCCGGAATCTCCCATTCCGGCCTTGCGTGCAAGGAGGATATAGGTGTCGCCGACGACCCTCGGGCCGTAGACAGCTCGAAACAACAGTCTTGCGGGGTATGCGGCGAGCTTCTGCAATGGCCCGGCGAAGTCGCCCGCCGTGGTCGATTCGATGATCCCGAACCCCTCCTCGGTGAGCAGCGTTCGCAGAACGCTATCGGGAAGCGGAGAACGGTGTCTCGTGGATCCCTGCACCTTCGGGTCGAAGAACAGGAGCTCGCCCTGGAGCAGGAACTTGAGCCGTCCCAGCCAGCTGGCGAGGTTCGGGGTCGAGATCAGGAGAAACCCGTCGTCCTCGAGTAGCTGCCAGGCCTGTCGGAGGAATCCTGTTGGAGATTCGAGGTGCTCGATGATCTCGATGGCGATCAGAAGCCTGTATCGACGCCCGAGCCGCTGAACGAACTCCTCGTTGAGGTCCAGCCGTATCGGAGTCACGCCTTCCAGCTCGAACCTCGGTGTATCATGCTCCACAGCGTGCAGATCGCGGAAGCCGGCATCCTCCAGCCGCGCGAGGAAGGCACCTGAGCCGGCACCGAGGTCGAGTACGCCACCGCAAGGATCGAGGTGCCGCGTGAGCAGCGCGAAGGCGGCCTCGTGCGTGCCCGGCGCGCAACGCATGAGGAGCCCGCGGTAGCGCGCTCTCTCTCGGACCCAGAGAGAGCCGCTCACCTGCCGAAACCTCCGATACGATCGCGACGGGTCCACGGAGAAGTCATGCGTAAAACGGGGCCCTCTCCGTTCATTTGTCCAGCGCCGGGCGTCCACCGAGTTTCGCGTGTGGCACGGCACGATGCCCGAAGCCTACTCCGGATAGCCGCGTCCGGATGCTCCGAATAACTTGAAACACTCTGACGAGACGCGGCGCTTCTGCGGAGCTTCGTTATGAAAGCGGTCATCCTGGACGGTGCGCGAAACGGTGACGGTGCGCTGAGCGCCGCGCATCGGATCATCGTCGACGAGCTCCAGGGAATGGGGTGGGTGGCCGAGACCTTCGTCTTGCGTGAGTTGGACATCTCCTACTGCCAGGGGTGCTTCGAGTGTTGGGTGAAGACCCCGGGCGTGTGCGTTTCGACGGGCGCAGGACGCGACATCGCGAGGGCGGTCATACAGAGCGATGTGACCGTGTTCCTTACGCCGATCACGTTCGGTGGTTACTCCTCGGAGCTGAAGAAGGCCGTCGATCACCTCATCGGTCTGGTGTCGCCCTTCTTCATGCGAATCGGCGGGGAGACGCATCACAAGCCACGCTACGACAGGTATCCGCGATTGCTCGGTCTGGGTACGCTGCCGAACGCGGACGATGAGAGCGAACGCATCTTCACGACCCTGGTCGAGCGCAACGCCCTCAACCTGCATTCACCTGCCCACGCGGCTGGGATCATCTTGGACGCCTGGCCCGCCGCGGAAGTTCGGGCCGAAGTGCGGTCCCTCCTGATGGCCGCGGCGTAGACCGATGAACTCCCCGGGGCAAGTCCTCCTCCTCATCGGGAGCGCCAAGCGAAATCGCAGCACGTCGGAGGTGCTCGGTACCACCCTTCTCGAGCGACTGGGTGAGCATGGGCTCGAGGGTGAGACGTTGTTCCTGCACCGGTCGGTTCACACGGAAGAGCGTCGCCAGGAGCTGCTCGCGGCGACCGAGCGCGCAGATATCATCGTGCTCGCCACGCCACTGTACGTGGACGCACTGCCCTATCTAGTCGTCCGCGCCCTGGAGCTGATCGCGGAGCACCGCCGAACGAGTCCCAACGCGGGCCGCCAACGCCTGGTGAGCATCCTGAACTGCGGTTTCCCGGAGGCGCACCATAACGACACGGCCCTCGCCATCTGTCGGCAGTTCGCGCGCGAAGCCGGTTTCGAGTGGGCGGGTGGACTCAGCCTGGGCGGTGGGGAGGCCATCAGCGGCCAACCCCTGGAGAGCAAGGGTCGCATGGTGCGGAACGTCAGCCGGGCCCTCGCGCTGAGTGCCGATGCGCTCGCCGAGGGCGACCCCGTGCCCGAGGAGGCCGTGAGACTGATGGCCAAACCTCTCGTTCCGGCACGCATGTACACCTGGCTGGGTGCGGCCGGTTGGAAGCGGCAGGCGAAGAAGCACGGCGTGGCTGACAAGCTCGGCGATCGTCCGTACGACACGGCGGCGGAATCGGTTGACCAGAGCTAGAGGCCGAGGGCGCGCCGGTGTGGTGGTTTTCCCTATTGCCCGCTCCCCGGCTGCCGTGACTATGACCTCGTAGCGGTGGCGAACTCACGGTCGCCCCGCCCAGACGATGCCGCCGCAGGCGTCCCTCCCCTTTCAAATGGCCCTGCCGGCACCCCCCGACATCGTGACCGCACGAGCCCACCGCCCAAGAGCGTCCTCACGTTGCACCGAGGCGATTGATCGCCCGTCGCGGGTCAGGTGCCCTCGATGATCAAGTCCAGGTGAGGCACGAACACCTCCTCAACATCTGGACGCACGTTCGTGGTCAGGATCACGACGCCGGAATGCTCCTCGATCCGCTGGAGCAGGTAGTCGATCTTCAAGTTGGCGTAGCGGTCGCCAGCGTCTCTCACCTCCGACCGTTTGCTGAACAGGACGTCCGCCTCATCCAAGAAGAGAACCGCGCTGGCGCGCTCGGCCTCCTCGAAAACCCGTTCGAGATTCTTCTCCGTCTCGCCGATGTACTTGCTCACCAAGCGGCTCAGGTCGACATGGAAGACATCTGTGCCCAACTCCGCCGCCACCGCCTCGACCGCCAGCGTTCTGTCGGGGCCGGACGAGTCCGTGAACAGAGCGACGACACGTCGGTGCTCGCGAGTCCGAATCGCCTGGATCAGGTCCCGCAGTCGCTCCACCAGTGCCGCGGAGGCCGCCAGTTCGCTCAACCCTCGCGTGGGCGTGTGCCTGTAGCCACCCTGCATCATCGCGCGTGGTGTCCTGGGAAGCGCGGGACTAGTATCGAGATGTCCCCGCCAATTGGCGCCGGGCGCGCCCTCGGCACCAGAGGAGGAGTACGAGATGCACCCGAGCATCCCCCGACGAGCCTTTCTGAAGCGCGCCGCAGCGTCCGCGGTGGCTCTGCCACTGGCGCCTCGCGCGGCGCTCGCCGCCACGCCGGAGACCGAGGCGGGCCGTACCCCCGAGACGCCGCAGGATCCGGGCGCCCTCATCATGGACGCCATGGGCGAGCTACGCCCGATCTACGAGCCGCCCCTCGTGCGCGAGATGCTCGCGAGCGGCATCGACTCGATCACCGTGACGCTGTGCGATCCGAAGGCGGAAGGGGCGGAGGTGCTCGAGCTCGCCGTGGACGGGCTGCTGGAGTATGACCGCTACCTGACGGCGCACCCCGAGCTGTTCGTGAAGGCCACATCCGTCGCGGATGTCGATGCCGCGCGTCGCTCGGGGCGGATGGCGGTCTTCTACCTGTACCAGAACACCACCCAGTTCGATGACGACCTGGACCGCGCCGACATGTTCTATCGGCTGGGTCTGACCAGCTGCCAGCTCACGTATAACGAGCGCAACCTGGCGGGCGTGGGGTGCCGCGCGGAGGGCGACGACGGCGGGCTCACCGATTTCGGGCGCCAGTTGATCGATCGGATGAACGCGCTCGGCATGCTCGTGGACGTGTCGCACGCGAACATGCGTACGATGGCCGAGGCGATCGAGGGCTCACGCATGCCGGTGATCATCTCGCACACCGGGTGCGATGCGGTGCACCCGCACGTGCGGAACACGACCGATGCGAACCTCCGGCTGCTCGCAGACCGCGGCGGGGTCGTGGGCGTGTGCCAGCTACGGCCCTTCCTGACACTGAAGAAGCAAGACAACCTGCACGCGTATTTCGACCACATCGACCACGCGGTTCAGGTCGCGGGGCTCGAGAGCGTGTGCGTCGGGAGCGACCGCGACCACCGGGTCATCGAGATGACGCCGGAGTACGTGGCGGAGCTCAGGGCGGAGGAGGGGAGCCAGGTCGTCGACCACGAGCTCCCATACTTCATCGATGAGCTGAACGGACCGCGCCGGATGGAAGTGGTGTGGGAGGGGCTCGCCGGACGGGGTTATTCAGAGGACGAGATCGAGAAGATCATGGGGCTCAACCTGTATCGCCTCTATCGAGAGGTGATCGGGTGAACGCGACCCCTACTCGCTCCGGAGAGCCACCGCTGGATCGACCCGGGTCGCGCGTCGGGCCGGAACGTAGATAGCGAGCAACGAAACGCCGGTCAGCACCGCGACGACGCCCGCGAAGGTCATGGGATCCGCAGACCCGACGCCGTAGAGGCTGTTCCGCAGGATCCGCGCGAGGCCGAACGCGGCGGGGAGCCCTACGACCACTCCGATCAGCACGGGCCGTATCGACTGACTGACGAGAAGTCGGAGGACGTCGGTCTTTTGCGCGCCAAGGGCGATCCGGACCCCCATCTCGCGCCGCCGCCGACCCACCGCGTAGCTGACGACTCCGAAGACGCCAACGGAGGCGAGTACGAGCGCCAACAGGGAGAAGATCCCCATCAGCGTCGCGGAGAACCGTTCCCTGGCAACCGACTCGGCCAACACCTGCTCCATCGTGGTCGCATCGTAGACGGGAACGCCGGGGTCGAAGCGCCGGATCTCCCGGCGCACGCTCTCGAGCGTTCCACCGATGCCGCTGCGGCTACGAACCACGAGCGACAGGTTTCCGCGCCACGGAGCCTGATCGAAGAGCAGGTAGGCGACCGGGTTTCCCTGCACCCGCAGGCTTTCGTGGCGCACGTTGCCGACGACCCCCACGATCCGCGGCACATATCCGAACATCCCGATGCTCGCGAACAAGGGATCCGTGCCGGGGAAGAACTGATCCGCCAGGGCCTCGTTCACGATCACCACGGGGTCGCCGTCGGGCCGATCGGCGCTCGAGAAGTCGCGGCCGCGCCGAACCGGGATGCCCATCGCGTCGAAGTATCCGGACGTGACGATGCTGAAGTTGACGCCGCGGTTCTCACCTTCGGGCGGCTCGGTCTCCCCGGGGAGCGTGATCTGGGTCCCTTGCCGATCCGCCGCGAGCGGGACGTCGTAGATGAAACCTGCGGCCTCGACCTCCGGGAGAGCCGCGATGCGGCTTCGTAGTTCCCCGTACGCGGTCACTCGGCTGCGGTCGTCCGTGTATCGGCCCTGCGGGAGCGCGACCGTAGCGGTGAGCGTCTGCTCCGGGGCCACACCGACGTCCGCGTCGCTCAGCCGTAGGAAGGTCTGGAACATCAGTCCGGCAGCGACCAGGAGTGCGAGCGAGAGTGCGATCTCGCCCGCAATGAAAGCGGACTGAAAGCGACGGTGGGCTCGGGCACCGGCCTCACCCCATCCACCCTCCCGTAGATGTCCGGACAGCTCGAGGGACGAGTTCGACCATGCGGGCACGAGGCCGAACAGCACCGCGCTGAGCATGGACACCGCGAACGTGAACAGGACCACCCGCAGGTCGAGCGCCGCCTCCGACGCCCGCAACACCGTCTCCGGGGCGAGCCCCACCAGGCTTCGGAGTCCGATCCGGGCGAGCGCGAGCCCGACCGCCCCGCCTGCCAGGCCGAGCAAGAAACTCTCGGTGAGCAGTTGGCGCACCAACCGCGCACGGCTGGCGCCAATGGCTGCCCGCACAGCGATCTCTTCCCGTCTCGCCGTACCCCGAGCGAGCAACAAGTTGGCGACGTTGATGCACGCGATCATCAGCACGAGGCCGACGGCTCCGAGCAACAGCGCTAGTTGGCCGCGAGACTGTCCCGCGAGCTGCTCATGCAACGGGACGGTCGTGACGGTCCAACCTTCGTTGGTGTCGGGGTACGCCCGCTCCAACCGCGTCGCGATCGCCCGAAGCTCCTCTTCGGCTGCCTCCCGCGGGATCCCCTCCCGTACCCGAGCGACCGTCGTGAGAAAATGAGCCGCGCGCGACGTCCCCTCGCGCAGAGGGAGCGGCGTCCAAAGGTCGGTGCCGCCAGTGGCCGGGCCGGACTCGGAGATCTCCGGGGGGAAGGAGAAACCGGGCGGCATGACCCCGACGATCGTTGCAGGCTCGCCATCCACTTCCACGGTTCGGCCGACAACGCCGGGGTCGCGCGCGAACTGTGCGCTCCACAAGGGATCGCTCAGGATCACGAGTGGAGATCCGCCCGGGAGCATGTCGGCCTCCTGGAAGGGACGACCGACTCGGGGGGACACGCCCAGGGCGGCGAACAGCCTCGCCGTGACTTGGGCGCCCTGTACCGCGACGGCGTTGTCCCCGCCGGAGAGTGCCATACGCTCCGTGGTGAACGCCCCGATCTCCTCCAGGCTGCGCGCCTCGTCACGCCAGTCCGCGAAGTTCGGAGGAGACGCGTACATGAAGCGGTACCCGCGGTCGACGTTCCGCTCCCAGACCATCACCAGCCGCTCGGCATCCGGATATGGCAGGTCGCGCAGAAGGGTCGCATCGATGATGGAAAAGATCGCGCTCGTGGATCCGATCCCGATCCCGAGAGCGGCCACCGCGATGGCGGCATACGCGGGATACCGACGAAGAAGTCGTGCCTCGTGCTGAAGATCCTGCAGCCACCCGCTCATCGCCCCCCCTGTCGCGGGCTCGTCCGGTCTGGAAGAGGTATGGGCTTTTGGGAGTTGGACGCCATCGGGAGGCCCAAGGTTGGAGTCGTGGATACTCTGGTTATGCTACTCGGCCCGAAGCGCGAGGGCTGATGTCCGGTGATCCGCTCTCGGGAACCTGATAGACTCGCACGAGTCGATCCGGGTCCTCGAACGGAAGCTCGGGGCGCAGCGATGTCTTCGCGGCGCTGAAGATCGCGGTATTCATCCCGATCCCCAGCCCCAGAGTCGCGATAGCTACGATGGCGAAGAGCGGGTTCCTGCCGAGCTGCCTAGCGCGTAGCGAAGGTCGTTCGTGCGGGCGATGCTCCCGTGCTGGGCTCCCGTGGCCAGAGATCCTTGAACTTGGACACGGGCACGCGCCTCTGGTTCCTGCATTCGATGGTCCCCGCGCTGATCGATACGAGCCTCCGGGCTGAAACTCTCCAGTCGCCCGAGCGCTGTCGGGAGCCCGGGTGAAGGGCCAGCTTGCGGGAAGGCAGGTGACGATGGCGCACGACAAGCTACGGCAGAGATTCGAAGAGCTGCTCGCCCTGGCCGACGTGAAGATCGGTGGCGATCGGCCCTGGGATCTCCACGTCCACGATGACCGGCTGTACGTCAGGGTGTTGACCGACGGGCCTCTCGGGTTGGGCGAGTCGTACATGGATGGCTGGTGGGAGTGCGAGCAGCTCGATGAGCTCGTTCGCCGTCTACTCGACGCGGATCTGGACGAGCGGGTCAAGCCACGGCGGGACTTCCCGCGCCTCTTCCTGGCCAAGATGGCGAGCCTCCGGGGCCCCGTGGATGCCTTCCACATCGGACGGCACCACTACGACATCGGCAACGATCTGTACCGACGCATGCTCGACGAGCGGATGGTCTACTCGTGCGGCTACTGGCGTGAGGCGACGACCCTGGACGAGGCGCAAGAGGCCAAGCTGGATCTCGTTTGCCGGAAGCTCGGCCTGTACCGCGGTATGAGGGTGCTGGACATCGGATGCGGGTGGGGCGGCACGGCCCGGTATGCGGCCGAAGAGTACGGTGTCAGCGTGCTGGGGATCACGGTTTCGGCGGAGCAGGTCAAGCTCGCGAGAGAGCTGTGCGCCGGTCTCGAGGTCGAGATCCGGTTCCAGGATTACAGAGAGCTGGATCGGAGCCGGGACGGCACGTTCGATCGGGTGCTGTCGCTCGGGATGTTCGAGCACGTTGGCCACAGGAACTATCGGACGTTCATGCACACCGTGCAGAAGCACTTGAAGGAAGAAGGCCTCTTCCTCTTGCACACCATCGGCGGTCTCCGGAGCGTCAGCCGCACTGATCCCTGGATCAACCGCTACATCTTCCCGAACTCCATGCTGCCGTCCGCCCGGCAGATCACGACCGCGGTCGAGGGACTGTTCGTGATGGAGGATTGGCACAGCTTCGGGGCTGATTACGACCGGACGCTGACGTGCTGGCACCGCAACTTCGAAGACGCCTGGCCGGAGCTGAAGGGGCGGTACGACGAGCGGTTCCACCGTATGTGGCGATACTACCTGTTGGGCTCGGCGGGGTCCTTCCGCGCCCGCCGCAACCAGCTATGGCAGATCGTGCTGTCGCCGCGCGGTATGCCGGGAGGGTACGTCGCTCCTCGCTAGCACAGCCCACCGCGTGGGCTGACTCGGACTGCCGGGGGCGCCCTCCAGATCCCGGTGGCCTGCGCGGACATCGCTCGAATTCCGATTCAGCTCCACGGCGCGCAACCTTTCGTGCGGCAGAATGGTCGAATCAGGGTGAGACTACGTGCGCCACACACATATTTGGCCCATCCATGAAGCGTACGACTCGGAAGCCCGGAAGCAGCCTCCCCTTGAGGCCGGTCGAGTTCCACATCCTCCTGGTTCTCGCTGAAGGCGAACGGCACGGATACGGGATCATCCGGGACACGGAGATCCAGACCGAAGGACAGATGCGCCTCGAGACGGGGACGCTCTACCGAGCCCTGAGGCGCCTCTCCGCGCTGGGGCTCGTCCGTCCAACGAAGAGGCGCCCGGCGTCCGACCTGGATGACGAACGACGGCGCTACTTCGCCATCACGCCGATGGGTCGCAGGGTGGCTGCAGCCGAAGCCCGTCGAATGGCGAAGCTGGTCGAAGTGGCGCGTGACCGCGACCTCATCCCGGGGGCGAAAGTGGCCGGGGCTGGCTGATGCCAGGACGAGACGCCATGCACCGCCGGATCTATCGCGCCCTCCTGATCGCGTATCCACCCGAGGTCCGGAGCGAATTCGCGCGGGACATGGAGGAGACGTTCCACGATCGATACCGCGCCACGCGCGGCACGGCTGAACGATTTCGCTTCTGGCTGCGCGCTGTATCGGATCTGGTCGCGACTGCGACTCTCGATCGATTAGGCGTTGGACGAGCGCGGGGGCTCGGGTCGGGAGCCGGAGGAGGCGTGCGTCGAGCGCGGGGAGCATCGATGATAGCCCGTATCCTGCAGGACCTGCGAATCACGACACGTTCACTTGCCAAGCGGCCGGGATACACGACGGTCGTTCTCTTGACGCTGGCACTGAGCATCGGTGCTCCCGCGGCGATCTTCACCGTGGTCGACGGCGTGCTGTTGAGCGCTATGCAGTACCGGGATCCGGACCGCCTGACTCGGGTGCTGGTGAATACCGGCGGTCCGGGTTGGCATGGCGCCTCCGGCCCCGAGTTCGCGGACTACGAAGCACGACTCGAGTCGTTCGAAAACGTCGCCGCGTACCGGGGGAGATACACGACGCTGGGTGGCTCGACCGCCCCACTTCTCACCATGGCCGTATTCGCCACAGCGGATCTCCTGCCGATGCTGGGCGTGACCCCGGCTCTCGGACGAACGTTCAGCGCCGAAGAAGATCGACCTGGGGGAGACCCGGTGATTGTCCTGAGTTACGGGCTCTGGGTGCAGCTGTTTGGCGGCGATCCCGAGGTGCTTGGCCGGACCGTGAAGGTGAACGGGAGTCTTCACACCGTGATCGGAGTGATGCCTCGCGGGTTCAACTTCCCGAGTCCCGACTACCAGGCATGGCTGCCCCTTCAGCTGAGCCTCGACAATCCACTGGCGCGAACCAATCACGATCTCGACATCCTGGCGAGGCTGGGATCGGGTGTCCCCATGAGCCGGGCCCGGGCCGAGGTCGGATTGCTCGCCCAGAGGTCGTTCGACGCTTATCCGGAGTTCTACGCCGAGCACGGGTATCGAATCCGGCTCCAGACGTTGCGCGACCAGACGGTGGGCGAGAGCGGGACACCCCTGTTGATCATCCTCGGCGCCGCGCTCTTCCTTCTCCTCGCCGCCTGCGTGACGGTGGCCAACCTCGTGCTGGCGCGAGGCGAGACGAGGAAGCGAGAGGTGGCGGTTCGAACCGCCCTCGGCGCTCCGCGTATGAGGCTCACCGGCCAGCTCCTGACCGAGCACATGCTGCTGGCGGTCGTCGGCGGGTTGGGGGGCGTCGCCCTCGCCTTCTTCGGGGTGCGCGCGCTGATCGCGGCCGATCCGGGCTGGATCCCGCGTTTGTGGGAGGTCGGCCTCGACGCCCGGACATTGGGCTTCTCGTTCCTCCTCGTGCTGACGACCGGGTTGGCCTTTGGCCTGGCTCCCGCGCTCAAGATGGCGAGGGCGGATATCTCCGAGTGCCTGAAAGAGGGTGTTCGATCGGGCGCGGGCAGCGGGTCGTCCCACAGGTTGCGGCGAACCCTCGTCGTGACGCAGGTGGCCTTCGCGGTTGTGCTCGCGACCGGGGTCGCGATCATGGTGCAGACAGTGAGGAACCTGTACCGGGTCGACCTGGGTTTTCGTCCCGACCACGTGCTCACGATGCGTCTCGTTCCCTCGTTCGAGACCTACGGGACGGCACCCGCGCGGGTACGCTTCTACGAGGACGCGCTCCGTCGGGTCCGGATACTCCCGGGTGTGACCGAAGCGGCAGCCGTGAGCGCCCTCCCGCTCGCCGGTGAGGGAGCGTCCAATTGGTCGTACCTGATCGCCGAGCAGCCGGATCTGAGCATCGGCGACGCACCATTCGCTCCGATCGAGCAGGTCACACCGGGTTATCTGGACGCGCTGGGACTCACGCTGGTGCGGGGCCGGTTCTTCAACGAGCGAGATGGCCCCGCTAGCCCCGCCGTCGCGGTCATCAACGAAGCCATGGCGCGCACCCACTGGTCTGAGGAGGACCCGCTCGGCAAACGAATAAAAGTCTTCGATCCGGGCTGGCCGTGGATGGAGGTGGTGGGCGTCGTGAAGGACGTGAGAGGCGCGGGCTTGGATCGCGAAGCTCGCCCGCTGGTTTACGTACCGCATGCGCAGGGACACGCGACGGCGTATCTGTCGCACCTCTCCCTCGCGCTGGCGGTGAAGACTGAGGGAGATCCCACCGCGCTCGCCGGCCCCATTCGAGACGCCGTATGGGGCCTCGACGCCGACGTTCCGATACCCGATGTGGCGACCATGGGCGAGCTGATCGCGGCATCAGTGGCCGATCGGCGCTTCACGATGCTGCTGCTGTCCGGCTTCGGACTCGTAGCCCTGTTCCTGGCATCGGTGGGCGTGTACGGGGTGATCTCGTTCGTGGTATCCCAGCGCACACACGAGATCGGCATTCGGATGGCGCTGGGGGCCCGAGGGGCGCGCATCCTCCGTCAGGTCGTGGGAGAGGGATTGCTCCTCGCGCTGCTGGGCGTCACGCTCGGTCTGGTCGGCGCACTGTTCGTCTCCCGCGTCTTCCAGCCGCTCGTGTTCGGCGTCGCGGTCGACGACCCCATCACCTACCTCGGAGTCGCGGTGATGCTGATCCTGACGGCGGTGTGCGCGTCGTTCGCCCCGGCACTCCGGGCCGCCCGGCTCGATCCGCTCAGGGCGCTACGCGCCAACGCGGAATAGGACGGTCTCCAGGCGGTGTACGAGGCGGCCGGAGCCGCCCCCAAACGCGAACGGCTCAACCGCTCGGCTATCCCCCGCGTACGCGGAGCTGCACGTAGTCGTCGTCCACGCTCGAGCAGGGACACATTTCGACGCGATAGCGGATCTCCGCTCGGAGCAGCTCCAACGCGCTCCCGGCGCTCGCCCCCCGCATGCTGACCATGGGGTCCGAACAGCTCGCCTCGTACTGGCCATCCTCGGTCGCCTCGACCTGCACGTCGTAGATCATGGGCCACCTCCCGGGGGCTCGATGCCCGGTCTCTCCTGAAGTTGTCGCTCGCTCGACTGGCGGGGCGACCCCGTTACTGGCTCAAGAGTTGGTCCAGATCGACGGGCTCAGCGAGCGATCTGAGCCCAGGGTCGAACCAGCAGTCTGCGGGATTGCCAGGCCAGACCGTTGCCGAGCGCCTCGTCGTAGTGGACCGAGACGGGTCCCGCGCCACCCTTCCAGATCGTCACGTTCCGCCCGATAACGGCGCCGAACACGTCGCTGTCGTTCTGGATCACGATGTCGTCGTCCGGCGCGTAGATGGCGGCCCAGGCGAGGGAGTTCTGGTCGAGGCTCCACAGGTTGAGGCTCGTACCGCACCCGTAGACCATCAGTTCGAGCGGAGACCCGTTGTCGTTGAGCGTACCCTGGTTCACCAGGGTGAGGCTCCCCTCGATGTGCATCGCGACCTCGGACCCGGGAATCGGGCCCAGATTCCCGTTGGTTTTCTTCACCACCACGTTGTTGAAGTAGTAGGTGCCGGTGGGAAGATCGAGGTTCTTGTTGTCGACCGTCAGGTCGCCCGTAGTCTCGTTATAGCTGTACGGCCCCGGTGGCAGGTCGGCCGCCTTCGTGTAGCCCCCGGTCGGGCAATGCACGGGCGGATAGGGGTGCGGTGGGGCCCCGCTGGACGTCCCCAGCGTGGCCGTGCCGCCCGTGGCGGTGGTCACCACGCCCGTCGCGGTCGCCCCCCCGTGCACCGTCGAGTTGTTCGTGATGTCGGCGTTTCCGTTGGCGTGGACGTGTCCCTCGTCATCGATGTTGGCGCCCCCGTACGGACCCAGCTTGGAGTCGTAGCTGTCGACGAGCGCGTCGTTGTCGATCTTCAGGTTACCTCGCGCTCCGACGGCCCTCCGGAACAGGTTGGCCCCCCGCGTGCTCCACAGCTCCACAACCCGCTGTCCGCCCTTCACGCCCGGCCCACGCCCCTCGACCCGCAGTACTCGGAGTTGCTGCACGGAGCCGCTGTCGACCCGCGTGATAACGGCCCGGTATTGAAGACCATCAGGGAGCGATCTCCACCCCAGGTCCACGCTGTCGCCCGGCACTAGCGCGGCGGCGGCCGCGGGCCAGTTGGCCCACGTTTCGTTCGCGCCCGCCTGGGCGGCGAAATGGGCTCGTTCGCCTCCGGCTACGGCCCACGACGCCTCCCGATCCGAGAGCGACACCTGCACCGCGACGACGGCGATGACGCTCATCACGACCAGCCCGAAAAGGACCGTGGCGAGGGCGAATCCCGCTTGAGGGTCTCTAGGGGGGGTGTGCCCTTTTCGTTCCCGGATACCCATCACAACACCCTTTGGCTGTCTCTCTGATCGCCGGCGATCAGGTACGTACGATCAGCCACGTACGTGAACTTTCATGCGGACGCTGTCCACCGGAGCGCCGTGGACGGCGTCCACGCGTTTGGTGCTCTCGGCACGGAGGCGGAATTCTACCGACGACACCTGGCTGGGCACCGCCGTCGGTAAACCCGCCGCGTCGAAGTACCTGAGCTGGAGTCCCGTCGAATCGGGCATCGGACCCGCGAGGGGCTCCCACCCGAGGCCGCCTACGTTCCGCCCCAGCCACCAGCGCCCGTTCCAACGGAAGGGACCGTACTGCACGCCTCGGAACAGGCGAACCGCGGCTCCGACTCGAATGCCCACCGTGTCGGCTGGCGACGCGACGTCTACGTGGAGCCTGCGGGCGATCACCGGTGGCGATGGCCAGTCGCAGATGGCACCGCCCGGGGGCGCAAGCGTCTTCAGCGCGACCGTCGTCCACCGGTCATCCAGTTGACCTACCGTACCGGCCGCGAAGATGAGCACGCTGTCAGCACCCAAGGAGACGCCGCCTTCCGTGCGGACCAGCCCGTACCAGCCACCGGGGTCCTTCGTACAGATGAGAGCGGTTCCCTGATAGGATCGGAGCGTGATCGAGTTCGGCCCGATCGCGTACAGATCGCCGCCCGCCGGGGACGTGTACCGCAGGTTCCAACCGAGCAGCGCCGCGCTGGAGCGCAGCGTTCCGTGCACATCACCCAACTCCCGTACCCTGCTATAGCCTTGGTTCTGAACCACCATGACCGTATACAGGCCGGCGGTGAGGATTCCCGTGACGACAAGGGCGATCAGCAGCTCGACGAGCGTGAAGCCCCTCGAGGGCTCGGGTGCGGAGCGCGAGCGCCGGGCGGTAGTTCGAGGGCGGATCATGGTGTCGGATTCGACAGGTAGAGGGTCAGCGTGTCCTCGACCGTGCTCGTGGCCAGGGCCCCCAGACGTTGGACCACGAGGTCGACCCTGTCGAGGTTGGCCGAAACGGTCGTCACGTTCCAGGCGATCTTGTGATGTGTGTGCGATTCCGCCCCGTTCGTCACGGCTCCCCAGCCGGTCACCTGAAGGCTGTCGGATATACGAGTGACATCCGACAGGACCTGAAGATCGCGCGCGCTCAGTGCGGCGCGCTTGAGCGACTGTCCGGCCGCCGCACCCAGTGCCAGCAAGGCGACGGTGAGCAAGACAACCGCGGCTAGCACCTCGAGCAGCGTGAAGCCAGCCTGCCGTCGAACCGGGTTCCCTCGATGGGGACCCGGACGCCTCCCGTGAGCACGTCGCATCTTGCTCATCGCAAGACGTTCCCCGCGGCGGTGATCCTGATCGTGTCGGCGTGATGACCGGATGTGAAGACGATGACCGCCAGTCCGGAGCCGCATGCCCCTCGGCTCGAGGCGGCGCCGCTGGCGTCGAAACAGATCATCGGTCGGCTGCTGGTCACGCGCACGCGCTTCTTTGCTGGGTATCGCGGGGACCCGATCGTGTCGGCCACACCTGTGCCCGCCGTGTCCACTTGGACCCAAAACCGGCCGGTCGAGGGGTCGATGTGAAGCTCGCTCAGCCGCCCGTACTTCGTGGCCATCGAGCGGGCGAAGCCGTGCGTGCTCACGAAATCATCAGCGGTAGTCCGCGTGGTGTACCGCCGATAGGCGTCCGAGACCCTGGGGGTCACGACGGCGATCGCGATCGCACCCACGACGAGCGCGATGACGATTTCGATGATGCTGAAGCCGCCGGCCGTCGCCGACGCCGCTCGCTGTTTGCTCACGCCCCGACTCATTCATCTTCGGTGAAACACCACGGAACGGCCCTCATATCCGGCAATTCCCCATCCTGCGCGGCAGAACGACCTGCATCCTTGGCACCGAGCCAGGAGGTCCTTGCTAGATCTTGTGACGACAGTGGGTTACAGGCTCGGGGAGGGGGGGCTGAGGCCGGGCTGCCACACCCTGATGTGGCATTCTGAGAGACCGTAGCGCACAATCCGGACCCTTGTGCCGCGGTATGGTCCTATCGTGTCGGACGTGGTGATGCGAGGGTGGGGCTAGAATCCGAGAATCTACCGACGCTCGCGAAACTAGCCCCGGAACGATTCGCTCCTCACCGGTCGGGCGGCTCAGGTGCCTCGGGGGCTTGTAGGAGGAGCTCGGCCTCCCGGCTCAGGGCCTCGTACATCTCTTGGAAGTAGGTCCATTGGCTCGCCTGCTCGCCGGTAAGCGGACCGACTATGTCTTCGGCCTCGCCCTCCAGCCGGCCAATCCGGCTCGCGAGCTCCCCTGTCTCGCGGCGGAGGACCTCGAGCACTTCGAGCGAGCGGTCGTCCATCTCCTCGTCCGTACCCTCCGTTTCAGCTTGGGCGTCTCGCAAGGCCCGCTGGACTCGCCGGGATAGCGCGCGGGCATCACGCCTGAGCCCGGCGATCTCAAGGAGCATCGCTGTCCACGCAGCGCGCGCGTCGGGATCCACCTTGGCCGCGATGCGCGGATCCTCGCGCACCTCGATGCTGCCCTCAGCGGTTTCGTCGAGAACGGTGACGCGGACCGTGTACGTCCCCGGGGCCACCAGTGGCCCTCGTCGCTCGAAGCCACCGAAGCCGCCGCCCGGTCCGCCGCCCGGCGGACCTCCATCCGAGTCCTGTTCGTCCTCCACTTCCGGCTCGGAATGACGTAGGTCCCACACGACCCGGTTGATGCCTGCGTGCCCCGTGCCGTCCAGACGAGCGACCTCTACCCCTGAGGCGCGCTGCACGATGATCGAGACCTCCTCGTCGTCCGGAAGCTCGGATGCGAGCCAGTAGTCGATGATCCCGCCGGCGGGGGGTTCTCACCGAAGAAGATCGCGTCGCCGCCGTGCCCTCCCTCACGCTGGTAGCGAATCTGTTCGGCCGGCTCCGTCGAGAAAACGCGCACGGTAGGGGTTTCGTCGCCATCGGCCGCAGGCACCGAGGTCCTCAGCTCCTGGAGCGCGTTCAGGTTGTCCAGTATCCAGATGCCGCGCCCGTGCGTGCCGAGAACGAGATCGTTGTCACGAGGGTGCACGACGAGGTCGTTGATGGCCATGGTGGGCAAGTCACCCGTGAGCTCGGCCCACGACCCCCCGCGGTTCGGAGAGTAGAACAGACCGAACTCCGTCCCCATGTAGAGGACGTCGGGGGTTCGCGGGTCCTCGCGCGCGGCACGGGTTACGACTCCGGGGGGCAATCCGGCCGCGATCGAGCGCCAGGTCTCGCCGAAGTCTTCCGTGGCCCAGGCGTAGTTGGCGTAATCGTCGTTGCGGTAGTTGCTGGCCACGACGTACGCACGCCCGGCCTCGGCTCGAGAAACCTCGATCGTGTTCACCCACATCATGTCCGGGACGTCCGGTAGACGATCAGTCACGTTGCTGAAGCTCGCGCCCGCATCGATCGAGACCAGCACCTGACCGTCGTCGGTGCCGATGTACAGCAAGCCCTCCTGCAACGGCGACTCCTCGATCGCGGTCAGGGTAGGCCAGTACGGGATGCCATCATCCAACGAGCGGATCGTATCGGTGGGCATCTGGCCCATGATGCTCAGCGTTCGCCTGTCCGCCCCGGTGGTCCAATCCCCGAGATCCTCCCAGTTCTGCCCCTGGTCGCGCGAGCGCCACAGGCGGCGCGTGCCCGCGTATATGGTGCGGTTGTCGTGCGGCGAGATGATGAACGGTCCGTCCCAGTTGGCGGGCTCCATCGCGTTACCGAGGCGTTCGAACGGGTCGCTCAGGTCGGGCCACGTACGCCAATTGCGGCGCGCGCCGATCGCGCCTTCCGGGTCACCCGGCCGGATGTCGCTTCGCTCCCCCGTGGCCATGTCCACCCGCGACAGCCCCAGGTACTGCGTTTCGAGGTACAGGGTGCGGTTGTCGGTCGTGTCCACGACGTTGAGGAACCCGTCGCCCCCACCCCACTTGATCCAATCGTCGTGCCGTATGCCCTCGGCACGGTAGGTGGCCGATGGCCCCGCCCACGATCCGTTGTCCTGCAGGCCGCCGTATACCCAGAACGGCTTCTTCATGTCGGTGCGAACGCGGTACCACTGGCTGACGGGTAGATGCCTCGCGTACCACCACGTCACCCCGCGGTCGTACGAGATGCCGAGCCCCCCGTCGTCGGCCTTCATCACGTGGTCGGAGTCGTTCGGGTTCACCCACACCAGACGGTCATCGCCGTGCAGCGATTGGCGCGCGCGCTCGAAGGTCCGGCCCCCGTCGTCCGACCACGAGAACGTGTTCACCATGTAAATCCGTTGGTCATCGGACGGATCCACGAGGATCTGCGAGGCGTACATCGGTCGGGGATTCCAGTCGCTCATGTACTCCCAGGTCTCCCCGTGGTCCTCGGAGCGGTAGACCCCTGCCAGTCGCTCCTCGTAGGCGGTGGAGGCGTTGTACCTGAGGCCCTGCTCGACGCTCACATAGACGATCCGAGGATCGGATCGGTAAATGGATACGCCTATGCGCCCGATCGTCCCTACAGGCAGGCCGTTTTCCAGTCCTGCGTTGGTGAGCTGATTCCACGTGTCGCCGCCATCGGTGGACTTCCACAGCGCGCTTCCGGGGCCTCCGCCGTGGAAACCCCAGGGTTGCCGACGGCGCTGGAACGTGGCCGCGTACATGACATCGTGATCCACGGGATCCATCGCCACGTCGACGGCGCCCGTGTCCTCGTCCACGAACAGGATCCGCTCCCAGGTCCCGCCGGCATCGACGGTCCGGTACGGCCCGCGCTCCTCGTTTGGCCCCCACAGGTGACCCATGGCCGCGACATAGGCCACGTTTCGGTCCGCCGGGTGAAGCACGATCCGGCCGATGTGGTGGGTGTCCTCGAGGCCCACGTGCGTCCACGTCTGTCCCCCGTCGTCGGAGCGCCACACGCCGTCCCCCCACGACGACGACTGGCGACTGGCCCGCTCGCCCATCCCGAGCCACACCCGCGCCGTGTCGACCTGGTGGACGGCCACGTCCCCGATCGAGTGAGTCGGGAGGTCATCGGTGATCGACTCGAACGTGATTCCGCGGGTAGTGGTCTTCCACAGCCCGCCCGTGGAGGACGCCACGTAGAACACGTCGGGATCCACGTCCAGCACCTCGAGGTCCACGATTCGTCCGCTCATCGTCGAAGGCCCGATCGTGCGGAAGTCCAGGTGGGCGAAGGGATCGAAGTCCTGGCCGGCCAACGGAGCGACGAGTGCTCCCAGAGCGGCGAGCGAGACCAACGGGGTCAGGTGCTTCATTTCGACGTCCAGATCAGGTGGCGTGGCAACGGGCGAACGGACAAATGGAGCGGCGAAGATGGGACCTGGTTTCGCGCCCCTGCAAGCGTCTCGGCGAAAAGGGCGGATCGGGTATCTGCCCCGATCCGCCCTCGCCAGGCCCAACGGTGTTGGAGGTGTATTGAACGATTACAGCGCGTCGAAGAACTGCTCCATGCGGGTGCGCGTCGCCGCATCCGGCATCCAACCGCGGGCCGCGCCAAGGTTGTCGACCATGTGGTGTGGCTTCGTCGTGCCTGGAATCGCGCACGTGATCGCCGGGTGCGAGACGACGTACTTGAGGAAGAACTGCCCCCAGCTGTCACACCACTCCGAGGCCCAATCGGGCAGCTCCATATCCCCTACGGCCTGGAATAGCCGCCCACGCCCGTACGGCAGGTTGATCAGGGTCGCGATCCCCCTGTCCTGGCACATGGGGAGGATGCGCTGCGAGGACTCGCGGTCGCCGAGCGAGTAGTTGATCTGGACGAAGTCCAGCTCCTCGCTCGCGATCGTCTGTTCCATGCGCTCGAAAGCGCGCCTGCTGGACGACGTGACTCCGGCGTACCGAATCCGTCCCTCGGCCTTCCACTCACGGATGGTGGCGAGCTGCGTCGACGTGTCGCGTAGGTTGTGGACCTGCATGAGGTCCACCTGCTCCTGACGGAGCTTCTCGAACGATCCCTCCATGCGGGCGACCCCCTCGGCCACCCCTTCACGGTCGACCTTCGTGGCCCAGAACAGGCCGTCGACCCTGGCGTCCCACGCACCATCGTCGCGGGCTCCGAGCTCTGCGATCAGGTCGCCGAGCACGGTCTCGGAGGTCCCGCGCCCGTACCCTGCCGCGGTGTCGATCACGGTGCCGCCATGCTCGACGAAGGCCTCGAGTGTCTCGCGGAACTGACCCATCACCTCCGGCGTGGCGGATGTGTTGTAGTCTCGCGTCCCGATCCCGACGACCGGGATCTCCTCGCCGGTGGACGGGATCGGCTTCGTGACGACGTCGGAGGATTGCGGGCGCAGGGTCCAGGCTCGCGCGGACCGGCGCCCAACGGCGAGATACGCTCCCGCACTCGCACCCAGCTTGAGCAATTCTCGACGTGTGAGCTTCATGGCAGATCCCCGGAACATGGTTTTGCTGAGAGCGTCACTTCCTCTCTTGGGAACAGATGGGTGCGAGGCAACGTTGGGCGGCCCGCGAATTCCGGCACCGCGCGGTCTGGCCCAACCACCGCACCGCAGCGCAGGGATCACCCGTACGGGAGTACCCTATTGGTTGGCTGTCTCGCAGAAGGTGGGCGGCTCGTACGTCCAACCGCGACGCAATCGACGTTCCTCACGTCTCATCATGAACCCGGCGTACCGTCCGACGAGCGGACCCACCGCGCGAGCCTTGAACCCGAACTCATGGTAGAAATCGCGCAGGATCCGGCCGATCTTCGACTCCAGGATCGGGTCGGCACGCGCCCACCGCCGGGCCGCCCACAACGCCCCCCCGTAACTGGCGGCGAGATTGCGGGCCTCCCACGTGAACCGCGCGCGTATTCGGGAGTCGGAGTGGTTCCGGTACCGGCGCCAACCCTGCAACGTGGTCCGCGCGACCCTCACGATGCTCGGCCCGTTCACCTTGAAGTCGCGCTCGAACGCCCTCCGGAGGAACTCCGCCTCCTGTCCATCCTTGATGTGGGGGTGGCGGTGGCTGAACCGGAATTGTCCGTGCCGGTCCGCCTCGGGGCATTCCTCGGGATCGACGAGCGTGCCCTTCTCGAGATGCTCCTCGTACAGCGGCGTTCCCGCCACGGGCGTGTACAGCATGAACTGATGAAAGTCCGTGTCGTGAGCCACGGCGTAGTCGATGGCGGCATCGATGTTGTCCGGCGTGTGCTCCTCGAGCCCGATGATGGTCGAGCCAAGCACGCGGATGCCGTGGCTCTGAAGTCCGCGCACCAATTCCTGTGTGTTGATTCCCTCGAGCTTGCTGTAGTCCGCGTCCGCGCCCTCGAGTCCCATCCAGACCCACGAGATCCCGAGAGCTACCAGCTGCTCGATCGTGTATCGCTGGAGTACGTTGGCCGAGCTGAACGAGTACAGAGCCCAGGGCTTGTCGTTGTCCGCCATGAGGTCCAGCAGTCGCAGCGCCCGCTTGCGGTACAGCAGGAAGTTCTCGTCCATCACGAAGAATGATCGCACCCGCATCGCGTCTTCAAGCTCGCACATGACGTCGAACAGCTCGTCCCCCGTCTCGTAGAAGTGGACGAACTTCCCCTTTCCGCCGAACATCGCCGATGTCGCGCAGAAATTGCAGCCCATCGGACAGCCCACGGAGGGGATCAGCGTCGCCGCGGTGTCGCGGGGTCGGCGCCTGAGGGGGATTCCCATCGAGCGCGCTCCAATGCCGGAGAGGATATGGGGGTGCCGGATCGGGCGGTCTTCGTCTTCCGAGAGAAAACGCCGCATCCAGCGCACGCCCTCGCCCCGGACGACGTGGTCAGCGTCGATGCGCCGGTGCAGGTCGGGAAGGTTGGCGACGTGACCCCCGACTACGATCGTGGCCTCGGGCGCGTGCTCGCGAATCAGCTCGCACATCTTCCGCACCTTCCCGACGTTGGGTTGGATCGCTCCGATTCCCACGATGTCGTATCGGTGCGTCGCGACCTCGTGAATGAAGCGGTCCATGGTCGGGAAATCCAGGAGCGTGCAGGGAGCGTCGATGTTGTTCTGGATGAGCATGAGCCCCCAGGAACGATGGAACATCCGCACCGAGAATCCTCGCTGTCCCCGGGTAACCTGGTTGTGGTAGAGCTCCATCGGGTTGATGGCCCGGCTCCCGTACTCGTCATCGCGGGCGTAGGGACCGAACACGCTGCTCAACAACACCCGCGCCTCGGATCGCAGCGGATGACGAGGGTGATCGGACCGGGTAGCGCCGAGGGCAGGAATCAACGTCCGGCTGTCTCCAGGAAGAGGGTCCGTCCAGGCGGAAGCGATAGGCGCCAGCTCACGGCGTCGGTCACCACGCTCAAACGGATATGAAGGTACGCAAGTCGGTAGTCCGCGCCACCTCAACCCTTTCTGCGTATGTGTCGCCCTAAAAGAACCGACTCAGCCTGAGCGTCAGGAAATCGTCCCGGCGAAGGTCGTGGACCGGCGCGGTCGCGTCGGTATTGAAGAGCCAGCGAGCCTCCAGCTCGGCTACCCAGCGATCGCCGAACCGCCGCTCGGCCTCGAGGAACGCGATGATCTCGCCGCTCTCGTAATCCACCACGGGGCCGCCGAGTATGGAGGTATCGGCGAGGTCGTTGAACGCCCACCGGAAGCCCACGAACACGTCGTGATCGAACGCGGTGAAAGGCGCTTCCTCACTCCTTCCATCGAGCATGACCTCGGCCAGCAAACCGAGGTCGGCGGGGCCGGGTCCGATGCCGAACAGGGTGTGCTCGACGCCCCCGACGGCGGCCAGGAACCGGTCACCGTGCCCGCCGCGGGTCATGGCCTCGAGCTTCCACAGCGTGGCGCCGCGCGTCCACTGCGCGTCGAGCGAGACCTGATCGATGATGTCGTACTGTGGCTGGAGCGCGAGCCCGTCACCGGTCGACACCGGCACGAGCAACGGTTCTCGGCCGGTACCGCGAAACGCGGACACGGCCAGGTCGAGCTCCCCGATGAAGTACGACCACCGCACCGCGAGATCGGGGTGCCAGCGCCCCGCGCCAGACCCGTAGGCCGCGTCGTCGAGCACCGGGAGCGGCCCGCGCAAACGACCGCGATCCCCGGGGTACGTGCGCTCGCGGAAGTACGGAAGCACGAAGAAGTCGATCGCGCCCCAGTCTCGCTCGAGCGTGAAGTTGACCATGGGCTGCCCGAGCTTGTCCTCTGTGTCGATGTCCTCGACCCCGTCCGTCTGGTTGATGATATCGACCAGGTGATGGGCCTCGGTCTTGCCCCAAAAGACCTTTCCGACGCCGGCGAGCAGCGTCCAACCCTCTCCCAGCCAAAGCGCGCTCGCCTCGCGCACATCGAAGTGCGTGCGGCTCCCATCGTGCGCGTCGATGCGAAAGAACGGCTTCAGTCGAAGCTGGAGTTGGCCGCTCGACGACTCCCAGATGAGCTCCGGCTCGAGCCCGATCGAGGGTGACACCGCCGCTCCCCGCTGATCGACGAACGCCGGGTCGCTGGGGAAGAGCCTCGTCTCCACGAAGGCGCTACCGCGGATTTCCTGCCCGTCGAGGGTCGCCGGTCCGAAGGGGGCCACGGCCCCCCCGAGAACGGCTGCCACCAGGAGTCGTCGGCGCGGAACGCGCGGGCGCAAAGTGCCCACGAGGCGGGTTCGTCGAAGCGATCGCATGGTCCCCCCTACCGCGTGCGCCGCAGACGCGACGGCGTGAACTCGCCCTCCGAGAGTCCGTTCCCGAACGACCACTCGTCGAACACCAGCTCGGTGCTCTTGCCGTTCTGATGGTTCTCCATGGTCATGCGATCGGGCCGCCAATACTCCCCCGCGTATTCCCTATACCCGTGATACAGGAGGGTTTTGAGCAACGTGTCTTTTCGATCGTAGAAGTCGATGCGCTGGATCCGGTACTCGGACACATCCCACCACACGACCTGCTTCGTGTAACCCGAGTTCTCGTACAGCGGGGTACGCTCGACGACGAAGCACTCCACTCCGCCGCACGATTCCTCGCGCAGGAAGCGGTACTCGTACTTGTCGACCTCCTGCGAGACGAGGTCCTCGTACGCGAACTCGCTTCCCACGAACGGACCCGACTTGTTGGCCGACGAGATCCGCTTCACCCGCTTGAGCGCGGGGAGAAAGAGCCACTGATCGTCGGGCTCGAGGATCTTCGTGTGCGAGAGGAGCGAGGTCCCCGCCACATCGCGCGGCGCGTCGAACGTGATCACGCTCTTGTCGCCTGCCCCTTCGTCGTGGGTCTCGAGCGCCTGCCGTCGCAGCTCGCGCACACTCTCGTCGCCGTTCCGGTTGCGGAGGACCATCCGCATGGTGCTCGCGTTGTCACCCCAGCCGAGGTCGCGCCGGTCCGCCTCCTCCGCGATCTGCTGGCCCAGCGCCTCGTCGGAATCCTGCGCCAGGACCGGGCTCGCCAATAGAGCGGCGGCCATCGTGGCCGCGAACACGGCCGCGGGCATCCCACGTCGGGGCCCGAGCTCGGTGAGGTATGTCGTCCTGTATGTCATCGGAGTGTCTCCTCGATTGCAGTAGTCAGTGAAATCGTCAGAGGGCCGCGGCCTGTGCGGCCGCCTTCCTGGCCGCCTTCGCCACCGCCGCCAGGTCCCCGCTGGTCTCGGGGCGCTCCGCCCTTTTGCGGTCGAAGGCCAGGAGCAGCGTTGGGAGGAGCAGGAAGTCCACGAACAGCGCTGCGGCCACGGTGAGCGAGGTCAGGAGTCCCATGTAGGACGTGACGCGGAACGTGCTCAACCCAAGCATGGCGAACCCGACCGCGACGATGAACGTCGTGCCGAGGATCGCGGTCCCGACCGTGCGGAACGCGTAACGCACCGCGTCGGGCGCATCCATCGATTTGTTACGCCGCGCGTATGTGTACTTGCTGAGGAAGTGGACCGTGTCGTCGACGATAATCCCGATCGAGAGCCCGGCCACGACCGAGACGGCGAACCCGACGTCGCCCACGAGCCAGGCCCACACACCGAACGCCAGGGCCGCGGGGAGCACGTTCGGGATAAGGCTGATCACGCCCATCCGCACGCTCCGGAGCGCCACGACGAGGATGCCCGCGATGAGGAGAAAACCGAGCCCCGTGCCGAGGATCATCGACGCGATGTTCCTGCGCGTGATCTTCCCGAACATCATGGGAACACCCGTCGCCCTATCCGTCTGCATGCTCGGCGTACCGTTCTCGGCCAGCCACGCCTCGGCGAGCCGAGTCTCCTCCTCGACCACGGCCATGTCGACGTCCCCGTACGTCACATCGAGCCGCAACGAGCTCTTGTCGATGTCGATCTGGTCGTTCACGTCGAGTCCATACGGCAGCGACAGCTCGTACAGAAGCAGGTACTGCGCGGCCAGCTCCTGGCCATCGGGCAGCCGGTACTCGGCCGGGTCATCGGCGTGCAGGTTCTTGTTGAGTCGCTTCATGGTCCGGGTGAAGCTGTTTACGTGGACCACGGCGGGGCGCGACTCGAGGTAGTCGGCGAACGCGTCAACGGCGGCCAGGTACTCGGGGTCGCTCACCTCCTGCGAGCCACCAGCCTCGAGCGAGTATGTCGTGGTGTACACGCCGCTCAGGTTCTCGACCGTGAAATCCGACGCGACCCGGATCGGCAGCGACCGGTCGAAGTAGTCGATGTACTGGTCGTTGATCCCGAGCCGGGTGATCGAGAGCGACAGGACGACGGCTGCGGCGCCCACCGTGGCCAGAATCGGCCGGTACCTGCGGACGACCAGGGTCGAGAACCGGTCGACGATTCGATCAAGCTGACCCCGGCCCGCCTGCGCTCGGTTCCTTGCCGGCATAATCGCGATGACGGCCGGCAGCACGGTCATCGAGAAGACCCAGGCCACGATCACGCCGAAGGCGGTGATGTTGCCGAGCAGGCGGAAGGGCGGGGAATCGCTGAAGTTGAGGCTCAGGAACCCGATCGCGGTCGTGATCGAAGTCAGAAAGACCGGCTTGGCGTTGACCCGCAGCGCCTCGACCAGTGCCTCCCGCCTCTCCGTGTTCTCGCGCAGCGACTGGATCCACGTCACGAGTATGTGGATCGAGTCCGCCACGGCGAGCGTGAGGATGATCGTGGGCGCCGAAGACGAGACCGGGTCGAGTAGCACGCCCAGGTGTCCGGCCACTCCTACCGCGGTGACGGTCGAGAGCATGAGCACCGTGAGCGTGCCCACGATCCCCGAGATCGTCCGTAGGAAGAGGACGATCGCCAGCACGAAGGCGCCGAACATGAGCGGCATCACCACCGGCATGTCGCGCATGGGTGCCTCGGCGAACGACCAGTTCATCATCGAGATGCCGGACGCGTGGATCTCGAGGTCGGTGTAGTCCGCGCGGTACTTCTCGAGCAGCCCCCGCACGTGCTCGACCGTAGCCGGAAGCTCGGCCTTCGACTCACCCGGGAGCGAGATCCGGACGTTGACGCCCGTCGTGCGAGCGTCCGCCGAGACCAGCCGACCGGCCAGAAGCGGCTCCGTCGTCGCGACCTCGCGCGCACGGGCGACCATCTCGGCGGTGATCTCGCCCTCCCCGACCAGGTCCTCGACGATCAGGTCATCGCCATCGGCCCAGGTATGCTGGAAGTTCGCGATCCCGTCCACGCGCGTGGAGTTCGGGATCTGCCACGCGTCCTCGGTCAGCGACCGGATCATCCCCAACACCCGCGGCGTGAACACGTCCCCCTCCCGGGGGCGAATCACGAACAGGACGTTGTCGTTCTTCGTGTAGATGTTCTCGACCGCCTCGTAGGCCGCGAGATCGGGGTTGTCCGCGCTGAAGAACGTCCGGTAATCCGTGGCGAGCCCCAGCCTGGGCAGCCCACTCGCGGCTGCGATCGTTGCGAGCAGAGCGAGGGCCAAGACCGACCATCTATGCTTGATCACCCAGCGCGCGTACCGCTGGGTGCGGTTCTCGGGTCGGATATTCTCGATATCTGGTGCGCGACTCATCCGTTTCCTCCGTGTGGCGTGGGTGGATCGGCAGGTGTCTCGGTGCACGTCTCGGTGCACGCATCGGTGCATGCGTCGACGGGTGACTTGAGGGGGATTTCCACTTCCTCGACCCACCATATACCGACTGGTTGGTATGTTTTGGTGCGGGCAGAAGCCATGTGCATGATCATCGTCTTCACTCGTTGGGATTCGGGTCGCTCGGTTAGGCGGCGGGCGCCTCGGCCAAGGCCGGCCGCAGGCTCTCGAGGAGCTGTAGGAACATCGTCGTCGCCGAGCCGGTGACCTCACGATCACGGCTGCTCTTCATGGTCGCGGCGAGGCCCTCGACGCTCGACACGATGAACGCGGCCGCGGCGGCGGGATCCACATCCTCTCGAACGGTCCCGGCCGCCTTTCCGCGCTCGAACGCCTCCGCGAGACCCGCGCGCCACTCGTCGCATACTCGGGCGAGATGGTCGTGGAAGCCCTCCCCGGCGTTGGCAAGCTCCTGGACCAGGTTGTTGAGCGGACAGCCGCAGGCCATCTCCTGGTCGGTGAAGTTGGCCATCACTTCGGTGGCATGCTCGCGCAGCGCCGTGATCGGGTCGTCCGACTCTCGGATGGGATCCGCCCAGCGCTCGATCATGAACGGCCGGATCACTTCATCGATCACGGCCTTGGCGAGCTCGGCCTTGCTGCCAAAATGATGGTACAGGGCACCCTTGGTCACACCCGAGTTCGCCAGGATCCGGTCCAGGCTCGCTCGCGTGTATCCGTGCTCGTAGATCTCCTGAAACGCGCAGTGAAGCAAACACTCGCGCGTCGCTTCGGGATCTCTCGTACGCCCCTTAGGGACCTGGTGCGTCTCGATTCCACATTTCATACCGACCAGTATGTATGAAACGGGCAGGCCTGTCAACCCCCACGTGAGGCTGGACCTCTGGACTAACAGAAAGCCCGCCATGCGACGGGCTCTCTGTGCAACGCCGAAGCACTGGTAGCTACCGGATCGGCACCATCAGATGCGTCCCGCGTCCTTCACCCATGGCGTACGGAAGCCCGGACTCTTCGTCGGCGTCGAAGCCTGCGACAGCCTCGGGGCCTGCGTAGATCATCAGGTGCGGCTCATCTCCCGCGAGCATGTAGGAGATCGCGATACCGTCGAACTCCACTTCCTCACCCCTGCTGCGGGCCTTCTGTCTCTCGACGGAAGCGGGGTCCCAGCACGCGGGCTCCATTTCGTCATCGGCGCCCGGGAAGCATCCCCATCCGTTGGTGCCCTCGCGGAGCACGATCCAATCTTCTCCGTTCTCGCCCTCGCGAACGTAGATGGTGGCTTCCGCCGAGATCGAGGCCGGAGCGGCCAGCATCGCTTTGTGGATCCTCCAATTCGTCGTGGCCTCGTCCTGCGCCTGGACGGAGCCAGGGAGCGTGATGAGCAGAACCGCGAGCGCGATCCCGGTGAGGACGATGTTCAGAGTAAGTCTCCGCATAGTACCTCCTCGTGGGGGGTGTGGGGCAAAGGACGCGCGAAGATAGGGGACCCCTTCGACGCACCACAAGCGTGCCCGTGACCACGCCGCAGCCCCGGCGTCCATGCGCCCGGCGTTGGCCCATCAGGTCGACATCCGGGATCGAACCCTGTTATTTCCGAGGCGAGTCCGACGACCAACGCAGTTCCGCGTGAAGATCGAACCAGGACGCCCGTGATGACGCGAACTCTCATTCTCGGCGCCGGCTTCGGCGGCCTCACCGTAGCCACCGAGCTTCGGGGACGGTTTGGCCCCGACCACGATATCATCCTGATCGACCGGCGACCGGACTTCCTGATGGGACTCCGGAAGCTGTGGGCCCTCGTCGGGATCGGCAGTCTTGAAGACGGCAGTCGATCCCGTGCGCTCCTCGAGGAGCGCGGGCTGCGCTTCTTGCAGGAGCAGATCCTGGCCATCGACCCCGTGACCCGAAGCGTCCGGGCGGAGACCGGATCGACCGACGCGGATCACCTGGTCGTCGCGCTCGGCGCGAAACCCCGTCCCGATCTCGTTCTCGGGCTGTCCGAGCACGGGCACAACGTGTGGGACCCCCGGGCGGTACCGGGTCTCTCCGACGCCCTGGCGGGGCTCGACCAGGGGACGATCGCGATCGTGATCGCCGGTGTGCCCTATACCTGCCCCCCGGCGCCGTACGAGTGCGCCATGCTGCTGGACGACGATCTGAGGCAGCGCGGGCTCCGCGATCGCATCCGGATCGTCGTCAGCACGCTTCAGCCGCTACTGATGCCGAATGCGGGGGCCGAAGGCTCCGCGTGGCTCGGCGAGCAGCTTCAGGCCCGGGGGATCGAGCACCACACCGGGCGGCAGGTCGAGCGGGTGGAGGCGGACCGCGTCGTGTTCGCGGACGGCGACCTCGCCTTCGATGTGCTCATCGGCGTGCCGCCGCACCGGCCCCCGAGCTTGATCGCCGATAGCGGCCTGGCCGGGGACACCCCGTGGATCGAAGTCGATCCCGGTACCCTGCGGACCTCTTACGAGGGTGTGTACGCGATCGGCGACGTTACCAAGATTACGCTCGCGAACGGCCTCCCCCTGCCGAAGGCCGGTCTGATGGCGGAGCTGGAGGGCGAGCGGGTAGCGGCTGCCATCGCGGCCGAGCTACGCGGCGATGAGCCCCCGCCTCCGTTCGATGGCCGGGGCTACTGCTTCATGGAAATGGGGAAGACGAGCGCGACCCTGATCGAGGGCGAGTTCTTCGCGGCTCCCGAGCCGCGGGTCCGACTCGGCGACGTCTCGTCCAAGAACGCGGAAGACAAGCACCGCTTCGAGGCTGAGCGGTTGGAGCGTTGGTTCGGGGGGTAGACTCTTTCTGAGCGCCGGCCACGGAGCAGGTTCCCCCGGAGGGGTGGCCCGGTCCGTTCGATCAGGGTACATCCGATTACCGTAATCGAGCGTTTCACGCCCGTGGTTACCCCAGCCGAGGAGATCCAGGCATGCGCAGGTTCATCATCGAGCGAGACCTACCGGGCATCGGAGGTGCGGCTTCGAGCGACCTTCAGGGCGCTGCGGAGACGTCAAACGCCGCCCTCGCGGAGCTCGGAACCGACATTCAGTGGTTGCACAGCTACGTAGCGGGCGACAAGACGTTCTGCGTATACCTGGCGACCGATGAGGAGCTCATCCACAAGCACGCCGACCTGAGCGGTTTCCCGGCCACCACGATCACCGAGATCAAGCGCATCATCGATCCGACCACGGCCACGAAGGTCAGCCGGACGCGCTGATACCGCGGACGCGGGCGCTCGAAGACGCCACGTCACTGCCGTGCCACGCCGCGGTGGGTGCCGTGGATCGTCAGAACCTCGCCGGGCGTCTGGTTTTCGCGTGATGGCGGGCCTGATCGATCTGCTCGGCGGAGAGCCTGGTGCGATCCCCCGAATCGCAGCCGGGCGCCATCAGGTTCCCGACCGCCGTGCACTCCACATGCAACAGCGTCAGTGAATGACCAAGCTCGTGGGCGAGGATGCGCCCCGGGTCGTTCACTCCTGCGGGATCCACCTCGGAGGAGACCGCCGCGGGTATGACGGCCAGATAGACGCCAGGTGCCGCCCCCGTGCTGGCGAGATCGTGCAGGACGAAGGCATCCCAGCCTTCCTGGAACAGCCGGTCCTTCGGCAGGATGGCCGTGATCACCGCGGTACTGAAGGGCCGCCCCGCCAGCAGGACCTGCTCGACCTCATCCTCGGACTGGGCGAATTCCCGCATAATCGCCTCGATCTCCCACATGATGTCCGCCTGGCTCCAAACCTCGTTCACGCGGTCTAGCAGGGCCCTCACCTCGCCGTTGGCGAGCATGGAATGGACGGGCGTCAAGCGGGAGGTCAGGAGGTGCACCCGCAGGGGAAGCCTCAGCGTCTCGGTGGAAGCGGGGGGTGGTCCGGTTCCGGTACTCGAGTCGTCGCCGCACGCGAGTCCGACGCACGAGGTGATCAGGAGAGCGAACCGCCAGGGGTGCCTCCAACCGGTGGCTTTCGTACGCATCGCCTCGCCCTCCTGCCCGGGCTCGGGGTCTTCACTCACACCCAGCACGCCACCTCCACTTCGGCCGCGCCGGCGGCCCATGGCATCAACGCCTGGAAGAGGAGCGGGTTCCACGATCCCGGAAACTGAACCCCGGGGCGCTCCCGCACAATCGAAGGCTGCTGGTGGGCTGGCCTTCGCACGTGTAGCGCCACGAGGCAGCTGGCCCTATCTCAGGGTCAGGCCCGACTCCCATGGTTTGCGGCCGGCTCCGATGTTCGCACACCCGCACCGAGGAGGCGAGATGGACCTGCACGAAGACCCGAGCCCCCCTCGTTTTGAGGGCCAGGCGCTGGAACGCCGTGAACTGATCAAGCTTGGCGCTCTGGGGGCCGGCGCCGCGCTTCTGGGCGGTTGCGCCTCCGGCGCGCAGCGAAGGGACACGGCGGGTCCGAGCCGCGCCTCGAGCGCGACGCCCGAGCAGCCCTTCGCGGCACCGCCCCTCGAGCGCGTCCGAATCGGGTTCGTCGGCATCGGCGGGATGGGCTCGGTACATGTCCGGAACCTTCTCGAGATCGAGGGCGTCGAGCTCACCGCCCTGTGCGACATTCGCCCGGCTCACGCCGAGCGAGCGAGAGATTGGGTGCTCGAGGCGGGTCAGCCCGAGCCGACGCTGTACACGAGGGGCGAGACCGATTTCGAGCGCATGTGTGCGGAAGAGGAGCTCGACCTGGTCTATACGGCCACCCCGTGGCGCTGGCATGTACCCGTGTGCGTGGCGGCGATGGAGAACGGTAAGCACGCGGCCACCGAAGTCCCCGCCGCGTACACGCTGGAGGACTGCTGGAGGTTGGTCGAGACGGCCGAGGCGCGAGGGAAGCACTGCGCGATGATGGAGAACGTGAACTACGGCCGCTGGGAAATGCTCGTCTTCCACATGGTCCGGCAGGGCTTGTTCGGCGAGGTCCTGCACGGCGAGGGCGGCTACCTGCATGATCTCCGCGCGATCAAGTTCGCGTCCGAAGGGGAGGGGCTATGGCGCCGCGATCACGCCTGGACGCGGAACGGCAATCTGTACCCGACTCATGGACTCGGCCCGATCGCGAACTGCATGGACATCAACCGGGGCGACCGGTTCGAGTACCTCGTGTCGATGAGCGGCCCTTCGCGCGGGCTCCAGGAGTATGCCCGCGAGCACTTCCCAGCGGATGCGCCCCAGCGGAGGGAGACATTCGCGCTCGGCGACGTCAACGTGAGCCTGATCAAGACCGCGAACGGGCGCACGGTTTACGTAAGTCACGATACGAACCTCCCTCGCCCGTACAGCCGGATCCATCTCGTGCAGGGGACGAAAGGTCTCTTTCAGGGGTACCCGAACCGCGTTTACCTGGAAGACCGAAGTCCCGAGCACCGGTGGGAAGCTGCGGATGATTACCTGGACGAGTTCAAGCACCCGCTGTGGGGGGAGCTGGGGGAAGCCGGGGAAGGGCGCGGCCACGGTAGCATGGACTTTCTCGAAGACTATCGGCTCATAAAATGCCTGCGGGAGGGTCTGCCCACGGACATGAACGTATACGACGCCGCGACGCTCTCGGCGGTGTGCGAGCTTTCCGAGCGCTCCGTGGCGAACGGGAGCCGGCCGATGGAGTTTCCCGACTTCACCGGTGGTCGCTGGAGTACCTGGCCAGAGCTCGGGGTCGTGACCGCCTAGGACGGCCGGTCCGCATCACCGAGGCCAGCGCGCGAGCTCGGCGCCAGCGAGAAGCGATGGTGTTGCCCGGGTGCTTGCTGTTGCTCGCGTCCGTTTTCCCGTTGCCTGCCGCTCGTGGCGATGGCGCGCCGGGACCGGGCCCGTTCTCCGCGGTGAACGCGCCGCAACTCATTGGGGTGCGGAGGTCGAGCGACACCGTCGCCATCGATTTCGAGACCTACCCCGACGGCACGCCGGCATGCGAGTACTGTCCGCTCAGCGATGAGTACCGCTCGCTCGGTGTCATCTTCTCGTTTCGATCCTGGACAGCGGGCGCGCGGTATCCTTACCTCGTGGATGCGGGCTCGTACCTTCCCGAAGACGCGGAGCGTCCCCATGGGGTCGTCCCCGCGCTTCAGGAGCGAGGCCTCGAGGTGGGCGTCATCCGCATGCAGTTCCCGGATGCCCCGACGCGTGTCGCCTTCGACCTCACGGGTCCGGACCTGATCGACCGCTTCGCGGTGACGGCATGGACCCCGCGCGGCCGAGTCGATACCGGTGCGATCCTGCGCCGGCGCCCGCAGACGTTCCATGCCGCAGGTGGCGGGGTGTTTCGACAGGAACGGGTGACGGTCGAGAACGCGGCCGGCATCGTGCGGATCGAATTGGACGGGTGGGGACCACCCGGTCACCTGATGCTCATCGACAACCTGAGCGTCGGCGATGACGCGTCGCCTCGACCCGCCCCTCGCTGACAAGCTGGCTCTGGCAGTCTACTATCCACCACATGCAGGGTATGCATCCGAGGCGCGGTATCCTGAAAGGCGAGCCCGGATCTTGACCGATTCCGGCGGAGGGCCCGAGGCGCTGGAGCGTTCGCAGGAAGAGTTCCAGGCTCTTTACTCGCATCCTCCTGCGTACCTCGTGCAGGCTCCGGGCCGGGTGAACCTGGTCGGGGAGCACATCGACTACTGCGGGCTTTCCGTGCTGCCGATGGCGATCGAGCGCCGCGTCCGGCTCCTGGCGCGGCCGCGCCAGGACGCGCAAGTACGAATCGCGTCCACTGCTTGGAACTACGAGCTACGCACCTTCCAGCTAGCCGAGGCGATTCCCCGATACCCGGGAGGTGACTGGGGCAATTACGTTAAAGCCGCCGGCCAGGCCATGGTTCGCCACCTGGCGTCGGGACCGATTGACGATGCGAAAGGGATTCCTCTGCGCGGATTCGACGGTCTCGTCTATTCGGATCTGCCCCTCGCCGCCGGGCTCAGCTCCTCCTCCGCACTCGTGATCGCATCCGGGTTAGCGTTCCTCGCGGCAAACGATCTCGCTGTCCCGGCACTGCATGATGCAGAGGGAGAGTTGGACGCCAGTCACAAGGCCATCACGCGAGCACAGCTTGCTGCGCACCTGGCGCACGGTGAACGCTACGTGGGCACCGCCGGTGGAGGGATGGACCACGCGGTCTGCCTGCTCGCTCGCACGGGGACGGCGCTACGCATCGACTTCGAGCCGTTGCATACGACGCCGATTCCGATTCCCGAGGATTGGAGGTTCATCGTCGCACACAGCTTCGTGCGCGCCGAGAAATCGAGATCCGCGCTCTCCGTCTACAATCAGCGCACCCGCCAGGCGCGGGAGGCCCAGGAGATCGTGTGGGATGCCATGAACCCCTCGGGCGGCACGGGCAGTTACCAGGACCTGCTCGTGGACCACGTCCCGCACGAGCTGGTCATCGCGGCCGAGGACAATCTTCACCCCATGCTTCGCCGGCGCTTCCGACACATCGTGACGGAAGCGCAGCGCGTCCACTGGGCGGAAGCCGCGCTCGAAACGGGCGACTTGGGCCGGTTCGGCGACATCCTGTCCGCCTCGCACCTCAGTCTCCGCGACGATTACGAAGTGAGCACCGTCGAGCTCGACGAGCTCGTCAAGATCATGCTGGAGGCGGGTGCAGCCGGTGCGCGGCTCACGGGAGCCGGGCTGGGGGGATGCGCGATGGGAGTGTGTACGGAATCCGAGGTAGAAGCGGTGTGCGACGCCGTGCGGACCGACTTCTATGGACGGCGCTTTCCGCCGGGCGAAGTGGTCGAGTACCCGTTCGTCGCTCACGCCTCGGAGGGCGCCTCGGTGACGAGCGTCTAATCCCTCAGAAGTCGTCGACCTCTCGGTACGCCGCGATCACCGCGAGCTCCCCCTCCGGACCGGGCCGCGAATTCCCGTGCTCCATGCCGAGGATGCCCGTGTACCCTTTCCCGTGAATGTGCCGGAAGATTCAGGATCTTGCACGCCGGGCTGTCCACGGCACGGCAGATCTCGTACGCCTGTGGGATCTTCTCGAGGAAGAGCCCTGGGTGGTTGAAGAAGTTGAGCGGCTCGAGGACCATCACCAGCCCATGCGGCTCGAGTATGCCGGCGGCCCGCTTGAGGCTCTCGATCACGTTCGCCGTCTGGTATCCGAAGTCCCGCCGTAGGTCGACGTGGCCCGGCACGACCGTCATCCAGGTCGCGTTCGTACGCTTCGCCACCTCGACGGAACCTCGGATGTCCGCCAGGAACTCCTCGCGCCAATCCTCCCGGCCGCTGGCGAGGTTCGGCTCGCGCCAATAGATGGTGTGCGCCACGAACACTCCCATCGCCATCCCCAGCCGCCCCATCTCGCGAGCGATCCTCTCCAGCTCGGACACGGGGCGCTCGCGCATCTCGTTGTCCTCGAGCGCGCTGAACCCGTGCTCGGCCATGAAGCGCAATTGGTCGAGGGGGTCTTCGCCGGCGCTTCCCTCGAACATCCCGAAATGAGGCGCGTAGCGGAGCTTGAATGCTTGCCTGCCCGGCGCTTCATGGCTGGCTGCGAGCCCGGAGCGCGCAGCCAGCGTGCCGACGGCCGCGGCTAATCCTGATTTGATCAGATCTCGACGTTCCATGCTACGATCCGTTTCCTAACAGCCTGCTAAAGCGCGTGGCTGACTCCGGGAACAGGCACTGCGTAGCGCCCATCCGCATCGGGCAGGACGGGCGGATCCGCGTCCCAGGCATATCGCACGGGCATCAGGTTCAGCTCCGAGCCCAGCGCCTCCTCCCACTCCACTTCCTGACCGGAGTACGTGGCCATGCGCCCCATGATGGCGGTCATCGTCGCGATCGCCCCGACGTCCGCGTCCGCGTACTTGAACTCGCCCGCCGCGATCGCCGCGAACAGCTTGTCGTGCTCGACCTGATACGGGTTCGGGTCGCCCTCGTCGTCGTGCTCGAAGAGGACGTGACCAGAGCTCGACAGGATCAAACCGGGGCGGGGGGCGACCCCATTGGTACCGTGGAACGCTTCGGAGACGCGGTTCATGCAATCGGGTTGGTGCCGGCATTGGCTGAGCACCCGGCTCCCGTCCTCGTATTCGAACTCGACGAAGTGATGGTCGAAGATCTCGCCGTGGTCCTTGCCCCTGCGGACCTCACGCCCACCCTGGCCCTGGGCGCGCACCGGGTGCCCCTGCTTGACCCAGTTGGCCACGTCCATGTTGTGGATGTGCTGCTCGACGATGTGATCGCCGCACAGCCAGTTGAAGTAGTACCAGTTCCGCATCTGGTACTCCATCTCGGTCTGGCCGGGCTCCCGTTCCCGCACCCAAACCCCCGAGCTGTTCCAGTAAATGCGGCTCAACGTGATGTCACCGATCATGCCCGCGTGCAGCCGGGCCACCCACTCGCGGTACACCGTCTGGTACCGGCGCTGCAACCCGACCACCACGTTGAGCCCGCGGGCTTTCGCCTTCTCGTGCGCCGCGAGGACTTTACGCACGCCGGGTGCGTCGGTGGCCACGGGCTTCTCCATGAAGACCTGCTTCCCCGCGTCGATCGCCGCCTCGAAGTGCAGCGGGCGAAAGCCCGGGGGCGTGGCGAGGATCACGACGTCGACGAGGGGGAGAACCTCCCGATATGCCTCGAAGCCCGCGAACCGGCGCCCCTTCGGTACCTGGATACGATCCCGGATGTCGCGCTCCGGTCCGAGCTCCTCGGCGAGCTCATCCCCCTGGAGCGTCTCCATGCAACTCCGAACCCGATCGGGGAAGGCGTCCGCCAACGCCACGAGCTGGACGTCCTGTCCTGTCTGGAGTGCCTGCGATGCGGCTCCGGTTCCGCGCCCCCCGCAGCCGATCAGTCCGACGCGGATGGGGCTCGCTGTCTGTCGCCGGAGTGCGAGCCCATCAGATTCGGTGGCCTCGATTCCTGCCTCGGCAGACACCGACAGCGGTGCGGCCGCGAGGGATCCGACGGCGGCAGCGGTTGCCTTCACGAAGTCGCGGCGATCGATAGGGGACCTGGAACCAGAGCGTGTCTCGTTCATGACCCTGTGTCCGGGTTGAGGGTTTTGGCGGCTGTGCGCCGGCAGGCATCCCATCAACCTGGCGCGCGGGATTCGAAAGAGACAAGAGGTCGGCCTGAAGCTCAGGTGCCGAGGAGATCGTCCCAGTAACCCCGGATCTCCTCGAGTGACATCTCTTTCGCGGGGCGAACGAGCCTGAAGCCGACGTGTGGAGAGTCGGTGTTCCACCATCGGCTCTTCGGGAGCTGAGGGTCGCGACGTTGCCAGTCGGGGGTGGATGGGAGGCGGGCGGCGCAGCGAAGCGCCGGGGCAGCGTCGTCGAACGCTCCTCCGCGCACGGTATGACGAGCGCCCCGTCCGGGCCGTGACCAGGGCGCCACGGCCGGTTCGCCCTCGAGCGTGGCGTAGAAGTCGGGGTCATACTCATCCATGGTCCACTCGGCGACGTTGCCGTGCATGTCGAAGATGCCCCAGCGATTGGGCTCGTTCGCGCCGACCCTGTGGTGAGTGTCCCCGCTGCTCGCGGCATACCAGGCGTACCGCTCCAGCGCCTCGGGGTCGTCGCCGAACCCGTACGCGGTCTGCTCCCCCGCTCGGCAGGCGTACTCCCACTCGGCCTCGGTCGGAAGTCGGTACAGGCGTCCGGTCTTTTCGGAGAGCCACCGGGCATACTGGAGGGCAGCGCGCTGGGTCATGCCCACCGCAGGATGGGCGCCGTGACCCATCCCCTGCGCCGGGTCCTCGTAAGGGGGACTCGGCCGCGAGATGGCATCGACATCCATGGATACGCCGGGTACAGCGGTCTGCTCGCTGTCGAGCCGCCGAAATCGGAAGATGGCGTATTCGTTGAACGTGACCTCGTGCACTCCGATCCAGAACGGCTCGACCGCAACGGCACGTCGAGGACCCTCGTCGGTTGACCGGCCCGACTCGTCAGCCGGACTTCCGATCAGGAACGTCCCTCCCGGCACGTACACCATGCTGAACGAGATGTCGGTGCCCGGGATCGTCTGCAAATCGGTGATGCCGGCCTCCTGCTCCACCAGGCCGGTGTCCCCCGGAGCGGCCACGATCTGCGGAGCGCACCATCCCGTCAGGGTGAGGGCGAATCCGATGCTCGCTCCACCGCGACCCCTCATTCGAATCCCACCTTCGGTACGACTCGGAACAATGCGACCGCGGCGAGCGCCGTGAGGCCGATGCAGAAGGCAGCGAGCCAGTGGCGTCCGTACAGCAGATACCCGGTCGCGAAGAGGGCCGAATACACGGCCAGACAACCGAGCGCCCACGCGAGCAACCCGGCGGACGCACTACCGGCCGCGCCGCCCGCCTCCGCGCGGATCTCGACGGCTTTCTTCCACCCTCGGGCGAACGGCCGGATCCGGTCGTAGAAGCGCTGGAGGGTCTCGCCGTCCACGGGTGCCGTGAGGAACGTGACCGTGACCCACACCACGGTCGTGATCGCGACCCCCACGACGAGCGCCACGGCGGGATGAAACGCCGCGAACCCGAGCGCCTCGTGAACGAATTGGAAGTACAACGCCACGAGGAACGAGATGATCATCGCGGAGATCTCGCTCCACACGTTGATGCGCCACCAGAACCAACGGAGCAGGAAGATGAGTCCCGTACCGGCTCCGATCTGGAGCAGGATCTGGAACGCCTGCAGAGCGTTCTCGAGCCAAAGCGCCACGGCCGACGCGAGGATGATCAAGCCGACCGTCGAGAGACGTGCCACCCGGACGTAGTGAGCCTCGTCGCGTTCGGACGAGACAAAGCGGCGGTAACAGTCGTCCACGATGTACGAGGCGCCCCAATTCAGATGGGTGCTGATCGTGGACATGTAGGCCGCGGCAAGCGAAGCGACGACGAGCCCCAGCAGCCCGTGGGGGAGGAACACCAGCATGGCGGGATAGGCGAGATCGTGCCGGATGATCGACGGGTCCAACCCTGGAAAACGGGCCGCTATCGAGTCGAGCGTCGGGTACATGATCAGCGAGGCCAATGCAACGAGGACCCACGGCCACGGCCGGAGCGCGTAGTGTGCGATGTTGAACCACAGGGTCGCACGCATCGACTCCCGCTCGTCTCGGGCCGCCAGCATGCGTTGCGCGGCGTAGCCTCCGCCCCCCGGCTCCGCGCCCGGATACCAGGTGCTCCACCACTGCACCGCGATCGGGATCAGGAAGACGACCGCAGCGTTTCTCCAATCCGAGAAGTCGGGCAGCAACGACAACTTGTCCGCGAGCGCCGGGTGCGAGACGAGCCCGGCGAGCCCGCCGACCTCCGGTTGGCGCAGGGCGAACACCGCGGCGGAAATCGACCCGATCATCGCGATCGCGAACAGGAGGAGGTCGGTCACCACCACGCCCCACAGACCTGAAGTGGCCGAGTACACGGCGGTCACCACCCCGGCGACGAACACGGTCGTATACTCGTCGGCCCCCAACAGCACCCCGGCGATCTTGATGGCGGCCAGGGTCACGGTGGCCATGATCATCACGTTGAAGAACACGCCCAGGTAGAGCGCGCGGAACCCGCGTAGGAAGGCCGCCGGCTTTCCCGAGTACCGCAGTTCGTAGAACCCGATGTCCGTGAACACGCCGGAGCGGCGCCACAGCTTGGCGTAGAAGAAGACCGTGCACATCCCGGTGATGAGGAAGGCCCACCAAACCCAGTTCTGGCTCACGCCGCCGTTGCGCACGAGATCCGTGACCAGGTTCGGCGTGTCGGTGGAGAACGTGGTGGCTACCATCGACGTCCCGAGCAACCACCACGGTAGCTGGCGGCCGGCGAGGAAGTACTGACCGGTGCCCGATCCGGCCCGCCGGGCGAACGCCAGCCCCACGACCAGCGCCACGAGCCCGTACGACCCGAGAACCGCCCAGTCCAAGGCCGTCAGTTGCATGGTGGCCTCAACCCGGGACCGTGCCGCGGCGGGCCCTGAACCATGCCGCCAGGTCTATGGGATAATCCCCCGCGGCGACCGCCTCGTTGACGCCGGACGCCACCTCTTCGCGGTCTTCGGGGAACGTGAGCGCCAGGCCGCTATCCTCCGTCGGAATGACCCGCACGCGGACCCGCCGGGATTCGACCAGCCCGCCCACGGCGCTGCTCAGTAGAAACTCGTCCGCGATCGGATCGTCCGTTTCCGCGTGAAAGCGCTCGAAGCGGTGCCACAACGGCTCGAAGATCGAAGGTTGGAAAGCCCACAGGTTCATGGAGGCGAGCTCGTCACCCGTCAACAGGCACGGGCTCCCGTCCTCCTGCAATCCGGCGATGGCCGAGCCCTCGTGCCGAATCTCGCGCACCTCCTCGATCGACTCGGCGAAGCCGGACTTGTCACACCGGCAGATGCCGCGGTTCGCTCCCCCCGACGTGGGCAGGAGGGTGTCCTTCAATCGGTACCCGATGACGAAATGAGAGGGATCGCCGGTCGTGAGGGCATCCCGAACGCGCCGCGCCAGACGCCCGATCGATCGTGGACCGTAGAAATCGTCCGCGTTACAGACGATGAACGGCTCCCGCACCAGGCGTCGGAGCGTCAGGACGGCGTGACCGGTGCCCCAGGGCTTGGTCCTCCCGGCGGGAACTCGGAAGCCCGCAGGGAGATCACCGGTATCCTGGATCACGAACTCGACGCGGAGCGCGTCGCCGAGTCGGCCCGCGACGTGGGCTCTAAGCCGAGGCTCCAGATCGGGCCGCGTGACGAACACGACGCGGTGGCATCCCGCCCGGACGGCGTCGTGTACCGCGTACTCGAACAGCGCCTCGTCGCTCGGGCCGATGGGCTCCAGTTGCTTGAGCCGCCCGAACCGGCTCGCGCGACCGGCCGCCAACACCACGAACGAAAGGAGCATCGGCCCATTGTACCGCAGGGCCCCAAAAGCGGATAGCTTCGCGTCCATGCTGGATCGCTACTTCGGGCTCTCCGAGCACGCGACCGACGCGCGGACGGAGGTGATCGCCGGGATCACCACGTTCCTCACCATGGCGTACATCCTGTTCGTCAACCCGCTCATTCTCGCCGATGCGGGGATGGACCGTGGCGCCGTCTTCGTCGCGACCTGCGTGGCCTCCGCGTTCGGTACGCTGATCATGGGCCTGTACGCCAACTACCCGATCGCGCTCGCCCCGGGGATGGCCCTGAACGCGTTCTTCGCCTACACGGTCGTGGGCTCCATGGGGTACAGCTGGCCGACGGCGCTCGGAGCCGTCTTCATGTCGGGCATCCTGTTCACAGCGCTCAGCCTGCTCCGCGTCAGGGAGCAGGTGGTTCGAGCCATCCCCGTGACGATGAAGCGCGCCATATCGGCGGGGATCGGACTCTTCTTGGGACTGATCGCCCTGCAGAGCGCGGGCTTGGTGACTGGCGACCCGACGACGCTCGTGACCCTCGGTGATGTGCGCCGACCGGAACCGCTGCTCGCGGCGCTCGGATTCGCGCTCATCGTGGCCCTCACCCACCGCGGTGTACTCGGGGCCATAATCATCGGAATCCTCGCCGTCGCATTGCTGGGCCTCCCGTTCGGGCTCGCGACCTTCTCCGGCGTGGTCGCGGTGCCGCCCGATCCGCGCCCGACGCTGCTGGCGCTCGACATCGCCGGCGCGCTGGACGTGGGGTTCGTGACCGTGATCTTCACGTTCCTGTTCGTCGATCTGTTCGATACGACGGGCACCCTCGTGGGCGTGGCTCACCGTGCGGGGATGCTGGACGAGGACGGCCACCTGCCGAGGTTGAACCGGGCACTCCTCGCGGACAGCACCGCGACCGTAGCGGGCTCCATGCTCGGAACGTCCACGGTGACGAGCTACATCGAGAGCGCGGCGGGCACCAACGTGGGAGGGCGCACGGGTCTGACCGCGGTGGTGGTGGCAGCCCTGTTCCTGCTGTCGCTGTTCCTCGCGCCGTTGGCCGGCATGATCCCCGCATACGCGACCGCTTCGGCGCTCTTCTTCGTGGCCTGCCTGATGGCGAGAGGGCTGTCGGAGCTCGATTGGGACGACCCGACCGAGTACGCGCCAGCCGTGATCGCCGCGATCGCGATGCCGCTCACGTATTCGATCGCCACGGGAATCGGTTTCGGCTTCGTCGGGTATGTGGCCGTGAAGACGTTGGCCGGCCGGTGGGGCGACCTGCGCTTCGCGACGGTGGCGATCGCGCTTCTCTTCATCCTGAAGTTCGCGATCGCATGACGCGGTGAGCGAGCCGAGCGTGTGGGCGGCGCCCGGGCCGCCCACGCCCGCATAGGCCCGAACGCGAGGAGGCACGCGATGCCGGGGAGGAGGGACGGACGATTCGGGTCCCCGCTACGCTGCGGCGTCTTGGGACTCGTCTTGCTCGTTTCCCCTGAACCGGGGCGGCTTGCCGCCTCGACGGGGTCGTCGATCGAGCCCCGCGAGTCACCCCGCGCGTCTGTTTCGGTCACGGTCGCGCAGGCTGGCCAGCGGGATACCATCCCACGCGTTACCGGGTTCATACTCGACGGAGAGCTGGGGGAGTGGCGTTCGCGCCCGACGGACCAGGTGCTCCCCGCCACCCCGACGACGCCGCAGACGCTCGTCTGGATTGCCCAGGTTGACGGGGGCCTGGCAGTCGCCGCGGAGATCCGGACGACCGGAGCCCCGAATCTCCAGAACCCCCGGCTCTCGATCTGGCTCGCGGACGCCGGGCCACCCGCTCTGCCTCCGATCGGTTGGGGCCACCAGTTCGGCTTCGAGACGCTCGCGAGCGAGGCCGAGTGCGAGACCGTGGACTGGGGTGAGGAGCTGCGAGCGTTCTGCGCGGAGTGGTTCCGCGAACAGGTCGAGCACCGGTCCCGACTGGCGCCCCTGTTCGAGCGACGCTGGGTGGTGTCCGCGACGGCGCCCGAAGTGCCCGCGGAGACGCTGGCACGCCCCGCGTTCGAAGCGCTGGCGCCCGAGGTGCGCTCGAGGCTCGGACCTCTGGAGCCGGCGGCGGAGCCGGACGCACAACCGGATGCGCGCGCTCGGTCCGTGGCCGGGACGCCGGGTGCCCTGGGGCTCGAGGTGCTCGTCCCGTGGACTGCGTTCCCGCCCGTGAAAGCGCTCGACTTCACAGCCATGCGGGTGCGCGTGGGCCTGGTCGGACGCGACGCGGGTCCCGAAGCTGCCGGCGCTGGCGTTGCGGTTCCGGAAGATCTGCCCCCGCGGCGCCTGACCGCCCCGATCGAACACCGACTCACTCCGTGCGGCTACGGCCTGGGCCAGATCGCGATCTTCAGCGAGCCGCATGTCGGAGTCCGTCTTCCTTCGGAGCAGGCCGGTCTGTACATGATCCCCGAAGCGTCAGGAGATCTGCGCCGCCTCATCGTGATCGACAACGAAGCCGCCGGCTACCAGTACGAGCCCGACTCCGCCTCGATCTCGCCCGCCGCGTTCGCGGCCGAGTACTCCGCGCTGGAGCTGGGCGATGGTGAGGTCCTGTGCGGGCCCTTCCTCGCACACAAGCGTGGGGAGCGCGTCTCGGAGACCGTCGAGGGCACGCTCTCGGGGGAGGAGAGCCCATGGCCCTTTCTCATAGATGCTCGACACATGGAAACCCGCCGACTGGCGGATGGTGATTGGCTCGTGAAGGAGGGCCCCCGCGTCTGGTGGAGCTACTACGGGTCGGGGCAGTGCGGGGCCTGCCCGCGCGTCGGCGTCCGGATACACCACGTCGATGCGGAGACGGGCGCCGTGACGGAGACTCTCGGATTCACCCAGCTGGCCGGGAGCGGCGTGCAGGATGTGGAGATCGAAGTGTCGGAAGACTGGCGCGAGGTCATCGCATACGAATCGATCACCGACTGGGAGGAGGAAACTCCCGAGAGCCACTGGAGAGCGACGCGGTACTGCTTCCGGGATGCGGAAGCCGGCCAGCGCCCGCGCTACGATGTTTGCGGGGAGGAGGAACCGGTTCCCGAGCCGCCCAAGCGACTGCGGTTGGAATACGAGGCGTACTTTGACCCGTAGGTACGCGTCGCACGGATGTGCGTCGGGCCGGGTGAGGCGGCATGCAGGTGACAACCGCCGGGGCGTCGGCTAGGTGCCGGACGCCGTGCTCGCCTCAGCCGCCGCTCCCCATGATCGGCCGGCCCGGGTAAACGCCATCGACGACCTCGCCGTCACGCACGACGAATGTTCCCTCGACCAACACGTGGTGGATTCCCTCTGACGGCGCTTCCGGCTGTTCGTAGGTCGCCCGGTCGATCACGGTCTGCGGGTCGAAGATCGTGAGATCGGCATCCGCACCGAGTTGTACACGGCCCTTACGACGCATGGCCGATGCGACCGTCTCGACTCGACGAGCGGGGAGGAGAGTCATCTTCGCGAGCGCCTCCATCAACGTCAGAGCCCCGCGCTCACGCACGTAGTGACCGAGCACACGCGCGTAAGTGCCCGCGCCCCGGGGGTGCACCGCCACGTATAAAAACGGGATCCCATCGCTGGCGATCATTACATCCGGCTGCGCCACGATCCACTCGTTCATCTCCTCGTTGCGACCGTGGATCACGACCCAGCCACCCCGCTGCCGGTACTCCTGGAAGGTCCGTGCAGTCAGCCGCTCGCCGGTGCCGGGCCACTCCAGACGTTGGTAGTCGTCATCGTCGAGCCCCTCCCATGAATCGAACAGGGCGGATTCGATATACGTGGAGCTCGCGGTGTAGGGATACGCCTCGGTGGTGACATCGACACCTCGCTCGGTGGCGCCCCGAATCATCTCCAACGTCGTCCGCGCCATCTCATCGGCACTGCTATTCATATGAACGATATGCACCGACGCGCCCGTGGCGGCCGCATCCGCGATTACCTCTTGGAAGGCACCGAGCGTCCCCCCCGAGTTCTCACCCCGCAGGTGCACGTAGGCCGGCGCTTCTCGTGCGGCTGCAAGCTGGAAAAGGCGGTAGATCTCCGTTCGCGATGCTCCGGGCGTGTACGTGATCCCGAATCCGAGTCCGAGCCCCCCTTCGTCCAACCCCTGCGCGATCAGCCCGGATAGCTCCAGGACCCGCCCTTCGTCCAGCTCCTCGTAGATGAGGTCCGACCCGAACGGGTTGTCGGCGGTCGGTGGCATCGTGGGGGTGTGGCCGACGTCGATGCCGGCGAGGAGCTTCATCCGCGCACCAGGATGGCTGACGGTCGCACCGTAATGGATGAGCGCCTTTCCCTCGCGCGACTCGAGCCATTCGGCCACGGGCCAAACACCGACTTCCATTTCGAGCGCGGTCGTAACGCCGTCCAGCGCCTGCAGACGGCCGCTCACGGAGTCCTGCCCGTGCGCGTGCAAATCGATGAAGCCCGGCGCGACTACGAGCCCGCTGGCGTCGAGCGTGTCCGAGGCGGTGAGAGGTCCCTCGCTGATGGCTGCGACCCGACCCGAGCTGATTCCCACGTTTCGCACCGCATCCAGACCCGTCTCAGGGTCCATCACGCGACCCGCTGCAATCACCAGGTCCAGCTCGGCGGTCGACGAGTCGGGAGGGGAGTCTGACTGGCAGGCCCAGAAAGACAGGATGCCGCTGCCCGCGACCAGGAGCCCGAACAGGGTGCCCAGGTGGCTCCGTGCCCTCATGACCAGCCCCACCCATCGCGGAACGTCGGGCGGATGTACTCTTCGGGGATCGACGCGTTCGTGACCTGCCCGGTCGAAGGGTCCAGCTGCAACGCGCGAGCGCTACGCACCGCCAGGTTGCCCAGCAGCACCATCTCGGAGAGGGGTCCCGCATGCTCGGCGAAGCTGGAGCCGGCGGGGGCGCCGCCCTTGCACGCCACGACGAACTCGTCGTACACGCCGTCGATCCGCGGGTACTTCTCGGCCGGCGGGTTCGCGCGGATCTCGGCGTCCCGGGCCTCGTCGAGTAGCTTTGGGTCCTCCCCATAGGTCCCTGCCATCAGCTTTCCATCGTCGCCGATCCACAGCTGTCCCCCGCTGGGTTCGATCGGCCAGCGCTGTCCGTCTCCGATCTCCTGCGGCTTCGGCGGCGACAGGTTGCCGTCCCGCCACACGACCTTGACCGGCCCGCGCCCGCCCTTCACCGGGAATTCGTATTCGATGCGCGATGCGGCCGGGGCCGTCTCGTCGAATAGCGTGGTCGATTCCGCCACAATTCGGGTCGGGAAGCCCAGGTCGAGCGTCCAGAACGCGGCGTCCATCGAGTGGCAGGCGATGTCGCCCAACGCGCCGGTGCCGTAGTCCCACCATCCGCGCCATCGGAAGGGGGCATAGGCCGGGTGATACGGCCGTTCCGGTACGGGGCCCAGCCACAGGTCCCAATCCAGCCAGGGGGGCACGTGGTGCACCTCGGTCGGCCGGTCGATCGCCTGCGGCCAGATGGGCCTGTTCGTCCAGTACTGGATCTCGCGCACGGTGCCGATGGCGCCCGCTTCCACCCACTCCCGGATCTGACGCGTGCCCTCTCCGGCGTGTCCCTGGTTGCCCATCTGTGTGGCAACGCCCGTTTCACGCGCGACCCGCATCAGCTCGCGGACCTCCCACAACGAGCGCGCGAGGGGTTTCTGGATCCGGCAGTGCAGCCCCAGCCGCATGGCCATCACGCCCGCGACGGCGTGGGTGTGATCCGGTGTGGAGACGATCACCGCATCGAGGTTCGCGCTCTCCCGTTCCAGCATGACGCGGAAGTCCTTGTAGCGCTTCGCGGCCGGGAACGACCCGAACGCAGCCTGCGCCCGTCGGTCATCGACATCGCACAGCGCATAGATGTTCCCGCCGGCCCCGGCGATGCCCCGCACATCGTTCCGACCCATCCCTCCGACGCCGATGCAGCCGACGTTCACCGTGTCGCTCGGCGCGCGGTAGCCCTGCCCCCCGAGGACATGACGCGGCACGATGACGAGCCCGGCGCCGGCGGCGCCGGCGGCTCTGACGAACGTCCGTCGAGCGATGGCGTGGGGCTTCATGGCGAGCTCTCCTGTGGGTTCCTGACAGGCCGCTGCAAGACTCGAGTGGGCCACCCTATGAAGGGAGACGCCGCTCACGGCGGCGGCTCCGGAAGTATGAATCTCGTCATCGCGGCGCGCCAGACGCCGGGCGGACGATGGCGCCTTGCGGCCGGCGGACCGCCTGCTTCGGTTTGCAGCGAGCCGCGGCACTCGAGGTCGGTCCATTCTCATGAGGAGAGCAGAATGACAGGAGCCAGAAGCTCCACGTCCGCCGGCGACCTGACCCTGGCGGATATAGCGGAGCGAATCGGGGGCGTCGTCCAGGGGGAGCCGGAGCTGAGGATCCGCGGCGTGGCCCCGGTGCGTGACGCCGGGCCGGACCAGCTGGGTCTCCTCGCGGCGCGCCGGTACGTCAGATTCGTCGAAGATTCGCGCGCGGGCGCCCTGTTGGTCTCATCGGACTTGGCCGAGACGGTGCCCGCCGACAGGTCGTGCGTCATCGTGCAGGACCCCCATCGGGCGCTGCCGAGCTTGCTCGAACATTTCCACCCACCCTCCGGGCGGCGGCCCGGGATCCACCCGACCGCGATCGTGGGGTCCGGTGTGTCGCTGGGAGAACGCGTGCGGATCGGCGCCTACGCGGTGATCGAGGACCACGCGCGAATCGGTGACGACGTGGCGATTGGCGCCCATTCCTGTGTCGGGCCGGATGTGTCCATCGGCGACCGGACCGTGCTTTACCCGCACGTGGTCCTCTACGCGGGGGTTACGGTTGGAGCCGATGTCATCCTCCACGCCGGCGTTCGTCTCGGTGTGGATGGGTTCGGCTACGTCACGGTCGACGAGCGACACCGGAAGATCCCGCAGGTGGGAGGGTGCGTCATCGAGGACGACGTCGAGATCGGCGCGAACGCGTGCGTCGACCGGGGCTCGATCGGCGATACGAGAATCGGGGAGGGCACCAAGCTCGACAACCTCGTCCACATCGCCCACAACGTGCAGCTCGGCGAGCTGTGTCTGTTCGCAGCGGGGGTGGGGATCGCGGGCTCGACCCGGATGGGGAAGGGTGTGGTGTTCGGGGGCCACGCGGGCGCGATCGATCACATCGAGATCGGAGACGGTGCGAGCGCCGCCGCCAAGGCGGCCGTCACGCAGGATGTCGAGCCGGGCGAGATCGTGATGGGGAATCCCGCACGCCCCCGGCGCGAGTTCCTTCGCGCGCACGCTGCCGTCTATCGTCTGCCCGATCTGGTCAGGCGGTGGCGGAAGGGAGAGAAGGGCGCCGCGGGCGAGTAGATGGCTGTCGCCCGCGTCCTACGCCGCTGCGGGGTCGCGAAGAGCGGTCAGATCAGCCCCAGGCGCTCGAGCACTTCCCGCGGTGGGCCGTCGAATCGCGACATGGGCAGATTTCCAACATACCCGAGATCCGCCATCCCCTCCTGGGTCGTGTAGAAGGCGGTCGCCGTCAGATCGCGGATCTTGTCGAAGAAACGGGCGGCGGCGCGGTGCTCGGGGAGCGCCCGAGGCCGATACGCGATGTCATCGCAGATGGCCTGCTTCTCCGCGAGCGCCAGATCCGCGAACTCTCTCCCGAATCGGCTGCCGGCCTCGACATTCAGCCATGTGATCCCGCCCCGCACCAGCACGAGATCCGTCTGGTTGCCCTCGTACGGCGCGCTCACCCATTCGTTCACGAATTCGTGCGCGCCCACGGCGCTCGCGTTGGGGGAGCCCTCGTCTTCGGGGATGATCACATCGCACAGGGCTGCCACCGTGCGAAGCTCCTCCTCGCTGAGGATGCCATCCCACGGCACGGCTGGGCTGATCAGGTCCGGATCGGAGGGAGTCCCCGCGGCGAGTGGGTTCCCGACCTGCTGAGGTGCGGCCCGCGGCTCGGCACCCGGCGCGCCCGGCTGGCCGGCCTCCTCCAGCGATTCCAACACCGGCTCGGGCGGCACACAACCGGCGGCCGGTAGCGCGGCGGCCCCCGCCGCCCCCGCGGCGATCACCTTGAGCGCGCTGCGACGCGTGAGGCTCTCTCCTTCCGCGGCCGCATCGGCCGGCACTTCCGGCCCGCGCTTCGGGTGTTCGTCCATCACAAGCTCCTCTGCCTGAGCTGCTCCACCAGGTACTCGCTCGAGCGCCACGCGAGGGCCATGATCGTCAGCGTCGGGTTCTTGTCCGCGTTGGACACGAACGGTCCGCCATCCATCACGAACACGTTCGGTACCTCCCACGCCTGACAGTACTGATTCAGGACCGAGGTCTCCGGATCGTCCCCCATCCTCACGCCCCCGACCTCATGGATGATCTGGCCGGGCCGCAGGATCGCCTTCGCCCCGTCCGTCTGCACGGTGCCGAGGGCGCGTCCACCGAGCGCGTCGAAGATCTCGGCGAACGTCCTGTGCATGTGAGCGGCCTGATTCAGCTCGTGCTCGGACCAGCGCCAGTGGAAGCGCAGCACCGGGATACCCCATTGATCGACGGTGTCGGGGTCGATCTCGCAGTAAGACTCCTCGTTCGGGATCATCTCTCCGCGGCCATCGAAGAACATGAACGAGCCGTAGTAGCGCCGGCAGTCCTGTTTGAAGCGGGCTCCGTACGAGCCCCCGGTCAGTGTCTCGAGTCCACCGAACGCCCCGAACCCGGGCATCTTCTGCCCCCCGCCGAACTCGACGTGATAGCCGCGTGCGAAGCTCAGATCGCCCGCGAGCTGTTCGCCGTACAGCCACCAGGGCATGTACAGGTGCAGTGCGGATGCGCCTTCTTCGTTATGTCGCGGGAGATTCTCGAGAGCTGGCACCTGCCCGTACAACCCTGCTCCGACGGTGTCCATCAAGTACTTGCCGACGATCCCGTTACCGTTGGCCAGGCCTTCGGGAAACAGGGAGCTCTTCGAGTTGAGGAGGATGCGTGCCGATTCGCAGGCGCTCGCCGCCAGGACCACGACGCGGGCGTTGGCGCGGCGGTCGCTGCGAGTCGTCCGATCGATGTAGTGGACCCCGGTCGCTCGCCCGGTCCCGTCTACCGTTACCTCGCGGACCATGGCATCGGTGATGACCTCCAGGTTCCCGGTCGCGAGCGCAGGGGGGAGCGTGACGGTGGGCGATTGGAAGTTGGCCTTGATGGAGCAGCCACGCCCGCACGGCGTTGCCCAGAAGCAGGCGGCCCGCGAACCCATGGATTCTCGCGTCACGCGCTGCGCCAGCTCGTTGTTCGGCCACAAGAACCGTGAGAGACGGTCGGCGTCCTGCTGCCGGGTGAGGATCGCGACATGCGCCGGGATCACCGGAATGCCCAGCCCCTCGCACGCTTTCCTCGTCAGCAGCTCGTGCGCGCGCGGTGCCGGGGGCGGCTGGAGGATGTCGGGTGAGGAATCCGGGGTGTTCTCGATCCCTTCGTTGGACCCGTATACGCCGATCAGCGCCTCGGTCTTGTCGTAGTAGTGCGCGATGTCATCGTACGAGATCGGCCAGTCGAACCCGAGACCGTCCCTGCTGTGGGGCTTGAAATCGTACGGGCCGTTGCGGAGCGAGATGCGTCCCCAGTGGTTGGTGCGTCCCCCCAGCATCCGCGCCCGCCACCACATGAAGTCGACGCCCTCGGCGCTCGTGTACGGTTCTCCGGGGACCCGCCAACCCCCATCCACGGTGGCGTCGTAGAAGCCGAACGGCTTGTCCGGAGTGCCGGCCCCCCGCAGCGGGGCATCCTTGGGTAGCTGGAACATCGGGGTCTCGGTGAGCGGGTCGTAATGACGACCGGCCTCGAGCATGAGGACTCTCACGCCGTGACACGCGAGCACGTACGCCGCCATACCGCCGCCCGCACCCGAGCCGACGACGATTACGTCGTATTCCTCTTGGGAGCTCCCGCGCATATAGGGGATGACCAACCTCCCGGGTGAGCACCGACCGTCGGATACCGATCGACGATGGGCGACGGCGCAGCACGCGGTCAAGTCGACCGGCGAGATCTTTGCGGCCGATCCGTTGTCGATGCGCGAGATCCGTCAGTAGCCGCGGCGAAGGTGCCGGTGCCGCTCCAGCATCATGGCACCGCTGATCGGTCCCCACGTGAACAGGGATCGGAACCAACCCGTGACCTCGACTCGCGCTCCCCGTCGCGGTACGCCCCGTGCCTCGCTGAGGATGATCAGGGTACCCGTTCCGTCGTCGAGCGCGTACGCGCCGCGCCCCAGGGCGCCGGCGGAACCGGTCACCTCACCCACGATCTTCACCGTGTTTCCGTCGAATTGGTACGGGTCGTCGAGGAGATGGCCGATGGGGACGGTGGCGCGACACCCCGCCATGGCCGTGCCCAGCAAGATGAGCCCCAGACTGGAGAATCGAGTTTTGCAGGGTCGTCGCTCCACGGGAGCTCTCCTCGTCCATGGGTCCGGGTCGACTCCCGGACGCGTTGGCTCCCACGATCCGGGAGTGGAATCTGCCGCCGGCCGAAAGACTACGCGCGCGTGCCCCTCGTCACACGCTGACCCCGTATAGGCGACACTTGTAACGATCCATCCGCGTACGCTAGAGTGACAGGCCACAGAAGAACTCCAGCGGGCCCGGCAGGGCCCCCCGGATACACCGCGCGACGCAGGAGCTCTCATGACTACCCACTCCCGCACGTTCCCGAAACACCTCGTCTCCGTCCCGATCCTCGCGCTTGCCGTGGCGTGCGGACCTGCGGATGAGGCCGCCGACTCCCAAGAGTTCTCGCGGAGCGACGTTCCCGAATACACGATCGAGCAGTTCATGGAGACGACCAACGTCTTCGGCAGCTCGTTCTCGCCCGATGGGAGCAAGATCCTGGTCAGCACGGACGAGACCGGGATTATGAACGCGTACGCGATCCCGGTCGCGGGCGGCGACCCGATCCCGCTCACCAGCTCGACGTCGGAGTCGATCCGCGTGTCGAGCTACTTCCCCGATGACGAGCGCTTCATCTACATGGCCGACATCGGCGGCAACGAGCTCGACCACGTGTACGTGCGCGAGCTGGACGGCGCGGTCACCGACCTCACACCGGGCGAAGGGCTCAAGGCATGGTTCGGAGGGTGGGCCAAGGACGACCAGACCTTCTTCATCGGCTCGAACGAGCGCGACAATCGCTTCTTTGACATCTACGAGGTCACCGTCGACGGCTACGAGAAGACGCTGATCTACCAGGATGAGACCGGCTACGGGTTCGGCGGGATCTCGCCCGACGAGCGCTACATCGTGTTCAGCAAGCCGAATACGACGAGCGACAGCGACATCTACCTGTACGATCGCGAGGCCGAGGAGATGCGGCACCTGACGCCGCACGAGGGCGAGGTCTCGAACAGCCCGCAGGACTTCAGTCCGGATGGGTCCAGTCTCTACATCACCACGGACGATGGGACCGAGTTCGCCTATCTCGCGAAGATCGACCTGGCGACCGGCGAGCGAGAGGTCGTCTTTCAACCCGATTGGGACGTGTGGTACGGGTACTTCTCCGAGGAGGGCAAGTACATGGTCGCGGGGGTGAACGAGGACGCCCGCACTCGAATCCACATGTACGAGATGCCCGACATGCGCGAGGTCGAGCTCCCCGCCATGGAAGGGCTGGACATCACCTCGGTCAACCTCTCGGATGACGAAAGCGCGATGGCGTTCTACGCGAGCTCGGCGCGCTCGCCGCGCAACCTGTTCGTGCACGACATAGGGGGTGAGGAGCCGCAACGGCTGACCGAGTCGCTCACGCCCGAGATCCAGACCACGAACCTGGTCGACGCCGAGGTCGTCCGCTTCACGTCGTACGACGGAGTCGAGATCCCCGGCGTGCTCTACAAGCCGCACGAGGCGAGCGCGGACAACCAGGTCCCGGCGCTCGTGTGGGTGCACGGCGGACCGGGCGGCCAGTCGCGCGTCGGGTACAGCGCGCTCATCCAGTACCTCGTCAACCACGGATACGCGGTGTACGCGATCAACAACCGCGGCAGCTCCGGCTACGGGAAGACGTTCTACAAGATGGACGACCGCAAGCACGGGGATGCCGACCTGGATGACTGCGTCGCGTCGAAGCAGATGCTCATAGACACGGGCTGGATCGATCCGGAGCGGATCGGAATCCTCGGCGGCAGCTACGGCGGCTACATGGTGCTCGCCGCGCTCACCTTCCGTCCGGAGGAGTTCGCGGTCGGCGTCGACCTGTTCGGGATCTCGAATTGGCATCGCACCGTGACGAACATCCCGCCCTGGTGGGAATCGTTCCGCGACGCCCTCGAGCAGGAGATGGGTGACTTCGACGACGAGGAGTTCTTCAAGGCGAAATCTCCGCTGTTCCACGCGGATCAGATCGTCCGCCCGCTCATGGTGCTCCAGGGCGCGAACGATCCACGCGTGCTCCAGGTCGAGTCGGACGAGATCGTCGAGGCGGTGCGGGCCAACGGCGTGCCCGTCGAGTACGTCCTGTTCGAGGACGAGGGCCACGGGTTCCGCAAGAAGGAGAACCAGCTGGAGGGCTGGCGGAAGGTACGCGAGTTCCTCGATCAATACCTGCGCGAGCTGCCCGCCCCCGAACCTGCGGTAGCGGAGGAGGAGGCGAGCCGGGACTAGGCCGCGTCCGGACCCTCGAGCATCAGCTCCCTCCAGCGGCCCCCGGCTCTTCCCGAGTCGGGGGCCGTCTTCCTAGTCGGCCGACGCGACTATCGGCGACTGATCAGCTTCCAGAGCAGGAGCAACACGAGGACCCCGACGATGATCGCGACGGGATTGTCCCCGAGGAAGTTGAAGAAGTCGCGGCCCGCGACACCCACCGCTCGAATCCCGTTCGAGATCATCACGCCGACGTACTCGGCGGCGGCCTGCGTGAGTCCGTACATCATGAGTCAGAACACCGTGGCTCGAGGTCCGACGGCTCGGCTACGATCGCGCTCCGAAGACGCGCTAGAACCGATACAGGTAACTGAGCTTGGCGAAGAACCCCTCGTTTATCGGGTCCATCTCACCAAGGCTGAAGGTACGATCCCCCTCCATCTGCCGGGACCACCCGATGAAGAAAACCGTGCGCGGTGAAGGCTCGTACGAAACGAGAATCTGAGTCAGGAAACGCCCGCGCTGCTCGTCGACCGAGAGCTCGTCGTCGATGATGAGCGGCCGCCCGGATTCGGGATCACGCTGTGCCTCACGCTCGGACAGGTCGTATTGGAGGATGACCCGGGCGAACAGCGCCTTCGAGAACTGGTATTGCGTTCTGAGCCGCGGGATGTCGGCCGATGAATAGAACGTGTGGTCGTCCTGCCGCCGTAGGCGCGACAACGTGTACGACAGGTTCAAGAGCCAGGAGGCGGTCGGCCGCAAGTCGAGGCTGGGCGAGATCCTGAGCTCGAGGCCTCTGGACGCCTCGCCGAAGATGGGGATCTCGCGCACGAAAGCGCTCCCGTTGATCTGCAGCGCGGGGGATACCCGGTAACGGGTCCGGACGGCGCCGGCCCACAGGTTAGTCAAGGGTGCCGGTAGCGCGAACGGCACCCGGCTCCCGTCCCGGAACTCCACTTCGTAGTCGTCATAGTCCTCCGGGCGGAAGCGGAAGTACCCGTTTCGCGCCGTGAACGTGATGGAGCGGTTACCCCGGAAGGAGAGGGTGGCATCCACCTCCACCTCGCGCTCGAACGGGGACATCTCGACGCCGCTCCAGAGGTCGGCGTGGTTGAAGAATCCCTCGAAGCGGGCCTGGAGTCCGATCCGCTGAAGATTCGATCCGGGCGGCGTGAACAGGTTCAACTCGGCGGAGGCGAACGCGCGCATGTCGCCGACGCGGCGGATGAAGCCGGTTTCCGTGAGGAAGTCCGTACCCACGTCCTCGACCGTGACCTGCCACCCGAAGCTGCGTCCCGATTGCTGAAGAGAGGCGTACCACAGGGCGCCGAACTCCGTCGACGCCTCGCCTTCCGAGCCAGCCTCGGCCGCCTCGCGGGTCCAGCTGCCCGCGAGCTGGGTGGTCAAAGAGAGGCTCCGCCCGAACAGCAACCGTGCATCCGCGCTCGCGACCCGGTTGAAGGTCGCCTCCCCCAGCACGCTGCGGTCGGTGTACAGGAGGCCGATCGCGGACCCCGCCCCGACATCGGCCCGGAGGCGCGCGAGGTTGAAGAGCGCGCGGTTCTCGCTATCGCCCAGGCTCACCGGACTGTCGTCCAGGGCTCCGAGGTAGGCCAGGTTCAGGCCCCCGATCTTCCCGGTCAGCTTCGCGCCACCCGCCGGGTCGATGATCTGTCGGGTGTGTACGAGCTGTGTCGGACTCTGGAAGATCTCGGTGCCGTCCAGGAAGAACGGCCGCTTCTCGGAGAAGAAGAGCGCGAAGCGCTCGTTCACGGCGATCTGATCCGCGTCGGCCTCGACCTGCGAAAAGTCCGGATTGACCGTCGCACCGAGGCTCAGGTTGCGGGTGATCCCGTACCGCCCGTCGAGTCCGAACTCGGGCTCGACGCTACCCCGGCTGAATACGTCGTCGACTTCCTCGCCCGTGAGCTTCCCCGTGACGACCGGGTTGATCTCGAGCAGCTTCTTGGGGTTCAAGCCCCTCATGCCCAGGAGGCGACCGCTCTGCGCCAGCGTGCTCGTCAGGTTCGCGGTGAGCGGAGCCCAGGATTGCTCGTACCCGAGCCGACGGACCTCCCGAGCGACGTTCAGCCTCCACACCTGCTCGTCGGCCTGCGGGAACTGGAAGCTGATGTAGGGGATCCGGATCTCGGCGACCCACCCGTCTTCCGTGACCCGACCATCGGAGTCCCAGATGAAGTCCGGGTTGAGCTCGACCGGCGGCCCGCCGTGTCGAGAGGGTTTCCCCTCGATCCAAAGCCCATCACCCTGGATGCCTCGCGGATTCACGTAGAACAGGTACGCCTGACGCTCGTCGTTGAACGTGTCGAGCATGATGCGGACCCAGTCGTCGGTGAAGAGCCCACGGTCACGCTGGCCGAGCTGGGCGGGGATGGTCGAGGGCTGGCTGTCGAACGCACGGATCCCGAAGTAGATGGCATCCGGGGCGTAGAATACCAGCACCTCGGTGGGCTCGACGGCCGGCACTCCCTCGGTCGGCTGGTACTGGGTGAATCCGGTGAGCAGGGCCGCCTGCGCCCACGTCGTCTCGTCCAACCGGCCGTCGATCCGGATTCCGGGGTCGTTCAGCCGCGGCAGGCGGACGTCGAGCTGCCCGGCGCCGCCGTCGAAGCGCAGCGAATCGCTGCCGGCGGCGCGCGTGGCCACCGGCGTTGCACTGGGGTCGCCGCCCGGCCCCGCGGTGGAAGATGCCGGAGCCTGGCCGACCAACGAGGTGGCCGTGAACGCCACCAGCCCGAGCGCAATCCAGCTTCCGGCGCTCACCGCACCGCGTCGCATTGGGCCGACCTCGCCCCCGCCCGCACCTTCGAGCTCTGATCGTTCACGAACGGCCTAATCTGCAAGAAGCGGGCGGCTCCTGGCCACACCCGAGGTGTAACTCCCTCGTCGTCGCGGTTGTCGGGAGGGTTTGAGACTCCGGCGGGTCGCCGGCGTCGTTCGGCGACCCGTCGGAGCGTTTCGATCCACCCACATAACCCCTGGGGGTCGAAACGCGCTGCACCGGTCGCCTGGAGACGGGGCGCGGAGGCTCCTATTGTTCAGAGTAGCCGCGGCGAAAGTACCTGGACGCCTGTGAAGCCGCTCGGGGAGGAGCGGCGACGCGCGGGAGAGAGGAACCGATGAAACGAAGGATGCCACGCTTCATGTGGAGCCCGGCCGTACTGACGCTCACCGTCTTGAGCGGCAGCTGCGCCACGAACCCGGCGACGGGCGAACGGATGCTCTCGCTCGTGAGCGAGAGTCAGGAGATCGAGATGGGCCAGGCCTACTCGCAGCAGGTCGAGGCCACCATGGCCGTCTACGATGACTCCGAACTGGGATCGTACGTGGACCAGATCGGCCAGGAGCTGGCCGCGGTGTCCGAGCGTCCCCAGCTCCCCTGGAGCTTCAAGGTGATCGACGATCCCACCGTGAACGCGTTCGCGGTTCCGGGCGGATTCCTGTACGTGACGCGGGGGATCCTCACGCACTTCAACTCCGAGGCCGAGTTGGCCGCGGTGCTGGGGCACGAGATCGGACACGTCACCGCGCGCCACTCGGTCGAGCAGATCAGCCGCGCCCAGCTCGGCGGGCTCCTCCTGGGCGTGGGGTCCATCTTGAGCGAAGACGTGCGGCGGTTCGGCGGACTCGCCCAGACGGGACTAGGAATCCTGTTTCTGTCCTACAGCCGCAGCGACGAGCATCAGGCCGACATGCTGGGGGTCCGCTACTCGCTCAGGAAGGACTACGATCCGCGCGAGGCGGTCGAGGTGCACCGGATGCTGGGTCGCCAGACCGAGCTGCGTGGGGGCAGCGGGATCCCGAATTGGCTCTCCACGCACCCGAGCTCGGTCGACCGAATCGATCGCATTCAAGCGCAGGTCGACACGATCCCCGACGCCCGTCTCGCCCGGACGCACGTGCGCCCGAGCGAGTACCTGCAGCAACTCGATGGGGTGGTGTTCGGCACGAATCCACGACACGGGTTCTTCCAATCCGCGCTCTTCCTGCACCCCGACCTCGAGTTCCAGATCCGCTTCCCGTCCGGTTGGGCGACGGCGAACCTGACGCAGGCGGTGATGGCGCGGAGCCCGAACGAAGACGCGATCATTCAGCTCACGCTCGCGGAAACGGCCGGTCACGCGAACGCTGCGCGGGCCTTCTTCGATCAGGAAGGCGTGCGAAGTCGTCGTGTGGCTACCGGGACCGTCAACGGGCTGCCCGCGACAACCGGGAACTTCGAGGTCGCCACGCAGGATGGAGTTCTCGAAGGCGTGGCGACGTGGCTGGACTACGGCGGGCGGACCTACCAGATCCTCGGATACACGGCACGGGGGGACCTCTCCACGCACGATGGGGCGATTCGGGCCACGATCGGATCGTTCGATCGACTGACCGACCGCGCCGCGCTCAACGTCGAGCCGCTCCATGTACAGCTGGTGACGGTTCAGCGGCCCACGACCCTCCGCCGCATGGCGGGTGCGCGCGCGTTGCCCATCCCGCTCGAAGCACTGGCGATCGCGAACGGGTTGGGCGAGGACGAGAATATTCCGGCGGGAACGACGGTCAAGTGGGTGGTCGGCGAGAATCCCCCGGGCACATGAGGAGCATGTCCGCTCGCAGGCGGCGCAGCGGCCGGACCGCACGGTCCGGCCGCGATATTGGAGAGCCGACGATCGTCCTGGCGGCCGCAATGGTCGGCCTGATCGCAGCGGCGGTAGCTCTGACCGCGTGCGGGGCACCCGCCAGCAGTCCCGCGACGGGTCCCGTGGCCGATGAGATACGGGCGGCCCTGACATCGGGATCTGCGACCTTCGATCACACGGAATGGGACCGTCTTCTGGCCGGGGGCACCGAGAACGGACTCGTCGACTACGCCTTCATGCGGAGCAATCGCGGGGCCCTGGACGGCTACCTGGATCGCATCGCGGTCGCCGACCTCGCCAGCCTGGCAGGCGATGAGTTGAAGGCGCTGCTCATCAACGCCTACAACGCCATTACGGTGCGGGTGATCCTGGACAACCCAGGTGTCTCATCGATTCGCGAGATCGACGGCGCGTGGACCGACATCCGGCACGCCTTCGGGGGCCATGAGCTCACGCTGGACAACCTCGAGCACAATCTCCTGCGGCCCTTCTTCAAGGATCCTCGGATCCACTTCGCCGTGAACTGCGCGTCTATGTCCTGCGCGCCTCTCCCCGGGTGGGCGTTCGAGGGCGCCGAGCTCGAAGAGCAGCTCGAGGAACGGAGCACGAGCTTCGTGAGCGATACGCGCAACGTTCGAGTCGAGGACGGGCGGCTCGTCGTGTCACGCTACTTCGACTGGTACGGCGACGATTTCACCGCCGAGGGCTGGTCTCCACGTGCGGAAACGATCGCCGGGTTCATCCAGCGATACGCTGACGCCGAAGTAGGGGAGCTGATCTCGAGCGCCGGGGAGAACGTGCCGCTCGAGTTCACGGACTACGACTGGTCCCTGAACAGCGCGGACCGAGCCGGGGCCGGTGCGTCGGCCCCGGGTGCTCACGGCGCCGCCGTGCCTGGCGTCGGCGCGGGAATCGGTCCCGACCCCGACACCGGTGGGTGGGTGGCTCGCGTGCGTGAATGGGTCGCGGGGTTCGGACCCGCCGCTCCCCTGGCTTACGGGCTCATCTACGTGCTCGCGGTCGTCCTTCTGATCCCGGGCTCGTCGCTGACGATCGGGGCGGGATTCGCCTTCGGACTCGGACTCGGAACGCTGGTGGTGGTCATTTCCGCGAACATCGGCGCCGCGCTCGCCTTCCTGCTGGGAAGGTATCTGCTGAGGCGGCGGGTGGAGCGCTGGCTGGAGGGGCGCGAGAAGCTGAGTGCCGTGGATCGGGCCGTGGAGGGCCAGGGGTGGCGAGTAGTGGCCCTGACCAGGCTCTCACCCGCGTTCCCGTTCAACGTGCAGAACTACTTCTACGGTCTAACCGGTGTCCGGTTTTGGTCGTACGTGCTGGCATCGCTGTTCGCGATGCTCCCCGGCACCCTGCTGTACGTGTACGTCGGGGTCGCCGGGGCGGAGGTCGCCTCGGCCCTCGGGGGCGCGGCGAGCTGGGGCCGCACCGCGCTGCTCGTCGCGGGGCTGCTCGCGACCCTCGTCGTCGTGGTCCTCGTGACGCGCGTCGCGAAGCGCGAGCTGGAGAAAGTCACGCGTGAGAGCACGGGTGACGTGGCTGCCTCGTCCCGCGGTCAAGACTCGTCCCGCGGTCAAGAGGTATCCCTGCGCGCGTAGGAGGCCGCTGACCTCGTCGGCTCAGCTCGACCGCTCAGCGGCGGCGCACCGACCTGCGAGCGGTCGCTCGCGCTGAAGCCGGCGGATCACCTCCGTCGCGCCCCGGTCGGTCAGGTCGATCGCCAGACCGTCCGGCGCCCCATCGGCGATCCAACGCTGGATCATCAAGCTCGTCACCGTGTCACGCGGTTCGAGGACGGATGGGGTTCGCAACTCGCCGACCCGGACCGCGTAGCACGCGTCCTCGACGGCCGGCTCCCAGACCCCGTCTCGCCAGGGCACCGTAGTCCGGTGTAGCGCGCGTCCGCCGGCCACGGGCTGGAGGACCAGGTGCTCGTGCCGGGCGGCAGGGAGCACCAGGAGCCACGATCCGGCGCCACCATCCGGTTCCAGCGCGAACCGCAGCTCCTCCAGCTCATCCAGCCACGAGAGCCGTGTCTTGTGGTAGGCAGCCTCCTCGAACGCCAGACGCCCGGCCGCCTCGTCCCGGGCGCGGACGCACCGACGGCGAACGTCGGCGGCGTACCCCGCATCGGCGAGACTCCGGACCGCCGCCTCCATCTGAGAGCGGTAGTCGTCGATCCCGGTGAGCCGGGCGCAGGGTGCAGTGCACAGGTCGAGGTCGTGCTGGATGCACGGAGAGGTGCCGGAATCCGGCCGCACCGGTTCGGTGCAGGTTCGCAACCGAAACGTCTTCTCCGTGAGCCGTCGAACTCGCTCGGCGAGATGGCGACCCCAGAACGGGCCGAAGTACCGCGAGCCCACGCGCCGCGGTCGGCGGACCACCCGCAGACGCGGAAACGGCTCGTTCCACCGGAGCTCCAGGTACCAGCCCCGCCACCGGTTCTTGAGCGCGCGGTTGTACGGGGGCTTCTCGCCGAGAATCCGGTCCGCCTCTTCGAGACGAGCCTCCAGATCGCTTCCGGTCGTCTGGACGGATACGTCCCGGGCGATGCTCAACATCTCGGCGAGACGTTGATCCTGTGGACCGCCGCCGTAGAAATACCCGCGCACTCGGCGACGTACGTTGACGCTCTTGCCCACGTACAGCGGCCGCCCCGACTCCTCCGCGAAGGTGTAGACGCCCGGAGCCCGAGGCAGGTTGCTGGGGACCCAATCCGGGACCGGGCTCGCTCGCGGCACCCCCGCTACTCCCGCCTGCCTAGACGCGATGTCGTGAGCCATCGGGGAGGAGCGCCAACACAGGAGATGCCCCCGCGCCGCCGTAACCCGAAGGGCGCATGGGGGTTGTGGCCGACCGTGTCTCTCGTCGTCGACGATGCCCAGGCATCGCCTTCCTCCTCGTTCCATGTCTTCGACTCACAAGACCCATGCGCGCGACCCGCTCCGGCCCTACCTCGGCCTGCTTATAGCCGGATCGGTGGGGTTTCGGTATCCGCGTCGAACACGCCGTCCGGCATCCTCGAAAGCTCGACCGTACTGAGCTTGCGCTCTCCAGCGGCCGGGTCGCAGATACGAGGCAGCGCGCGTGCACCACACAGGTCGGCGAATGCCGTCACGAGATCGGGATCGAAAGCGCTCGAGGCCTGAAGGCGCATGTACTCGAGCGCGCTGTCGTGCGAGAGCGCTGGCCGGAAAGGTCGCGTGCTGCGCAACACGTCGTATGCGTCGCAGATCTGGACGAGCCGGCTGAACCGGTGGGCGTTTCGAGGATAATGTCGCGGTGGATAACCGGTCTCGCCCTGCCACGCCATGTGATGCTCGTAGGCGACGACGGCCGAGAGGGTGTGTTCCGCAGGCCCGGCCAACAGCACTCGCGCTCCTTCGGCCGGGTGTCGCTCCATGACGGATCGTTGCTCGGCGGTCAACCCATCCGGCGCGACGTCGCCGAGCGGTAGCCGGACTTTGCCGATGTCGTGCAGGAGGGCCGCCTCCGTCACGAGCCCCAACTCATCTCCATCGTATTCGAGGTGCGCGGCGAGCGCGGTGGCCATCAGCGCCACGCTGAGGCAATGGCTGGTCGTATAGCCGTCGGCCGGCACCAGGAGACACGGGGAGGCGACCGAGAGCTCGCCCGTCGTCTCGATGCCAGGCAGGCTCTCGACGACGCGCCGGGTCTCGGCGGAGGGGAGCCGCCCCGTCTTGGCGATCTCGCCGTGGATCCAACGCACGAGTTCCGCCACCTCGTCCAGATCTTGCCCGCCGGCGCCCGTCTCCTGCGGAACGACGGAAACCTGCGCGGTTTGCTGCGCTGCGTGCGCCTCATCGGCATCGGGTGCGGTTCCTGGTGACGGCACCGCGTCCGGGACCACGGGTTCCTCCACGGTGATTGCGGGGGCACCCGGGACGGCTTCCTCCACGGTGGCGGGGGCGCCCGGGACCACGGGGGGCGCCTCCTCCGCACCATGCGCCACGATCTCGAGCTCGATGTCCTCGAACTTCACGGGCGCGGTGTCGTACAGTCCGAGTTGGCGCGCCATCTCGTGGAAGCGCTGCTCGAATCCGGGTGCATCCATACCCGCCTCGAACGCCAGGCTCTCGATGCCGGCCTCGCGAAGCCTGGTACGCCACGGTCCCGCCCCCAGGTCCGTCACCTCCTGCCCGTCGCACAGGACTCGATCCGCCTGGATCTCGAAAACCACATCGCTACCACCGCCGGTCAATGGCCGGAGCTCCTCGAAGGTGGACGCGATTCCACGCGCAAGCATCGGGTGCGCGGGCCCGTACAGCGATGCCGTCGAAAGCTGTCGGGCGAGGGCGCGAAGGAAGGAGGCCGCGGAACTCATGGTTCCTGAACGCCGAGTGCCGCGGCACGCACGTCCGGGTCGCCGGACTTAGCGGCCTTGGCCAGGATCTTCTGGGCATCTGCGGGGCAGTCCGGAAAGGTCGAGAGCGCCTGCAGGGCGGCCAGCAGGACCGGCGAACTCGCGCGCTCACGCGAGCGAAAGAGCTTTGGACCGCGCGGCATCTCCTCCTGCACGAGCTCGAGTAGAGATGGGACGGCGGCCTGATCACCCGACAGGCCGAGCGCTCGAACGGACATCACCCGCAGCTCCGTGCCCACAGAGTCATCGCACGCGATGTCGGCGAGCAACGATACCGCGTCGGGCGGACACGATTCCACCGCCGCGGCGAGGCCCAGCCCCATGGCGCGCGGGTCGCCGTCACCGAGTAGTCCGCACAGGGCGCGGTCCCGGCAATGCGGGAGCCGCAGCATCAGCTTCAGGGACTCCCGCCGCACGGCGGGGTGCGGGTCTTCGCTGTACTCGGCCGGGCTCCATTTGGCTGGCCAGGTCTCGAACTCTCCCATCAGGGCCAGCATGTTCCGCCTCGTGAACCAGCGCTTGTCTCGCGTGCGGCGGATCACCTCCGGAGCGATCGTCGGCCCCAGAGCCGCGAGCCGGGTGAATAGCTGGCTCCGGGTAGAGAGCGAGTCCGACTCTGAGAGAATGTCCAGGATCGCGCCCGCACCGTCGGACCCGATCCGAGCGAGGAGCAGGTCGAGGGCCTCGAAATCCGGTTCCTCGGCATCGAGCAGCGCCCGCGCCGCGTCGGAGGCGAGGACCCGCTCCCATACGACGCGCGAGAGTGGGGAATCGGGCGGCGCCGTGTGCAGAATCCGGAGGAGCACACCAAGTCGAGTCCTGGTGAGCTCCTCGACCGCAGCCCAGACACCTTCTCCCCCGTCGCCGAGCTCCAGACCCATCATCACCAGGCGCTCAGGCTGTACCGGTGTCGGGGGTCTGGGGGCACCCGGGGCCGTTTCGCTTGTCAAATCAGCGGGCGTCGTCACGGTCACTCCGCGCGGGCAGCTCCAGTAATCTGCTAAAGGCGATTCAGAGCGTAACTTGCGAGCCGCTCCACCATCGGAGCAAGAAGTCTGCCGCCTTCAGCAGGTCCGGCCCGGCCCGCGACGGGGACTCGCCTCGCTTGCTCGCGCTCGACGCGTCCACATATTGCACCACCCCTGGCAGGCCGCTCGTGACGCGGCCCGCTGGAGTCTCTCAGCGGCCGGTTGAGGCAGCCGGCTTGGCAAGGACCAATGATCGCGTTAATCACGGGTATTACCGGACAGGACGGATCGTATCTGGCGGAGTTGCTTCTCGATAAGGGATACGAGGTACACGGGATGGTCCGTCGATCCTCACTCGAGAAGTTCGACCGCATCGCCCACCTGAAGGACCGAATCCACCTTCACCGTGCGGATCTGCTCGACCAGCTCTCGCTGATCCGCATGCTCCGCGAGGTCAATCCGACCGAGGTGTACAACCTCGCGGCGCAGTCGTTCGTCCCCACGTCCTGGGAACAACCGCTGTTGACGGGCGAATTCACCGCACTGGGCGTAACAAGGGTGCTCGAGGCGATCAGGGCCGTCGACCCGTCGATCCGTTTCTACCAGGCCTCCTCATCCGAGATGTTCGGGAAGGTTCGCGAGTCTCCGCAGAACGAAGCGACCCCCTTCTATCCGCGAAGCCCGTACGGCGTGGCCAAGGTGTACGGCCATTTCATCACGGTAAACTATCGCGAGAGCTATGATCTTTTTGCGGTTAGCGGAATTCTTTTCAACCACGAGAGCCCGAGACGTGGCCTCGAGTTCGTGACCCGCAAAGTCGCATGGCACGCCGCCGCGATAAAGCTCGGCCTGGCAGAGCGACTCTCGGTGGGGAACCTGGACGCACGGCGCGACTGGGGATTCGCCGGCGACTTCGTGCTCGCCATGTGGCAGATGCTGCAGGGTCCGGAGCCCGAGGACTTCGTCGTGGGAACCGGAACCACGCACAGCGTCAGCGACTTGCTGGACGCGGCCTTCGGGTGCGTGGAGCTGGACTGGCACGATTTCGTCGTGCAGGATCCCGCGCTCATGCGCCCGGCCGAAGTCGACACGCTGAGGGCGGACCCGACCAAGGCGAAAGAAAAGCTGGGGTGGGAGCCGACGGTCACTTTCGAGGAGTTGGTGAGGATGATGGTGGAGGCGGATCTGGACAAGTTGCGCGCCGGAGCGTCGGAGGGCGCCCTCTGACGGCGGCTCGCGGATGAGCAGGGTCCTCGTTACGGGGGCGGCCGGTTTCATCGGGAGCCACGTCGTCGAGCGCCTGTTGGTTGGCGGTCACGAAGTGTACGGTCTCGACAACCTGGATGATTTCTACGACCTGGATGTCAAGCTCCGTAACCTGTCGGCCGCCCGAGGCCGTTCAGCGTTCCATTTCGTGGAAGCCGACATCCGCGACCCGGAGGCGCTCGATTCTCTGCCGGAAGGGATCTCCCTGATCATCCACCTCGCGGCACGGGCGGGTGTTCGTCCCTCTATCGAGCGCCCGCTGCTGTATCAGGATGTAAACGTGCGCGGCACGCAGCAGTTGCTGGAGTACGCGCGCTCGGCGGGCATCCACCGCTTCATCTTCGGATCATCCTCGTCCGTGTACGGGAACAGCGAGGCAGTCCCGTTCTCGGAGGACGATCGAGTCGACCACCCCATCTCGCCTTACGCGGCGACGAAGCGTGCAGGTGAGCTCCTGTGTCACACGTACCACCACCTGTTCGGGATCGCGTGTGTGGCGCTCCGATTCTTCACCGTATACGGGCCGCGCCAACGGCCCGACCTGGCGATCCACAAGTTCACGCGACTGATGGTGAACGGCGATCCCATCCAACAGTTCGGCGACGGAAGCACCCAACGCGACTACACGTACATCGACGACATTCTGCAGGGCGTTGAAGGCGCACGGCGACTCCTCGAGGATGACGAGGACCTGTTCGAGATCATCAATCTCGGGGAGAGCGAGACCGTCGAGCTTTCACGCCTCATCTCGCTGATCGCGGACACGCTGGGGGTCGAGCCTCGGATCGAGCTGCTACCCATCCAGCCGGGCGATGTGCATCGCACATACGCGGACATCTCCAAGGCGCGCCGGGTGCTCGGGTATGACCCGCAGACGAGCATCGAGGAGGGCATCCCGCGGTTCGTCGAGTGGTATCGGGCGACCTGCTAAGTGCGGACGCGCGCGTAGAGGGCGAGGCCTGCCAACAGGAACAGCAGGTTCGGGGTCCAGGCCGCCGCGGCAGGCGGAAGCGCTCCTCCCGCCCCTAGCGCCTCCGATATCCGGATGAGGATCATGAAGAGGATCGTCGTGGCGAGCGCGATAGCGACGGACATCGGCGCCCCCCCACGACGGCTCGAATGAGCGAGCGGGGTCCCGAACAAGACGATGATCAAGCAGGCGAACGGAAACGCGATTCGCATTGCGCGGGCGGTCTCGAGCTTCATGGCGGTGCCTCCGGAGCGCTGGATGGCGTTTATGAACCGACCCAGCTCCGTATACTGCATCTCCTTCGGCTCCTTCGGTTCCGCGCGAAGCTCCTCGGGCGTCTCGTCGAAGGCGCGCTGCCACAGCTCCCGGAAGCCGTAGGTTCGCGTCACTCCCGGCTCCAGGAAGCGACGCAGATGCCCGTGCTCGAGCACCCACCGGCCCGAGAGCGTGTCGAGATGGGCACCGGACGCAGCGATGTTGTAGGTGGGGTACGCGGGCCCGGTGCCCTCGCGCTCCACCTGCACGTCCGACATGCGGAGATCACGAGTGTCCAGCCTGCGGACTTTATACACGCGACCTTCGTTCGCTCGGTAGACGAAGGTCAGGCGGAGAGTCCGGCTTCGCGTCTCCTCCTCCCCGAGGACCTCATCGGACCGCCGGTTCGTGACCGGAACGATGTCGGTGAGAGCCAGAGCGACGCCACTCAACACGAGGCCCGCGAGCACGATCGGGGCGGTCAACCGGTAGAAGGAGACTCCTCCCGCCTTTATCGCCGTCGTCTCGAACCGGCGAGTCATGGTCGAAATCGTGAACACCGACGCCAGAAGCGCCGCGATCGGGAAGCCGAGCAGGGACTGGTACGGGTACTGGTAGACGTAGTGGAGCGCGACTTCGGCTCTCGTCGCTCCCTGAGCCAGGAACAGGTCCAGGTTGTCGACGAGGTCGATGACGATGAACAGCAGCGGTACGCCGAGGACGCAGATGCTGAAGATCCTCAGGAACTGCCCGACGACGTACCGGTCGAGGATTCTCAACGCGTCACCTTGGTGGCGCGCCACAGCGCGCCGAGCCCGATGAGCCCGAAGAGCACGTTCGGCGCCCACATGGCCCAGAAGGCCGACACGATCCGGTTGTCCGCCAGCTCCTCGCCCCCCACGAGCGATACGTAATACGCCGCGAAGAAACACAGGCTCACGGCAACGACCAGCGCGACCCCGCCGCGCGGGTACCGTACGGCGATCGGAGCTCCGATGAGCACGAACACGATGCACGCGGCCGGGATCGTGTACTTCTTGTGAATCTCGACCGCGAACTTGTTCACCTGAGCTTGCCCCGCTGCGGCATTGTCCCGATACGTGTTGAATTGGGCCACCGCGTCGTTGGGGTGCGAGACTCGACGGACGGCCGAGCGAGCCGCGATCGCGGCGGAGTCTTCGACCGCCCGCGCCGGGAGCGTGTCCATCTGGCCGGTGTTCGACGCGACCACCGGTGCTTCGGCGCTGTCGGAGACGAATCCCGCGGTCTCGAGGGAGTCCGTCGCCACCTCTCCCAGCGTGAGGTACTCCGCCAGCGCCTTCCCATACTCGCGGCTCTCCGCAATCGCCCTCCTGGTCCGCTCCTTTCCTTCGCGCACCTCCTCCATCATCTGCTCGATGTTCATCTCGCGGTCACTGCGATAGGCGTTCAGCGTGTCGCGCTCGAGCTCGTTCGCGACCCCGGCCACGCGCATCCGCAAGGTCTCGAACCCCACCCGCTGGAAATCCGACGGTCTGTCGCTCACGCGCTCCTGCAGGAATCCGTAGTGGAGCGTCATGTAGAGATCCTCACCGTCTTCGCTGAACGCCATCTGGCCGCTGTCCGCGTAGATCGTGCGACTCCGGCGGCCGTCGCGCTCGTCGTATATCACCGTGTCGTGCAGGCGACTGCTGTCGCGGTCGATTCGTCCGGGCTTGACGTAGAGGCGTCCCGGAAGCACCTCGTTGATCGTCTGATCGCGCAGGTAGAACGTAGGCTTCTTTCGTCCGATCCCGGTCAGCAACACCTGGAGCTGATGGTTCGATTCGGGGAGAATGGTGTTGTTGAACCAGGTCATGGCCCCAGCCAGGACGGTCGCCGCGACTACCAGCGGCACGAGCAGGCGCGTCAGCGGCAGGCCACACGCCTTCATCGCGGTGATCTCGTGATCGGCGGCGAGGTGGTTGAACGCGTACAGCACCGCGATCAAGACGGCCATCGGGAGCGTCTGCGCGAGGATGAAGGGGATCGAGTACAAGAAGACTTCCGCGATCACGGACCAGTGGAGCCCCTTGCCGATCAGGTCTTCGAACCGCTTGCTCACCTGGTCCAACAGGAGCAGCAGCGTGAGGCCGGTCACGGCGAACAAGAAAGGCGCCACATGGAGGCGCAGTAGGTATCGCGTGAGGATCCGCATCATCCCGACAGTAACCGGGCCGCCCCGTCTTGTCAGCCTGTCCCACGATCCGACCACACTGCCCGGTCTCGCGTGGTCACAGCGGATGTACAGCCCGCTGAGTGGCAGGATCCGTCGGTCGTGGCCGCAGCCACCGGTATGAGAAGGACAGCGGGGCTGAAGGTGCCCCCCCGTTCGGTGGCCCTCGTCCGGTTGAGCGCGATCGGAGACACGATCCACGCGATGCCGATCGTCGCCTCACTGAGCCGTGCCTGGCCGCAGTGCCGCATCACCTGGGTGATCCAGCCCGGGCCCTACGAGCTGATGCGCGGTCACCCCGACGTGTCCGAGTTCATCCTCTTTGACCGCGAGCTCGGGATGCGGGCGTACACGGACTTTCGCCGTCGTGTGAAGGGCCGGCGTTTCGATCTCGTCCTGGACGTCCACCCCTACCTCAAAGCCGGGATTGTGACCCGCACCCTCGACGCGCCGATCCGGCTGGGATACGACCGGGCGCGGGCGCGCGACCTGAGCTGGCTGTTCACGAACCGCAGGATCGAGGCACGTCCACCCGGACACGTGCAGGACCAGTACTTCGAGTTCCTCGAGCATCTGGGCGTGCCCGTCGTGGCGGAGTGGGATTTTTGCTTCACGGAGGAGGAGAGGGCGGCTCGAGACGCGTTCTTCGGCGCGATCGACGGTCCGGTTCTGGCGATCGTGCTGTGCTCCTCGCGAGCCGAAAAGGACTGGACCCTCGACCGGTACGCTCGGGTAGTCGAGGTGGCACAAAGGGATCTCGGTTTCCGGGCGATCGTGGTCGGTGGCGGCTCGGCGCGCGAGCGGACCCATGCCGCGCGGTTGCGGTCCCTGTGTCGGGCGGCGCCCGGCGTCGAATTGCGTTACGATCTTCGTAGGTTGGCCTGGATCCTCGACGGTAGCTCCCTGGTCCTGAGCCCCGATAGCGGGCCACTGCACCTTGCGGTTGCACTGGGCACGCCGACCATCGGGCTCTACGGCACCACCGACCCGAAACGATGCGGGCCGTACCGCCGCTTCGGGGACCTGCTGATTGACCGGTACACGCGCCCGGGCGAGAGCCTGCCGTCGCGGCGACGGCGTCCGGGAAACATGGTGCGGATCACCGTGGATGACGTGCTCGACAAGCTAGAGCTGGCGAGGCAGAGATACGTGACCTCTAACGTGGATGTTACATGGGCGAAGTGATTTCCGGGGACGACGCCGCGCCCGTTTCGAGCCCGGCGCCGGACGCGATCTCGAGCGACGCACAGGGGAGCGGCCAGACTCGCACCGGCCGCATCCTGTGGGTGGATGACGAGGTCGACTTGCTCCGCCCGCACCTGATGCTCCTGCGCTCGACGGGTTACCAGGTCGACGCGATCATGAACGGCCAGGACGCCCTCGAGCTGTTGCGCAGCGAGAGCTACGATCTCGTGCTCCTCGACGAGCAGATGCCGGGTCTCAGCGGCATCGAGGTCCTCACACGACTTCGCCGCACGTCCCCTCGTCTGCCGGTCGTCATGGTCACGAAGAGCGAGGCCTACTCGACGATGCACGAGGCGATCGGACATCGAGCCGACGATTACATCGTCAAGCCCACGAGTCCACGGCAGGTGCTCTCCGTCGTCACGCGGCTTCTCGAGGGACCCGCCCTGCAGCACGAGCAGATCGCTCGTGATTTCACGCGCCGGTTCGGCGAGTTCCGCGAGGATCTGTCCACCGCGGCGAGCTGGGATGAGTGCGCCCGTCTGTATTCGGAGATGGTCGATTGGGATCTGAAGCTCGAGGAAGCGAGAGAACGTGGTCTACGCGAGACCCTCGACATGCTCCTCGCCGACCTTCGTCGGATCTTCTGCGATCTCGTGGCGGCGCAGTACGGCGAATGGGTACACGAAGGCGGCGAAGCCGGGCCCACGCTCTCGGTGGACGTCCTGCCGCGCTTCTTCAAGCCGCTCTTGGTCGAAGATCCGGCCTCGCTGCTCGTCGTCATGGACTGCATGCGTCTCGATCAGTGGCGCGCGATCATGCCACTGCTGAGCGACATGTTCGAGATCGAAGAGGCGCTGTACGCTTCGATCCTGCCGACTGCAACGCCGTTCGCGCGCAACGCGATCTTCAGCGGACTGTTTCCCGACGAGCTGGCCGAACGTCGGCCCGACTGGTGGAAGGCGGGCATCGAGGTCGGATACAATACGTTCGAGGACGAGCTGTTCGAGGAGTTCGTGGCGGAGCTGGCGGGCCACCGGATGCGAACGCATTACGAGAAGATCTTCTCCGCCGATCAGGGCGAGAACATGCTCGCGAGGCTCGCCGGCTGCCTCTCGGGACCCTCGACCACGGCACTCGTGTTCGGATTCGTGGACATGCTGACGCACGGGAGGAGCGAGTCGAAGCTGATCTGGGAGATGGCTCGCGACACGAGTGCGCTCCGATCGCTCACGGTGACCTGGTTCCAGCGCTCGACGGCGTACCGCGCACTCGCGATGGCGGCACAACGCGGTGTCCGTGTGCTGCTGACCACGGACCACGGCTCGTTGCACTGTCATCGATCGGCGACGATCTACGCTAAGCGCGACGCGACCGCGAACCTGCGGTACAAGTTCGGCGACGATTTGCGGGTCGAGAACCCCGGGGCCGTGTTCGCGACTTCGGACGCCGATGAGCTGCGGTTGCCGCCGGGCGGCATGAAGCGCAACTACGTCCTGTGCCGTGAGGATTTCTTCTTCGTCTATCCGACGAAGTTGAGGGAGTACCAACAGCGGTACCGCGACAGCTTCCTGCACGGCGGCGTCAGCCCGGAGGAAATGGTTCTTCCCGCGGTCCTCCTCACGCCGCGCTGACATTGGACGCGAGCGGCCGAGTCCCGTTCAGGCGCCTCCTCGCGTTCGTCGGACCGTACCGCTGGAGCTTTGCGGGTGGCCTGTTCCTCACGGTCATTTCAGCCCTCTTCGATGCATTCAGCCTTCTCCTCCTGATCCCCTTCCTTCGATCTCTGTTCGGGATGGGTCCGCTATTACCCGGTGGCGGTCGGAATCCCGCCGAGAAGCTGATCGATTGGGTGGCGGGCGACTGGCTGGGTGAGGTGGAGGGCCTCGGAGCGCTCCGGGTCGTATGCGGGTTGGTCCTGGCCACGATCCTGATCAAGAACCTGTGTCTGTACGCGGGAAAGATGCTCTCCATTCGCGTACAGGAACGGGTCGAGCGCGATATGCGTGACGAAGTGCACTCTCACCTTCAGCAGCTCCCGCTCGGTTTCTTCGAGCGCACGAAGACCGGCCAGCTGATCGCGCGCGTGCTGTCGGACACGAGCGCGGCGAAGCCCATCGTCAGCTTCCAGCTCTCGGAGCTCGTGCGTCAGGTCGCCACGGCGGCGGCCTATCTCGTATCGTTGTTCGTCCTCTCCCTTCGCCTGACGCTGATCGCGCTCATCCTCGTGCCGGTGATGGTTCTCACGCTGCGACCGCTGCTGCGGCGGCTCCGCATTCGTTACCGAGGCGTCTACGATCAGCGCGGCGAGCTCGTCAGCCACCTGCAGGAGACCGTGAGCGGGATCAGGCTCGTGAAGGCCTACGGCGCGGAGGCCTACGAGGAGGGGCGCTTTCGCCGTCGCTCCGATGAGCACAGCCGAGAGCAAATACGTACCGCCGCGACGGCGTATCTCGCTTCGCCTCTCTCGGAGGTGCTGGCGACACTGGTAGCCCTGGCGTTGATCTGGGTCGGTGCCGGCCTGGTGCTGGGCGCCGGCACTCTGGGGCCTGAACAGTTCCTCGCGTTCGTCACGATCGCCCTCCGCTCGATCTCTCCGATCAAGGCGATCTCCCAGTTCCCGGCGTTCGCACAGCAGGCGCTGGCCGCGGCGGATCGCTTCTTCGAGGTGCTCGAAGTGCAGCCCGAACCGGTCGATGTAGCGGGGATGCGTGATGTGGTCCGGCTCGAGAGGGAGATCCGGTTCGAGGGAGTGACGTTCGCGTACGAGCCCGACCGGCCGGTGCTCAGGGGTATCGACCTGACGGTTCACGTGGGTGAGGTCGTGGCGCTCGTGGGACCTTCCGGGGGTGGCAAGAGCACGGTGGTCGACTTGCTTCCGCGCTTCATACTGCCTGACCGGGGGCGGGTCCTGCTGGACAGTATCGACATACGCGAGCTTTCCCTCCGCTCCCTCCGTCGTCTCATGGGGGTCGTCAGCCAGGAGACGACCATCTTCCACGACACCGTGCGCGCGAACATCGCCTATGGCGAACCGGACCGGTGGACCACCGATGAAGTCGAAGCCGCCGCTCGCGCCGCGCACGCCCACGAGTTCATCAGGGAGCTTCCGAACGGGTACCAGACGTTACTGGGGGACCGGGGTGTGCGTCTGTCCGGCGGGCAACGCCAGCGGATCGGGATCGCGCGGGCACTTCTCCGGGATCCGCCGATCCTCATCCTCGATGAAGCCACATCCTCGCTGGATTCGGAGTCGGAGCGCTGGATTCGGGACGCTCTCGAGCAGCTCTTCCGCGAGCGAACCGTGATCGTCATCGCCCACCGCCTGTCGACGGTGCGAGAGGCGGACCGGATTCTCGTGATCGAGGCGGGACGCTTGGTGGATACCGGCAGTCACCGAGAGCTCTTCGCGCGCGGGGGACTGTACCGGCGTCTGTTCGAGGGACAAATGGAGAGCGTCCCGGCACCCACCCAATGAGTCGCGACCCCGGCGTCCGGGTTCCGACCACACGGACTCTCCTCCTGATTCGCCATGCACACTCGCGTGTGGACCCGGGGCGACCACCCGAGGAATGGTCTCTCACGCCGCGCGGCTCGAGCGAGGCCGCAATCGTCGCGCCGATGCTCGCGCCGTTCGGGCCGGGTCGACTGCTGTCGAGTCCGGAGCCGAAGGCCATGCAGACCGCTGAGATCCTGGGGCGCCACCTGGACTTGGATGTCCAGATCGTAGACGGGCTGCGCGAGCACGATCGAACCGGGGTGCCCTTCTTCGGGACCCAGGACGAGTTCGAGCGCAGGGTGAAGGAGCTCTTCGAGCGCCCTGCCGAGCGCGTCTCGGGTCACGAATCCGCCGAGGAGGCGTGCCGGCGTTTCTCGGCGGCACTAGAGGACATCCTGGCGTCCTATCCCGACGAGTGCATGGCGTTCGTGACGCACGGAACCGTGATGAGCCTTTTCCTGGGCCGTCTGGGGGCCGCCGAACCGCTCCGATTGTGGCACCGCTTGGGGATGCCCGCTTACGCAGCGGTAGAGTGGCCCTCGGGAAGGCTTATCGAGCTGGCGCCCGAGCCGGCGGTAGCGGACGATGGCTAGGTTCCGGGACGTCGTTGCCGATCTCGCCGCGCGTGGATTGGAGGCCGGTGCCGGGTTGCTCTCCGAGCCCGCCGCGCGTCAGGTCGGCGGTGCGCTGGCACTCGTCGCGTACGGACCACTCCGGATCCGACGCCGAACCGTGGAGCGCCAGATCGCCGACTCCTTCCCCGATCGGGGCATTGCGTGGGTGCGCGACACGGCTCGCGCCTGCTACCGACACTTCGGGGAGGAGATCGTGGCTCTCGCGCGGCCGACGCCGGAGCGCGTCGAGGAGATGCTGGCGCGCGCCCACGATCCGAACGGGCTGTACACGCGCCACCGGCATCTGTTCGACAGTGGGTCGGGAGCCATCATCGTGACTGGCCACATTGGAAATTGGGAGCTCGCCGGGGCTTACCTGGCGATGTCGGGAGTCCCGGTCACGGCGGTCGTCCGTCGCCAGCGGGGAGCCGTCGACCGGCGATTTCAGCGCATCCGTCGCGCGATGGGGCTGGACGTCGTGTATCAGGACGAGCCATCTCGGCGCCTCGTCCGAGCGCTTCGTGCCGGCAGGACTCTCACCCTGGTGGCCGATCAGCACGCGGCGCGCGGAGGCATTCCGATACCCTTTCTCGGACGACCGGCGTCCACTTCCCGGGCGCCTGCGCGCCTCTCGATCGCTTGCCAGGTACCGCTCTTCTTCGGGGCCCTGCTCAGGGATGGGGGCGGCTACCGCGTGGCGCTCGAGCGCGTCGATGATGAGGGTGGCCATCTCGACGACATCGACCTCACGCGATGTTGGGTCGCCAGGTTGGAAGAGTTGGTGGGCAAGCACCCCGACCAGTACTTCTGGTTTCACCGCCGTTGGAAGTGGGCGCCATCGGGGGCGCCATCCGGAGCACCATCCGGAACGTCGGCCACTGACCCGGCGTACGAACCGGGCACGGGGGCGTTCAGCGGATCACTGACGAGCGAAAGTGAGCCCTGCTAGATGATCTACATCGGAATCCCGGTTCACAACGAGCGGCACACGATGGGACCGCTCCTGTGGAGGATTCGCGAGCTACTCTCCGGGCGCGCCCGCGACTTCTGCGTCCTCGTGTGTGATGACGCGTCCGATGATGGGACGTCGGAAGCGTTGGCCTCGTACGCACGCATACTCCCGTTGGGCGTGCTCACGAACGAGCGACGGCTCGGATACGCGGCCAGCCTGGAGCGCCTCGTACGGGAATCCGTCGATCG
>JBDHAC010000025.1:0-48761 GCA_039588275.1 Gemmatimonadota bacterium
GCGCCACATCAACTCCTCGCCCTCGCCATCCACGACGTCCACCACGAGCGTGCCGGGCATGTAGCCCTCCGCCGTCATGTATTCCGCCGAGGAGTAGTAGGGCGCGTACGCCACTCCGAAAGAGAACGGGTAGAGTCCGTACGAGTATCCGACATAGGGAAACGCCGCGTACGGGTACCCACCGTACCGGTAGCCGTAGGGGTATCCGTAGTACGGATAGCCGAGGTAGCGTCGGCCGTAGTACGGGTAGCCCCACGAACCCACTCCCACACCGATACCGACCGAGACGCGTGGTCGAGCGCGGTACGAGCGGCCGTCGTCTCCCTCCACGAGCGGTGGCGTGACGACGAAAGCTGCGACGAGAAAGTCGACCTCGCCTTCGGTCTGCCGCTGATACCCGTGCTGCTCCAGGGCATCGTCGACGCTCCGTTCCAGCCGCCGCTCCAGGAAGGGACTGACCGCCTGGAACTCTTCGCGCGTCTCCTCCGCGGTTTCCATCCAGTCATACGTCTGGAGTCGGCTGAACGAGACGTCGTGATCGTAGTCGCTATTGACCGAGACAGCCGCGCACGCGCCCGCCGTCACGGCGGCAGCGGCCACCAGCAAACTCCGAGCGTCCATCATCGAAACCCCATCTCGAGGGTGTTGTTGGCCTGCAAGCTCTGTTGAGTAGACGCTTGAACACAAGCTAACGTCACGCGGCGGCGAGCGCGCCGGGCCGACGTCGAAAGCCCGCGAATTTCCCCCTTTTCCTCCGCGGCGTCCGGTGATATCCCTTCCAGGTGGACCCGCGCGGACCTTGCACAGAACGCCAGACCGGACGACGCCCGTGCCGCGAGCTCCTTTGACAGCCTTGCTCTGCCTCGCGGCGGTTTTCGCCTGCAACGAGTCCTTCGGTCCAGACTCGCCGTGTAACGTGCGCGAAGGGATTCGCATCTGCACGGATAGGCTGGAATACCAGCCCGGCGCGAGCATCTCGGTCACGATCTCCAATCTCGCACCGTGTACGAGGACGTCTGCGCGCTCGGCCTGGTCGGCGTGACTTCGCGCGATCAGCCGTTCGATGCCACGTACAACCCGGCGAGGCACTGCGGTGTCGGCGTCACCCTCGAAGAGATCGTAGCCGCCATGCGTGAGCTCGAACCGGATGGTGTCCTCACCGAGACGATCGAAATCGGGGGCTCACATTCCAGGGCTTCTTTCGCGTCAACGTGTGGTTGCTCGATGCGGACGGTCAGCTCCTGTCTCAGGAACCCTATACGACTGCCGTGTTCGAGATCTTCCGAACGGCCGGCCAGTAGGCGTGGTCGGGCACAGGACCGATCACGCCCCGTGGGGAACCCTGGGGCCACTATTCTCGTAACGGAGATCGATGCTCGATAGAACTCATACCGATCGGCCACGCGCGCCTCGACGGCTCGGCTTGCGGCGGACTCTTCGTCTGCAGCCCGCGCTCGCGGCCACCATCTGCGTGCTCCCGGGCTGTACCCAGATCGAGGCCATCATCGATCGTAGCTCCGCCCGCACACCCCACGAGGCGTACGAGCATGCGCTGGGAGCGGCGGGGTTGGCCGAAACCGCGCTTGCCCGCCGCTGGGTGGAAGCGGCGGAGAACGCCCTGGCACAGCCGATCGTCGTCGATCCCCCCTATGAGGAGGCGGCCTACTTTCCATCCGAAGAGCCGGTCGCGATCGGATACAGGATCTCTCTCAGGCGCGGCCAGGCCCTCCTCGTGACGACCGACGTGGAGCCCGCGTCAACGACGCGCGTCTTCCTGGACCTGTTTCAACCGGCCGCAGGCGCGAATGCGGCCCCGCGTCATCTGACGAGTGCCCCGAGTGGCTCAACTCGACTGGAGTTCGAGTCTCCGCGCGATGCCGATTACCTCCTGCGCGTTCAGACAGAGCTGCTGCAGCCCATCCGACTGACGCTCAGGATCACGCGCGCCGCCACGCTCGCTTTCCCGGTGCTGGGCCGCGACCCGACCGCAATCCGGAGCGGTTTCGGCGCCCCTCGGGATGCCGGTCGAAGGGAGCACCACGGGGTCGACATCTTCGCACCGCGTGGTACGCCCGTGATCGCGGCCGCTAACGGCCAGGTCTCCCGGGTGCAACGGACCCGGCTGGGGGGCAACGTCGTATGGCTCCGTGACGCCGAGCGCAGATGGTCCATGTACTACGCTCACCTCGATAGCCAGCTCGTGCGGCGAGGACAGCGGGTTCGCGTCGGTGACACGCTGGGCCTGGTCGGGAACACCGGGAATGCGCGCACGACGCCGCCCCACCTGCACTTCGGCCTCTATCGCCGTGGCGAGGGCCCGGTCGACCCGGCCTCTTTCATCGAACCGCAGCCGACGGATCCACCGCCGGTTCGGGTCGAGCGCTCGCTCCTCGGAGGGTGGGCGCGGACCACGGCCGAGACACGCGTCACGCTTGCGGGAGCTGCGGAGCAGCAGCTGCCGGCGCAGACTGTCCTGAAGCTCCTTGGAGCGGCGGGCCGCACCTACCGGTTCCTCACGCCGGATGGCAGGAGCGGGCGCCTCGCCGGCTCGGTCGTCGAGGCAGCCCTACGACCGGTTCGGACCAGCGTGGGAACCGGTGAGCGCGCGCTGCTGAACTTGCCCCGTACCTCCGGTCTGACCGCGGCCGTGGCGAGCCCCGGTGACACGCTTCACGTCCTCGGACGGTTCGGAGACTACCTTTACGTGGAGGCGCCCGCCGGACCTCGAGGCTGGGTCACCGAGTCCCCCTGATGGACGGCGGTCAGCGGCTCCACTCACTGACACCCGGCTCGCACCGCAGAGTCGCACCGAACGGTCGCCACCCGGGGGCGTATCCGGCGACTCGGGCGGGCCAGGCCCGGTCGCCCGCGGGACTTTCGTGACCTGCTCGGGGTCGGCATAAGCTTTGCGATCCAACAGGCGCGAAACACACTGGTCTCAAGCGAAGTAGCCGTACCGCGGCGTGCCCCGACCGACCAGGTGTGGCGCGAACGCCACACTCGTCGATGCAGGGGAGTGAATGCGCACGCGGTTTTCTTATCACCTGCGAGATCTTGAGCGACGCCCGGGAGCGGATGTCAGACCGAGGAACCGAGCTATCCCGCTGCACAGCCCCGTTGCGCGAGGGTGATCGGGTTGCCGTGATCGGCGGCGGACCGGCGGGCCTGACGGCTGCCTACCTGCTCAGCCGACGGGGTGTGGACGTGACCGTCTTCGAGGCCACCGACATGGTCGGCGGTATTTCGCAAACCGCACAGTACAAGGGATTCCGCTTCGACATCGGCGGGCACCGGTTCTTCACCAAGATCACGCCGGTCCAGGAGATGTGGGACGAAGTGCTCGGTGACGAGTTTCTCAACGTGCCCAGGCTCTCCCGGATCTACTACAACGGCAAGTTCTTCGATTATCCGCTCAAGCCGATGAACGCCTTGACCGGGCTGGGTCTCTGGCGGGCCGCTCTCATCATGGCGAGCTACCTGAAGGCGCACGTGCGACCCAGCACGGTCGAAGAGAACTTCGAGCAGTGGGTCTCGAATCGATTCGGCAGGCGACTCTACGAGACATTCTTCAAGACGTACACCGAGAAAGTCTGGGGCATCCCCTGCACCGAGATTCGAGCGGAGTGGGCGGCGCAGCGGATCAAGGGCCTTTCGCTGGCGCGCGCGATCCTGTCCGCAGCCTCGGTGAACAAGCGCTCCACCAAGATCAAGACGCTCATCAACGAGTTCCGGTATCCACGCTGGGGGCCGGGACAAATGTGGGAGCTGACACGCGACCGCGTCGAGAAGTCAGGTGGCCGCGTGCTCATGCGGCACCGGGTCGTCGAGATCGAGGTCAACGGGTCGCGGGCGGAGGCGGTCGTGGCCGAGACCGCAGAGGGGCGACAGCGCTTCGAGGCGGACCACGTCATCTGCTCGGCCCCTGTGCGTTCGCTGGTGAGGGCGCTGAGACCCGACCCTCCGATCGATGTCACACGTGCAGGAGAGGGTCTGCGCTATCGGGACTTCCTGCTCGTGGCGTTGATCCTGGAAGAGCAGGATCTGTTTCCCGACAACTGGATCTACATCCACACGCCAGGTGTGAAGGTCGGCCGGGTCCAGAACTTCGGGAACTGGAGCCGCCATCTCTTGGGAGACCCGGGCAAGAGCTGCCTGGGCATGGAGTACTTCTGCTTCGAGGGAGATGGTCTCTGGGAGAGCCGCGATGCCGATTTGATCGCGCTCGCCACGGAAGAGATCGGCGCCTTGGGGCTCGCGGATCCGAAGCTCGTAACCGATGGGGCGGTCGTCAGGATGCCGAAGGCTTATCCGATCTACGACGCCGATTACAGCGATCATCTGGCGAAGATTCGCGAGCACATCGATCCGATCTCGAACCTCCATCCGGTCGGCCGAAACGGCATGCACAAATACAACAACCAGGATCACTCGATGCTCACGGCCATGATGACGGTGTGGAACATGGAAGGCGCCACACACGACATCTGGGCCGTCAATACGGACTACGAGTACCACGAGGAGCAGCGCATTGAGATGTCCGGGCAGAGCGCCGAGGCAGAGCCCACCTTGGCGACCGGGTAGCGCCTCGCGGGCGAAGCTCGGACACGGTCCCCGAAGACGACGGGTTCGGAGTATGGCGTGAGGATCGGCGTGGACGCCTGCTGCTGGGCGAACGGTCGCGGATACGGGCGCTTCACGCGCGAGCTCATGACTGCCATGGTCACGCAGGCGCCGGAGGACCGGTTCGTCTTCTTCGTCGATGAGCGGGCCCACAGCAGTTTTGATCTGCAGGCCGCGAACGCAGAGGTCGTACACGTGGCCGTGGCCGAATCCCCCACCACCGCGGCCTCGGCGAGCGGGCACCGGAGCATCGCCGACCTGTGGCGGATGACGCGCGCGGTGTCCAAGCACCGACCCGACGTGTTCTTCTCCCCATCGGTGTACAGCTATTTCCCGCTTCCGCCTAAACAGCGCGCGGTAGTGGCGATACACGATGTGATCGCGGAGCGCCACCCTCAGCTCACGTTGCCATCGTTCAGGGCGCGTCTGTTCTGGAGGTTGAAGGTCGGTCTGGCGATACAGCAGGCGCGCCTCATCCTCACGGTCTCGGACTTCTCGGCGCGTGCCATCTCGGAGCTCTTGCAGGTACCGGCATCCCGGATCCGGATCGCGACCGAAGCTCCGGCCGCCGCGTACAGGCCCAGCTCACCGGAGCAGATCAAGGCAGCGACAGCCCGGCTGGGGCTCCCACGAGGGGCCAGGTGGTTCGTGTACGTCGGAGGATTCAACCCGCACAAACGGGTGATCTCGCTCGTCGAGGCACACTCACACGTCGTGCGCGAAGACGGGGATTCGGCGCCCTACCTGCTACTGGTCGGCGATCCGACCGCCGACGCGTTCCTCAAAGACGTGGAGCGAATCCAAACCGCCGTCGCGGTGGGTGGAACCGCAGACAGGACCCTGTGGACCGGCTTCGTGCCGGATGAAGAGCTGCGGCACCTGCACTCGGGTGCTCTCGCACTCGTACTTCCCTCGGAAGCGGAAGGCTTCGGGCTGCCCGCGGTCGAGGCCGCCGCGTGCGGAACTCCGGTCGTAGCCACGACCGAAAGCCCCCTGCCAGAGCTCCTGAAAGGCGGGGGTATCTTCGTGCCACCCGGCGATGACCGGACCCTGATCGGGGCGCTTCGTCTGCTCGCTAAGGATGAGCCCCTGCGGCAGAAGATGGGCCGTCGTGCCCTGCACAAGGTCAGCGAACTGAGCTGGGAGCGCGGTGCGAGCGCGGCGTTGGACGCGATCCACGAGGCCGCGGCATGACCGGGACGAGCCCGGCGGGCGGCGCACCATCGGGGCGCCCGCAGGATGGCCCGCTTCGCGTCGCGATGATCACCACGTTCTATCCCCCGTACAGCTTCGGAGGAGATGCGATCGCCATCGAGCGCCTGGCGAAGGCCCTGGTCCGGCGCGAGTGCCGGGTTACGGTCATCCACGATGTGGATGCCTACAATCTCCTTCATCGGGGTCCGGAGCCGGAGCCATCGACTGGCCAGCCCGACGGGCTCGAGGTGGTGTCACTCAAGAGTGGCCTCGGACCGATCTCTCCCATACTGACCCAGCAACTCGGGCGACCGGTGGCGAGCGGAAGCCGCATCCGGCAGGTCCTGACCGACGGCTCGTTCCACGTGGTGCACTTCAACAACGTGTCGCTAGTGGGTGGGCCGGGTGTGCTTTCCGCGGGCGAGGGCATCAAGGTCTTCGAGGCGCACGAGCACTGGCTCGTGTGTCCTTCGCACGTCTTGTGGAAGTTCAATCGCGAACCGTGCACGGGGCGTGCCTGCGTGCGATGCGTGCTCAGCTACAAGCGGCCCCCTCAACTGTGGCGACAGACGGGGTACCTGGAGCGGCAGCTCTCCGAGGTGGACGTGTTCATCGCAAAGAGCGAGTTCAGCCGGCGGAAGCACGCCGAGTTCGGGTTCGATCGTGACATGCACGTACTGCCCTATTTCCTGCCGGACGTCCCCGACGACTCACCCGCGGCTCGACCCGAGGATGCTCCGCATGACCGGCCGTACTTCTTGTTCGTCGGTCGCCTGGAACGGATCAAGGGTCTGGAAGACGTGATCCCCGCCTTCGAGAGTTACGCCGATGCCGACCTCCTGGTCGCGGGAGACGGCACCCACGAAGCGGAGCTGCGGAAGCTCGCCTCAGGCTGCGACCGCGTACGCTTCCTGGGCAGGACGAGCCCGAAGGCCCTCGAGCGCTATTATCGGCACGCGATCGCCCTCGTCGTGCCATCGGTTTGCTTCGAGACGTTCGGGATTATCCTGATCGAGGCGTTTCGCCAGCGAACACCGGTGATCGCGCGGCGCATAGGACCGTTCCCGGAGATCGTAGAGGCGTGCGGGGGGGGCGAGCTCTTCCGGACCCGTGAGGAGCTGGTTGCTTCGATGCGGCGGTTGCAGCACGAACCGAGCTACCGCGAAGGGCTCGCACGACGCGCGCTGCGAGGATTCCGGGAGCGCTGGTCGGAAAGCGCCGTGGTGCCTCGCTACCTGGATCTCGTCGGACAGGCCGCGGAGAGATCCGGACGATCGGAGATCGCCCGCGCCGTCACGAGCGCTGCTTAGTGGCCCACAAGGAGGACCACGGCGGTGCGTCTGATCGCTGGCTACGACCGCCACGAGGACTCGAAGACCGGCGGCCCCACGAGGCTCGAGAGTCGACGGACGAGCATGACTGAGAAGGAGAAGACGTGAAAGTCTTCATCACCGGTGGGGCCGGATTCATAGGCTCCCACCTCGCGGAGCGACTCCTGAGCAGCGGGGCGCACGTCCTGGTACTGGACGATCTGTCGACCGGCTCGATGTCGAACATCGAGTCCATGCTCGACCACGAGAGGTTCGACTACCGGATCGGGTCGGTGACGGATGGGCCTCTGGTGGCCGAGCTCGTGGATCGGTGCGATGTCACCGTGCACATGGCCGCGGCGGTCGGCGTGCGGCTGATCGTGGAGCGACCGGTTCACACGATCGAGACCAACGTCCACGGGACCGAGGTCGTGTTGAACGCCGTAGCGCGGAAGCAGAAGCCGATCGTGTTGGCCTCCACCTCGGAAGTGTACGGAAAGAGCAGCAAAGTGCCGTTCTCCGAAGAGGACGATCTGGTGCTGGGGCCGACCGACCACGCCCGCTGGTCATATGCTTGCTCGAAAGCGCTCGATGAGTGGCTCGGACTCGCGTACTATCGGGACAAGGGAGTACCGGTCCTCATCGTCAGGTTGTTCAACACGGTCGGACCCCGACAGACGGGACGGTACGGGATGGTCCTTCCGACCTTTGCGGCCCAGGCCGTCTCGGGCGAACCGATCACCGTGTATGGCACGGGAAAGCAATCACGCTGCTTCGCGCACGTGAACGACGCCGTGCTCGCCATCGAGGCCCTGATACACGAGCCGAAGGCCGTCGGCGAGGTGTTCAACATCGGGTCGGACCGCGAGGTCACGATGAACGAGCTCGCGGAGCTGGTGCGTACCACGGCGGACAGCCGGTCGCCGATCGTGCGGATCCCCTATGATGAGGCGTACACTACCGGATTCGAGGATATGCAGCGGCGCGTGCCGAATTGCGCGAAGCTCGAGCGAACCATCGGGTTCAAGCCCTCCACCACGCTCGAGCGGATAGTGGAGGATGTCGTGGCCGAGCAGCGAGCGCTCCCGGCCCCCGCATGAGAATGGCAGCCGGACGGGCTCCTGGGGATGCGCTGTGCGCGCGATTCTGACCTACCACTCGATCGATGATTCGGGTTCGGTGATCTCGCTCCCCGAGTCCGTGTTTCGCCGGCATGCGGCATGGCTGGGCTCCGGTGCCGTTCGGGTCACGGGAGTGGGAGAGCTGCTGAGAATGGATCCGGACGAGGATGCCGTCGCGATCACGTTCGATGATGGGTTCGCAAACTTCGGATCCACCGCGTGGCCCATCCTCCAGGCGCACGAACTCCCGGTTACCGTGTTTGTCGTCGCTGACCACGTCGGCGGGACGAACACCTGGGGCGGAAAGACCGATCCCGCGATCCCGGCGCTTCCGCTTCTCGATTGGGACAGTCTCGGGAGCTTGGCCGAGCGGGGGGTGGAGCTGGGTTCTCATACGCGCCGGCACCCCAGATTGCCGGAGCTGGATCCCGAGCGGCTCGAGGATGAAGTGGCGGGATCGGCCGACGCCATCGAGCGACACGCCGGTGTGCGTCCGGCGGGCTTCGCCTACCCGCACGGCGCAGTCGACCCGAAATCACGGCGGGCGGTTGAACGCCGTTATGATTGGGCGTGCACCACCGAGTTGACCTGGCTGCCCGAGCGAGTCCGACCTCACCGGCTGCCGCGTCTCGACAGCTACTACTACCGGGATGCGAGCCTGATCGAACGTTGGGGCTCGAAGGCGTTTCGCCGACACGTGTGGCTTCGGGGGAGCGCACGACGTCTTCGCGCGGGAGTCGCGCGCTCGAGAGGCCGCAGTGGATAGCGGAGACCGTGTCGTGAACGAGGCCTCGCCTCGCCTCTCGGTCATCATGCCGGCACACCGCGCGGCCGGGATCCTGCCGGAGACCCTCGGCGCCCTGCTGGCTAGCGACATGCCTCGCGAAGAGTTCGAGTTGATCGTGGTGGTGGATGGCGACGTGATGGGATACGGAGATGACCGCACGGCCGAGGTGGCCCGCGAGTACGTCGACGTCGTCGTGCGCCTGCCGGGCAAGCCGCGCGGGCCCTCATACGCCAGGAACCGCGGCGCCGAGGTCGCACGAGGCGAGTACCTGGCGTTCATCGACGCCGACGTGTACGCGCACCCGGACACGCTCCGCAAGATCTTGGAGACCTTCGAGAACCGTCCCGACATCGACGCGGTCTTCGGTTCGTATGATGATTGTCCTACCGCGAGTGGGATCGTCTCCAAGTACAGAAACCTGTTGCACCATTACGTACACACGGCGCATCCCGGCGAGGCCGAGACATTCTGGGCCGGGTGTGGCGCGATCCGGTCTCGGGTCTTCGAGGGCGTGGGGATGTACGACGAGTGGCACTTCTCACAACCACAGATCGAGGACATCGAGCTCGGTCGTCGCTTGAGGCGGCGCGGGCACCGTATCCTCCTGGAACCGTCGATCCTGGTCCGCCACCTGAAGCGATGGACGTTGGGGAACGTGCTGAAGACGGATCTCAAACACCGTGGCGTCCCGTGGATGCGGCTGATCCTGCACGAAGGACCTAGCGCGGGCGGAAGCACCCTGAACGTCGAGCCGGTGCACCGCTGGTGCGTGATCCTGGCCTTCCTCGCCGTTCTCGGCCTCCTGGTGGCGGTGGTGCTCCTCGAACCCTGGCCGTTGCTGGTGACGGTCGGTGGCGTGCTCGGCATCGTGGTGGCGAATGCAGGCTTCTTCCGCGTCTTGTTGAGCGCGGGCGGCTGGCGCGTCGCACTGGGCTCGGTGGTCCTTCACTGGCTGTTCTACGTGGCGAACGGTCTCTCGGCGGTCAGCGGCTGGCTGGCCTTCTTCTTCGTCGGGGCGCCGCAGCCCCCGGCAGATGTGGCGGCGTTCGACGAGATTGGCGTGGAAACGTGGCCGCCGATCCCGAGCAGGCCCAAAGACAGCGTATGGTACAAGCATGGTCAATGATCCGATCGAAGCGGAGTTGTTGGACGAGAATCTGCCGCCAGAGACCCTGTTGGCGTTCCTTCCCCTCCACAAGCGCGCCATGGGGGTCGCGTGCGGAATGGTCGGCGGGTTACTGGTGTTCGCAATGACGGTTTTCGCCCTGACGGTGCTCGATGGGGACGACACGGGAATCCGGCTGATAGGCGAGTACTTCTACGGCTACGAAGTCAGCTGGAGGGGGGCATTCATTGGGCTGTTCTGGGGATTCGTCACATGCTTCGTGTTCGGATGGTTCGCGGCGTTCATGCGGAACCTGGGCATGGCAGCCGCCGTGTTCATCGCCCGGACCCGTGAGGAGCTCCGACAGACGCGCGACTTTCTAGATCATATTTGACGGGCGATTCGCACTCCGTCGAACGGAGGAATTACGTGGACGAGGGTGAAGAAAGACAGATCGAGGCGGCGATACGCCGCCTGAACGAGCGCGCGTGGGGGATTTCTCTCGGGCTCTTGCTCGGAGGCGGTCTGCTACTGGCCACGCTCATCCTGGTGCTGAAGGGTGGGCCTAACGTGGGCGCGCACCTGAATCTCCTCGGTAACTACTTTCCGGGATACCGGGTGACCGTGTTGGGCGGCTTCGTGGGATTCGTCTACGGCTTCGTCCTCGGATACGGACTCGGGCGCGTCGTGGGTGCCGTGTACAACCGCATGGTGAGGTAGCAGGGAGGACGGCCCGTCCGCCGGTCCCGCGACCGGGTGGACCGAATCGGGTGAGGTGGCGGATGGAACGTGCGGCGATCGCCGACCTGCGCACCGAGTGCGAGCGCATGTGCCGCTATCTGAGCGGCAGCGCGCCGCGCTCCTACGTGATCGATCAGTATGTGCAGGGCCACGCCGCACGCCCCGATTGGTTCGCGACCAGGTCCGGTCTCGACCGCACCCTGGAGGTCGCGGCGCGCGGTCTTCCGCTGCGTGTGATCGATACCTGCAGCCGGTTCGTCGCGCCCGGCTCGGTCGTGCGGCGAAAGCTGGTGTTCCTGCTGGCGATCCTCGAGAACTCGCCACCGACCTGCGATGGGTTCGAAGCCCCCGACGTCTCCAGCCCGCTCGAGTTCTACCTCCGAATGATCCCGAGGGGCATCCTCCTGGTGGGAGCGCTCCTGATCGGGATTCTGGTTCTCACACCCTTCCATCTCCTCAGACGCCTCACAGGCGCGTGAGTACCAGGTGCGCCGAAGGGGTGGATCGATGAAGCGGATTACGGTCGTGGGCTCGGGTGCGAGCGGTGCTCACTTCGCTCTGTCCCTGCTCCGAAAAGGCCACGCGGTGCAGTTGGTGGACGCAGGATACACGGGCCCCGCTCCGATCGCGCCGGATCGTCGAATCCCGGATTTGAAGCGCGAGCTGGCGGATCCCGTCGAATACTTCCTCGGCTCGGATCTGAGCGGGCTCACGCTCCCGGGCGAGGAGGGCGAGTACTACGGTTTCCCCCCACAAAAGCAGTACGTGTTTCGCTACCCGGAGGGTGTCGCTACGCGGACCCGCGGCTTCGAGCCACTCTCCTCGTTCGCCGAGGGAGGGTTGGCACAGGCTTGGACCGCGGGAGTCTTTCCGTTCAACGAGGACGATCTGACCGACTTTCCGCTCCCGTACGAGGAGCTGGCGCCGTACTACGGTGAGGTGGCCGAGCGGATCGGGGTTTCAGGGGCGGTCGACGACATCGAGCGCTTCATGCCGGTGCACGAGAACATGATGGAACCGCTCGAGTTGGATGACCATTCGCGCCTGCTCCTGGATCGCTACGAAGCGAACCGGGACACCCTGACCACCCGTTACGGTTGTTATCTGGGTCGAGCGCGGGTCGCGACCTTGAGTCGCCCCCTCGGCGACCGCGACGCGTGTGACTACCTGGGACGTTGCATGTGGGGCTGCCCAGCCGGCGCGCTGTACACGCCCAGCTTCACGTTGCGGGAGTGCGAACGCTACGACGGTTTCGAGTATCTGCCGAATCGGTACGTACAGGCGTTCGAGTTTGATGAGGCTCGTCGCGTGCGTGCGCTCATCGTGAGACCGCCGGAAGGGGGGGCGGCCGTGCCGCTGCCGGTCGAAACCCTCGCGCTCGCGGCGGGCACGCTGTCCAGCGCCAGGATCTACCTGGAATCCGTGTGGCAACAGGACGGCATACGTCTGGAGCTGGATGGGCTGATGGACAATCGCCAGGTTCTCGTTCCGTTCGTCCACGTCGGTAGAATCGGTGTGCCCTACGAGCCTCGATCGTACCAGTATCATCAGCTGCTGCTGGGGCTGGAGATGGGCCGGCCGCGAGAGTATGTACATGGACAGATCACCACGCTCACGACGGCGGGTGCCCACCCCATACTGCAGAGCATGCCGGTCGATCTGCGGACGGCCACCTTCGTATTCCGGAACGTGAGGGCCGCGCTGGGGCTCGTGAATCTCAACTTCCACGACCACCGACGCCCGGACTGTCGCGTCGGTCTTTCGATTGCGGGCCAAGGATCCGATCCGGTGCTCGATATTCGGTACGAGCCCGAGCCCACGGAGAGCCAGCGTCTGAAGAGCGCGGTCAAGCGCTTGCGTCGAGTGCTCAGGCGCCTGGGGTGTGTTGTCGCACCGGGGGCGGTGCACACGCGACCCATGGGAGCGAGCGTGCACTACGCGGGCACGCTGCCCATGTCGAAGACACCGAAGCCGCGGACCGTATCGCCTCTGTGCCGGAGCCACGACTTCGAGAACCTGTACATCGTGGACGGTAGCACCTTCCCCTTTCTACCGGCCAAGAACATCACGTTCACGCTGATGGCCAACGCCGTCCGGGTAGCTGATCGTGCGTTCTGACGACGCCTGTGGCCCTCACGGCGGCCCCGAGCGCCCGCGTGTAAGGTTCGAAGCACTCGCGTGAAACGGAGGTGTGGCACCCGCGCCACAGTCCGCCGGGGGTGTGGTTTCCCGGTATTCGGCGTGGCGAAGAGTGGAAGGGCCTCAGCCCGAGAGGCTTCGTCAGTCCGAGGGTCATGGAAAGGCCTTTGGCGCGGTGCGCGCTTCAACGCTTCGCTTCGGGTCCGAAGGCCCCCATCTTGCAACAGCGACCCTGGGCTCATTCAGGACCCTTGCGGCAGGACAGGCTATGTACATTGGTCCCGAGACACTCATGCCGCTCGCTTCCGCGATAGCGGCGATCGCGGGCGTCATGATGCTCTTCTGGCGTAAGACCGTCGGGATGGCACGCGCGAGCGCCCAGTTCGTCTCGCGCGCATTCTCCAGGTTGGTCGGTCGGTCGTAGATCGAACCGCCTGGAAGCGGGATTCCCAAATCCTGCTCTATGCGGCACGGCCTGAGGGGTCCCAGGGCGTGCGCCACGGCCGCGGGGTGATTGCCGGCGGCCTTTTCTATGTTACTCTTCCATGTCGCGGGTCGAGGAGGTGGGTTGGGTGGTTCGAACAGGATCCTGGTTCTCAGGCTCGCGCCTGCCGTCGCCCTGGCCTCAGGAGCCACGCTCCGGCGTGAGCCCGCTGCACTGATGGTACTTCGACCCGTCCGCACTCCGTCCCCATGTCGGTATCATCGCCGGCGATGAAGAACGCGGACCCCGGACCTGCCCGGACGGACCCCCCCGCCCGAGTCAGTGCGAGCTTCGTACTCCTTCTCGGCGTGTTTCTGGGTACGCTCACCGGGTTCGCGGAGGTCGGTCTCCTCTTCGCCTTGAGCCAGCTGGGGGATCGCATGGTCTTCCTCGGTCGACACGCCGCGTGGATGCGACCCGCGGTCGAGGGCGCGGTGTTTGTCATCGCAGGGCTTCTGCTCCTGGCTTTCCTCGGCGCCCGCCGATGGTCTGCGAGGCTCGATGTGACGCTGGGTATCTACCTCCTGCTGGCCACGGTCGCGGGGCTTCAGCTCGTCCCTCAGCTCCATCCGTTGGCGAGAATCGTGCTTGCCGCTGGCGCGTCGCTTCAGCTTGCCCGCTGGTTGTCCCCGCACCTTGTGGGTCGGGACCGTCTGGTGAAGCGCGCCGGCGCCGCGGCGATCTCCTGCGTGGTCGTACTCGCAGCGACGTGGACTCTCGGCCCCCGCACGCTTGAGCGCCGTTCGTTGGCCGCGCTCGGCCCGGCGCCGGCTGGAGCACCCAACGTCCTTCTCGTGATCCTGGATACCGTTCGAGCGAGCAGCTTGAGCGTCTACGGTCACGAACGACCGACCACGCCCTTTCTGGAGACTCTGGCTCGGGAGGCTCTCCGTTTCGAGCGCGCTATCTCGCCGGCTCCGTGGACGCTTCCGTCGCACGCCTCGATGTTCACGGGGCGGTCGACCCACGAACTCTCGGCAGACTGGCGTCGAACCCTGGACGCCGAGTATCCGACGCTCGCGGAATATCTTCGGGAGAACGGGTATGCAACCGCCGGATTCGTCGCGAACCTGGGCTACTGCGGGTGGGAATCCGGCCTCGGCCGCGGGTTCATCCGGTACGAAGACAACCCCGTTTCGTTTCGCCAGGCGATCACGGAATCCTCACTACTCAACACCGTCGTCGACCATCGCTGGTTCAAGACGCTGGTGGGCCGGGACGAGAACTTCATGAGGAAGAGCGGGGATGAAGTGAACCGAGCCTTTCTCGACTGGCTGCGTGGACAGCCCGAGAACCGGCCCTTCATGGCCTTCCTCAACTACTACGATGCGCACGACCCGTATCAACCCCCGGAGCCGTTTCGGTCTCGCCTGGCCACGGGAGCCTCACGCGGTCGGATGAGCCCCCTCCACCGCTGGAACGACGACCCGTTCAATCCGCTCCCGGCCGATTCGATCATTCGGCAAGAACGAGAAGCGTACGAGGGGGCGATCGCCTATCTGGATCAGAAACTGGCCGAGCTCGTGGGTGAGCTGGAGCACCTCGGGCGCCTCGACGAGACGATCGTGATCATTACCTCCGACCATGGCGAGGAATTCGGTGAGCACGGCGTTTACGATCACGGCAACAGCCTCTATATCGAGGGCATTCACGTGCCGCTGTTGATCCGATACCCGCCTCGCGTCGACGGAGGGAGAGTGCGCGTCGAACCGGTGTCCCTGACTCGGTTGCCGGCCACCGTGCTGGATCTGGTCGGGTTCGAATCGGCGGGGCCGTTCCCCGGCGGTTCGCTGATGGAGTCGGAGAGCGAGGCGGTGCGTTCGGATGTCTCCTACAGCCCGGGGCTTCCAGACTGGTTCCCGGTGTCGCGCGGCGACATGCGATCCGCCATCCGGGGTCCGCTGCACTATATCCTGAACGGTGACGGTACCGAGGAGCTGTTCGAGCTCTCCACGGATCCGGCCGAACGGTGGGACTTGTCTGAACGGACGGAGTACGGTGCCGCGTTACTGCGCTTGCGGGAAGACGTTCGATGAAGGTGGCGAACGGATCGATTGTGGGACGCAAGGACACTTGGCGAAGTCGAACCTCCGTGCGTCTGTTTCTCACCTGCTGGATCGTGTACGGCATGCACTTCGCGACGGACGTCATCCGCGAGCACTATCCCGCCGTCGCGCTCGGAGACGACCTGACGTTCCGCCTCGATGAGTACCACGGGCTGCACCCCGACCTATTCGAAAAGGAAGGATACGGGTGGCACATCGGGAACAACCCCGGGATCTCGCTGTTCGCGGCGATTCCTTATGCCCTGAGCCGGCCCGTCATCGACCCTATCGTAGACGCTGTCCGCGCGCGCCGGGACGCATCCGGGCAGGTCGAGCCTCCCGTCTATGACACGCCGTGGCCGAACGACCGCCGCTTCTTCGCGGAGACCTGGCGTCGCGGCCTCGACGTCAAGCTGGGGCTCGCGGCCTTCGTCACGCATTTCTTCTTCATGGCCCCCGTGTGCGCGGCGGGCGTGGTCCTCCTCTTTCTGCTACTGCGTCGAATTCCCGGGCTGGAAGCCCGGGCGGTGTGGCTGGCGCTCCTGTACGCGTTCGGAACGCCCCTCTTCTATCGAGCCGGCTTCCTCAATCACAACATGGTCCTGGGTCTGATTGCCTTCGCGGCATTTGTCGGCGTGTGGGATCCCGGCGAGCAGCTGCGCTGGAGCGAACGCACGTCGTTCCTCGTTCTCGGGCTCGCGGGCGGCCTGACGCTACTATTCGATTACAGCGGCGCCGTGTTGGTCCTGGGACTCTTCGCCTATGGGCTGGCCCGACACCCCGAGAACCGGATGCGGCCGATGTCGTTGATCCGGAGAGGACTCTGGTATACGGCGGGCGCCCTGCCGGGGCTGTCGCTCTTGTGGTTCTATCAATGGCGGAGCTTCGGGAACCCGTTCCTGCCGGGCCAGCACTGGATGCCACCCGTCAGGTGGATCGAGCTGGGCTACCAGGGCTACGGCTTCCCTCAGCCGGCGCTCTTCGCTGCGCTCGGGTTCGACTACCGTTTCGGGCTGTTCGCTTTCTGTCCGCTACTTCTGCTCGCGTTTGCGGCCCCCTTTCTCCGCGGGGACCGCGGAGGCCGCGTTCCCCGTCTCGAGGCCTGGTTCCTGATCCTGATTCCGCTGTCTCTGTGGGTGTTCTTTGCAGGCAGCAACTACAGCTGGCTTCAGTACAACACGGGCGTTCGGTACTTGGCACCGACCGTTCCGTTTCTGTTCGTGGCATCGGCCGCGACGCTATCCCGAATGCCGCTTCGGCTTCAAGTGGTCATCGGCTCGGCCTCGGTGGCCTTGATGTGGTGTCTCTCCATGTATCGCGATGTAGAGCTCGGTGTGCTCGACCCGGTGCTTCGCACGCTCGTGGGCGGATTCTCGCTGCCAGCCCTGCGCACGCTCGAGCGGACGGGCTCCGCGTACTTGGAATTCGCGGCTGACGGCGTGTCGCCGCTTCCCCTGATGGTGGCCGCAGCGATCGTCGTCGCTATCATCTGGCTCCCGCTGGATCGAAGGGAGCGTGTTTCTTCCTGATGACCCGCGAGCCCGTCGAGTCCGAGCTCTCGGTCTGGCCGACTGCGGCGTCGCTCACGCTGCTGGCGCTGCTTCTTCGGCTCCCCGGGCTTGGAGCCGGTCTGTGGTACGACGAATACGTGACGCTGGTCGAGGCCGTGAGAGCGCCCCTCGGTCAGATTCTGACGACCTTCCCGTGGAACAACGACCACAAGCTCTATTCCGTCCTCGCGCATCTATCGGTCAGTGCCTTCGGTGAGTCCGCCTGGAGCCTCCGACTGCCCGCGATGATCTTCGGCGTCCTGTCCGTTCCGCTGCTGTTCCTGCTCGCCCGAGAGGTTCTGGGCCCCCGCGGACCTGCCGCTTCCGCCGCTCTCCTGCTCGCCGTGTTCTGGCATCACGTGTCGTACTCGCAGAACGCTCGTGGCTACAGCGGCCTCCTGTTCTGGGTGCTGGCGGCCACATGGTTGCTGCTTCGCGTGGCGAGAGAGCGTCGGGTGGCGCTCGCTGTGTCGTACGGAGTCGTGTGTGCGCTCGGAGCCTATACGCACCTGACGATGATCCCCATCGTGATTGGACACGCCGCCGTGGGGCTGGTGTGGGTCTGGGCCCGCGCGGGCGAGCGCGCGGAGCGGTTCCGCCTCGGCGCCATCGGCATGGGGGCCGCCGCAATCCTGACTGCCGTGGCGTACGCTCCGCTCGTATCCGATATCAGCGCTTTCTTCTTGCACCCCACGCAAGCGGAAGCGGGGTCCACCGACGTCGCGACGCCGGTCTGGATGATTGTCGAGACGCTCCGCTCGCTTACAGGCGGAGGCGCCGCGCTTCTGGTCGCGCTCCCGGTTCTCGCTCTGGCTGCGTGGGTCGGCTGCCTCGGCCTGGGGAGCATCGCCCGTCGACCGTCAGGTTGGTTCGCGCTCGGGTTGTTCGTCGCTCCAGCCCTCACGGTCGCCGCGTTCGCGATGGTGCTGGGCCGTCCCGTCTACCCGCGTTTCTTCCTTTTTCTGACGGGGTTCGCCCTCATCGGGCTGGTCGCGGGCATCAGGCGTCTGACGGATGGTCGCATGGGGAAGAAGCTAGCGCGCGGAATCGGGACGTCTCCTCGCCGGATGGCGATGGTGGTCATGGTGCTCCTGGCGCTGGGTGTGGGCGCGCAGCTCCGGACCATCTATGCCTTGCCGAAGCAGGACTTCGAGTCGGCGGTAGCGTACCTGGACACTCGAGCGACCGAAGGAACCATCCTGACGGTCGGGCTCGCCGCGTTTCCGATCGCCCGGTATTTCGGTCGAGATTGGGCCGAGATCATCCGGATCGAGGACTTCGACTCCACGGTGGAGCAGGGGGACACGTGGGTGGTCTACTCGTTCCCGAGCTACGTCGAAGCCGTCTATCCGGGGTTCGTCGCGAGACTCTCCAGAGACTGTCAGATCGAACGTGAGTTTCCAGGCAGCGTTCGAGGAGGTGCCCTCGTCGTGGTCGCCTGTCTTGCTGACGCCCGGGACGCGGCATGAGCGGCGCAAGATCCGGCCCGCTTCCGGTGGTGGCGCAGAAGGGGCGCTGGACATACGCGCCGCACCTCCTACTCACCGTAGGCATGGGAAGCCTGCTGACCGCGTACGTAGCGATCGGCGCGGAGTACGGGACGGCATGGCCCTGGTTGCAGGTCGCTCATGAGAGCGGCGCACGAACCCTGTTGGAGACGGTGTTCTACTTCGAGCACGCATTGCGAGAGCTGCCGCTGGACATCCTCCTCGGTGCCGGGATCGGGGTCGCGGCTTGGACCGTGTCGCGAGAGAATGGGCTGCGTCGGCAGGGAGCCCTGGCGATATCCTCCGGGGGGCTGGCGGTGACCGTCGTGGCCATCACGGCCGGTACGGTCCTGACCGCCGGCTGGCCGGTTCTCACGTCGAACCTGGCCCAGGCTCCCTTGCGTGTGGGCAGTCCCGAAGCGTGGGGACAGCACTGGCAGTACCACGTTGTGTCACGGCTTGCCCTGTTGCTCCTCGCGCTGCCGTTCGCGGTCGTCGCTTCCGGACGCTCGACGGACCTCTCCCTCCGCGGCGCGTTGCGTCCCGTTGTTCCCGTCTACGCCTGTTTTCTCGCCGCGACCCTCCTGTTTATTCCGTCCCCGCGTTCTGTAATCGACCCCGTGTTCATCGGGCACCAGGCGCGGGAGTTCGCTACGCATGGCGCCGTCACGTTACCCTTGGGTACGGTGGTCGCCCTCTGGATTCGACAGGCGCGGGGTTCGAATCTGCTGAATGGCGTTCGAGCCCTCATCGCCGATCGAGCGGTGCGATGGCAGGCCGCGGCCGGCCTTGCGATCGGCTTTGCGCTGGTGATGGGAGCCATCCTGACTGGAGCCGGTTCCAGAGGACAGACCGGGGGCGTCACGGCGCTCGTATGGGTGCACTTCTTCGAGCATGCCCTGACGTATCTGGTCGTCGCGCTTACGGCAGCCACGGTAGGCGGTTCGTTAGCCAGGCCTCGACGGGCTGAGACGAGAAAGCGTGAAACCGACAATGGGTGAGGTGGGCATGGAGGCTTCGGGTGTCTCTGTGGTGGTCCCGGCGTACGACGAAGCCGCGCACATCGCAGACGAGGTCGTCACGCTTCGCGATCAGCTCGAGCGATCGGGACGCCCGTTCGAGATCTTGGTGGTCGATGACGGGTCGCGGGATGGAACCGGTGACGTCGCGGAATCGACCGGCGCGAAAGTGATCCGCCACCGCCGCAATCGAGGATACGGCGCCGCGCTCAAGTCGGGCGTCGATGCCGCGGCGTTCGACTGGATTCTCATCACGGACGCGGATGGCACGTACCCCGCCGAGACGATCCCTGCGCTCCTCGCGAGTGCCACCGGGGTCGACATGGTCGTCGCGGCCAGGACCGGAGAGCGCGTGTCCATCCCCCTTTCCCGACGGCCGGCCAAGTGGTTCCTGCGACGACTCGCGGGGTACCTCTCGGGCGCTCCGATTCCAGATCTGAACTCCGGGATGCGGTTGATTCGAAAGGACCTTATCGAGCGGTACCACCACCTGCTGCCCTCAGGGTTCTCGTTCACGACGACGATTACCCTCGCGGCAGTGTGCAACGACCACGAAGTGGAGTACGTGTCGATCGACTATCTGCCTCGACGCGGCGAGTCGAAGATCCGACCCCGGCACGCGTTCGACTTCACGCTGCTCATCCTGCGAACGATCGTATTCTTCAATCCGCTCAAGGTGTTCATCCCGCTGGGTGGGCTGCTCGCGCTGGTCGGGCTGGGGAAGTTCGCGTACGATCTCACGCGAAACAATCTTTCCGAGACCGCCGTCCTTGCGTTCCTCGGCGCCTTGATCGTGTGGGCGGTGGGCCTCCTTGCCGACCAGAATGCCCGCATCGCCATGAACCGTTAGGCCCGTGAAGACGGCCCTCAGGGTTCTGGTCACCGTGAGTGTCCTCACGGTGCTCCTCCTCCTGCTGCCTTTGAACGAGCTGTGGGGCGCGTTTCGGCGTCTGTCGCTCCTCGTTTGGCTGGGCGTCGTCGTCGGATTCTTGACCGGCCACGCGATCGGCATCATGAAATGGCGGCGGATCCTGAGAGCGGGACGAGCCCCGCTCTCGGTCCGCGATGGAGCGCGCTGTTACTCCGCCGGCCTGTTCGCGAACCTCTGCCTCCCGAGCATCGTCGGGGGGGACGTCCTCAGGGCCGTGCTGGCGGGGCGTGCGACCGGGCGGCCCGAAGCGGTGACGATCGGGAGTGTTGGAGATCGACTGTGCGACGTACTGGCTCTCGCTGGTATCGCGACGGTGGGCGCAGTGCTGGCGCGCGCAGCGCTCCCTGGATGGGGCCCCAAAGTCATCGGCGCCCTGGCGGTCGTCGGGTTCATCGGCGCTGCTCTGTTCGTTCCGCTCGCGTTGAGACGTCCGCTAGACGCTTGGCCGAGGAAGATCCGTAGACAGGTCGGTCGCACCCTCGTGGCGCTAAGACGGCTCGCGCGCGCGCCCGGCATCGCCCTGAGCGTAATTGGGCTCTCGCTCGCGATTCAGACGACGTTCATCCTCCTCAACGCGTGGCTTGGCCGAAGCCTAGGGGTCGAGGTGCCACTCGCGGTCTGGTTCTTCGCATGGCCCGTTGCCAAGGTCGCCGGGCTGCTGCCGGTGAGTCTCGGCGGGCTGGGGGTGCGCGACGCCACGTTGGGGGCGGCGCTCATCCCCTTCGGCGTCCCGATGACGAGCGGCGTAGCGGTTTCGCTCGTGTGGGAGACCGTTTTGATCGTGGGGGGGTTGCTCGCGGGCGGCACCTGGGTGCTGTTGAGCCGGCGCGGCGGGGAGGTCGTTGGGTCGCCGCTCTCGATGATGAGACGGACCAGGACGTCGGGGAACGCGTGAGCGCACAGTCCGACGGGATGAAGATCGCGATCCTGGGCGGAGGGCCCGCAGGCGTGGGTGCCGCGTTCAAGCTCCGGACGTTGGGGAAGGGAGAAGTCGACCTCTTCGAGGCACAGTCCCACGTTGGCGGCCACGCGGCGAGCTTCAAGCTACAGGGCCAGTTCGTCGACTTCGGGAGCCACCGACTGCACCCCGCGTGCGACCCGGAGATCCTTGCGGACATCGGCGAACTGCTCGGATCCGAACTCCTGATGCGACCACGACACGGTCGCATACGGATGCGCGGCCGCTGGATTCACTTCCCGCTCAAGCCCCTGGATCTCCTGCTCCGACTCGACCGCCGGTTCGCGATCGACGCGCTCCTCGACACGCTTCGGAAGCGGTTCGCGCCCGCCGAGCACGGACCGGAGAACTTCGCGACCGTGCTCCGGACCCAGTTGGGCGAGACAATCTGCAGGGATTTCTACTTCCCCTACGCGCGGAAGCTGTGGGGACTCGCGCCCGACGAGCTCTCAGCGACGCAGGCACGCCGTCGCGTGGCCGCGAACTCGGTTGGGAAGCTGATCCGTAAGGTGCTCGGACAACTCCCGGGCGTGAGGCCCGTCGGGTTCAACCATTTCCATTATCCACGAGAGGGGTTCGGGGCGATAAGCCTCGGATATGCGAGGGCTGCCGTCGCTGACGGTGCGCGCCTACATCTCGAACACCGGGTGACACGACTTACGCAGACGGGGCAGAGAAGCGGCTGGACCGTGGAATCTACCGGGCCGAAGGGACAGGCGCGCTCGGTGGTAGCGGACTTCGTGTTCTCGACGCTTCCGATCACCGTTCTGGCCCGGCTGATGGATCCACCGCCCGATCCCGGTGTCTTGGAGGCGGCGAACGGCCTGACCTACCGAGCGATGGTGCTCATCTATCTGACGTTTGCCGCCGATCGTTTTACGGAGTACGACGCGCACTACTTTCCGGGAGCGGACGTGCCGATCACGCGGCTATCGGAAACGAAGAACTACTCGCTCGTTCGTGAGCCGGCGGGTCGAACAACCGTGCGCGCGGAGCTTCCCTGCTCGCCTGAGGACGACGCGTGGGGCATGACGGACGCGGAGTTGAGCGATCTGGTGGCCGGCCATCTGAGATCCCTCGGGCTCGAGGTACCGGAGATCGTGAGCGTCCACGTCCGCCGACTCCCGTTTGTCTATCCGGTCTACGCCGCGGGGTACGAGCGTCACTTCAGGACGCTCGACCGCTGGGCCACGGGGCTGCCCGAGCTGGTGTCCTTCGGTCGCCAGGGGCTCTTCGCACACGACAACACGCACCACGCGCTGGCAATGGCATACGCGGCCGTCGAATGCCTCGGCCCGGACGGGTTTGACGCACGGCGGTGGGAGGGATATCGAAGCGACTTCGAGACGCACGTCGTAGAGGACTGAATCGCGCGAACCGGGGCGTGTGGCGTCCATGCTACGCTGGAGACGCGGATCCACGCTCCACACGACCGCGCCGCTCGCAGCCTGGAAGGGTCACGAACGCGGCACGGTAGTTGCTCGATCTGCTTGAGTGTGAACTAGATAAGGCTGGAGGTCAGTTAGATGAAGTTCGCCGCCCGAGTCGCGCGTCACGTCCGCGTCACGAAGAAGAACTACGAGGAGCTGCCCAGTCCCCCGTTTCTCGTGCTCTTCATCAATTCGATCTGCAACATGAAGTGCGACCACTGCTTCTACTGGCGCAGCCTCAACCAGAAAGACGATTTGACCTTCGAGGAGCTCGTGGAGCTGTCGGAGTCGCTCGGTCGGGTCGAGAACCTCAACCTGTCGGGTGGAGAGCCGTTCATCCGGAAGGACTTCGCCGACGTGTGCCGCCAGTTCATCCGGCACAACGGGGTCCGGCAGATCTACGTACCCACCAACGGTTACTTCACCAAGTGGACGATCGAGAAGATCTCCGAGGTGCTCGAGGAACCGGATCTGGACCTGTTCGTGGCCGAGCTCTCGCTCGACGGGATGCCGGAGTTCCACGATACGTTCCGAGTCGCCAAGAACGCCTTCAAGAAGGCGATGGAGACGTACGACGCCCTCGTCGAGCTCCAGAGGAAAGACCCGCGGCTTCGCATCCATTCGATCTCGACCGCGACGGACATCAACATGGACGAGATCAAGAAGCTGACGACCTACCTGTACGAGCGCTGCCCGAACATGGACCACCACAACCTCGCCATCATCCGGGGTGACCGGAAGGATCCGTCGTTGGAAGGTCCGGCGCTCGAGAAATACGAGGAGCTGTACGAGTACATCCAGCGGCTGTGGGCGCCACGCGAGGAGGGGCGGTACGGATCGATCGTCGAGCCGTTGCTCCAATGGGGCAAGGTCAAGACGATCAAGGAGAGGGATCAGGTGGTCCCCTGCCGGGCCGGTCGATTGAGCGCGGTCGTGTACGCGAACGGCGACGTGGGCGTGTGCGAGATCCACGAGCCGCTGGGCAACCTTCGGCGGCAGTCGTTCTGGGAGATCTGGAAGTCTGCCGAGGCGAAGGCGCTCCGCGGCTGCATCAGCAACAAGGAATGCTACTGTACGACCGAGGTCTTCATGTGGTCGAGCATCGTGCACCAACCGGTCCAACTCGTCCGCGCGTTCGCGGGCTCGAAGGCCTGGAGGAAGGCGAAACCGCTCGCGAACGGGGATCGGGTCCCGATCGCGATCGGCCCCGATGGATTGCCGGTACCCCAGACGCGCCCCGGCGGAGACGGGTCGGAGGACGAAGCCGCGCCGACCGATGCCGAAGTCGGGGGCGGCGCGGAGATCGAGCCCGAACGGTTGGTGCAGCTCAGGACCTCCACCCCAGAGTGACCGGCAGCGGGACCGACCCCGGGCTACGTGACGCCACCTACGCCCCGGAGCATGTACCCGCCCGCGATCGTCACCCCCGACACGACGCGTCGGTTACCGTCACCGTCGTAGCCATTTGCGGTGCGTATCACCTCCGACGGTGCCTGGCGGCTCTGGACGCGCAGACCGGCGGACCGCCGTTCGCGGTGATGGTGGTCTACGACCCGCAGCTCGACGACGTGGCTGCCATAGCCGCCGAGCGCCCGGAGATTCCGTTCATCGCGAACGCGGGTCAGCGAACACCGCTCGAGCTCGCCGCACGCGCTGTGCGGGAGGCCACGGGAGACCTCATTCTCCTCACCGAAGATCACTGCGTCCCCCACGCGGACTGGGTCCACCAGATGGTGGGGGCGCAGCGACCCGAACGGGCCGCGGTCGGGGGAGCGGTCGAAGCTCTCCCCGGCGGTACCGCGGCCGACTGGGCGTTCTACCTTGTGGATTACTTCCGTTACATGCCGCCGCTGGTGGCCGGCTCCTCGCCCAGTCTGACGGTGTGCAACGTAGCCTACCGGCGCGACAGGCTCGATGAGATCGCCGGCCTCTGGGAGGTGATCTTCCACGAGACCGCCATCAACGAGGCGCTCAAGGCCCGTTTCGGAAAGCTGTGGCTGGAGCCTTCCGCGGTGGTCGGGATGCGGCGACACGTGCGCTTTCGTGACGCCCTGTACGAGCGCTACGCATTCGGTCGTCTGTTCGGGTGCACACGTCTCGGCTTCATGCCCGGCTGGCGCCGAGCCTACTTCGGGCTCCTGGCTCCGCTTCTTCCGGTACTGCTCTTGAGCCGCATGATCGGACGCTCGCTGGCGAGCCGGCGGAACGCGGCCCGCCTCGTCCGCTCGTCTCCGTATCTCGTCGCCCTGGTGCTCGCCTGGTCGTGGGGCGAATGGCTCGGGTATCTGACCCTACGACGCCCGCGGTCGGAGCTAGTGGCGCCCGAGCTGGGCCAAGAGTCATAGGCAGGCCTTTCACCGGGACTTGACCCCCGGTCGCAAGCGACCCGGGGCTTGCGGCTGCCTCGGGCTCACAGACCCCCCGGCCTCACATGGCGGCCTCGGTGGCGCGGAAAAACACGTGGTCGGGGATATCGGCCTCGCGTTTCCAGCGTGCGGAGGCCGTCCACGCGTCGGGTGGTGGTAGCGACACAGGAGCAGCGTGTTCTCCAGGCTCGTCTCGCCTCCATCGGCCCAATGCACGACTTGGTGTGCCTCGGTGAAGCGGAGCCCGCAGCCCGGGAAGCGACACCCCCGGTCCCGAACGTCGAGGGCCCGTCGTAGCGCGGGCGAAATCGTTCGGGTCCGACGACCGACGGTCAGGATGGGAGCTCGGCGCCCGTTACCCGAGGCCCCTCGTGACCGCGCGAGCCGCACGAGGCTCGCGTCGCACGAAAGCCGGCGGGACGTTTCCGCGGAAACGCGGGTGCCATCCTCGAGCTCCGAGCGACCGGGCTCGCCCTCCTCGGCCAACGTGTCGGAGTCTACGTGCAGCACGACTTGGTGCCGCTCGGCCCGGGTGCCCGAGATCGGCGCGTCGGTATCCGGGCGCCGGCAGGTGCACCCGGGTGCCTCCACCGCCGCCCGGCCGGGTGCGCCGAACCCCGCCACGAGCGCCCGCTCGGCCAAAAGGCCGATCGCGTCAGCCCGCCGCCGGGCCGCCTCGCGAGCGGTATCGAGTCCGAGCTCTCGCAACACCGGGTCCGCCGCCGCCTCACTCGCCGCCTCACTCGCCCCCTCACCCGTCCCTTCGGCGACCTTCCGCAGCTCACGGTAGAGCGCGTCGCTCGCCGCCTCCACGGCCCGCATGAGAAGCGCCCCGACCTCGGGATCCAATCGGCCCTGCACCACGTACATGCCGTCGTCGTCGGGGAACACCGAGAAGGCCCGCGAGAGGTGACGCTGTTGCTCCCACGCCGCCTCGTCCGCGCGGCTGCCCTTCTTCCACGCGCGCACCACCCGCTCCAGCTGCGCGGCCGTGCACCCCTCGGCCAGCTCCAAGAGATCGGCCTCCGTATCCGCCTCTGCCACCCGGGACAGGGCCCGGACCTGCGAGAGGGAGAGCGCGCCGCGAGCCATCGCCTCGCCCGTACGGGGCAGTCCCTCGAGCGCACGGGCGACCCGTACGTGCTCGCGTGCGGTGCCCAGATCGAGGCCCGTGCGGAAGGAGAGCCAGTGGGCGCAACTCTGGTGACCCGCCGGCTCCCAGCCGTGCAACCGGTCGAACCGGGCGATCAGCACGAGGAAACGGTGCGTGGCGGCGTGGATGTGCGCGGCCAGGGTGGCGATCTCGTCGCCCAGATCCTCGACCACGTCCGGATCGACCGGCTCAGCCACATCTCGATCGACACCAGCCTGCGTCTCGTCGGCGGGTTCTGTCTCGGTGAGCTCTGTCTCGGCCCGTGCCGCGTAGCCCATCGCGTCCCCCTCTCTCAGGTCAAACTCACGTCCACAAGACGCTTCCCTGAAACAAGTTGCAGGACGCTATCAACCGGCTGTGAACGCGCCGGGCGGCGCTCTGAACCGGGCGGCGCTCTGAACCGGGCGGCGCGCCGGCTCTTAACCTGCCGGGGGCATCACCCAGTATGCCTCGCGCCGGGGGCATCACCCAGGATGCCTCGCGCCGGATGCCTGACTCGGAACACTTCCCCGCCGGCACCCGGCTCGGAGTGACCAAACGTCCTGTGGCGCACAACTCGCCTGGAGCTGGTGGGACGGACGCGTCCGCGCGACCCTGGCGACACACCTGAAGACCGCGTCACCTTTCCCATATGGGTAAGTCCAGCGGTTGGGTGCACACGGCGAGAACGATCCTGTCCGACCTGTTTCGTCTGCTCGGCAAGATCGTGCCCACGTTCGAGCTCGACGGGGTCGCCGCGCTCGACGACGACTTCCTCGAGCGGCACGGAATCCGTGCGCTCATATGGGACGTGGATGGCACCCTGACGGCTCACCATGGGTCGGAACTGGATTCGGAGATCCGCACGTCGTTCGAAGCCCTTCGCGGCCGCACCGACCTCCGACACGCGATCGTGTCGAACTGTCCGGTCCATCGGTTTCGAGAGTTGGGCGGCATCTTTCCCGACATGCCGGTCCTGCTCGGCTTCGAGACGGCCGAGGGGCCCGCCTTCCGGATCCTGCAGGCGGGTGAGGAAAGGCTCGAAGGAGCGGGGCGCAGTCGACTCGCAGCGGTGGGAGGCGGCGCGCGGCAACTGCGAAAGCCGAGCGCGACTCTCGTGCGAGAAGCGGCTCGGGTGATCGGGCTCGAGGATGCCCCCGACGCGGTTTTGATGGTGGGCGATCAGTACTTCACCGATATCGCATCCGCCAATCTCGCAGGCGTCCGATCCGCGAAAGTGCCGACGCTCCGTCCGAGCTCCTTCCCGTTCTGGGTGCGATTCGGGCAACGGCTCGAGCGATGGGTGTATCGGGTGTTTCACGGAGCCCGCCGTTGATCCGATGACGCGAGCGCGCGAGACGCGAGAAGATCGGACTCGAGATGGCGGCGGGCGCGGCGGCCCGCTCGTCGACTGGCTGATTCGCAGCGGGCTGCTGCGCGGACCGTTCCAGTTCGTGGACTACTGGTCGAGCGTCCTCGCGCTCGAAGGCCGCGTGCGCGAATCACACGTCCGAGACGGGCTCGTGGATCCGAGCCTGTTCCGCATCGGGCTGGACCGTCCGGATCTGGAGATCCCGCGCCTGCGCTCCTACCTCCTCCTGTTTCTCATCGGCCCGTTGCTCCTTCCGTTCCGTGCCTTCCGCCGGCTGGGTCGCTACCGCCTCAGGTTCCGGCGGGCGCTGGGAGACAGCATACTCGCGGCACTCGACGAGTACTGCCTCGAGTTCCATCCCGCGGGACCGGGGCGAGTGTCGGTCGCGAAGGGAGACCAGCGGCTGGCCGACGAGATCATCGATCCGCGGTTGATCGCCGGGTTCTCGAGCCTCTTCCACGCGGCCTACAAGCTCCCGTTCGCCACTCTCACCGCGATCCTGGCGACCGCGGTCATCATCCCGCTCCTGAGCACCGTGGACCTTCTGGATGAGGCGCTTCGTCTGTGGATCCCGGTGGTGTGCCCCGCGGTGGCGCTCCTCCTGTGGGCGGTGTACCGGGACGTGGCGACGGCGTTCGTCGGGGCCCTCCCCCTGTTGATCGGCCGGTTCTTCGTGACGGCGCTCGGGCCGCCGAACGCGCCCGGGTGGGGACCCTTCCTGTGGGCGATGCTGGTGCTGCTGGCGTTGTTCATCGCCGCCGACTGGTTCTTTGTCCCGCGTCCCGTGCCACCCGTGCTGATGCTGTACTCGCGGGATGGTCCGGGTCGCGCGTACGAGCGGCCGGGGGACGAGCCGTACTGGCTGGAGGGGCGGACCTATTGGGTGTGGCGTTACCTGATCCTGTCGCCCGCCGAGCTCAACAAGTTCTGGGAGAAGGATTGGGAGCGGATCGAAGTGTGGATCCGCGCCGACGGACCGACGGCCGGCCGCCTCGAATGGGTCGTGCTGGATGCTCACTATCGAGAGCTGTGGATACCGTACGAGCGGCTCGGTGCCAGCGACAGACTGGAGCGCCAACGGGCCACGGCGGCGCAGCATGTGGCGGAGGCTCGCCCCGGTATCTGGCTGGTGGAAGTCGATGCGAGCCTGATCTTCCACACGCCGTTCATCCGAACGGTGTCGTTCCTCCCGGAAACCGAGGACGTCCCGGTCCGCTCCGCCTGGCACCTGCTGAGCGGACTCTTCAAGCGCGGCCGACGCGATGATCCGGACGACTACCTGCCGACCCTCGACATGCTGCGCGTGCGCCGCGGGCGCGGCATCTTGGACGACATACCGGAGGCGATCGTGCCGTTCGCGGCTCGGCACATGTTGGCGATCCCGTGGCGCTACTGGCGGTATCCACTCGGCGCCCAACGCCGTTGGGACCGCCGCTTGTACGAAGAGCGCCGCTCGCAGGAGGCGCCGCCCGCCGCGGATCCGGAGCTGCAAATCAAGGAGTCGGCATCGTGACGTATCGAGATCTCGACCGTAAGCTCATCGAAGTGCTGCGCGACGATGCCCGCCTCTCGATCCGTTCGCTGGCCAGACGCCTGTCGGTCTCGCCGAGCACGGTGGGCAAGCGGCTGGATGCGCTGCTCGAGCGCGGCGTCATCACCGGGTTCGTGCCGACGCTGGACTACAAGAAGCTGGGCTATGGGCTCGTGGCGATCACGAAGATCAAGGCCCGGGGCGAGGCGCTCCCCACGATCGTAGAAGCCCTCTCCAACGATCGGCACCTTTCCCACGTGTACGAGATCACGGGCGAGTTCGATGTTCTCGTTATCGGCCGCTTTCGAGACGAGAGCGAAATGAATCGGGAGATCAAGCGCCTCCTGAGCTTGCCCGGCATCGAGGGGACGAACACCTCCATAGTGCTGTCGACCGCCAAGGAGGGGGGGCACATTGACCTCACTCCCCCCGAAGCGCAGGAAGACGAACCGTAGCGGCTCCCACGGCGTCAGCGATCGGCCGCAGCCCGCGACTCCCGTGAGCTCGGCCCGTAGTGCGCTCGCGCGCGTCGAGGCCGAGGTCGTCGCGTGTCGGCGGTGTCCGCGTCTGGTGGCGTGGAGGGAGGAGGTCGCCCGGACGAAGCGAGCTGCCTTCCGTGAAGAGGAGTACTGGGGACGCCCCGTTCCCGGCTTCGGGGATCCTGCGGCGTGGCTACTCATCGTCGGCCTGGCCCCCGCCGCGCACGGCGCGAACCGCACGGGCCGCATGTTCACCGGCGACCGCTCCGGTGACTGGCTGTATCGAGCGTTACACAAGGCAGGCCTGGCAACGCAGCCCGATTCGACGCACCGTGGCGACGCGTTGGACTTGAACGGGACCTTCATCACGGCGGGCGTTCGCTGCGCCCCGCCCGGAAACCGTCCCACCCCGGCCGAGCGCGATGCGTGTCGGCCGTATCTTGAACGCGAGCTGGACGTGCTCTCCGAAGTTCGGGTGATCGTCGCGTTGGGAGGGTTCGCGTGGGCGAGCGTGGCGCGCATCCTACGTGACCGCGGCCACTCCCTGCCCCGTCCGATGCCACGCTTCTCGCACGCTGCCGAGGTGCCGATCCACCCCGCACCGGTCGCCGAGTCGCCCGGTGCCCGGCCGCAGGGGGGCGGCTCGCGGGGGGGTGGCTGGTGGGGGGGTGGCTCGCGGGGGGGTGGCTGGCCGGAGCGCGGCCCCGGCTGGCTGATCGGCTCCTACCACCCGAGCCAGCAGAACACGTTCACGGGGAAGCTGACGGAGGAGATGTTCGACGTCGTCTGGGAACGGGCCAGGCAGCTGAGAAACCTCGCCCCGTGCTAGCTGTGCGTCGCGAGAACGTCGGTCACCCCCAGCGGCGGGCTTCTGGCGCGTTCAAAGCCTGCGGATAGCGTCCCGCGGTTCAGCTGAAACGTCCCGCCGGCTTTGGTGCGACGCCGGTCTCTCGTCCGCCTCACCCGGACGCCGGGGGGCTCACCCGGACGGCAGGCGCCTCACCCGGACGCGCCGGGGGGCTCACCCGGACGGCAGGCGCCTCACCCGGACGCCAGGCGGCTCACCCGGACGGCTGTGTGGCCCCGAACTCGAGGTCTTGAATCTAGACTGCCGTGGTCGGTGCCGTCGCGTCCCGCTTGACCTCGATCATTCGCTCGACCGCACGTAGAGCCCGCACCCGCACGTCGTCGGGCACGTGGATCTCGTGCTGGAGCTTCTGGAGCGACTCGAGCGACTTCTCGAGCGAGATCTTCTTCATGTGCGGGCATAGGGTGCAGGGCCGCACGAACTCGAGGTCGGGGTGCGCCTCCTGCACGTTATCGGACATGCTGCACTCGGTCACCATGATCACGTGCTTCGAGCGTGCCCGGTCCAGGTAGCCGATCATCCCGCTCGTGGAGCCTACGAAGTCCGACTCCTCGCACACCTCGGGCGAGCACTCGGGGTGGGCGATCACCTCGATTCCGGGGAACTGCTCCCGATACGCTCGGATCTCCTCGACGGTGAACTGCTCGTGCACGATACACCGGCCGTGCCACGCGATGACCTTCACATCGGTCTGCTTCGCGACGTTGCGCGCCAGGTACTCATCCGGCAGGAAGATCACCTCGTCCGTCCCCAGCGACTCGACGACCGAGACCGCGTTCGCGGACGTGCACACGATGTCGGACTCGGCCTTGATGGCGGCCGGCGTGTTCATGTACGTGACCACCGGCACTCCCGGATAGCGCTCGCGGAGGAGCCTCACGTCATCGGCCGCGATGCTCTCCGACAGCGAACAGCCGGCGTCCAGGTCGGGGATGAGGACCATCCGATCGGGGTTCAGGATCTTGGCAGTCTCCGCCATGAAGTGGACGCCGCAGAACAGGATGATATCGGCGTCGGCGTCTCTCGCCTGCTTGGAAAGACCGAGCGAATCGCCCGTATAGTCCGAGATCCCATGGAAGATCTCGGGGACCATGTAGTTGTGCCCGAGGATGACCGCGTTGCGCTCTTTCTTGAGCCGGTTGATCTCCGCGATCAACGGCGCGTGCATCTCCCACTCGAAGCGCGGGATGCTGTCTTTGACTTTGGGGTAGATGTGCTCCGTCAGCTTGGCGACGGCATCCGTGTACTCGAGCGTCGAGGGCATAGCGCCTGTGTCCTCCTCGGGCGGCCGCGCGCGGCGCGCTGGCGACCGCGGCGGCAAGACATCGACTTCGCACCGCACGGTATCACTGGGAAATATGATGAACCCCGTTGCGGAGTAAAGTTCCACGCAAGAAAGACACCTCCGAGCGATCGTGAGTCACGCGTGCCTCGTGGCTTGAACCAACACCCGGGCTCCGTATCTTCCGCGCCATGATGGCACCTCCGAACTCCCCCGAAACGCGGGTCCGCGAGCTTCACGCGACCCTGCGGCACCACGCGTACCTCTACTACGTGAAGAACCGTCCGGAAATCTCGGACGAGGCCTATGACGAGCTCTATCGCGAGCTGCAGGATCTGGAGTCGCGGCACCCCGAGCTGGTGACGCCCGACTCCCCCACCCAGCGGGTGGGTATCCAGCCGCTGGACCAGTTTCCGACCGTTGAGCACGCGGCGCCCATGCTCAGCCTGGACTCGGGCGCCGATCGCGAGAGCCTCGAGCGGTTCGACACGCGGATGCGGAAGGCGCTGGCCAGTGGGCTCGACACCGGAACCGGCGCCGCACCCGTCCGCTACGTGGTCGAACCCAAGCTGGATGGAGCCTCCGTGGAGCTCGTCTACGAGGAGGGCCGTCTCACGCGGGCGGCGACGCGGGGCGACGGACAGCGTGGCGAGGGCATAACGGAGAACATCCGCACGATCGGGGCGGTCCCCCTCAGCCTGCGGGACGAGGACCGGCCGGTTCCCGGGTTCCTCGCACTGCGGGCCGAGGTCATCATGCGCGTGGCGGCATTCGACGCGCTGAACGCGCGCCTGCTCGAGGAAGACCGACCCACGTTCGCCAACCCGCGCAACGCGGCGGCCGGCTCTCTGCGCCAGCTGGATCCTCAAATCACCGCGTCTCGTCCGCTGGACATCTACACGTACGACATCCTGGCGGCCGTTGGCTACGACTCAGAAGATCGCTGGCCAGCGAGCCACCGTGAGACGCTGGAGGCGTTGCGGGAGTGGGGTCTCCCCGTGAACGAGCTGTCGCGCCCGGCGGAGACGATCGAAGACATCATCGCCTTCCACGCCGAGCTCAAGTCTATGCGCGACGATCTGGACTACGAGATCGACGGGATCGTGATCAAGCTGGACGAGCTCACCGCGCGGGACGAGCTGGGAGCGACCTCGCACCACCCGCGCTGGGCGTTCGCGTACAAGTTCGCGCCGCGCAAGGAAGTCACGCGACTGCTCTCCATCGTTCCCAGCGTGGGCCGAACGGGGACGGTAACCCCCGTGGCGCTCATGCGTCCGGTGGAGCTGGGTGGCGTGACTGTGAGCCGGGCCACCCTCCACAACCGCGAGGAGGTGGCGCGGAAGGATGTTCGGGAGGGAGATCTGATTCGGGTGCAGCGGGCGGGTGACGTGATCCCCCAGGTGATCGAGCGGATCGAGGAACCGGACCGCGCCCGCGCCGGACCCTGGAAGATGCCCGCGGCGTGCCCGTCCTGCGGCACACCGCTCGTCGAGCGCGGCCCGTTCAGCGTGTGCCCCAACCTGCTCGATTGTCCGGCCCAGCTCACGGGGCGCATCCAGCACTTCGCCTCACGCCATGCGCTGGACATCGAGGGATTGGGAGAGGAGACGAGCCACACCCTGGTCCAGGAGGGGCTGGTCCGCCACCTGCCCGACCTGTTCAGCCTTACCGCCGAGCAGCTGCTTCCGCTCGAGGGGTTCGCGGACAAATCGGCGATCGGCCTCGTGCAGGCGATCCATGCCGCGCGTGAGACCGAGCTGGCCCGTTTCATCTACGGGCTCGGCATCCCCGAGGTGGGCGCCGCCGTCGCCCGCGCCCTCGCGCAGGACCTCCGGAGCTTCGGTGCGCTGCTCGATGCGGATGAGGAACGACTGCAAGCCATCGAGGGAATCGGACCGATCATGGCCGAGCAGATCGTGGCTTTCCTCCGTCGGCCGACCGTGGCCAAGATCATCCGCGAGCTGCTCTCGTTCGTGCGCCCGGCGCCTCCTGAAGCGACGGGCGACAGCCTGGCCGGTAGGCGGTTCGTCCTCACAGGAGGACTCGAGCGCTTCAGTCGAGCCGAAGCGAAGGCGGCTCTGGAATCGCTCGGAGCGCGGGTGACTTCCTCCGTGAGCGCGCAGACGGACTACGTGGTGGCGGGCGAGAACCCCGGCTCCAAGCGGGAAAGAGCCCTGGAGCTCGGGGTGACGGTCCTGGACGAGGCCGGTCTGCTCGCGCTGCTCGAGGAAGGGGGAATCGACATATAGCACTGAGGCTGCGAGACTTGCTCTCGATGGAACGCGAGCTCGAGTCGTTCCACCGGGCGTGCCTCGGCGCGATCAAAGAGCGGATCGGTTCCGACGCGATCGGCTCACCTATCCAGGTCTCGTCGCGCCCAGGGGGCCCGCGCTAGCGCATCGCCCGCACGCTCTTGAACCCAGCGCGCAGCCCGATCCCGGGTCAGCCGTAACTTCGGAGATGGGCGCTCCTCGGTGGGCTTCAGCCACTTCAGGAAGAGGAGGAACCCTCCCAGTCCGATGATGGCGATGATGTACTCGATCCCCTTGGTCGAGCCTGCCAACAGTTGCCATATGAGCGCGCTCATGCGTTGCCCCCTTCGGGCTCAGTGGAGCCCCTGGTACTCCGGGTGCTCGTGCAGGACGGGCATTCTCCTCACGATCCACCGGAAGGTGAGCACGCCGACGGTCACGATGAACACCGTCACCATCAGCTCCATCCAGTGTGGCCAGTAGCGCTGTGCGTAGTCCCAACGATACCCGATCACCGACACGTTCAGCCGGTTCACGACGATCCCGATCACGGTCACGAGAGCCGTCACTCGGACCAGCGAGATGTTGCTCGTGCGCACCGCCCACGTGAACAGGAAGCACGGCAGGGCGACGAACCCGAACATCTCGACCAGGAACCACAACCCCATGGGCGTGGCGAGGTAGCTCCAATTCTGACCGCGAGCCACGCCGATCCACTTCAGGAAGAAATACGCGAACAGAATCACTGCGGCCGCCTTCGCGAGCCCGAGCATCAGACCGTCCAGTTTGGCCAGGTGCTCCTCATCCACCTGATCCTTGAACACGCGATGAGAGATCGTGCTCTCGAAGGCCACCATCGCGAGCCCGGCGATCATGCTCGAGACGAAGAAGAAGACAGGTAGCAGCTCTGAATACCACAGCGGGTGCAGCTTGGTCGGCGCGAGCAGGAACAGCGCTCCGAGCGCGGACTGGTGAAGGGTGGAGAGGATCACGCCCGCGATCGTGGCTCCGACCGTGAGCCTGGCGACCCATTGGCGGACCTTCTTCCACCCCAGCCACTCGAACACTGCCGGACTGAACTCGATGAACTGCACGGTGAGATACAGGAAGACGTGCCAGGCCACCAAGAACATGACCGAGGTGACGCCGTACGAGTACACCACCGGGTACGGGAGTCGCCATGGCCGTCCGAGATCGACGAGCAGCGCCACGACGACGAAGAAGTAGCCCAGGAACCCGGTCAGGATAGCGGGTCGCAGCAGCGGATAGTACTGCTTGAGCCCGAACAGGTAGACCGTCGAAGCCAGCACGTACCCGCCGGCCGCCAGCGCGACGCCGCACAGCACGTCGAAACCGATCCACAGCCCCCACGGATACGGATTCGAGAGGTTCGAGACCGCGCCGAGCCCTTGCGTGAAGCGAATGGTCAGGATGACGAGACCAGTCACGAGGATCGCGGCAACGAGCGCCCTGAGCGGAGTGACCTTCACCTTGCCCAGCGCGGACACCGCGACCCGGTTCATGGCTCGACCCCCTCGCTCGGCACAGCCACCTCGCCTTCCGCAGCGATATCCTCCCGCCGCTGGACGAAGCGGTGCAGGCCCGTGCCGAAGGCCGCCCACAGGATGATCACCAGCGGGACCGAGTTGAGAAACGCCTTCGTCAGGTTCGGGAGCGGGGCGTCAGGCAGGTTCGTCGGAAAGCCCAGCTTGTCGAACGAGACTCCGGCCAGGTAGAGGGCGGCCGTCCCACCCGCCTCGTGCTCGCCGTAGACGTGGTGCTCGTAGCGCTCAGGCTCCTCGTAAACGCGGCCCCAGGCTTCCTTCAACAGATCATCGCGCTTACCGAACTTCATCGCCCCGGTCGGACATGCGGTCACGCAGCGAGGCACTCCTTCATCCGTCGAGCTGAAGCAGAACGTGCACTTACGGATCGCCGGGACCGGCTTGTCGTACTCGAACGTCGGCACCTCGAACGGACACGCGACCATGCAGTAGCGGCACCCGATGCACTTGTCGACATCGTAGGAGACGCACCCGTTCGGCTGTCTCTCGAGCGCGTTGACGAGGCACGCGGACGCGCACGCGGGATCCAGGCAGTGCATGCACTGCTTCTTGACGAAGCTCCACTCCTCCCCGTCCTCGCTGCGATACTGCTGGATGACCGTGGGGTGGTTGCATGACAGGTCCGTGGGCTGGTCGTACAGACCTTCGCCGTTCGGTCCATCCCCATCGGGCCCGAGGTCGAAACCGTCGCGGCAAGCGGTCTGACAGGCACGGCACCCGATACACTTGGTTGCATCGAACAGCATGCCCATGCACCCCGCCGTGTCGGGCGCGGCCGAATGACCGCGTACTGGGGTAGCCGCTATCCCGGTTACCGCCCCGGCGGTCGCGGCGCCGATCTTCAGAAACTCGCGTCGTCGAACCTTCATGGAGCTACTCCTCGATCTCTTCGCCACCGGCCGGTGCCGCCGCGCTCTTGGCCAGCTTGGTCGCCCCTACCGCAGCCCCTACCGCTGCCGCGCCGACCGCGCCGCCGATGATGGCGGCCGCTCCGGGCGAGATGGACTCTGCAGCGCGTTGACCGGATGCCGGAGGGTAGAACGCCGGCGGCGTCAGGCTGGCCGGCTGGAGGACGTCGAACATGGAGTTCTCGAACGGGAACTCTGGCTGCGTGCACCCGATGCAGGGATGACCCGCCTCGATGCACCAGTTGGTCCCGTTGTTCCACTTTCGTATCGGACAGTCACCGTATGCGATCGGGCCCTTGCAGCCGAGCTTGAGCAGACAGCCGTGATCGCCGTAGTGCTCGGCGAACTCTCCCCGATCGTAGTGGCCCCGGAATTGGCAGTTGTCGTGGATCAGCGGGGTGAAGAACGGTGCCGGCCGACCGTGCTCGTCCAGCTCGAGCGCCTCGACACCGCCGAGGAGGATCGTCGCCACGGTACCCACGATCCAATCGGGGTGCGGTGGGCAGCCCGGTATGTTCACGACGGGCGTCGTGACCCCTTCACGCGCCAGCAGCCCGCCCGTGCTCAGGCAGTCGGTGGGGTTGGGGGCGGCCGCCGGGATGCCTCCATACGCCGAGCAGGTACCGACGGCCAGAACGGCCGCCGCGCCCTGGGCGAGTTGGTGCACGTGATCGTAGCCGGTGATCGGCTCGCCCGCCGGGGTCTCGCCGACGCTACAGTACAGGCCGTCCGCCCCCGCCGCCGTCGCTCCATCCGTGAGCAGGACGTAGGCACCCGGGTTCTCCGCCGCCACCTCCTCCATGACCCGCATCGCCTGTTCGCCGGCCGAGGCCATCACGGTGGTATGGAAGCCCAGCGACAGATGCGTGCCGGGCAACACCTGGGCGAGCAGCGCCTCCTGGATGGTGGGCGCCGCGCTGTTCAGGAGCGAGACCGAGCATCCCGTGCAGGAGCCGGTCGCGAGCCAGATCAGCGGGATCTCCGCCACCTGCTCCAACTCCTGACCCTCGATCAGCCCCATCAATCCGGGGATCTTCACGATCGAGAATCCCAGTACGCTCGCCTGGGCCCCCGCCTGCACGAATTCCCTTCGTGTCAGCTCCATGGCGTTCCTCTTTCAGCTCATGCGGCTCGTTCGAGCGCCATTGCCCTGATTCCCACGGCCCTCCTTGAGAGCCAGGTAGGCGAGGATGTCCAGGGGGAGCTCCAGCTTGTGAACGGCAACCCCCAGGGCCCTCAGGAGGGCGCCCTTGACGGGCAGCGACAGCTTTAGCGCCGGCGATACATCGGCAACCTGTACCGCCACGATCATGACTTTCCTCGGGGCGCGGCCCAGCAGGCGCGCCTCGTCCAACGCGTGACTCAGATCCAGCTCGTGCAGGCTGATGGGCTCCATGTGGCGCTCCAGCTGCTCCGGCTTGATGCAGAACACCGTCCCGGGCTCGGCACGCGCATCGATCGCATCCAGGACGACCACCAGCTCACGGTCCTCGAGCATCCGCGCGAGGGATGGCAGCGCCGTACCGGCCTCGTAGACCTCTACCTCGGGGGGCAGGGGCAAACCTTCCATGATCTCGGCGCCGCGTACTCCCACCCCATCGTCCCCACGCAGGACGTTTCCGATGCCCACGAAAAGCTTGGGCGCGCGTTCTTCCGCCATCGCACTGTCCCACATGGCTACAGCACCTGGAACCGACCGATGTCGTGGCCCTTCGGCGTGATCATGTGGACCGCGCACGCAATACACGGATCGAAGGACCGCACGATACGAACGACCTCGAAGGGGTTGTTCGGGTCGCGGACCGCCGTTCCCTCGAGGGCCTGCTCGCACGCTCCGGGCTGGTTCCGGTCGTCCCTCGGTGAGCAGTTCCACGTCGTCGGCACGACCGCCTGGTAGTTCGCGGTCAGACCGTCTTCGATCCGGATCCAATGGCCGAGGGAGCCCCGAGGAGCCTCCGTGAGGCCCATCCCCGTCCCCGCCTCGGGCCGCTCGAAGTGCGCGCAGACGGGTTCGCCGGGCTGCAGCTCGAGGAGCCAGTCGGCCATCGAGTCCGCCACGAACTTGCACTCGAGCGCTCGCGCCGCGTGACGTCCGAGAACGGAGAACAAGGCCGACGGGCCGGCCCCCAGCTCGCTCAGCGCGCCGTTCACGAGGCTCGTCACCTGGGGATGCCCCTGCGCGTATGCGACGAGCATTCGGGCCAGGGGACCGACCTCGTGAGCCTGCCCGTCGTAGCGGGGAGCCTTCAGGAACGAGTACGCACCCGTCTTTCGCGGGGCCGGGTCCGTCGCGCCGCTCCCAGGGGGCAGGTCCGTGTCGCTGCGGTACCAGGAGTGCCTCACCTGTTCGGTGATGTTCGACGGGTCGAGCGCCTCGTACGTCATCCCCCGGCTGTCCAGCGTGCCGCCCGGCAGCGCTCGCTCTCGTTGCGTCAGGTCGGGGTTGGTGTCGAGATCCCATGCGCCGTACGAGAGGTAGCGGCCCACCCCTCGTCCGATCTGGAAGTAGTCGGGGTACGCGCGCGCGACGGCCAACACATCGGGGATGTAGACGTTGTCGATGAAGTCGCGCAGGCGCTCCAGGCGCCAGCGGAACTCGGCGATCTTGTCCACGCTCACGACCTCGAGCGCCCCACCCGGGAAAGTGCTCATCTGGTGCGGCATCTTGCCGCCGAAGATCGCCAGCATCTCCTGCGCTTCTCGGCGCCGGTCGAGCGCCTGGACGTAGTGGGACACGGCCGCCCGGTTCGCGCTCCGTGAGAGGCGATAGTCGCCTTCGTAGCGGGGAACGAACGGTCCCAGCTCCCCCCTGGCGATGAAGCTCGCCACTTGCCGGAGCCGTTCGTCCCCGCCCGTGTATCCGGCCGCCGCCGCCACGTCTACGTAGTCGAGCGCGGCCAGGTGGTAGAAGTGCAGGATGTGCGACTGCACGTAGTTGCTGCCGAAGATGAGATTCCGCATCACGCGGCCGTTGTGCGGCACCTGATCCGCGATACCGAAGGCGTCATCTAGCGCCAGGGCAGACGCCATGGCGTGCGCCGTCGGGCAGACCCCGCAGATTCGTTGGGTGATTCGCGCGGCATCGAGGGGGTCGCGGCCGCGGAGGATGAGCTCGAAGCCCCGGAAGAGCATCCCGGAGCAGCGCGCCTCCCTCACGACACCGCCCTCGGTGATCGCTTCGATCTTGAGGTGACCCTCGATACGGGTGACAGGGTCGATCACGATGCTGGCCATGACAGCCCTCCGACCGGGATGGAGTCCGGAATCACGGATGCGTGCGTCCTGACCCTGCGGATCCGCGCACGCGTCATCTGGGAGCAGAATGCAACGGGGAGGTGTGTCGTCGTCCAGGCGGGGGGAACGTTGGACGAATCCGACGACCGCCTTCTTATAGTCTCCATACGTCGAGAACAATCCCTCTGCCGATGAGGGTGTCTCGCGCGTCTGCCAAACAACGTGTCGCGCCCACCACGCTAGGGGGGAACAGCGTGGGCATGGCAGACGCGTGGGTCATGGCGTACCATCGACTGCCTACGTCATGACTAAACTGCCGCACCAATAGGATAGCGTTGCGCAGCTCTCCCGTCAGTCGGGCAGCTCCGGTTCATTCAGGTGGGAGTAAGTCATTGAATCAGGTGGGGTTAAACCGGTGGTTAGCCGCCTGATTAGACGGGTCGACACTACCCAAAGACGCGACGCGTGGCCCACCCATTCAGGTAGGGATTGGCTCCGATGAGCCTCAGGCAGCCTCTCAGGGCCGAATCGCCGCCACACCACGGACACACATGGAGAACGTAGAAATCGCCGCGGTGCTGAAGGAAGTTGCGGATCTGCTCGAGATCCAGGAGGCGAACCCGTTCCGCGTGCGCGCGTATCGGAACGCCGTACGCACCATCGAGGCGCACGCGGTGCCCATGCGGAAGCTGGTCGAGGAGGAGGCCGACCTCACCGAGCTGCCCGCGATCGGGAAGGGGATGGCGCAGAACATCGAGGAGCTCGTGAGCACGGGCGAGCTCTCCGTCCTCAGCCAGCTGTCGGAAGAGATCCCGGCCTCGCTCATCGAGCTGATGCGGCTTCCCGGGCTCGGGCCCAAGAAGGCTCGCAAGCTGTGGGACGAGCTCGGGATCGAGACGATGGAGGCGCTGGAAGAGGCCGCGGCCGAAGGCCGGATCGCGACTTTGGCGGGCTTCGGCGAGAAAACACAGGCCCGCATCCTCGAGGGGATCGCTCAGTACCGTACCAACGTCAGCCGTTTCCGTCTCGTAGAGGCAGACGAGCTTCTCCCCCCGCTGCTCGCCTACCTGGAGGAGACACCCGGTCTCCAGCGTCTGGAGGTCGCGGGCAGCTTTCGGCGACGGCTCGAGACGATCGGGGATATCGACCTGCTCGCGCTGGCGGATGATCCGACGGCGCTCTCGGAGCGGCTGACCGAGTTCCCTTCGGTGGCCAAGATCCTGGGCGCGGGAGGGACGAAAACCTCCGTCACCCTGCGGAGCGGTCTTCAGGTGGACCTGCGAGTCGTTCCCGCTGAGAGCTGGGGAGCGGCGCTCATCTACTTCACGGGATCGAAGGAGCACGGCATCAAGCTCCGCCAGCGTGCATTGGATCGGGGGCTCCGCATCTCGGAGTACGGCGTGTTCAAGATCCCCGAGTCCGAGTCCGGGACCGACGCCGAGGAGCGAGGACGTGCCTCCGAGGGCGAGATGGTCGCGGGCGAGACGGAGGAGGACGTGTACGCCGCCGTCGAGCTGCCCTTCATTCCCCCGGCCATGCGTGAGGATCGAGGCGAGATCGAGGCCGCGGCCGCGGGGGAGCTCCCCCGTCTGATCGAGATCGACGACCTGCGCGGGGATCTCCAGATGCACTCCAATTGGTCAGACGGCCGCAACACGCTCGAGGAGATGTTGGAAGCGTGCGCGTCGCGTGGCTACGAGTACTTCGCGATCACGGACCACTCCAAAGCGCTCGCGATGATCGAGGGCCTCGACGCGGCCAAGCTCAGGAAGCAGTGGGCCGAGATCGATGAGATCGCGCCCAGGCACCCCGAGATCCGCGTTTTAAAGAGCATGGAAGTGGACATCCTCCGGGACGGGACCCTGGATCTGGAAGACGAGATGCTCGAGCAGCTCGATCTGGTCGTCGTCTCGATCCACTCCTACTTCGGTCTCCCGAGGGACGAGCAGACGGAGCGCGTCCTGTGCGCGGTTCGGCACCCCGAGGTGAACGTGCTCGCGCACCCCACCGGCCGCCTCATCAACCGCCGAGCGCCGATCGAGCTGGACATCGACGAGGTACTCCAGGTCTGTGCGGCGCACGACGTAGCGGTCGAGCTGAACGCGCAGCCCGACCGCCTAGATCTCAAGGACACGCAGCTCGTGCGCGCCCGCGAGCTGGGGGTGAAGGTCGTGATCAGCACGGATGCGCACCGGACCGACGAGCTGGAGCTGATCCACTACGGGGTGGAACAGGCGCGCCGCGCGTGGCTCACGCCCGGGGATGTGCTCAACACCCTCCCGCTGGGCGACCTTCTGGAGGCGGTCAATCCAACCGGATGAACCGTCCCGGACGATATCGATAGGCCGGAAGCCCCGGGTACAGGGCACGTAGCTCGGCGTTCCGCTGGCCCAGATCGCGCGCGAACACGAATCGACCGCGGAGGTCGGGGTCGTTCGCCGCCAGATGAGGAGAGTAGTTCGTGTAGCCGTCACGGTCGTAGAGGATCTCGGCCTGGCAGACGGCGCTCAGCGCCCCGCCGGGCGCCAGGCGCAGGGTCGGGTCCTGGTTCAGGTTCACGACTTCGATCTCGTCAGGCGCTCGCCGCAACGCTTCCATCTCCCGGTTGAGCCGCGTCGCTTCCCAATCCTCCGCCTCGGCGCGGCGAACGGTCTCCTCCAGCTCGCAATGGTCGGAGCGCCGGTATATGCGCTCGGCGACCGATGCCGTCGCCCCGGCCTCGCGCGACCGTGCGATCAAGCGGTTTCCCCAGCTGACGGCGACGAACACGAGTCCCTCATCGATGCCCGCGTCACGGGCTTCGCGGACTAGGTCCTGCTTCAGGCTGGCCATCCCCGTCGCGTAGACCTGAAAGCGACGGGGGGTGCCGTAGGAGACCGAGTACGCGAACGCGAGGACGAGCAACCCGGTCACGAAGCCGGTCGCGGAGACGTTCGCGAGTGGCCGAATCCGCCGGTCGCGCAGCCGGCGGTAGAGCAGGACGATCGCGCGCGCCGTTAGTGGCAGCAGGAACGCCACCCCCTCGTACAGGAAGCGCGGCCCCAAGAACGCGTCCCGGTGCCAGTAGAAGAAGTACGCGATCGGTATCGCGAAGAAGGCGAGCAGCAAGCGGCGGTCCCAGTCGGACCCCGCCCAACCCGCAACGAGGACCAGTCCCAGCGGAAGCAGCGCCGGAATCGGCCACTCGAACAGGAACACGTTCAGCAACCCGATGTCCACGAGCTCGTTGCGCAGGCCGGTAAGCGGCGTGTGGACATCACCCCAGGGTGACTCGTGGAAGCCGAGCCCGTGACTGGGCCCCCACAGCTCCATGTACCCCGGTCGAAACGGATCGCCCGTGGTGGCCGCATTGAACAGGAAGTAGAGAGAGGCGGTGATCGCGAAGCCGATCGCGCCGGTGATGACCGCCGCGGGCCACCGTCGGCCCCCTGCGCGCAGGGCCGGGAAGGCGAACGCCGCGGCGACCGCGATCGCCGTGAACGGGCGGCTCACGAACGCCGCGCCCAGCGCGAGACCCGCGACCGCGAGCCACAGGAGACGTCCGCCGCCGTGGGATTCCTCCTCCACGCCCTCCCAGCGCTGGAAGAGCCATACGAACAGCGCGATGAAGAACAGCGCCGAGACGTGGTTCATGTGGCTCGCCCCCATGAACCAGAAGAAGGGAGACAGGGCGAGCAGGACCATCGTGAGCCGCCCGGTGGCGACATCGAAAGCCTGAGTCGCGATCCGTCCGATGAGCCATGCGGTCCCGAGCGTGAGCAGGATGGGGATGAGCCAGGGCGCGCCGAGCCAAATCCCGAGCGCCAGGGTCGCCGAGTGACCCGGCGGGTACTGCCCGTACCAGCCGCTCTCGGAGACGACCATGTGCTGGGTCGAGAAGAACGCCTCGAACGGTGGGGCGGGGGCCATCGCCATTCCCGCCGCGAAGATCTTCGCCTGGAAGAGCTGGACGATCGAGTCGATGAGCAACGGGTGTCGGGAAAACGCGCCGAACGATGCCAGGACGAGAAGACCGAGGAGGATCGCGAGGGCGAGCGCCTGGAAGCGCCGATCGGACGGCGCCGCCCCGATTCGTGCCAGGCGCTTCGTCAGCTTTTCGAGCGTCCCCGGGAATAGACGCACGGCCAACCAGGCGAGCGCGATGAACACGAACAGCCCCTGAAGCCACTCGACCGGGCCCGCCAACCACGTGGTGCCTGGCGGGTCGCCGAAGATGGCCCGCAGCGGGATGAAGGGTACGAGCAGCAGGAGCCACCCGGCGGCCCGGAGGAACAGCTCGCTCGGCCGCCTGCGACCCATGGCCTCAGGCCTCCCGGAAGCGGTTGAGCGGCCCCTGTTTCCCGGCGCCGAGCACGAGGAGTCGCATAATCGCGTTGTGCCTCCGTTGATCGGGACGGCGACATAGATAACAGGATCATGAGACGCGCGCATGGCTTGGAACACTGGCCTCTCCGGGTGACCCACGGCCACCCCGTGCCCGTCCGGCGACAGATCGCCGCGGGTCTGGCGTGCGCGATCCTGGACGGTCTCATGACGGTCGGCGAGGTCTTGCCTTCCACGCGCCAGCTGGCAGGGATGCTCGGGGTGCACAGGAACACGGTGGCCGGGGCGTATCGGGAGCTCCGAGACCGCGGGCTCATCGCCGGTGTCACCGGGAACGCGCCACGCGTGACCGACGCGAAGCTCGCCGCAGGGCCACCGGGCACGATCCATCTGCTGCGAGAGCTCGCGAACCGGGCGCTGGAAGCGGGCGTGCGGCGGACCGAGCTCATGGCGCAGCTCGACGAATGGCGAACGGGCAGCCGGCCTCCCGAGCTGCTCCTGATCGAGCCGCGCCGTGGCTTGCGCCGCGTCCTGGGCGCGGAACTGAAGATGCGCGCTTGCCGCTGCCTGGAAGTGACCGAATGGCGGGCGATCCGTCGCCGATCCAGTGGAAAGCACGGTACCGTCGTCGTGGCCCGGTCCGAGATCGCGCGCCGCGCCGCCACGAAGCTCCCGGAAATGTCCGAGATCTTCCCCCTCGCGCTCGTCGGGGGCTCGGCGGCGCTGGCGCGAGCGACGCGGGTCCGGTTGCCCGGCGTGGTGGCGCTCCTTACCCGCAGCCCCGAGATCCGCACGTTCGCGCGAGACCTGGCGGCAGGTCATCATGCGACCGGGTTGAGCCTGGCGACGCCGCACCCGGGCGATACGATGGCGGTGCGTCGCGCGGCCCGCGTTGCCCGCCTCATCCTCGTCGACGCATCGTGCTGGGGCATGTCGTTCGAGACGCGAGCGCCTGTCCGCGAGCTGCGGATCGTGTCCGATCGGACCGTCCGCGCGCTGCGGCGATACCTCGGAGGATAGATGAGGGTGCAAGTCGTCCGCGCTTCGGTTGGCCCCGAATCGCGCGAGGCCTATCTAAGAGCTTGGGTGGAGTGGTCGGGTACGCTTTTCGCGATGGAAATCCGTACGGACCTGCTCGAGAGCGAGACAGAGCGCGGGCGGTTCATCGAGCTCACCTGGCTCGAGGCGGGGACCGAGAGCGCGCTGGCGGATGACCGTCTAGTCCGCGCGGCTGCGGCGCTGGATGTCGCCGCCGCACGCGACGGGAGCCTCGAATTCTACGCCCCGACGCACGTGAAACCGTGAGGCACTCGACGGAATTCGCGTTCCGTCGGGTGGGGTTTGGAACTTGTTCGGACTGGGGGTTTTTGAGTATACTCGACGCCCCGTCGTAGCGGCTTTTCGGCCCGCTGCGGGGTTCCGTTGGCCCGTGGTGGAATTGGCAACACGTCTGGCTCTGGACCAGAAGATTCCAGGTTCGAGTCCTGGCGGGCCAATCTGGCCGGCGCATCGCCGGCACAAGCTTCCGGAGGGGTGGCCGAGTGGCTAAAGGCGGCGCCCTGCTAAGGCGTTGGGTCGAGAGGCCCACGTGGGTTCGAATCCCACCCCCTCCGCTGCTACATCCTCCCGGGTCACCCGGGGGTCGAAGGACGGGTGGCCGAGCGGACTAAGGCGCACGCCTGGAGAGCGTGTGGGCACTCGCGTGCCTCGTGGGTTCGAATCCCACCCCGTCCGTAGCCGGGAGCCCGGCATGACATACCGGGCCGGCGCGACCATCGTTCGCGTTCGGCCCGTTCGGTTTCCGGAGGGGTGGCAGAACGGCAATGCACCGGTCTCGAAAACCGGCGCCCTCACGGGCTTGTGGGTTCGAATCCCACCCCCTCCGCTTTCCTCACCCTCATTCGGCAATCCCTCCTTACGATCTTGAAATCGGGATCCTTTTGGGAGTAGCCTAGACCAGATCACCGCGCTCGCTTGAGGGTCGTCGCATGCACGAAGTCGCCTTCGATCTGCTGATCCTGCTCGCCGGCATCTGGCTGGTGGCGGTCACGCTGCGGCCACTCGGGCTGCCGACGATCATGGGCGAGTTGATCGTCGGGGTGCTGGTCGGGCCGGCCGTGCTCGGCTGGATCGAGCCCAGCGAGGCGATCACGCTGCTCGCCGAGATCGGCATCTTCTTCCTCATGTTCCACGCTGGGGTCGAGACCCAGCCGCTGGAGTTCTTCGAGGCGCTGAAGCGGTCGCTCGGGGTCGCGATCGTGGGTGCCATCGTCCCGTTCACGGTCAGCTTCCTCGTGGCCAGATCGTTCGGGTTGAGCACGGTGGGAGCCACCTTCGTCGGTTTGACGATGACTGCTACCGCGGTAGTCGTCACGCTCAAGAGCCTCAAGGACCTCGGTCTCGCCAACACCCGCGTGGCGCGCGTGATCGTCGCCAGCTGCGTCATCGACGATCTGCTGACCCTGGTGTTCTTCGGCCTGTTGCTCGGCGTGCTCTCCGGCGGTTCGTTCGAGCCGGCGAGCATCGCCATCACCCTGGCCAAGGTCGTCGCCTTCTTCGGCCTGTCTATCGTACTCGGCCGCTATGTCTATCCGCGCCTGACCCTGCCGTTTCGTTCCGAAGGCGGGAAGGGGTTCACCTTCGTATTGCTGATCGCCGTGGGCGCCGGTCTGTTCGCCGAGTTGATCGGTCTGAACATGATCCTCGGCGCCTACCTCGCCGGACTGTTCTTCGAAGAGAAGGTAGCGCACCCGAACCTGGTCAAGGTCGTCACCGATCGCGCCTACGCCATCGCATACTCGTTCCTGGGTCCGATCTTCTTCATCTCGCTGGGCTTCTCGATCACATTCGACATCAGCGCGTCGGGATTCGCTTTCCTGGGTCTGCTGACCGGCGCGGTGATCGTCGGCCAGATCGTGAGCGCGGGCAGCATGGCGCTGCGGATGGGCCTGCCGCCGCGCGAAGCGCTGACCGTCGGCGTCGGAATGTGCGGTCGGGCGGAGTTGGCGTTCATCCTCGCCTCGCTGGCGCTCGCACAGGGGGCGATCGAGCCCGCGATCTTCTCGGTGCTGATCTTTACCGCTTTCATCCTGAACCTGTTCACGCCGCTGGCGCTCAAGGGCTGTGCGGTCTTGCTCGAAGGCAAGGCGATGCGGCAGCCCGGTGCAACCCGAGGCGTCGTGCTGATCGACAAGTTCGCCTCCTCACCTTTCGAGGAGCCGGTGCCGCTGGCGCTGCCCAGCGTCGCAGGTGGAGTGCTCATCTACGGGTACGGCCCCGAGGTGGAGTCGTTGATCGGCGAGCTCGATAACCGCGGCATCCATACGCTGGTCGTCGAGGAGGACGAGTCGACGGCCCACCGGCTGCACGAGCGTGGCTTGGAGGTGGTGCATACCAGGCTGGCCGAGGATGAGCTGGACCTGCGCCCGATCAGCGATGCACAGGCCCTGGTGCTCAACGGCCAGGACGACGACAACGCCCTGTTCGCGCTGAGCGCTCGCGAGTTGGGGTTCGATGGCCCGATCGTCGCCATGATCGAGGATCCGAACCGCCGGACGCCGATGCTGCTGGCCGGAGCGACTGCGGCCTTCACGCCCTCCCACGTCCTGGCGGCCGTCATCGCCGCGCGCGCCAGTCCTCGAATCGGCCCCCGGTTGGAGGGTGCTCAGCCGCTCGGTCCATCACTCGAGGTCGCCGAGCTGCGCGTCCACGAGGCTGGCCCCCTGGCCCATAGCTCGCTCGCCGAGGCCGAGGTTCGCACGAACACCGGTGCCAACATCGTCGGTCAGTGGCGGGATGACGATCTGCACTCGCCTCCGGCCGCCGACGAACGGCTCGAGCCCGGCGCGATCCTGATCGCGGTCGGCAACCCCGAGAGCATCCAACAATTGAGAAGCCTGGCGCGGCCGCTCACGCAGGAGCGTCCACCCGTCGTGGTGGGGTATGGTGAGGTCGGGCGCGTGCTTGCCGAGATTCTACGGGCTGCCGACGAGGAGGTCTTCGTCATCGACGAGGTCGCAGGCCCCGGCGTCGACCTCGTCGGGAGCGTCGTCGATCAGGACGTGCTCGAGCGGTCACCGATTGCCGCTGCGCGAGTGGTCATCCTCGCTCTCGACAGCGATAGCGCGACCGCCTTCGCGGCCATGGCGGTGCGCGCATACGCCGCCGACGTGCCGATCATCGCCAGCGTGGCCACGGTCGACAAGGTCGACCGCATCCAACGTGCCGGGGCGGACTTCACGATTTCGATGAGCGAGGTGGCCGGTCAGCTCCTCGCCCGCCACGTTTTTGGCGAGACCGTGTCGCTACAACCTCGGATCAAGCTGATCAAGACGACCCCGGGGCGACTCGCCGGCCGGGACCCGTTCACGGCGCGCATCCGCGAGCGGACCGGCTGCACGATCGTGGCGGTCGAACGCGATGGCCAGCTGCTGATGGACTTCCCCGAGTCCTTCACCCTCTCCGACCATGATGCGCTCTACCTCTGCGGCACCCGCAACGCCCTCAAACGCTACGACGAGATATACCC
>JBDHAC010000026.1:0-47095 GCA_039588275.1 Gemmatimonadota bacterium
ATCCGGAGCCTCGGGTCCTCTTCACCCAGCTCTCGACTCTCTCGAAACCCGTCACGGTTGGACACGATAGAAAGAGTCCGGGGGTTGTCGGGCGGATACTCGTACGTCGTGGATCGAGCTGGGCGAAGCCTGTACCCGTAGGGCTCGTACGCCTGGTAGAGATCCGGACGTTTGGTGATCGGTGGGTAGGGGGGAGGTGGGTACATGTTCGCGGCACGTAGAGCGGCCTCGGCGGCACCCAGCGCCAAGAGACTACTGGCCAGCGCGAGGATGACCCCTGCCCGTCGGCTCGCCATCCGGCCTGAGGCCACGAGTTCGGACTCCGGCGGTGTCCGCAGAGCCGCCGCGGGTGGAGGCGGTCCGGCAGCGGTCGCCGGGGGTTCGTCAGCGGTGGCCCGCTTCCGCACGGCCCGGATGAGTGCGTAGGTAGCCAGGAGCAATAGACCGACGGTGAGGAGCGCGAACGTGATCATCGGCACGAGCGCGTGCCAATCCGCCAGATACGAATCCAGAGAGATACTCCCCCGGCCCGATAGAATCCGGTCGGCCATGGGGAGCCGGCCGCCGTGCGCCAGTCCGATCAACCACGGCACCAGCATCCGAGCAGCCGCCAGCCACCCCAACAGCAAGAGCACTCCGGCCCCGCACCACCTCAGGATCGGTCGGAGGCTCATGGATCTCCTTGCATCTCGTATCCGTCCGATTGTCGGGCACCCTGCATTCAACGACCCCGTAGATTATGCGGCGTCAACCGCCATCGCCCCGCAAGAGCCAAGCCGTCTGAGGTGCTGCGGTCGGATTCGGTCAGCCCGGAGAAGCATACCTTCAGGCCGGAGAAGCATACCTTCTCCCGCACCCCATTCGGAGGCGAGAAACCAAGCAATGGGAGCATCTTTCTTGCAGGATCTGACGCTTTGAACCGGGTCATACCTCAGTCCTGGCTTGGGGAGGAGCGGCGGTGCGCGTAGCGAGATTCGAGATGAAGCGAAGCGTGCACCGCATTGCCCCGGCGGTCACCGCGCTGGTGTCTGCTGCCTGCGGCCAAGCCGTTCACACGTCAGCTGGAGACACCGACGCTTCAGGCAACGCCTGGAACATGCGCCTGGTGGGCGAGCATCGCCTGCAAGGTCGCTCCGCCTATCAGCCGGTGATCCACAGATATGGAGAGCGGTGGGTCTTGTTCGCCGGGCATCACGCCGGCGAGGGTCTGAGTCCGCTGACCGGGGAACTGGAGAGGAACGGCATGTCGGTCATCGACGTGACCCACCCGGCGAACCCGGTTCTGATGCGTCACTTTCCGCCAACAGGTCCTGATGCCAGCGGGACACAACATGTGCAGGTCTGCACCGGAGCAGATTTGCCGTCGGGCGATCCGAACAAAGTCTATTTGTTGCGCACAAACGGCCAGATCAGCCACGAAATCCTGGATGTCACGGACCCTGCCAATCCGGAATTCATGACTACCGTCGTGACCACGGGTCTTACCGACGACGGGGTGCGTAGCACACACAAGAACTGGTGGGACTGTGAAAGTGGCATCGGTTACCTGATATCGACGGTACGGGATTGGGCCGTGCCCCGGGTACTTCAGGCCTTTGACCTGTCGAACCCGATGGAGCCGAAACATATCAGGGACTTCGCCCTCGTTGGCATGCACCCAGACGCGGGAAGCGACCCTGCGGATGCCACCGGCATACATCACCCGGTCGTGGTCGGCAACCGCATCTACCTGGGTTATGGCAGCAGCCGGAACGGCGTTCTGCAGATCCTCGACCGCGACAAGTTCCTGAACGGCGACCCCGAGATCGCAAGTCCTTTTGCACCTACGAAAGAGAATCTCCTCTTTCCGCAGATTGCCCGCCTCGACATGCCTACCTTCTGGGGCACCCATACGGCCAAGCCGGTTCTTGGAGTGAAGATCGAAGATCATCCCGGTGACCCCGGCACTCGCGAGCGCGACTTTCTGATCGTCGTGTCTGAAGCCAGCTCAACGCGCTGCCGGGAGACACGCCATGCCATGTTCATGCTTGACATCACGCAGGAGGACAAACCCTATCCGGTGTCCAGCTTTCAGGTCCCGGATGAGCCAGGCAGTTTCTGCAACAGGGGTGGCCGCTTCGGGCCCCACGCCCAGCACGACGCGTTTCACCCGGCTTTCGACAAGAACCTCGTTCTCTTGTCCTATTTCAATGCCGGTGTGCGCGCGGTCGATATTCGCGATCCCTTCAGACCCACGGAGGTGGGCTTCTTCATTCCCGACGTGAACGATACGACGCGCCCGAGCTGTATCGAGGTTGACGGCAAGCGCGAATGCGACACGGTAATCCAAACGAACAACGTCAACATCGATGACCGCGGCTACGTCTATTTGCTCGACCGGGCAGGCGCCGGCCTCCACATCGTCGAACTGACGGGAGATGCGGCAGCGATCGTAGGCCGTGGTTAGGGTAACCGTGAAGAAAACTGAGCTCGAGCCCGTCATATCACCGAGCCATGTACGCTTCCCGGCGACCGAGCTCGCACGTTAACATCGCGGCCGCGAGGCAGCTTCGGGCGGAGGGCGCTGCGTGACAGAATCACCCCAGACGTCGGGCCCACGACCTGCCGGGTCGCCTCCTGGCGCTCCACCGGACGGGACCTCCTCGTCCGCGCTCGACCGGCTAAGGCGCGTCACGCGGGACTCGGGGCCCCTATGGGCCGCCACTCAAGTGCTCGACCGCCTTCTTCCGGTCAGCCCACTCCGACTGTGGCGCCCGAAGACGGTTTCGGTGGAGCGGCTCACTGAGCAGGTCGACGCCATCCTACGTGCGTGGGGAATGTCCGTGGAGCACGCTGAAATCACGGCGGAGCTCATCGTCTACGCCGACGCGCACGGGATCGATTCGCACGGCTGCAGCATGCTGCCGGGCTATCACAGAGACTTGAGGGACGGCGTGCTCGACATGACCCCGAACATCGAAGTCGTGCGTGAAAGCGACACCACCGGGCTGGTGGATGGAGGCGGCGGGCTCGGCCACCTCCCAGCGCGAACGGCCATGGAACTGGCGATATCGAAGTGTCGTGTCAGCGGAGTGGGGGCCGTCGGCGTTCGGAACTCCGGCCATTACGGCGCGGCCGGAGCCTACGCCGAGATGGCCGTTCGCGAGGGTCTGATCGGTGTGGCGACGACCAACACGCGCGCCGCCGCGGTCGTCCCTACCTTCGCGACCGAAGCCGTGCTCGGCACGAACCCGCTCGCCTTCGCCGCACCCGCCGGAAGAAACCCACCGTTTCTACTCGACATGGCTACGAGCACAGTCCCGGTCGGCCGGCTCATCGAACGATGGAGGGAGGGGCGCGCGATTCCGGTCGGTTGGGCGCTGAATCCGAGCGGCAAACCAACCCGAAGCGCACGCAGGGCGTGGCACTACCGACGCATGACTCCCCTCGGCGGGAGCCACGAGATGGGCAGTCACAAGGGATACGGGCTGGCCGCTATGGTCGAGATCCTCACGTCGGTGCTTCCCGGGGAACCATTCCCTCGACCTCGCTCCAAGTCGCCCGGCGGGGTGGGACACTTCTTCGTCGCGCTCGATCCCGCACGTTTTCGTGACGTGACGGATTTCCAATCGGACATGGACGAGCTGATCGACACACTGCACTCGAGCGCTCGGAGCCGGCCGTCCAGACCCGTTCTGGTAGCCGGCGACCCCGAGCGCACCGCTCTTGCCGAACGGAGCGCGTCGGGGATCCCGATGTCACGGAGCGTTTTCGAGGATCTGAGGGCTATCGCCCGGACGTCCAAGGTCGATTTCGTGCTGGGCGGCGCCGCGTGAGGCGGACACCGGCATGAGCTCCCTCGCAGCCCGGCTGCACGGCAGCGCCGTGATCGCCGCCTACATGCGCGGCCAGCGCCGGGTCCCTTTCATGCCCCGTGAGAAGCTGCACGCCCTCCGCGATGCGCGCATCCGGCGCATCGTCGCGTACGCGGCGCGAACGGTCCCGTACTATCGCGACCTGTTCGCGAGGGAAAGAGTCGATGCCCGTGATGTTCGCGGCGCGGCCGACCTCGACCGATTGCCGACGATCGAGCGTGAGGTGGTCAGACAGAACCCGCACCTGTTCATCTCGGAGGCGAGACCCTCGAGGACCGCCCTGTCCTTTCTCACCAGCGGGTCCACGGGCATCCCCCTGGAAGTCCACCACGACCGTCGCTCGATGCTGGCCAACATCGCGTTCGGGGAGAGGGAGAGAGCGCCCGTCAACCGGATATGCGGTGGGTCCTTCCGTCCGAAGGAACTCTACGTCGGCTACGAGACCTCCACCTTCAAGAAAGTGATCGCCTTCTACGAGCAGAGCACCCTGCAACCGATGCGTCCGCGCAGACGGTTCGTGCCGTTGCACGAGCCCATCGACAAGATCGCGGAGATCGCAAACGCGGAGAAACCGGATGTCCTCGTGGGGTACGGGGGCTGGATCGACCTGTTCTTCAAGACCGTCGTCGCCCGCGACATCGAGATTCACGTGCCCAAGGCCGTAATGTACATGGGCGAAGCTCTGCCCCCGGGCGCTCGCTCGCACATCGAGGAGCATTTCGGGATTCCGGTGCTGTCACGCTACAACGCCGTCGAGTCGTTCAAGATCGGCTACTTCTGTGATGCTCTGACCGGCTTCCATGTCCACGAGGACATCTGCCACGTCCGGGTCGTGGGCCCGGACGGCACGGCTGTAGCAGGCGGCGAACACGGTGAGCTGGTCATCAGCAACCTGATCAACCGCGCGTCCGTCCTGCTCAACTATCCGATCGGCGACGTCGCGTCATTGTCCGATCGCCCCTGTCCGTGCGGTCGCACGTTCAGGCTGATGTCCGAGCTGGAAGGCCGCGTCGAGGATATCCTGTTGCTCCCCGATGGCCGGTTCGTTCATCCGCGCGAAATCTGGCAGGTCTTCAAACCGGATCGTGAAGTGCTCCAATACCAGGTGATCCAGCACCCAGCGGATCGCTACGAAATCTTCCTGGCCACGGTGGACGAGCCCGCCTTTGCCCGGGCTCGCGATCGTGCCCTTCCAGGGCTATCGGCTCTGCTGGGAGAGAGGGCGCGGATCGATGTAAGCTGGCGCCCCGAACTGGACTTCCGCAGCGGCGGAAAGTTCCGCGCCGTGGCCTCTCGAGCCTGAGCGGTGGGTTCCTGACCTACCCGGGCTGACTGGGGTCCTGAACGACCTGGCGTCCACGACCGTGAACAACGGCCGATGCGGCCTCCCGAGCCGTGCGGCTCCATTGGGCCAGAAACGGGCGCGGATCGCGCGCCGACCAGACCGCGAAGATCTTCGGCCGCCGGTACGGCGCCAGGTAATCACTGAATCCGACCTGTTCCCGACGCCGATCCAGGGTCGAGCGCAGTACGTCGGCGTGCAGGTGGATCCACACTCCTCCCCACCGGGTGCGCTCCACGGGCTCGGTCTGCCCCAGGACGTAGTCGGACCAGGCGACCCGGGCCAGATCCAGCCCGCCCCGCCTTATCAGCCGGTTATAGATGACCGATCGGCCGTTGACCTCCATGAAGCGGAATGTCCCGTCGCGAGGGTCGAGCTTGTACTCGGCCACACCGATGCCACGGAATCCCATGTGGCGGAGGATTTCCACAGTGGGCTCCCGCAAGCGGGCGTCCTCGTCACCCAGCTCCGCGACCCGAGCCACGCCGAACGAAGCCGGGCTCTGGCGAAGCTTGCGGACAGTGACCCCCGGGCTCGGGTTCCCCTCCCTGTCCACGTACACGCAATAACAGAAGATCTGGTTGTCGGCGCCTGGAATCAGATCGAACACATGCCCGGTCACCCCGGCGTCTGCGAACGAACGCACGCACTCCAGCAACTCGTCTCTCGTGTTCGCCACGAGTAGCTTCGAGTGGAAGCGTGGCGCGAACGTGTGCCCGACGTCCGGCTTGACGACCACAGGATAGGAGATCGCGCCGGACGATGCCGTGGCGTGGGTCGCCGGGCCGAAGCTCCGTGGGAGTGGGACTCCGACCGCGTCGGCCACCCGCATCATGCGATCCTTGGCCAGCAGGTAGGGAACGGCGTCCGGCGGTGGGATCACGAGTCGATAGCAGCGCGAGAGCTTCTCGGCGTGTTGGGCGAGACTCGCGAGCGCCTCGTCGTTGGTCGGGAACACGGCCCGTCCCGACCATTGCCGGGCGCGGTACTCGAGGAGTTCGGCGAGAGAATCCGGCCGGTCTTGTAGATTGTCGATGTGGTGCCGTTCGTCCACCCACCGCGAGTGCTGCGCGATGTCAAACGGCTGGGTCGTGATCACTGAAACGCGGATACCGAGCCCCCCCAGTGCGCGAACGATCCCGAGGCCGTTGACGAACCCACCGACGACGATGGTGCCTTCCGGATCCGGAGGCACAAGGCTTCCGCTATGACGCCCTCTACTGGTCAAGGCATTCTACGGCACGCCGCTTATCGACTGGTGCAAAGGACTTGGAGCACGTGGGCCAGGCTTCGGTATGCGCGGGAGTTCGATGACGTCGCCGCTTTCTGTCTGTTTGTAGGCTACCCGCGAAGCGGCCACAGTCTGGTCGGTGCGTTCCTGAACGCCCACAAGCACGCCGTCGTCTCGCACGAGTTGAACGCACCACCCCTCATATTGAGCGGGTGCACGCGGGACGAGCTCTACGCCCGCATCCTGGCACGCGCAGGATGGTTCAACCTCCGTGGCAACGCCAGCAACTACCCGTACCAGATCCCCAACCAATGGCAGGGTCGCTTCGAGGCCCTCAGGCTGGTGGGCGACAAGCGTGGTGGGGCGGTCACGCGCTGTATCGCCGACCATCCGGGGTTCCTGGAGATCGTGCGGGAACTCGTGAGGGCGCCCCTTCGTCTCGTCCACGTCGTCCGGAACCCTTACGACAACATTGCCGCGATCTCGCTCTGGCACCACATGCCGCTGGAGGAGAGTATCGACTTCTACTTTCGCCATTGCGACACCGTCGCGAGGTTGAACCAGATCACCGCGCCCGGTGAGGTGTTCAGCCTCCGCCACGAGGACGTGATACGCGATCCCGCGTCGGCCCTGTCCAGGCTGTGCGATTTCGTGCAGTTGGAAAGATACCCGGGATACCTGGACGATTGCAGCAGTGTGGTCTTCGAATCCCCCACTTACACACGCCGCCGCGTCGATTGGGGCGACCGGCTCAGCGCGACCGTCGAGGCTCGGTTGAGGTCATATCCCGCCCTGGTGGACTACACGTTCGACTGATTCCGCATCTGCGCGTGTGGATCTTGCAGCGACGGATCGAGCGGAGGTGGTGGAGGTGAAGGGGGAGCGAGAGAATCGCCAAGTGACAGCATACGCCGATCAGCCGGAGAGCCGGGCGGTAGCCGTCGTACGGGCCGAACAGACCGGGGCTCCCGCTGTCGGAGCCGTCGACGCTTCCGCTGGCCGAACCGTCGACCCTCCCGCTGTCGGAGCCGTCGACCCTTCCGCTGGCGGAGCCGTCGACTCGTCCGCTGGCGAAGATGCGGAATACTGGCATCTGGCGATCCAGGATTTCGCCACGGAACGCTCTCACGAGCTCTGGCGGCGTCACAGCGACCGCATCAACCGCGAGCTTCTCGAACGCTGGCTGGTCGCTCAGCCCGCTGGGCTGGTGTTGAAGACGGATCTGTTCGACGAGGCGGTGAGCGAGGGGCTCGTGCCGTTCTTGGAAGGACGGGCTGACGGCGTCGTGGGAATCGACGTCTCACAGTTCGTCCTGACGAACGCTGGCCAACGGTTTCCGAGATTGCGCGCCGTCAGCGCGGATGTTCGGCAGCTGCCGTTCGAGGATGGATGTTTCGATCGGATCGTCTCGCTATCGACGCTCGACCACTTCAACTCTCACGAGGAAATCGTTCATGCGCTCGAAGAGCTCAGTCGGATACTGCGGCCCGGTGGCGAACTGCTGCTGACGCTCGACAACCTGGCCAATCCGCTCGTTCGGCTGAGAAACGCGTTGCCACTCGGCCTGCTCCACCGTCTCGGCATCGTACCGTATTACGTCGGTCCGACCTGCGGTCCGCGGCGGCTCCAGGCACACGTGCGAGAAGCGTCGCTTCAGGTGATGGAGACCACGGCCGTCATGCATGCCCCACGCGTCCTGGCGGTGGCGTTGGCGCGGTGGCTACGGTCTCGAGCGAGCCCATCGGTCCAGGACAGCTTTCTCGAAGCGTTGCGCGGTTTCGAGCGCTTGCGTGCGTGGCCCACCCGCTTCTTGACCGGCTACTTCATCGCGGTGCGCGCCATGAAGCCGGCCGAGGTGCGACCTGACGTGCTCTTGTAGGGGTGAATCGGCGGGACGCGGCATCTCCCACGCCCACCGCTGCCATCCTCCTTCTCACACACATCGCCGACTGACGAGGGGCGGCTCACTCGAGCCGCCCCTCGCGCGTGTTACGAGTGCGGACCACGAAGCCTGGAGCGACGCGGCCCCGACCCCGCCGAGAAGGATTCTCGACCTACGGTCGCGAGATCGTAATGTCCCACTGGTAGTCGTCGTGGGTGTGGCAGATCTCGTTGAACTCGGTCGCCGCGTCCGCGGCCTCGTTCTGAATGTCGGCGATGAGCGCATCGCGGTGGGCGTAGAGCGTGGGGCCGTCTGCCGCGTCGAGGGCCAGAAGGCGCCGGATCTTGCCGCCGACATCGTGTGCTAGCCAGATCCACGAGCCGAAGGCGCCCTCGCCAACGTGGCGGTTCAGGATCGGCGCGAGAGACTCCAGCACGATCTCGTCCGCACGCGCTTCGCGGGCGATGTCACATTGGTAGTAGGAGCTCAGACCCACCGAAGGCCTGGCCTGGGCGACCGCTTCCGGGTCGGAAGAAGCCACGACGCTGAAGATGTAATCCTCGTGATTCGGGCAGATGTCGGTCATCTCACGGCTCGCCTGCTGCGCCTCGCCGCCCTCCTGAAGCGCCTCGATGATCGCGTTTCTCACGGTCAGCAGCGTCGCGCGATCCGGGGCGATCATGTACTCGGCGCGGCGCCAATCCCCGCCGATCCGGTGGGAGAGCCACCCCCAGGCGAGCAGGTCACCGGCCTCGACGTGCCCATCGAGAATCGGACCCATCACGTATTCCTGGACCATGTCCGCGAACGCCTCGCGGTTCTGATCACACTGATAATACGTCCCGAACACGTAGGGATTCCCGTCTTCCTGCGCCTGTACCGTCTCCGGGGCGACCAGCCCTCCGACCACGACCGCGATCGCCAGAAACCGTTTCATGCTGTACCTCCCGCGTGTGAATGAGTGCTGAGTGTAGCCAGGTCCGCGATCTCGTTCGGTACCGCCATGCCCGGTCGGTACCGCAGATGTCCGGTCGCTACCGCAGATGCCCCGGTGGGATCTCGGCTACGGTCCAGGATCCAACCTTTGGGTCTTGAAGCCCGTTGCCGGTCCGACAGAGAGTCTTGATGAAGAAAACGCGCCCGCAGCCCGGGCCGGGCTGCGGGCAACCGACCACGGGCTCAGGATTGGCCGGATAGGCCGGGTCCGCAAGAGGCCGTTACGGCCTGGGCACGGTGCACGACGTCAACCTGCGGCACTTCGGCGTGCGCTGGCAGGCTATTCGCCGACATGAACGGCGCACAGCCGGTTCGACCCCCGCCGCCGGTGCTCCCACAGGTAGATTCCTTGCCAGGTCCCGAGCGCCAGGCGTCCGCCAACGACCGGAATCGAGAGCGTCGTCGAGGTGAGCGCGGCCTTGATGTGGGATGGCATGTCGTCCGGTCCCTCGTGCGTGTGCGTGAAGTGGGGGTCGCCTTCGGGGACGAGACGGTCGAGCCATCCCTCCAGGTCCCGGCGGGCCGAAGGATCGGCGTTCTCCTGGATCGTGAGGCTGGCCGACGTGTGCCGGATCATGACGGTGCACAGGCCTTCGTCGACTCCTGCCTCGCTCACGACCGCATGCACGCGGTCCGTGAACTCGACGAGCCCCTTTCCCGGCGTCCGGATCTCTATCTGAGCGACCATCCTAACGCTCCTCCCACATGCGAAAGCCGCCGACGAACGCGTTCGCGTTATCGCCCAATTGCACGTCTCTTGGCAGGCGCTTGAGGCGCCTAGCGTTGCCTCCGCCCACTACCACGTAGTCGACCTGGAGACCAGCGGCCAGGCGCTTGATCACGTCCAGCACCGACTTCCGCCACTTCCTCTCGCCGCGCCTCTCGAGACCCCTAACGCCCACGTAATCCTCGAACGTCCCACGCTTCTTGTAGGGCAGATGGGCCAGCTCCAGGGGCTTCACGTCCCAGTCCTCGACCATCGCCGACCCGAGGCCGGTCCCGAGCCCCAGAAACAGCATGCGCCCGTCGCCGGGGTAGCTGCCCAACGCCTGCATGGCGCCGTCGTTCATGACGCGAACGGGCGCCCCGAATGCGGTCTCGAAGTCGTAGTCGACCCACCCCTCGCCCAGGTTCAGTGGATCCTCGGCCGGGCGGCCGTCTCGGACGGGTCCCGGGTACCCGATCGAGACTACGTCGTACTCCCAGCCGGATGCTTTCTCCATGACCGAACGGACCATCTGATCAGGCCTCATCCCCGGTCCCGACTGAATCTTCCGGCGCTCGGTTTGACCGGTGGCCAGGATCTTCACGTTGTTGCCGCCGATGTCCACGACCAGGACCTTGCGGCTGGAGTCTCGGGTTCTGTCGTTCGTCACGTGGTCGTCTCTCTTCCTGAAGCGTTACCGGGCGAGGAACGGTAGTGGCCGACACCGCCATTGTCTTACCTATCGGCGGGCTGGGGCGGGTCCGTTTGGACGCCTGTGTCCGGAGTGCACCCCGTTACTGTACTCCCCAGAGGGCCGCGCGGAGTCCGGTGCAGACCACCCGAGAGAAACTCGACGCGCTGGTCGGGTTTTTCCGATGTGGCCTGGACTCCGAGAGAGACCTTGCGACTCCGGGGCGGGGGCTCATAATCTTTGAGGACCGCTAGGTCCACATTCTCGACGTTTCGCGGAAACCGATTCGTTACGGGACGTGATGATCTCTTCATACGACCTGGTCGGGTCCGGGCCCGGCTTGCTCTCGTACACGGCGCGGTCTGCGGGTTTGCCCCGCGACGGTAGCCTCGTGCGCACGCAGAGCTATGTCAGCGGTCCGCTTGGTGCGACTCTCCGCTTGCCCCATCCTGGAGGTACCCATGTCGATGACTCGTAAGGCCACTTCAGCGCTCATCGTCAGCCTGTTCTGGGCCGGCCCGCTGGTCGCCCAGGATCAGACAGGCGATATCTCGGGTCGCGTGACCGACGCGATGACCCTGCAGCCGATCGCGAACGCCAACGTCTTCGTCGAAGGCCTGCTGATCGGGGCCGTCACGGGACCCCAGGGAACGTTCGTCATAGACGACGTCCCCGTGGGGCCCCATCAGGTGAGGGCGAGTCTGATCGGCTACGCTCCCCTGACGCAAGAGGTCACGGTCACCGCCGGTGAAACCGTCACCCTCGACTTCTCGCTGCAGATTCAGGCGGTGGTGATGGAAGAGATCGTCACCACCGGCTACGGAACGCAGCGCCGCCTGGCCATCACCGGGTCGGTCGCGACCGTCGACGCGGCCGAAGCAGAGGTGGGGGTGACCTCGAACGTTAACGACATGCTCCAGGGTCGTGTCGCCGGGCTGCTGGTGACCCGGAACACGGGCGAGCCCGGGTCCGGCCAGCAAATCCGGATCCGCGGCGGGACGTCGCTCAGCGCCAGCAACACGCCGCTCTACGTGATCGACGGCGTCCCGGTCCACAACGTCCAGACCGAGCCGGGCGGCGTCGGGATCGGAGGTGACGAGTCGCTGCCCCGCAGCGCGTTGAACCTTATCAACCCTTCGGACATCGAGACGATCACCATCCTCAAAGACGCCGCGGCCGCCGCGATCTATGGCTCCCGGGGCGCGAACGGCGTCATCCTGATCGAGACGAAGCAGGGCGCGGTGGGCACCGTCAGCTTTGAATACGACGGCTACGCCGCAATCTCCTCCCCTGCGAGCCAGCTGGATGTTTTGAACGGAAACGAGTATCGCGCTTTCATCCAGGAACAGGTCAACAACGGGATTCTTCCGGCGACCCGCCTCGACGGGCTCGGCAACGCCAGCACGGACTGGGAGGACGAGGCCACGCGGACGGCCGTGACGCAGAACCACAACCTCACCTTCAGCGGCGGGACTCAGGCCACACGCTTCCGCGCCTCGATCAACTACATGGACCAGAACGGAATCGTACGGAACAACGGCTTCGAGCGATTCCAGGGTCGCCTGAACGGGACGCACAGCGCCATCGACGACCGTCTCCGTCTGGACCTGAGGCTGACGAGCTCGCGCGTCGAGAACAACTATCTGCCGTTCCAGAACACCGGCGGATTCGAGGGCGCCGTGTTCAACAACATGATCGCCTACAACCCGACGCGACCGGTCAGGGTGACGGATCCGGAGACGGGCGCGACGACTTTCTTCGAGCTCGGGACCGGTGTGCAGTCGTCGCGCAACCCGGTGGCGATTGCCGAGCAGATCGAGGACTTCGCGAGCACGACGCGAACGCTGGGCAGCCTGACGACGCAGTTCGATGTGCTGTCCAACCTCACGGCGCAGCTGACCCTCGGCGTGGATGCGTCGTCTAGCGTCCGGCGCATGTACTTCCCCGCTTCGAACCCGGTCGGAGCCGAGTGGAACGGGCGTGCGCTCCAGCGAAGTCGAGATAGGACCGACCTCACGATCCAGACCCTTCTGACCTACAACGAGACCTTCGGCCTGGACCACAGCGTCGAGGTGGTGGGAGGATTCGAGGGTGCCGATTATCAGGTCAGAAGGTTCGAGGCGGAAGCCCGCGACTTCCTGACCGATGCCTTCAGCTTCAGCAACCTCACGGCTGGCGGCGAGCGGCCCATCGTCGGATCGTTTCAGGAAGACATCAGGTTCATGTCCGGCTTCGGCCGTGCGAACTACAGCTACAAGGACCGCTACTTCCTGACCGGCGTGATCCGCATCGACGGGGCATCCCAGTTCGGGGAGGGCAACAAGTGGTCGACGTTCCCGGCGATTTCCGCGTCTTGGCGTATCAGCGAAGAGGAGTTCATGGCCGACGGGCTGTTCTCGGAGCTACGCCTCCGCGGCGGCTGGGGCAAGCAGGGCCAGCCCGCCGTTCCTCCCTATTCGTCGCTGATCACGCTCGAGGCGAGTGACGGCGCCAGCGCCGTGTTCGGCGAGGAGTCGTTCGTCGGCGTGGCCGCGACGCGAAACCCGAATCCGGACCTCAAGTGGGAGGAAACCGAACAGTTCAACATAGCGGTCGACTGGGGGATCGCGGACAACCGGATCGCGGGCACCCTCGAGGTCTACCAAAAGGACACCGAGGATCTGCTCCTCGAGGTCGACGTGCCGCAACCGGCGTCGGTGTCGACCCGGCTCGAGAACATCGGCAAGATTCGCAATCGCGGTTTCGAGGCTTCGCTGGACGCCCAGCTGATGAACCGTCCGAACCTGAGCTGGTCTGCCGGATTCGTATTCGACCTGAACCGCAACGAGGTCGTGGATCTGGGCGGCCGCACGTTCATCTCGAACGGTGGTGTGAGCGGTCAGGGTCAGAGCGGACAGATCGCCCAGCGACTGATACCCGGTCAACCGGTGGGTACGTTCTGGGGGCCGCAGTTCGTGGGCGTCGATGAACAGGGCCGGCAGCTGTTCAATCAGTACGACGTCACGCGAGACGAGGACGGGAACGAGATCAGCCGCACGCTCGTCGGGCAGACGATCCAGCCGACCGGCGATGATTTCGTGGTGATCGGAGATGCCAATCCGGACTTCTCGTTCGGTCTCAACAGCCAGCTGAACTGGGGCAAGTTCGACGCAAGCCTCCTCTTCCTTGGACAGATCGGGCAGGATGTGTTCAACAACACGGCGCTTGTCTACAGTACGAAGAGCCAGGCGTTGCAGGACCAGAACTTCATAAAGGACGCGATCAATGACCCGATCGGGATCCTGGAGCCGGCCATCTTCTCCGATCGCTGGATCGAAGATGGTTCTTTCGTCCGGCTCCAGAACCTCACCATCGGGTACACGGTCCAGATGCCCGCGTTTGCCGCGGGCCGGCAGGCGCGGCTGTATGCTTCGGCAGACAACCTGCTCTTGCTCACGGGCTACGATGGCTTGGATCCGGAAGTCTTCTCGGAGTCCAATGCAGGCCGTGGCGCGGGTGGTCTCGGCGGCGTCGCGTACGGGATCGATTGGTTCACGTATCCGCGCGCGCGCACATTCACGTTTGGCGTACGGTTCGAGTTCTGATTAGGGGTCCCATCGGATCCATACGGCGCGCGCGGCGCACGAAGTCGCGCGCGCCCCACGAAAACGAGTGGGAGGATCACATGAAGAAGCCAGGTTCACGATTCTCGGTTCGAATCGGAGGACGGGGGCCCCTGACGCCGCTGCTTCTCCTCGGGGTCTTGGCCGTGTCCCAGGGCTGCTCCCTGGATGAGGACCCGGTCAGCGCCATCACGCCCGACAATTTCTTCCAGAACGAACAAGAGGTGATGGGCGGGCTGGCGTCGGTCTACGGCGCGTTGCGCGTCTTGCACTGGACTTACTACAACCTGAGCGAGGTCAGCTCGGACGAGATCGTCGTTCCCACGCGCGGGAGTGACTGGTTCGACAACGGCCGCTGGCTCGAGATCCACCAGCAGTCCTGGGCCGCGAACAGTCCGTCCGGCCTCGACGACATCAACCGCGGGTGGAACGAGCCCTTCGCCGGAATCGCGAGAGCCAACGTCGTGTTGGAGGCGTTGGAGAACGTGACTCTAGCGGATAAGGAGCTGTTCGTTGCAGAGCTGAGAACCATGCGGGCATTCTACTACTACATGCTCATGGACTTGTTCGGGGGCGCCCCGCTCGCGACGACCCCCGAGGTCCTCGCCAGGCCCCGCACGACCCGGGCCGAGCTGTTCAACTTCATCGAGTCGGAGCTCACGGCCGCTCGGGCCGATTTGCCCCTCAGCTGGCCGGCAAACATGCACGGGCGCATGACGCAGGGGGCCGCCGACGCGATCCTGGCGAGCATGTACCTCAACGCCGAGGTGTTCACGGGCACCGTCTCGCAGAGCGGGCTGGCCCGCGGACAGGCGCGGTGGCAGGACGCCATCACCGCCGCCGACCGGGTGATCAACTCGGGCGTGTACAGCCTCGCGACGGACTGGAAGCTGAACTTCGCGCCCGACAACCACCTTTCCCCCGAGCTCATCGTCGTCGCGAAGTATCTCAACCAGTCCGGGCTCGGTAGCGACTTTCCGTTCCGGGCCCTGCACTACAATCAGCTGAACCCGACTCCCTGGAACGGGTTCTCGACCCTGGCGTCGGTCTTCAACCAGTTCGATCCGGACGACTTGCGGACGAGTGTCTTCCTGGTGGGCCCGCAGGTGAACCTCGACACCGGGGAGCCGACCACGGACCGTCAGGGGAATCCGTTGATCTTCACCCCGGTGATCCAGGACGTCTTCCAGGCGACGGAGGCCGAGGGGGTTCGCATCCTGAAGTGGCCGCCGGACCCGAACAGGTCCTCTTCGAACAACAGCAACGACGTGGGCTATTTCCGCCTCGCCGAGATGTATCTGATCAAGGCGGAGGCCCTGAACGAGCTCGGGAATACGAGCGCGGCGATCGACATTCTCAACATGCTGCGCGAACGTGTGTTCGATCCGGACAAGCCGATCACCGGTTCGTTCGACCAGGCGACGGCCCGCGATCGGATCCTCCAGGAACGGCTCTTCGAGCTCGTGTCGGAGTCGAAGCGACGAGTGGACCTGATCCGGCACGGTAAGTTCACCGATCCGTGGGAGTTCAAGCCCCAGACCGAGCCGTTCCGGATCCTCTTCCCGATTCCGCAACGGCAGCTGGACACGAACCCGGAGCTGGTGCAGAATCCTGGCTACTGATCCGGTCCGAGGTTCTCGCTGCCTGTAACGTCATGACGTCATCGCCTGCCCCCACGGGGGCAGGCGATGACACCCTGAAATGAGCGACCCGCCCACGCGCCTTCGCCTCCGTCGAACCGTTGCAGCGTTCTGGCTCGTCGTCGGTTGTTCCTGTGGAGATCGGTCTCCGGGGCAGAGCGAGCTACCCCCTGTCGGCGACCAGATGTTCAGCAAGCTCCCCTCGGCGTACACGGGCGTTCGTTTCGAAAACCGCGTCGTCGATGCGCCCGACTTCAACGTCTTCACGTATCGTAACTTCTACAACGGCGGCGGCGTGGCGCTGGGGGACCTCACGGGCGACGGTCTGCCCGAGCTTTTCTTCACCGCGAACCTTGAGGAGAACCGACTCTACCTGAACGAGGGCGGGTTCCGCTTCAGGGACGTGACCGGAGATGCAGGGATCGCCGGAAGGGGAACATGGACCACCGGCGTCACCTTCGTCGACGTCGACGGCGATGGACGGCTCGACATCTACGTCGGATACGCCGGGGACGTGGACGGCGAGCGTCGGGCGAACGAGCTCTACATACACCAGGGCCTCGATGCCGGGGGCGTCCCCGTGTTTGCCGAATCGGCCGCCGCGTACGGCATCGCGGACCAGGGGTATACGACCCACGCGGCCTTCTTCGACTACGACCGCGATGGCGACCTGGATCTGTATCTGGTCAACAACGCCTTTCGCCCTTCCAACAGCATGGGGATTCAGAACACCCGGGACGTCCGTGACCCCCTGGGGGGCGACAAGCTCTATCGCAACGATGGCGGACGTTTTCTGGACGTTAGCGAGGCGGCCGGCATCTTCGGGAGCGAGATCGGCTTCGGGCTGGGTGTCGCGATCAGCGACCTGAATCGCGACGGCTGGCCGGACATCTACGTCTCGAACGACTTCTTCGAACAGGACTACCTGTACATCAACAACGGAGACGGGACGTTCACCGAGTCGGTCGAGCGGCAGATGCCGTACATCAGCTATTCGTCGATGGGTCTCGACATCGGCGACATCGACAACGACGGATGGCCGGATGTCTACGTGCTGGACATGCTCCCGGAGGACGAATACCGGTTCAAGACGACCGCGGGTTTCGAGAGCTGGGACCTGTATCAGAGCCGCCTGCGAGTCGACTTCCACCACCAGTTCACCCGTAACATGCTTCACCTGAACGGACGGACGGGCGCCTTCAGCGAGATCGGCTTGCTGGCGGGCGTGGCCAGAACGGACTGGAGCTGGAGTGCTCTGATCGCGGACTTCGATCTGGATGGCCACAAGGACATCCATGTGTCGAACGGATACCTGCGAGATGTGACCTCTCAGGACTACATGTCCTTCCTCGGGAACCCCCGAACGCTGCGGGCGGCCCGCGAGGGCGATCGGGTGGATTGGCTGGGACTCGTGGAAGCGATGAGCTCCACGCCGCTGCCCAACTACGCGTTCCGCAATCGCGGCGATCTGACGTTCTCGAACGAGGGCGAGGCGTGGGGACTCGATACGCCGGGTTTTTCGAGCGGCGCGGCGTACGGCGACCTGGACGGTGACGGAGCGCCGGACCTGGTCGTGAGCAACGTCAATCAGGAAGCCTCCGTCTACCGGAACAACGCGCGGGCGCTGCTGGACAACCGCTACCTGCAGATCCGGCTCGAAGGCGAAGGCGAGAACCACTACGGTGTCGGTGCGAGGGTCACGCTTCGAAGCGGTGAGCGACTCTTCTTTCAGGAGCTCATGCCATCCCGCGGATTCCAGTCGAGCGTCGATTACACGCTGACGTTCGGCGTCGGCCAGCTCGATACGATCCAATCGGTGACGGTAGAGTGGCCCGATGGGCGGGAAAGCGTCGAGCGCGACGTCCCGACCAACACTGTCCTCACGGTCCGAAAGTCGGCCGCCGCGCGCCGCGCGCCCCGCGTGCCGGCTGACAGCGCGGGCCGGCCAACGCTCTTCGCCGATGTCACGGGCCAGATCGAGCTCGAGTTCGTCCACCGCGAGAACACCTTTGTCGATTTCCATCGCGAACCGCTGATGCCGAAGCTGCTTTCGACCGAGGGACCGCTGATGGCGGTAGCGGACGTGAACCGTGACGGACTCGACGATGTGTTCATCGGGGGGGCGAAGGAGCAGCCGGGCAGCCTGCTGGTGCAGCGATCCGATGGAGCATTCATGGCGAGCAGCCAGGCCGTCTTCGAGCGGGACCGAATCTCCGAAGATCTGGGAGCAGTCTTCTTCGACGCGGACGGCGACAGCGACCCCGACCTGTACGTGGCCAGCGGCGGCAGCGAGTTCTCCGATCGGGTCCCGGCCCTCCAGGACCGGCTGTACCTGAACGATGGCCGCGGTCGATTCCGGAAAGCCGACGGAAACCTGCCCGCCCTGAAGGTGAGCGGCTCCAGGGTGGCGACGTACGACTTCGATGCGGATGGCGACGTCGATGTCTTCGTCGGCGGGCGTGTCGTTCCATGGCGCTACGGAATCGATCCCGCGAGCGTACTACTGGTGAACGACGGTCGGGGTCGGTTCACCGATGTCACGCAACAGGCTGCGCCCGACCTGACGAACGTCGGCATGGTCACCGACGCCATCTGGGAAGATGTTGACGGAGACGAGCGGGCGGACCTCGTCGTCGTCGGCGAATGGATGCCGATCACGGTGTTTCACAACATGGGTGACGGCCGGCTCGAGCGCGCGGAGGCGCCGGGTCTCGAGAAGAGTAACGGGTGGTGGAACCGAATCGTGGCCGGGGACTTCACCGGCGATGGCCGCACCGATTTCGTGGTCGGGAACCTCGGGCTGAACACACGGCTCCGCGCGACCGAACGCGAGCCGCTCACCATGTACGTGAAGGATTTCGACAGGAACGGAACCCTCGAGCACATCCTGTCGCAGTACAACGACGGCGTGAGCTACCCGCTCGCTTTACGTGACGACCTCATCGGTGCGCTTCCGTTTCTCAGGGATAGATACCCCGACTACGAGGGATACGCGTTCGAGACCGTCACCGACATCTTTTCGCCGACGGAGCTGGCTGACGCGGTGGCGAAGGAGACGCACACGTTCGCGACGGCGCTGGTGAGGAACGACGGCGATGGCTCGTTCACGCTCCTGCCCTTGCCGCTGGATGCGCAGATCGCGCCTGTCTATGGAATCCTACCGGCGGACATCGACGAGGATGGTCGGTTGGACTTGTTGCTGGCCGGGAACTTCGACGGCGTCAAGCCGGAGCTCGGCCGTATGCGTGCGAGCCACGGTCTGGTGCTGCGGGGCGACGGGACCGGTAGCTTCGAGTCCGTTCACGTGGTCGATAGCGGCTTCAACGTCCCCGGCCAGGCACGGGACATCCGGCGCATCCGAACCGCGCGCGGCGAACTCTACCTCGTGACGCGCAACAACGACCGGCCGCTCATCTTCGGCCCGACCGGGACACGCTAGACTGGAACGCAGCGACTTACCGAGGCGGTGCCTTCGTCTTGATGACGATGACCCCGTTGGCGCCCCGCAGGCCATACATCGACGTGTCGATAGGATCCTTGAGCACCTCGATGGACTCGATGTCGAACGGGTTGATCCCAGTCAGGTTTCCACCCGGTCCCGGGGTGACCGGAACGCCATCGATGACATACAGCGGCTCGTTGCTGCCGTAGATCGATGTGGCGCCGCGGATGCGAACCCTGATGCCGTCGCGGGTCTGAAACACCTCGACGCCGGAGATGCGGCCCGCAAGGATCTGTTCTAGCGACTCCCCGGGCTGTCGCTCGATATCCTCGGCGGTCACCGTGGAGGGGTCGGGCGGAGTCCGATCCGGTGCATCTGCGGGCTCATCCGTTTCGCGCGTATGGGCACACCCGGAGAAGATTCCGACGAGCACCCCCAGCGCGACGGCGGTACGGGCCGATCGTGCGGGCGAGGACATGGGCACCTCTGGGGTCGAAGAACACGAGGTTCGCGCGGCTCGTAGCCAAGCGCTACACAGCCAGAATAAGATACCCTCACCCGGAGTCAATCGGTCCGCCGCCGAGGAGCGAGCCCTGGCAGATCCGCCGGAGTCGCCCAGCGGCCGCGAACGCGAGGCGGACATCGTCGAAGATGGAGAACCGAGATGAATAGATGGCTGAGCTGTCGATCCCTGTCACTCAGATTCGCTGTCGCGGCCGCGATTCTCTCCACCGCGGCGCCGGCCTTCGCACAGGAAGAGTTCCGGGTCGCTTCCCCGGATGGTCGAAACGAGGTCACCGTCGCGATTCGCGGTGGCCAGGTGCAGTACAGCATCCAGCGCGACGGCCGGGCCGTGATGCAGCCGTCGCAGCTCGGGTTCGAGTTCCGCGACGGGCCGCCGCTGGGCGACGCGATGCGCGTGGCGAGCACGGCCACGAACAGCGTGGACGAGACCTGGACGCAGCCGTGGGGTGAAGTGAGAGAGGTTCGCGACCACCATAACGAGCTGCGCATCGACCTCGAAGAGATGCGGGAAACGGGCCGGCAGCTCGTCGTCGTGTTCCGGGTCTTCGATGACGGCGTGGGCTTCCGTTACGAGCTCCCCGAGCAGCCGGACCTGACGGACTTCGAGATCATGGACGAGCTGACCGAGTTCGCGACAGCCGACGACGCGCGAGCCTGGTGGATTCCCGCGTTCCAGCAGAACCGCTACGAGTACCTGTACCGCTCGTCGCCCGTCAGCACGCTGGACACGGTGCATACCCCCCTCACGCTGGAGTTTCGCGACGGGCTGCACGTCGTGATCCACGAAGCGCACCTCGTCGACTACGCCGGTCTGCAGCTGATCGGTGGCCACGAGCAGAACCGGACGTTGCGCGCGTACCTGGCGCCCTGGGCGGATGGAGTGAAGGTCCGGGGCCGAACGCCGTTCCAGACACCGTGGCGCACGATCCAGCTGGCCGACGACGCGACCGGGCTGACGCCTTCCGTCCTCGGCCTGAACCTGAACCCACCCAACGCCCTGGACGACGTGAGCTGGATCGAGCCACAGAAGTACGTCGGCATCTGGTGGGGCATGCACATCGGGGCCATGACGTGGGGCTCGGGGCCGAGACACGGCGCGACCACCGAGAACACCAAGCGGTACATCGACTTCGCAGCCGAGAACGGGTTCGACGGAGTGCTGGTGGAGGGGTGGAACGTGGGGTGGGACGGGAACTGGATCGAGAATGCGGAGCTGTTCTCGTTCACCGAGCCGTACCCCGACTACGACCTGGAGGCCCTGGCCGCGTACGCGCGGGACCGGAACGTGAGGCTGATCGGACACAACGAGACCTCGATGGGGATCGAGAACTACGAGCGACAGTTCGAGGCCGGGTTCGACCTGTTCGAGAGGCTCGGAATCCGGGCCGTGAAGACGGGATACGTGGGAGACGAGACATCCCACGGCCATGCGCACCACGGGCAGTTCATGGTGCGCCACTGGAGGAAGGTGATCGAGTCGGCGGCCCGCCACCGCATCATGCTCGACGTGCACGAGCCCATTCACGACACCGGAGAGCGCCGCACCTTCCCCAACATGATGACGCGCGAAGGGGCCAGAGGGCAGGAGTTCAACGCCTGGGCCGGCGATGGCGGCAATCCGCCGGAGCACGAAACGATCCTCTTCTTCACGCGCATGCTCTCCGGACCGCTGGACTACACCCCGGGGGTGTTCGACATCCTTATCGAGAGCGGGATCGCGGGGCCCCGTATCCCGGAGCTTCCGCGGGTGCGCACCACGATCGCGAAGCAGCTCGCCCTCTACTTGGTACTTTACTCGCCGCTCCACATGGCAGCCGACCTGCCCGAGAACTACGAGGGCCAGCCCGCGTTCCAGTTCATCCGAGACGTCGCGGTGGACTGGGAGGACACGCAGGTCCTTGCCGGAAAGATCGGCGACTACGTCGTGGTCGCGCGACAGGAGCGGGATGGCGAGGACTGGTTCGTGGGCGCCATCACCGACGAGGAAGCGCGGGCGCTGGAGGTGTCGCTCTCGTTCCTGCCACCGGGCCGGGACTACGTGGCGGAAATCTACGCGGATGGGCCCGGCGCCCACTGGCTGAACGACCCCCTACCGGTCGAGATTTCGAGCCGATCCGTCGACGCCGGGTCGAGCTTGACGCTGGAGCTGGCTCCGGGTGGCGGGCAGGCGATCCGGATCCGGCCACTGGATTAAGTGGCCGCATGGATCCACGGCTGAACCGCATGCGCGACACCAGGAACGCCTACGCCCTACTCATCACGGCAGGAGCAGCGGTCGTGTCGGGGTGCCGCGGTGACGACGGCCCCGCGCTCTTCGAGCTTCTCTCCCCCGAGGCGACCGGGGTCACCTTCGTCAACGAGGTCCCGGAGCACCCCGAGTTCAACATCATCAACTACCTCAACTACTACAACGGGGGCGGCGTGGCCGTCGGTGATGTCGACGACGATGGTCTGCCCGATCTCTACTTCACCTCCAACCAGGGTCAAAACCGGCTCTATCTGAACAGGGGTGACTTCCTGTTCGAGGACGTAACCGAACGGGCGGGCGTGGCCGGATCCGCCGGTTGGACGACGGGCGCGACGATGGCGGATGTGAACGGGGACGGGCACGTCGACATCTACGTGTCAGCCGTCAATCACCTCTCCAGAAAGGGTCCCAACGTCCTCTACATCAACAACGGCGACGGCACCTTCACCGATATGACCGAGGCTTACGGGTTGGGCCATGTCGGTTACTCGACCCAGGCGGCCTTCTTCGACTACGACCTCGATGGCGACCTGGATGCGTACCTGCTGAATTCCTCGACGCACGAAGAGCGGGGTAACGTCTTCGCCCCGCAACGGGACGCTTACCATCCCAGGGCGGGTGACCGCCTCTTTCGGAATGATGACGGGCGCTTCGTCGATGTGACGGCCGAAGCCGGCATCTACGGGACCGTCGAGGGATACGGCCTCGGCGTCGCAGCGACCGACCTGGACTTCGACGGTTGCCCGGACATCTACGTCAACAACGACTTCCAGGAGAACGACTTTCTTTACTACAACAACTGCGACGGCACCTTCACGGAGTCGATTGCCACGTCCATCCGGCACACCAGCCTGTCCTCGATGGGCGTGGATGCCGCCGACTTCAACAACGACGGTCGCCCGGATGTGATGGTCCTCGACATGTTTCCGGAGCGCGAGGACGTGCTGAAGACCTCGGCCAGCGCCGAGAACTTCGTGATCGAGGAGCGGAAGCTTGCGGCCGGCTATCACCCGCAGTACGCACGAAACACCCTCCAGCTCAATCTCGGCCAGCGCCGCTTCAGCGAGATCGGATATCTGGCCGGCGTCCATGCGACCGATTGGAGTTGGGCCCCTCTGTTCGCGGACCTCGACAACGATGGGGACAAGGACCTTTTCGTCACGAACGGCATCTACCACAGGCCGAACGACCTCGACTTCTACGCCTACGTTCGGCTCCCCGCCGTCCAGGCCTCGCTGGCCGAGGGGATCCGCGAGGACAACCTGGCGCTGCTGCTCGCGACGATGCCCCAGATTCCCATCCCCAACCACGCCTTCCGCAACAACGGGGATCTGACCTTCACGAACTCGGCCGAGCGCTGGGGGCTGGCGCAGCCGGGCTTCTCCAACGGTGCGGCCTACGTCGACCTGAACGACGACGGTGCGCTCGATCTGGTCGTGAACAACGTCAACACACCGGCCTGGATCTATCGTAACCGGGCTCGCGAACACGACGAACGTCACTTCCTCACGGTCGAGCTGCGGGGCGCGGGAGCCAACACCGCCGGGATCGGCACGAAGGTGATCATCGAGCACGGGGGGGAGCAGCAGCTGCTGGAGCAGATGCCGACCCGCGGCTTCCAGTCCTCCGTCGACCATCGCCTGCACTTCGGGCTGGGTCCCGCCGAAGTAGTCGAATCCCTGATCGTTATATGGCCGGATCGGCGCTACCAGACCCTGACCGATGTGCCGGCCGACCAGAGGATCACGTTGTCGCAGGACGACGCCGACGGGCGGTACGCGTATCCGGAGGAGGTCGCTGAGGGTGCGGTAGGCGGAGCGGCGCCCGCGACTGCCGACGCTGGCCTCTTCATCGACGTGACCGCTGAGACCGGGATCGAGTTCAGGCACGAGGAGAACACCTTCTACGATTGGAACCGCGAGGATCTCGTACCGCACCTGCTCTCGACCGAAGGACCTGCGCTCGCCGTAGGCGATGTGAACGGCGACGGCCTGGACGACCTCTTCGTGGGCGGCGCGGAGCACCAGCCGAGCCGGATGCTCCTGCAGCGGTCGGACGGCGGATTCCGGGCGATCGCCGAAGATGTCTTCCAGGCGGACAGCCTCCACGAAGACGTCGACGCCGTCTTCTTCGATGCGGACGGCGACGGACATCAGGATCTGTACGTCGTGAGCGGTGGTAACGAGTACTGGGGTGAGCACGAAGCGCTCCGGGACCGGCTCTACCTGGGAGACGGCGCGGGTGGCTTCGACCGCTCCCTGGACCGTCTGCCCGATTTCTTCGAGAACGGCTGCTGCGTCGTCCCGGGCGATTTCAACGGGGACGGCTATGTCGACCTCTTCGTGGGCAGCAGGGTCGTGGCCCGCGAGTACGGCCGTACACCGCGGAGTTATCTGCTCGAGAACGACGGCACAGGCCGCTTCCGGGATGTCGCGCTCGAGAAGGCCGAGGGTCTCGCGGACGCCGGGATGGTCACATCGGCCACATGGCTCGATATAGAGAACGACGGCCAGCTCGACCTGGTGGTGGTGGGAGAGTGGATGCCGGTCCGGGTCTTTCGGCAGGAGGAAGGTCGCTTCAGGGAGCTAACCGCCGCGGCCGGCCTCTCGCGGACGACCGGATGGTGGAACCACGTCACGGCGGCCGACCTGACGGGTGACGGGCGCCCGGACCTCGTGCTGGGTAACCTGGGCCTCAACTCGTACATACGAGCCTCGCCGGAGGAGCCGGTCCGACTCCACCTGCGCGACTTCGACCTGAACGGTACGCGGGAACAGTTCCTGACCTTCTACAAGAACGGGGTCAGTTATCCCCTCGCCGGTCGGGACGAGGTCCTCACGGTGCTGCCGCACTTGCGTGAGCGGTACGTCTCATATGCCGACTTCGGTGCCAGCACGCTCGAGGACGTTTTCCCCGAGTCGGAGCTGCGTCAGGCGGAGGTCCTTGAGGCCACCCTCTTCGCCAACTCTCTGGCGCTCAGCACCGCAGACGGCACGTTCAGGATCCAGCAGCTACCGGTCGAGGCTCAGTTCGCACCCATTCGCGCGGTACTCGCGGACGACTTCGACGGCGACGGAAACCCGGATCTCTTGACCGCCGGCAACTTTCACGGGGTGAAGCCGATACGCGGGCGATACGACGCCAGCTACGGGCTGTTGCTACGCGGAGACGGCAAGGGTCAGTTTCGACCGGTCGATATCGAGGCGAGCGGTGTGGTGATCGAGGGGCAAGCGCGCGACATGGAGTTCCTGCGCCGCGCGGACGGCCGACGCGTGATCGTCGTCGCGCGCAACGATGACAGTCTCCAGTTCCTGCTCCACAGACCCTGAGGGGATGCGACCGACCCGGCAGGGACACGAGCGACACTGAACGGAAAGAGGCGCTAACGTGGGCCTACTCGCGACGTTGGATTGGGCAGTCATCGCCGTGTACTTCGTGCTCGTGTTCGGCGTCGCGATCTGGGCGACGCTGCGGGAGCGCACGGGGCGCGAGACCTCGCAGGACTACTTCCTGGCGGGGCGAAACGCCGGCTGGTTTCTCGTGGGTGGCTCGTTGTTCGCGTCGAACATCGGCTCCGAGCACCTGGTCGGCCTGGCGGGGACGGGAGCCGCGAGTGGCGTCGCGGTCGCCCAGTTCGAGATCCTCGCCTCGCTGATCCTCCTCCTCCTCGGCTGGCTGTTCGTGCCGTTCTACCTGGCGAGTGGCGTGTTCACCATGCCCGAGTTCCTCGAGCGCAGGTACTCGGAAGGAGCCCGCTGGTATCTGGCCGTGATCTCCATCATCGGCTACGTGCTGACGAAGATCTCGGTCACGATTGCCGCCGGGGGGATCGTCTTCGAAGCGCTCATGGGCATCGACTTCTGGACGGGCGCCCTGGTGGTCGTGATCGTGACCGGTGTCTACACCATCTTCGGCGGGCTGCGCGCAGTCTTGTATACGGACCTGCTCCAGATGTTCGTCCTCATCGGAGGCGCGGTGGCCGTCTTGTTCCTCGGTCTCAACGCGCTCGGTGGCTGGGGCGCGATGACGGAGACGGTGGGCCCGGGCTTCCTCACCCTATGGAAGCCGATGACCGACCCGGACTTCCCGTGGACCGGGATTCTCTTCGGCGCCCCGATCCTCGGCGTCTGGTACTGGTGCACGGATCAGTTCATCGTGCAGCGCACGCTCGCAGCGCACGATCAAGATCACGCCCGACGCGGCACGGTGTTCGCCGGATACCTCAAGATCCTGCCGCTGTTCATCTTCGTGATTCCTGGCGTCATCGCGTTCGCGCTGTCGCAGCAGGGGCGGCTGGAGCTGGCCACGCCGGACCAGGCACTGCCCACGCTCATCGGCGTGCTGCTCCCGATCGGACTGCGCGGGCTGGTGGTGGCGGGGCTCCTGGCGGCTCTCATGAGCTCGCTATCGTCGGTGTTCAACTCCACCTCCACGCTGATCACGCTGGACGTCTACAAGAAGATGCATCCCGACGCTTCCGAGCGGCGGCTCGTGTTGATCGGCCGGTTCGCCACCGCGGCGCTCGTCGGTTTCGGTCTGTTGTGGATCCCGTTCATGAAGCTGATCTCGGGCCAGCTGTATCAGTACCTCCAGAGCGTACAGGCGTACATCTCTCCGCCGATCGCGGCCGTGTTCCTGCTAGGCGTGCTTTGGCGGCGGGTCAACGCGAAGGGCGCCATGGCGGCGCTGATCACGGGTTTCGTGCTCGGCATGGGACGGCTCGCCGCTGAGCTTGCCAAGGGGAGTCTGGACGGGCTGTTGTTCGCGTACGCCGACATCAACTTCCTGCACTTCGCGGTCGTCCTGTTCGTGATCTGCACGGCCGTTCTGATCGTGGTGAGCCTGCTGACGGCGCCTCCCCCGGAGGAGAAGGTGGCCGGCCTGACGCTCGGCGTGCGCGAAAAGGCCGAAGCCGTCGTGAGCCGCTGGAAGCGGACGGATCGGATGCTGACCATCGGGCTGATCATCTGCGTGGGGTTGGTGTGGATCTATTTTTCGTGAGTGACGGCCGTCTGACGTTTCAGCTGAAACGCGCGCGGTCTCAGGAAACGTTTCAGCTGAAACGCGTGGCGATCTCGTCGCCCCGGCCGTCGACGACATCTGGGTCGAATGGCGCCTGGCCACCCAATCCGGTGCAGGTTACGTCGACGAGTTCCATTACTGAGAGCACGGCATCCCCCAACACGTCGCCCTCTCTCGGGCCGGGAGAGAGCTTTCCCTCGAACAACGCATCTCTGAAGGAAAGATACGGGACGCTATCAACAGGCTCTGAACGCGCGGAAGGCGCCGTTTCCCCTCTCCCCGCGGAGGCACCTCAGTTGGCCCGAGGTCCGAACGCTTCAGCTATGAAGGCGATCGTATGAAATCGACCTGGAAAGTCCGCGTCGCGCTCGCGCTCAACTTCTTCGTGTTCGCGATCCTGCTGAACACGGTAGGGATCGTGATCGCGCGGGTGATCGAGGACTACGGCGTGGCAGGGGCGACGGCCGCCACCCTGGAGGCCTTCAAGGACCTTTCGATCGCCGCCGCGTCGTTCCTCCTCGCCTCGTACGTGCCCCGCTTCGGGTACCGGCGGACCATGCTCGCCGGCCTGATCGCGGTGACACTGGCGAGCATCCTCGTGGCGGCCGTGACCGGGTTCTGGGTCACGCCCGTGCTGTACGCCACCATCGGCGTGAGCTTCGCCCTCATGAAGACGGCCGTGTACTCGACCATCGGCTTGATCACGGAGACGCAAGCCGAGCACACCGGTCTCATGAACAACCTCGAGGGCGTCTTCCAGGTCGGCGCCATGTCGGGGCCGCTCATGTTCGCCCTCATGATCGATTTCAGCCGCTGGACCGACACGTACTGGCTTCTCGCGGCGCTGATCCTGATCGCGCTCGTGCTCATGTGGCTCACTCCGCTGGATGAGCACGAGATTGAGGAACACGCGGAGGAGGCGGGCTTCATCGAGATGATGAAGCTCCTGAAGCAGCCCATCGTGTGGACGTTCGTGGTGTGCGCGTGGCTGTACGTGATGATCGAGCAGAGCTTCGGGACGTGGATGCCGCGCTTCCACGAGCAGATCTTCGGGCTCTCGGCGGCGGTCGCCTCGGGCTTCATGAGCCTCTACTTCGGCTCGATCGCCCTCAGCCGCTTCCTGGCAGGCTACCTATCGAAGCGCGTGCCTTGGATCGTGCTGCAGCTCACCTACCTCGTGCTCGCTTTCGTGGTCACGGCCACCGTGGTGCTGCTGACGTCCGAGAACGAGCCGCAGACGGTCACCTCGTGGCTCGACGCTCCCCGACTAGCGTTCCTGTTCGCCATCGTCGGGTTCTTCCTCGGGCCGATCTATCCGACGATCTCGTCGATCGTGCTCACGAAGATGCCGAAGACGCAGCAGGCGGCGATGACCGGGCTGATCATCATCTTCTCGGCGCTCGGGGGAACGACGGGCTCGCTCGTCACCGGCCGGCTGACCGACATCCTGAACACGCACGACGCCTTCTACTTCCCGCTCATCCCGATCGCGCTCCTGGCGCTGATGCTGCTCCCGTACAAGCGCCTCGCCGACCGTCACAACGACGGGGGAAGAGGGACCGGGGAAGGAAGCGACGGAGGGTAAGATGAAGATCAACGTCGAGGAGACCCTGCGCCGTCTCCTCGAGCAGGAAGACACCGACGGCGACAATCAGATCACCATCAAGGACAACGGGCCCAAGCGGTTCGTCGTGACCGGTGAGGATGGCGGGACGTACGAGGTAGAAGGCAACTACCCCCTCTCGAACTTGCTACAGGAGCTCGCGCTCGCCCGGGACGAGGGAGCCGAGATGCTCGAGCTCAACCCCGGGCGGATCCACGAGAACCCCGTTCACCGAATCTCGCGTACGATTCGGGAAGTGTTCTGGGACGGCCTCACCCGCACGCTCGATGCCGAGGGTCTTCTCCGCGTGGCCATCGACGCGAAGGGAGAGGGCACGGACCTGGACCGCCGGCCCCGCGTCTACGTCCCGCACGGGGACACGAAGGCGCTGGCTTACTACGAGCGTCTTGCACGTGAGCGGCCCGAGCTCGGCTTCGAGGTGGGCCGTCTGCCCGAAACGGTGACGCCCGAATACGCGCTAAGTCTCAACGAGCGACCCGGTATCCTGAGCCTCGTGCTGGTCGAGGATGAAGACGGGGCCACGCGTGGACTGCCGTTTGTGGTCCCCGGGGGACGCTTCAACGAGCTGTTCGGGTGGGACAGCTACTTCATCGCCCTCGGACTGCTGCACGACGGGCGCACGGAGCTCGCCAGGGGGATGGTGGACCATTTCCTGTACGAGATCGAGCATTACGGGCAGATCCTGAACGCCAACCGCAGCTATTTCCTGACCCGCTCGCAGCCGCCGTTCCTCACCGCGATGGGCTGGGCCGTGTACCGGCACCTTCCGGAAAGCGGGGAGCGTGACGCGTGGTTTGCCGGGGTCGTCCGGGCTGCCATCCGTGAGTGCGAGTCGGTTTGGATGAGCCCACCGAAGCTCACCGATACGGGCCTGAGTCGGTATTACGCCCGTGGCATCGGCATGCCACCCGAGACCGAGGCCGGCCATTACGATGGCCACCTCAAGCCCTACGCCGAGGCCGTCGGGATGGACGTGGCCAGCTACGCGCAGGCGGTCCGGAAGCGCGACATCGTCGACGCCGAGCTCGACCACTACTTCGTGCACGACCGCACGCTGCGGGAGTCGGGGCACGACAACAGCTACCGGCTCGAGGGCCGCGCCGCCGACCTGTGCACCGTCGATCTCAACTCGCTCCTGTATCGGTACGAGATCGATATCGCGCGGGCGCTGGAGGAGGTCTTCGGCGGTACGTTGGAGACCCCCGATGGCTCCCTTCATACGAGCGTTGCGTGGGAGGAGCGCGCCGAGCGCCGGCGGGGGCTGATGACCCGTCTGTGCTGGAGCGAGGAGGGTGGGCAGTTCTCCGACTACGACTTCGTGGCGGGCGAGCAGACAGGCTTCGAGAGCGTGACGTCGCTCTACCCGCTATGGGCCGGGCTCGCCTCGGAGGAGCAGGCCGAGTCTCTCGTCGCGCGCGCGGTGCCGCTGTTCGAGGAGCCGGGCGGGCTCGCGTCCACCACCGAAGCCTCCCGAGGGCCGGTCTCCGAGGACCGTCCCCAGCGGCAGTGGGACTACCCCTTCGGCTGGCCCCCCCACCAGATCCTCGCCTGGCAGGGCCTCATCGACTACGGCTACGAGGCGGTCGCGCAGCGCCTCGCGTATCGATGGTTGCACATGATCACGAGGAACGCCGCCGACTACAACGGCACCATTCCCGAGAAATACGATGTCGTGAGCCAGACCCACGACGTGTTCGTCGAGTACGGCAACGTGGGGACCGAGTTCGACTACATCACGCGGGAAGGCTTCGGCTGGATGAACGCCTCGTACCAGGTGGGCCTCTCGCTGCTGCCGGACGATCTCCAAGCCGCCCTCGAAGCGGGTACCCCGCCGGCAGAGCTCTTCTGACAAGGAGTTGAAGGGGCGACCCCCTGTGGAGCCGCCCCAATCGTCAACGCCTGTCGAGGCTACGAAGTCATTAGCATCATCAGAGCTTGGCTAGGGCTTCCCGATTCGCATCAGCCGGATGTTCTCCACCAGGACTTTCACGTCACCCGTTTCGGGGTCAATGTGGACCCGTTGCACCTCCGTGTAGCGCACCTTTCCGCCGTTGACGAGGTCGGTAAGCGTCCCCCGAGCTCTCCAGCCTTCCGTTCTCACACCCCTGTCACACGGAGCGTCGAAGCTGCAGTTAGTGTTGAACCTGAAGTGGTCTCCAATCCCCTCGGCCACCCGCGGCAGCTTCAGGGCGTCGCAGAAGGTGGGCTGACTCCCGAAGTTGGCGAGCCCCGCATAGATATGTTGCGTGGGATTCTCCATGACTGCGTGTGACGTGATGCCCCCTTTAGTCACGGCATTCTGGAACTCGAGAATGTCTGGGGGCTCTCCCGCTGGGAACACACACGGCCAGCTCTGCGACGGGTCCAGGGTTCCCAAGCCGTTCACGCTCAGGAGATCGCGAGCGGGATCGGTTCCGATCCAGATGACGGGAACGCCGCCCCGGAAGACGACCGACTTACCGGGATGGGGGGGGCCGTTGCTGAAGTTGAACGCTGGTGCCGAGGGGTTGAGCTCGGTCGCTTCGGGCGCGACGGGCTCCGTCACCTCCCCGCACGCAACAAGCGCAAGCAGGAATGACGCCAGGGTGAGCCGTCTCATTGGAACATACCTCCACGCCGATGCAAATGAATGCGCCTGCCACGGGGTCGTCTGCGGGTAGGTAGCAGACGCGAACTCGTGGCGTGCCATCGGCACAACACGTCGCGGCTCAGTAAGCGGTGAAGGAGGAGTCCCGCTGACGTTTCCCCTCATCCTCTGGAACGAAATCGCGCGTTGATACGGCTCAAGAGAGGGACACACCGGCCCAATCGCCTTGCACGCCCTGCGGGGGACGCCTAGGCTCAAGGAGAGCAACCGTTTCGTTCCGTTGGCCGCGTTCCGCCTGCCAGCGGAGGTGGCTATGCCATCCGCACCATCCGAGGTTACCCGCCTGCTGAAGCAGTGGAGTGCGGGCGACCAGCATGCCCGAGATCAGCTGATCCCCCTCGTGTACGATGAGCTACGCCGGTTGGCGCACCAGCGGTTGGGGCGTGCCCCTCGCGAGAGCACACTGAGCACGACAGCCCTGGTCCACGAGACGTACGTCCGGCTGGTGGAGGCCCCGCAAGTGGACCTCCCGGACCGGGCCCATTTCCTCGCGCTCGCGTCTCGGATCATGCGGAACCTGCTGGTGGACCGTGCCCGCGCCCGGTCGGCGGCGAAGCGCGGTGGCGGGGTGACCCCGTTGGAGCTGAACGAGAGTCTCTGGGTCTCGGACGAGGATCTGGATGCCGTCACGGGACTCGATGAGGCCCTCAAGCGTCTCGAGGCTCTGAGCTCGCGGCAGAGCCGGCTGGTGGAGCATCGCTACTTTGGTGGCTTGTCCCTGCAGGAGAGCGCCGTGGCGCTAGGAGTTTCGCTCGCCACGGCGAAGCGTGACCTACGCTCGGCGCGAGCCTGGCTCGCACTGGAGCTGGGGGGCGAGCCTCTTCGCTGAGTCTTCGTATGGATGCGCAACGGTGGGACGAGATCCGGGTCGCCTTTGACGAGCTCGTCGAGCTGGACGCGGCCGAGCGGATGGGCCGCCTCACGACGATCGGCACCACCGATCCCGAGCTACGCGCGGCCATCGAGTCGCTGCTGACGGCCGACGCCGAGGCCGATGAGCGGCTGGCGTCGATCGAAGCCGCCCTAGTACCCGCGACCGCTGCCGAGCACTTCGAGCGCGTGAAGGCCTCTCTCTCCGACCGCTACGCCGTCCAGGCCGAGATCGGCTGGGGCGGCATGGCGACGGTTTTTCGCGCCCTGGACCTCAAGCACGATCGCCTTGTGGCCATCAAGGTACTGCATCCGGAGCTGGGGGTAGCGCTCGGTGCCGACCGCTTTCTCCGCGAGATCCAGATCGTCGCCCAGCTCCATCATCCGCACATTCTCGCGCTCTACGACTCGGGTAAGACGGACGGTCTCCTGTATTACGTCATGCCGCTCGCCGAAGGTGAGACACTCCGAGCTCGGATCAATCGTGACAACCAGTTGCCGCTTGCCGATGCACTCCAGATCGCCCGCGAGGTAGCCGACGCACTGAGCTACGCCCACGAGCACGACGTCATCCACTGCGACGTAAAACCCGAGAACGTCATGCTGGAGTCCGGGCATGCTGTCGTGACCGACTTCGGGATCTCACGGGCAATCTCGGAAGCGGGTGACAGGAGGGTCACCGAATCCGGCATGGCGATCGGCACGCCCGCCTACATGAGCCCGGAGCAAGCGGCTGGCAGCACCGAGCTTGATCAACGTGCGGATGTGTATTCGCTGGGCTGCGTGCTGTACGAGATGCTGGCGGGCGAGCCGCCGTTTCCGGCCACGAGTACGCGGGCGATTCTCGCTCGAAAGGCGACGGAACCCGCCCCTTCGGTACGGACGAAGCGGCGCACCGTGCCGGAACCGGTCGAGCAGGCGCTGCAGCGCGCGCTGGCCAAGGTGCCGACGGACCGGTTCGCGACCGTGCAGCAGCTTGTGGCTGAGCTAACGGCGGCAGATGTGAGACCGGAGGGGGGCTTGATCAGCCCGAAGGTGAGGTCCACCCGAGCGATCGCCTTGATGGGCATCCTGGTGGCCGTCGGCGTGGTAACAGGGTTGTGGTTGAAGGTAGGAGCACGCGCAGGCGAAATCGATGCCAACGTGCTGGCTGTGGTCCCGTTCGATGTCATCGGATCGGGACTGGAGATGTGGGGCGAGGGGCTGTCCGACATGCTCGCACACAGCCTGGATGGTGCGGGGCCGTTCAGGACGGTGCCGCCATCGTTGGTCGTCAGGGCCTGGAATGGGCGGGCCGATCCGACCTCTGCAGCACAGCTCGGGGCAGTTCTGGGTGCGGGGCTCGCTGTCTACGGCCGGCTGGTTGCGTCGGGAGGCGACTCTGTCAGGCTGACAGCGACCCTGCTTGACGTCGCGTCCCGGACCATCATCGGAGAAACCGAGGTCCGCAACCATCGCGACAACGTCGATCGTCTTGCCGACTCGTTGGCCGTCCGTCTGCTGGGCGGGCTTGGCCGAATCCGGCAGCTCGGCGCTGTTCAGCTGAAGTCGCTCGGCTCCTCCTCGCCCACGGCTCTGAAGGCCTTCCTCCGGGGGGAGCAGCACCACCGGCGCTTAGACATGGACTCCGCGGCGTTCTACTACGGGCGCGCGATCGAGTTGGATTCCACCTTCGCGCTCGCCTACAACCGCATGGGCGGGGTGGCCTGGTGGCCCGGGGTTGTATCCGTGCGCCCGCACCACGAGTGGTGGCTTCGAGCCGGGGCACTCAACCGGGGACTCGCTATCCGCGAAAGCCTGCTGGTGGCAGCGGACTCGATCTACGCGGCAGTCGAAACGTCGTTCGCGCCCGACTCGACGACGTGGGCCATGCTCCAACGGCTCTTTGCCACGTTGGAGCGTGCCGACCGACACTACCCCAACGATCCGGAGATACGGCAGCGCATCGCTGAGGCAAAGCTCCACACCCCTATCTTCGGGCGCGCTCCCGAGGAACTGCGCGAAAGCTTCGCGCATGTGGTTGAGCTCGATTCCACCTACACGCCTCCATATCGTCACCTGATTACCTTGCAGGGATGGCTGCAGGAGATCGAGCCAGCCCGGAGGTCCATCGCGGCATTCTTGGCACTCGGGCCAAGCGATGCATATACGGAGTCGGAAAGCATCCTGGACGCCATTTGGGACCCCTCAGGAGTTACGCAGGCGGAGCTGGAGCTACTATTCGATACCGCATCGCTCGAGACATTCCCCGTCGTGTCGCTTCCCTTAGAGACGCATCCGGATTCCACAGAGCCAGCAATTCAGGTTGTTCAGGCGTATTTGTCCCGCAACGATGCCGACGAGTTCCCTCGCAACTACCTGGCGAAGGTCCTCGCGTTTCGGGGCCACCTACAGGAAGCGAAGGAGGCCGTCGGTGAGCCTCGAAGGTATCTCGGCCGTTATGTGTTCACGGAGCTCGCGTTGCTGGGGGTGGTGCCGCCCGGGCGAGCGGCCGAAGTATTCTCCCGCTTCCCTGACCAGTCGCGTGACATGCCGATTCCCTGGTGGGCGAGCGTAGGTGATACCGCTTCCATTAAGGACACCCGGGCTGCCTTCGCCACATCCATCGGCTCGGACACGTTGTCGAGGGCCGAAGCCGGATGGGCGAACTGGCGCGTGGCAAAGGCGGACTTCTACCTGGCCCTCGCGCGCCGCGATACGGCGGAAGCCCTGCGCTTGGCGAGTCGGTTCCCGGAGTACCACCAGTGCAACCAGGGATGCTACTACCAGAGACTGACGAAGGCCCGGTTACTGATGGCAGCAGGTAGGCTCCGAGAAGCCGCGGAGCTCCTGGATGAGGGCTCGAACAACGTGTTCGCCCCTCATGTGCCCGGCGACGTGATCTGGCGACTCGAACGAGCGCGGCTCCACGAGAGACTCGGCAACACCGACAAGGCGATAAGCGACTACGCGTTCGTTGCGGATGTGTGGTGCAATGCGGACGACTCGCTTCAGCCGCTGGTTGCGGAGTCGCGTGCGGCCAGTCAGCGGCTGCTAACCGGCGAAGGCCAAGGCCGAATCACTGGTCGGTCTTGGTAAGCGCGAACACGTGCCCCTCCAAAGGGCTGAGCGTAGACAGCGGCAGGTACCCCTCGATCAGCCCGTCCTCGCCAACCTCGAGTCCTGCTCCGGACGAATCGCCGATCAGGTTCCGGAGCGCGTAGCCTCCAGACTGCAGAGCGCCCTCATCCGACGAAAGCGTCACACCGGTGAGCGATTCCGTCCCGAGGTTCGCGATCACCAGCACGGCACCGTCTCCCTCGCGCCTGAGGTAGGCCGCCACCCCGTCGCTACTCGCCTCGAGCGGGACAAGCTCGCCGGTTCCGAGAGCCTGATTGTCGCCGCGCAGGTGAATCAATCGCCGGTACAGGTTGAGAAGCGACCCGGGCTCGTCGTCTTGAGCCTCCACGTTCGCGATCGACGAGTCCGGTTGCAGGGGCTCCCACGCCACCCCGCTCGTGAAGCCGACCCCGGGGCCGAGGCTCCAGTGCATCGGCGTCCTCAAGCGGGGGTCCGGCTTGTCGCCGCTCATCCCGATCTCCTCCCCGTAGTAGACGAAGGGCAGGCCGGGCAGGGTGAGCAGCAAGGTGGCCGCGAGCTTCGCCTTGGCCACGTCTCCGCCCAGCTCCGTAAGCGTGCGGGTCTGATCGTGGTTGCGCAGGAAGGGGGACCAGCGATCGGCGGGCAGCTCGCGCTGTAGCCTCAGATAGGGCGGAAGGAGCCCATCCGCGGAGCCGCTTCGCACCGCCTCGATGATCGCGTCAGCGACTTCGAACGCGAAGTGCGAGTCCAGTTGGTCTGGATAGTAGGCGAGCATCGCGCCCGTGCTGTCCCACACCTCACCGATCGTGAACGCATCGGGCGCCACCTGGCGGACGTGCACGGCGAACTCGCGCAGGACCTCGTGGGTTCCCGGGGCGTTCGTAGTCACGCCGTTCTCCTCTACGAGGTGGCGGATGGCGTCGAGTCGGAACCCGTCGACGCCCATCTCCTCGAGCCAGAAGCTCGCGATCTTCTTCGACTCCTGACGAACGGCCGGACTCTCGTGGTTCAGATCCGGCATGCCGCTCCAGAAGAAGCCGTAGTAGTACTCGTCCCGCACCCATGACCGGTGCCAGTTGTCGCCGCCCCATTCGTTCAGGACGCCTGGGTGCTGCGGGGACCACACGAACCAGTCGCGGTAGGGGGAGTCCGGGTGGAGGAGCGCGTCCTTGAAGTAGGGGTGCTCGCCGGATGCATGGTTGAGCACCAGATCCACGAGAACGCGGATGCCGCGCCGGTGCGCTTCGAACACGAGCAGCTTGAAGTCTTCGTTCGTGCCGTAGTCGCGATCGATCCGGTAATAGTCGGTGACGTCGTACCCGTGATAACTGGGTGACTGCGCCACCGGCATGAGCCAGACGCAACGGGCGCCCAGGTCACGTCGCGACTTCGGATCGCCGTCGTTGATGTAATCGAGTTTTTCGATAAGTCCCTTCAGGTCGCCGATCCCGTCACCGTCGCTGTCGAAGAAGGAGCGCACGAAGATCTCGTAACAAACCGCGCCTCGCTTCCAATCGTGCACATCGGACGGGCTCGCTTCTTGGGCTACAGCCGGGGCAGCTAGAGCTACGCAGGCGGGCCAGAGGGTGGCAGAGAAGCGGCGGATCCACATGCTTGCGCGACCTCCTGGGATTAAGGACCGTCGGGCGAGAGAAAAACCTAGACAGGCACGGGCTTGAGGAGAAAGGCCGCAGCGGTGTCGCAGAGGCCGCTCGCTCCCGCGTACATTGCAGCGTCCGATCTGTGCCCCGCTCAGACCAGCTTGACGGTTCACCAATGCGAAAGCGCGCATATCTGATTTTCGCACTGCTGCTTCTCCCAGCGTGTGACGCTCCTCGGGGGCCGGATGGGGGTGAGCAGCCGCCAGTACTGGAAGCTCCGGAGGCCGGGCTGGACGACCCGACTGCATACGAAGGGTACGCCACCCGCTTCTTCCGAGATTCCGGCGGCAACACGTTCCAGGTCTACCTGAATCAGCGTGACGGGAGGGTCGTCCACGTCTGGGCCGACGCCGCGAACGAAAGCGCCGCGTTCACCGTTCGCGATGCGGACGGCCGCCCGGCTCCCCTCGCGTGGGGCGGCCCCGGGGCGATCGCCGAGTCCGAAGGCCGAGGCCGCACCATGCGGCATCGACTCGCGGCCGGGGTCGGAGAGCTCGAGATCGGCTGGTTCCTGCTCGGGACGATGCGGCAGGAGCGCGACCTCCAGTACCAGGAGTGGCACAAGAGGCCTTACGGCGATCCTCCCTTCATCCTGCCCGAGCTGACCAGTCTGGTCGCCAGTCTGGAGCATCTCCCGGCCGACGAGCGCGAGCGGCACCTGGCGTTGCTGAATGCCGCCGATGCCGAGGAGCTGCGGTCCCGCGTCGAACCGCGGGTCACACTCTCCGAGGACGAGGACGCCTGGGTCGTTCTCGTCGAGCACACGAGCCTGGACGGCCGCAATCGCCTCGCGATCGAGCTCAGCGGGGACGCGGATGCCTCGAGCGCGACACTCATGGACGACTGGATCTCGGTGCGGGCCCTCTCTGGTGAGCGGATCGAGCTCGACGTGGGCGTGGCGACGGACAGCGAGGCCCTCACGCCGCTCGGGCGAGAGCGGCTCTTCAACGCCGCCTTCGAGGACTACTACGCGCGACAGCGGAGAACGGCCGACAGCCTGACGGAGGCCCTGGGCGCCGAGGTGGCGGCCACGGACGCCCGAGTTCTCGCCTTCCGCCGCATCGAGCGTCAGGTGCTTGGCCTCGAGCTCCTCAGCTCCGAGCAGAAGCTGATGGCGTCCATGCCGAACTACGCGACGTACTTCGGCCGCGACCAGATGATGTCTGCGCTCATGCTCGAACCGATCTCCTCGGTAGACTTGCAGGAGCTCGTAATCGCGAGCGTGCTTCGGAAGGTCGACCCCTCGGGCAACGTGAGTCACGAGGAGGCGCTGGGAGGGCAGGCGATCCGTGAAGCGGCTGCGGAATACAACGGACATGTCCTGGCCTGGGAGGAGGGCCGGGACCGTGATCCCGAGACCGCTGCCCGGTCCCTCGCGCGCGCGCGCCAGCTCCTTGAGAACGCGCAGACCGTTCGCGAGAACTACCACATGGTGGACGACGACTTTCAGCTCGCCGTCCTGATCGATCGTTATCTGTCGCGCTCGGACGTGTCGACGGAAAGGAAACGGCGCTTCCTCTCCGACTCCTCCGGGGGGACTGGGTCACGACTGGACGCGCTCGTGCGAAACCTCGCATTCGCGGCCGAGCTCACGCGTCCGTACGCCGAGGAGCCGGTGGCCCCGAACCTCGTGAGCTTCTTCCGCGAAGATGACGCGGGGTGGCTCCCGGGCAGCTGGCGCGACAGCCGGGCCGGCTACGGCAACGGCCGCTTCGCCATGGATGTGAACGTGGTGTGGGTTCCCAAGGCGCTCGAAGCGCTCGAAAGGATCTTGGAAGCCGTCGAGGCTGTCGGCCTTCCGGTACGGGAGGCGATAGACGGCCTCGCGTTCGACGCGCCCGCGCTCGAGGCCTACCTCGCGGACCCGGGGGCGCTGAGCGCGGCGATCGATACGTGGCGCGGGGCTCGCAGCCACTTCGAAGTTCGCTTCGACACGGAAGAAATCCAGCAGCGCGTGGAAAGCCTGCTCGAACCGCTGCCAGACGCAGAAGCGGGCTACTGGCGCGGCAGCCTGGACGAGGAGGGGTCCTCCCCGCGGTCGCTCTCTTTCCTAGCGCTCTCACTCGACGGTGAGGGCCGGCCCGTCCCCGCCGCCTCCACCGACCCTGCGACGGATCTATTCATCGAGGACTACACCGAGGCGGTCCTGGTGGGGACGATCGATCCCGCGATGGTGCTCGAGGTGCTCGACGCCTTCGTGCGGCCGTATCCGGTGGGGCTGTTCGTCGACGGACTCGGACCCGTCGTCGCGAACGACGCGTACGCGAGCCCGGTCGTACAGGGGCGCTTTCGCGATGACCTGTACCATTCGCCACGCGTGGTCTGGGGGCGTGAGGTGAACCTGCTGCTCCTCGGCCTCGCGCGGCAGATCGACGCCGCCTACGACGAGTCCGGACAACTGCGCGACGACAGCGAAGGCTTCCGCGCGTACGTGGAGGCGCTCCGGCACGTGCTCGAGATCACGCAGCAGGCGGTCGATGCCTCGGGCCTCAGCCACAACGAGCTGTGGGGCTACCGGATCGAGGATGGCGCGCTGCGCCCCGTCCGCTACGGCGCCAGCTCCGACATCCAGCTCTGGAACGTGACCGACCTCGCCGTCGGCTTCCTCCTGGACCGATTGCCACGTCCGTGAAGCGCTGGCTCGTCGTCGCGGCCGTCGCGGTGCTCGGGTGCGGGCAGGGCGTGCCGCCCGCACCGATCCCGCCCGCTGCGCGCCCTATCCAGCTGCGCCTTGACCACCTGCGTCATCTGGGCTTCGACGTGACCGTGGCCGGCCGCCCCGCCCGTGCGGTCGCGCTATACGCGGAAGCACCCGACTACCGTCCCGTCGGGTCTCCGGCCCGCGATGGATTCGAGGGGCTCGCGGCCGTGGACGACGCGGCGCGCGCCGCCGTCGTCTACCTGCGCGATTTCGAACGGACCGCGCACTCCGCCTCCAGACAGGAGGCTCTGGGCCTCCTCGGGTTCGTGACCGCGATGGAGCAGGGGGACGGCGAGTTCCTGAACTTCGTGCACGAGGATGGGACGCCGAACCGGGCGGCGCCGACCAGCCGAAAGTCGTTCTCCTACTGGGCGGCGCGCGCGCTGTGGGCGATGGGGGAGGCTGTCAGGGTCCTCGAGCCCGACGACCCGGACGTCGAGGCGCTCAGCCCGACGCTCGAGCGCACGCTCGCCCGACTCGCACGTGAGGTGGAGGCCGGTCGCCTCGTGGGTGGCTCGACGACCGCGACTGCCGAGGCCCTCCTCGGGCTCCTGGCCCTACAACAGGTCGAGCCGACGCCCGAGCGCGCCGATCTCGCGGGCCGGACCGCCGAATTGCTCCTGCCCCTGGCCCGAGGAGGTGCCGATACGGCTCCCTGGAGCGCCCACATCGATCCGGCGGAGGGACTATGGCACGCGTGGGGCGCGCGGTCGGTGCAGGCCCTCGCGCAGGCGGGGCATGACCTCGGCCGGCCCGACCTCGTCGCCGCCGCACAGCGCGAAGCCGATGCACTCTGGGTGCGGTTCCTCCTGGCGGGGCAGGTCCCCGCTACGGTCTCGCCGGACGGTGCCGTGGAGCCCTTCCCCCAGATCGCCTACGGCCTATCGCCCGTCGTCGAGGGCTATCTGGCTCTGGCGGAGGCCACGGGAGAACGTCGCTACGCCATCCTGGCCGGCCTGACAGCGGGCTGGTTCCTGGGTGCGAACCGGCCACAGGTCGCCATGTACGACGGCGCGAGTGGGCGGACGTTCGACGGATTGCGCGGTCCCTCGCCCGAAGAGGTGAACCGGAACTCGGGTGCCGAATCGACCATCGAGGCTCTGCTTGCGCTCGGTGCCGTAGGCGGGCATCCGGAGGCCGCCTTCTACCTGGCGTTCCGTCCGGTCGGCCCCGTCGGTGCATCGCCGGCCGAGGCGCCGGCGGAGCGGGAATTCGTCGGCCCCGACGGCGCCAGCGTCACGGTCGCGCGGCAGGGCGCGGCGTTCGCCGTCGAGGAGCGAGCCGGCGAGGAACCGATCGAGCTGACGTACTGGCCGGCCGCCAATCCTTTCGAGGTCGATCTCGCGCGCCGATTGGCCGACGCGTGGAACGCGCGCCACCCCGACGTGCAGGTGCGGGTGCAGCCCATCCCCGCGGGACGCTCGTCCGAGGAAGTCTTGCTGGCGGCCGTCGTCGGGAGCGCGACCCCGGACATCTGCTCCAACGTGTCCTCGGGGCTCCTGGCGCGGCTCGTGAGGGCGGATGCGGTCGTGCGCCTGGACGAATTGGCCACCACCGCGGCTCGTCTCGGCGAGCGCGCGCGGGAACCGATGCTCGCGCCGCTCAGGCTTCCAGACGGTGGGATCTACGCCGTCCCGTGGAAGACCAACCCCATGATGCTCATGTACAACGTCGATCAGCTCGCCGAGGCCAGAGTGGCGCCGCCCCGCACGTACAGCGAGCTGATCCGCGCGCTCCGTCGGCTGGTGGGCGACACGGATGACGATGGGCGGCTGGACCGCTGGGGGTTCTGGGCGAGGCTCAAGACCACATGGCATGAGCGCTTCTACGACTTCTACCCCCTCTATCTGGCCGCGTCGGGGGGCCGCACGCTGGTCTCGCGAGGCGAGGTGGCCTTCGAGAACGAGGCGGCGGTCGCGGCCCTCGAGGTGCTGCGGCAGGCTTTCGATGAGGACCTACTGCCGCGCTCCAACTTCGAGGGGCGCGACCCGTTCATGGACGGGACCGTCGCGATGAAGGTGGTGGGTCCGTGGTTCCTCAAGGAGCTGGAGGAGCTGATGGTCCCGGGGCTCCGATACGACGTGACGCCCGTGCCCGTGCCGGATGGCCAGGATCCGGAAGCGGCCTACGCGTTTGCCGACCTGAAGAGCATCGCGATCTTCTCGACGAGTCGGCATCCGGTGGAAGCCGCCCGGTTCGTGGCCTTTCTCACGTCGCCGGAGGCGGACAGGCTGATGATCGAGGAGGCCGCGCAGCTCCCGTATCGCCGCGCGCTGGCATCGGATAGACGCTTCGCCGCCCCGCTCACGCGCTGGCCCACGCTGGAAGCCTACGCGGCGCATGCCGACCGGAGCCGCGATATCGACATCGACCCTGACGTCGTCGAGATCTTCGACATCCTGTCCGAGGCCTACGAGGCGGCGGCGATCTACGGTACGAAGTCACCGGAGGAAGCGGTGCGGGATGCCGCGAGCGAAGTCCGGGAGATGCTGCGTGCGCGCTGACGGCGGGAGGGTGCCGCATGCGCGCTGAGGCCCGCTCCGGTCTACTTCTGTCGACGCCGTACGCGGCGTTCCTGCTCCTGTTCGCGCTCTTCCCAATCGGCTTTTCTATCGTCCTGGTGACGCTGGAATGGGACCTCGTCACCGCCCCGAGCTTCGCGGGCCTCGACAACGTACAGTACCTGGTCGGCGATACCCGCTTCTGGCAAGCCGTCGTCAACACGCTCGTGTTCCTGGCGATCCATCTGCCGCTACAGATCGTCGTCGCGCTGGCCCTGGCCTGGGTCCTCAACCGGCCGCTGTTCTTCCGCTCCTTCTGGCGAGCCGCCTTCTTTCTCCCGGTGGTCATCTCGGGTGCCGCGGTGACCATCCTGTGGAGCGCGCTGTACGCTACGGACGTGGGGCTCATCAACGGACTGCTCGCCCGGCTGGGTCTCGGCCCGGTCCCGTGGCTGACGGACCCGGCGATAGCGATGCCGTCGATCGCGGTCATGGCCACCTGGAAGAACGTGGGCTTCTACATCGTCATCTACCTCGCAGGCCTGCAGAGCATCCCGCGCAGCTGCCACGAGGCCATCGAGCTGGAGGGCGCGACGGCCTGGGAGACCTTCAGGCACGTCACGCTCCCGCTGCTCAAGCCCCAGACCCTGCTAGTCGTGACGCTGTCGACGATCGGCGGCTTCCAGCTGTTCATCGAGCCCTACATCCTGACCGGGGGAGGGCCGCTGCGGCGGACGCTGTCCATGGTTCTCTACATGTACCGGAATGCCTTCTCGTACCAGAAGATGGGTTACGCGGCCACTCTCGGGCTGGCGCTGGCCCTGATCATCGCGGTGGTCCTGGTGCTCCAACGCCGGGTCATCGGGCGCGCGGAGGAGGCATGAAACGCGCGGCCTTCTACTTTCTCCTGGCTCTGGCAGCCGCCACCTTCCTCTACCCGTTCTTGTGGATGGCCGCCACCAGCCTCAAGCCTCCAGGCGAGGTGGGAGGGCTTTCGCTGATCCCCGACCAGCCGACGCTCGAGAACTACCGATTGATGTGGGCGCGCGCCCCGTTCGGGCGCGCGCTGTTCAACAGCCTGTTCGTGGCGACGACCATCACCTTCTCGGTGCTCGTGTTCGGATCGGCGGCGGCCTACGCCCTGGCACGGCTCAGCTTCCCCGGACGCCGCGCCCTGAACATCCTGACCGTGGCGGTCCTGCTGGTGCCCGCGCAGCTGACGCTGATCCCGATGTACACCCTGATCGTGCAGCTCGGGTGGGTCGACAGCTACGCGGCGCTGATCGTCCCATTCGCCTTCAACGCGACCGCGATCCTCATCCTGCGCCAGTTCTTCCTGCAGGTGCCCCGCTCGCTCATGGATGCGGCACGGCTGGACGGGATGGGGGAATTGCGCATCCTGTATACCGTGTTTTGGCCCCTGGCCAAGGCGCCGCTGGCGACGGTCGGGATCCTCACCTTCATGGGAGCCTGGAACGAGGTGCTGTGGCCCTTGCTGGTCGTGCGAGACGAGCAGCTGATGACGTTGCCGCAGCTCCTGACGGTCTTCTCTCTGGGCGGCGGTGCGGGACCACGTGCGCTCGCGACCAAGCTCGCGGCGACGATGGTGATGGTGGTGCCGGTCGTGGCCGCTTACGCGTTCCTGCAGCGCTACTTCATCGAGAGCATGGCGAGCACGGGGACCAAGGGGTAAACGTGGCCAGCGTAACCTTCGAGCACGTTCGGAAGGACTTCGGGACCACAACCGTGGTCCACGACTTCGACCTCCAGGTGGCCGATGGCGAGCTGGTGGTCCTGGTGGGTGGGTCGGGGTGCGGCAAGTCCACGATTCTCCGGATGCTCGCCGGGCTCGAGAGCGTCACGCGCGGGACGGTCCGCATCGGCGAGCGGGACGTCACGCAGCTACCGCCCCGCGAGCGCGATGTGGCCATGGTCTTCCAGGATTACGCGCTCTACCCGCACCTCACCGCGCGCGAGAACATCTCGCTCGGGCTGCGCCTGCGGAAGCTCGCGAAAGCCGAGATCGAGCGGCGCGTGAGCTGGGCGGGCGAGATCCTCGAGCTCGAGCCGCTGCTCGATCGCAAGCCGAAGCAGATGTCCGGCGGCCAGAGGCAGCGCGTCGCGATGGGGCGGGCGATGGTCCGGGAGCCCGCCGTCTTCCTGTTCGACGAGCCCCTATCCAACCTGGACGCGCACCTGCGCGGGCAGATGCGTCACGAGATCGCCCGCATGCAGCGACGCGTGGGGACCACGACCCTGTACGTGACCCACGATCAGGTGGAGGCCATGACGCTGGCCGATCGCCTGGTGGTGCTGGAGGGCGGACGCGTCCAACAAGTGGGTTGCCCGGTCGACGTCTATCGAGCGCCGGCAAACCGCTTCGTGGCCGGCTTCATCGGCACCCCGCCGATGAACTTCCTGGATGGACGGCTGGAGCGCGAGCGTGATTCCATGGTCTTCGTCTCCGACGTCCTGAGGATTCCCCTGCCTCCCGAGCTGCGCCCCGATCCCACGCCGGACTCGGACACCGCCGTCACGCTCGGCGTTCGCCCCGAGGATTTGGCTCTGGCACGTGGGCCAAGCACGGCCGACGATCCGGGACCAGGCAGCGTGCGCGGACAGCTTGTCCTGACCGAGGTCCTGGGCGCCCATACGCACCTGCACGTCGAGGTGGGAGACCGGCGACTGATCGCGGCGGTCTCCAGCGGGTCGCTGCCGGGGCCGGGTCAGGAGGTGGTGTTGTCGATGGACCCTCGTCGGCTCCACCTGTTCGCTGCCGACGGCTCACCGCTGCGGCCGGGCAGCCACGAACAGAACACCGACGCCCAGGAGCTCGGACCGGAATTCGAACCCTGACCGCCACGAGGAACGGGGAATATGCATACGCCGACGGAGTTGCTCACCCGCCATCCGACCAACCCCATCATCACCGCGGCCGATCTCCCGTACTCCGCCAATACCGCCTTCAATCCGGGGGCGACGACCCACGACGGCGAGACCATCCTCCTCATGCGCGTGGAAGACCGGCGTGGGCTTTCCCATCTCACCGTGGCGCGGAGCCACACCGGCACCACGGGATGGCGAATCGATGAAGCCCCGACCCTCATGGCGGAACCCGACCTGTATCCCGAGGAGATCTGGGGAATAGAGGATCCACGGGTCACCTACCTCGAGGAGGAGCAGCGATGGGTCGTGGCCTACACGGCCTATTCCAGGGCCGGCCCCCTGGTATCGTTGGCCGCGACCGAGGATTTCGAGACGTTCGAGCGTATCGGTCCAATCCTGCCCCCCGAGAACAAGGACGCCGCGCTCTTCCCGGTACGATTCGATGGACGCTGGGCGCTGATCCACCGTCCCGTGTGCGGGTCCTTCGGCGCTCATATGTGGATCTCCTACTCGCCGGACCTGAAGCACTGGGGTGAGCACGAAGTCCTCCTCGAAGCCCGCGACGGAGGCTGGTGGGATGCCGGGAAGATCGGCCTCTCTTCGCCACCACTCCGGACGGACCTGGGCTGGCTCCTCCTGTACCACGGCGTCCGGGTCACGGCGTCGGGATCCATCTATCGCGTCGGTCTGACCCTCCTCGATCTGGACGATCCGCGCCGGGTCCTGAAGCGTTCAAGCGAGTGGCTCCTCGCTCCCAGCGAGCCGTACGAGCGCTGCGGCGACGTAGGGAACGTCGTCTTCCCGTGCGGTTGGACGCTTGTGGATGACGAGATACGCATCTACTACGGGGCGGCAGATACGAGCATCGCGCTGGCCACCGGCCGGCTGTCGGAGCTGCTCGACTGGCTCGAAGAGCACGATTCGGGTGAAACCGACTAGGTGAGCGGGTGCCCCTGCTCGGCGCCCTTGCTCATCCGCGGATCGACGCGCAGGGTGTCCCGACCCGTAACCGCGCGTCCGCTCGTGTAATCGACCTCCAGAGGTAGGCATGCCCGAATTCCAGCTCGAGACTCCCGACCTCGTGATGGTCCTGTTGTACGTCCTCTTCATCGTCGGGCTGGGCTTCTACTTCGCGAAACGGACGGGAACAACCGACGACTACTTTTTGGCCGGCCGCTCGCTGACCTGGTGGCTCATCGGGTTCTCGCTCTTCGCGTCCAACGTCTCATCCACGACCCTGGTGGGTTTGTCCTCCAGCGCCTTCGGCTCGGGCATCTCCGTGTACAACTACGAATGGATGGCGGCCTTCGTCCTGATCGTGTTTCTGGTCTTCTTCCTCCCGTTCTACCTGAAGACCCGGGTGTACACGATGCCGGAGTTCCTGGAGCGACGCTTCGACCAGCGCTCCCGCTACTACTTCGCGGCGCTGTTGGTGTTGATGAACATCGTGATCGACACGGCTGCCGCGCTGTATGCGGGTGCCCTGGTCATCCAGATCATCTATCCAAACATCCCGCTGTGGCAGTCGGTGGTCGTGCTCGGTGTCCTCGCCGGCATCTACACGATCGCCGGTGGATTGAAGGCGGTCGTCTACACCGACGCGGTGCAGGCCGTCCTGCTGCTCCTGGTCGGCGGTGACCGCCGCCGTGCCGGCCGACGACCTGTCGATCATTCGACCGATATCCGACCCGGTTCTGCCGTGGCCGGGAGTCCTCACCGGTGTCTTCCTCCTGGGCTTTTATTTCTGGGGTACGAACCAGTTCATGGTCCAACGCACGCTCGCGGCGAAGGATCTCAATCACGGACGCTGGGGCGCGCTCTTCGCGGGCTTCCTCAAGCTCCCCATCATCTTCATCATGGTGCTGCCAGGCATCTTCGGTCGTCTGATGTATCCCGCGGCGGAGTACCCGGCCCTGGCCGAGAATCCCGATCTCATCTTCCCG
>JBDHAC010000027.1:0-96069 GCA_039588275.1 Gemmatimonadota bacterium
CGCCGCAGCGTCGAACGCCTTCTCCTTGGTGCTGGCGAACTGCGGGATCGCGATCGCGGCAAGAATGCCGATGATCACCACCACGATCAGCAGCTCGATCAGGGTGAAGCCCTTCGTGTTCCGCATGGTACTCCTCGCTTCTCTCTGGTTGTTACCCGGGGCGATCTCTCCGAGCTCCGGAGCCGCTGTTCGTAGACTCCGCCTCACGTGGGTGGAAGGGCAACCGACGTGCCCCACGCTGCCATTCTGGCTTAACGCGTTGTCAGGTATCGTGTTGCGGAGAGTTGCGAGGCACCCTCTGATGGGGTTTGATCAGGCTTGTCCTTGCAGGATGCATGACGGATTCGCGTATGTGGATCGGGCGTCCTGCGAGACGCGCTGCCTCCACTGTTGGGGCGTTTTACACATCCAGTTGATAGCGCTTGATCTTGCGGTAGAGTGTGCTCGGATCGATCCCCAGCACCTCCGCCGCACGGCTCTTGTTCCCGCTCTCGGCTCGAAGAACGTGCTCGATGTACGCGCGCTCGATCACTTCGAGCGTGGGGTTGGCCGGTGGCGCTTCCCGTACAAGCGGCTGGGCCGGCTGTTCGCACAGGCGCGGCGGCAACGCATCGTCCTTGATCGTCCCCCCGTTCGTCAGCACGACCGCCCGTTCGATCACGTTCTCGAGCTCCCTGACGTTGCCGGGCCACTGGTATTCCTGCAGGACCTTCATGGCTTCGTCGGACAGCTTCTTGGACTTGTCGCCCGTCCTCTCCCCCTCGCGCTTCAGGAAGAACTCCGCTAGCAACGGGACATCATCCGGACGGGCGCGCAGGGGCGGAAGCTCGACGGAGATCACGTTCAGACGGTAATACAGGTCGCTGCGGAACCGACCCTGTTCGATATCTCTCTCGAGGTCGCGGTTCGTGGCCGCGATCAGCCGGACGTCGGTGTCGATGGGCTTGGTGGCGCCGACCGGAATCACTTCGCGCTGCTGCAGCACACGGAGCAGCTTCACCTGAGTCGAGGGGGCCATCTCGCCGACCTCATCCAGGAAGAAGCTCCCGCCGGAGGCGGCGACGAACAGACCCTCTTTGTCGCGGACCGCTCCCGTGAACGAGCCCTTCACGTGTCCGAACAGCTCCGACTCGAGCAACCCTTCGGGAAGCGCAGCGCAGTTGAGGCTGAGAAAGTGCCGGTCCGCTCGCTCGGAGAGCTCGTGAATGTAGCGCGCGAAGACTTCCTTCCCTGAGCCGCTCTCACCGCGGATCAGGATCGTGGAGTCACTCTTGGCCACCGACTCCGCGAGCTCCAGCGCCTTGCGGAACTCCACGCTCACGCCGATCGGTTTGAGCAGCTCCTTGTTCTTGGTCTTTCGGATCTGGCGCTTGAGCTGGACGTTCTCCCGCTCCACTCGACCGATGTCGAGCGAGCGACGCAGAATCGCCACGAGCTCCTCGTTCGAGAACGGCTTCTGGACGTAATGCGTGGCCCCCAGGTTCACGGCCTGGATCGCGGACTGAAGCGATGCCTGAGCGGTCATCAACACGACCGGCGTCGTCGGGTCGCGCTCGCGAATCGCCTCTAGCACGTCCACGCCGCTCACCTTGGGCATGCGCACATCGGTTAACACCAGGTCGGGCTTCGACTCGGCAAAGCGCTCGATTCCTTCCGAGCCTGACAGCGCGGCGAGCACGTCGAACCCTTCGCGCTTGAGCAGCACGCTGAGGGTCTCGATCATGCTCTTCTCGTCATCGATGAGCAGGATTCTCGGCTTGTCACTCATGTCAGCTCGGACTCCTCACGTTGGTGCCCCGCCGGTGTTCAACCCAGGCGATCGGCGACCTCTTCCATGGTGGCTGACGATCCGGCCGCGTGGGTAGAAGGATGCGCACCGTCAGGCACGCTTTCGGCCACCAGATCGGCCCAGCCTTTCCGCTCCAGATCCTCACGCTCGTCCCAATCACGTCGCGGCAAGATGATCGCGAAGGTAGCTCCGCGGCCGGGCGACGAGCTAACGAGCAGCGCCCCGCCGTGAGCCTGCACGGCGCGGTGGGCGATCGCCAATCCCATTCCGCTCCCTCCCTGACGCCGCGTGTAGAATGGATCAAAAATGCGACCGATGTCTTCCGGCGCAATTCCCGGCCCATTGTCGATCACCCGAATCCGAACCGGCATTCCCGCGGCCAGCTCGGCCGGGACGCGCTCCGGCTTGAGCGAATCGGCGACGACTCGGACGGTCACAGGACGATCCGGGTCACTCACCTGGACCGCGTTCAGTATGACGTTCGTAAGCGTCTGATGCACAAGGTCCGGATCTCCCCACAGGTCGTCAAGCGCGGATGCGATATCGACTTCGAACGTCGCCCGGTCCAGCGACTCCGGGTGCTGGCGCACCATGTCGATCGCCTCCCGAATCACGCGCTCGAGCTCGATCGGCTTTCGCGCGGCGACCCCCACCCGCGCGAAATCGTTGAACTCCCCCAGTAGCCGTGAGAGTCGATCGGCTTCTCGGACCACGAGCCGGTTCAACGTCTCTCGGTCCTCCGAGTCCGACTGGGGATCCGCGATCTGTTCCACCGCACTCCGAATCGACGCCAGAGGGTTTTTGATCTCGTGCGCGAGCGAAGCCGATAGCTCCGCGACCACTCCCAGGCGACTGGCGCGCAGGTGCAGTTCTTCGAGCTGTCGGGCCATCTGGAGGTCCTGGAGGACTACGGTAACCAGCCGGGGCGCACCGGGCTGTTCGAGCAACGCCGTGCTGACCGAGTATGGCAGGGCCCGGCCGTCCTCGCCGGTGATCTCGACTTCCCGGTTTCGAATGGCCTTGCCCGAATCGAGCGTTTCGGCCGCCGCCGTCGCTACACCGGGGGCCCTCAGGTCGAGCGGCCCGAGGAGCGGCTCACCGATCCAGCGTCCCAAATCCAGGTCGAGCAGAGTGGCGGCGGCCGGATTCAGATAAACGGCGCGCCCGTCCGGATCCAGGGTGATCACGGCTGCGTCGATCGCTCGCAGGATGTCCGAGGTCCCGACGCGCAGGCGAGTGAGCTCGCCTTCCACGTTGGAGAGCTGGTGTTCGATCTCGCGCAACCTGCCTCCGATCAGACCGCTCACCAGGGCCACGATCGTAAAGATCAGGATCTGGAGAACGACGGCGATGCCGAGTTGCTCGGGATAGGCGAGCGCGATCTCCAGCATGTAGGCGAAGCCGGTCGCCAGGGCGATCAGCACGGCGGCGGGCAGCGGCGTGATGAGGGCGTAGCCGGATACCAGGGCTATGTACAGGAGCGGTGGGAAGACGCTCTCGCTCCCGCCCGTCAGGTGAACGATACCCGTCAGCAGGAGGACATCGAACACCGCCTGCGTACGGATGAAGCTTTGATCCAGCGGCCCGACGCGCCGGAAGTGGCTGTAGGAGTAGGACAGCGCCGTGATCAACGCGACGGCCGCGAGCGTGACGAACGACATGGTTCGCACGCTGGTCCCGGGCAGCCATGCGCCGCCCGCCAGCCACCCCTCCCCTACCACGATCGCGGCGCCGTACACCGCCAGCGTGACAGTCATTCGACCGGCGTAGATCCAGTACAGGACGCGGCCTACGTCCTGTGCCTGAGGGCGGGTGTCCGCCGGCGGATCGGTCATGGTTCGTCGATCGCGTGATGGGTCAGCCACTCGGGAGGTTCGTCGAATGCGGTGAGCTCCACCAGGCGACCTCCATCCACTCGCCCCGTTAGCGAATGCAGATCCCCGGACTCGGGATCGGCGAGCGAACACCGCAGAAGGCGGCGATCGCCGGGGACCGGCTCGAGCCCCTCCCGCAGGCGGAGTCCCAGTATCTCTTCCACGTCTGCCGGGCGCGGCCCACCTCGAAGAAACGTGACAGTCCAGGAGGCCACTCGTTCGGTACTGGCATGGCCGTCCGCATCAGGGGCCAGGCGGATACGGAGACGCATGTCCGAAACGTGGTAGACGAGCCACCGATCACGGGCCACACGCCTGTCGGCGGTCGCGCGGCCCAGTCGAGCAAACACAGCGCTCGAGTGACGACCGATGAGGTCGCCGAGCAGGATTCGCCGAGGGATCGCTGACCGAGTCACGCTCGGTAGTTAACCCACAACGCTTCTGCCTGGCAACCGGGCTACCGGAGCTCTCTTTTCCGGTGCCGAAGGGTTCAAAGGGCGTCGCTTGAATCCGCCGGCGAAGGGGTCGGACTCGGGAGCTCTGGGGCCCGTTGCCTCGGCTCCTCCAGAAGTGGGAATTCCTTCGTCGTCTCGCCGTCGGCCCGCAACGGCTCGGCCTGGACCGCTGCGGCACCGTCGTCTCGGTCCGCTCCCCGGGTCAACGGGCCGGCGAGCGCCACGAGTCCCAGGAAGCCGGCGAGGACCGCTATGATCACACCCTTTATGAGCGCCTGGCCGACGTCTCCGATCCGGGTCATGTCGCCACCCCTCATCACGGTGCGTTCAACACTTCCCTGAACGATCCCGGCACGATCCCGTAATCGGGCAGCGTCGGGTAGCACGGGATCTCCGAGAGCAGAAGCTGCGTGTCGTACTCATAGAAGCGCGGGTGGGCCGGCGAGACGCTCGTCCACGGACTCGAAGACGGACGCCGCGCGACCACGAGGTTCCCCAGGCTGTACAGCGTCCAGGCATTACGTATCGCCCGTTCATCCCGATCGCCGAACACCGCGGCCCCGTTGTTCGCCTGGATGGTGCCGTTCTGGTTCAGGTCGAAGCGGTACGTGCCCGGACCCGCGTCGCCACCGTTGGCCGCCCAGTCGTTGCGCTTATGCGTTCCCGTGGTCCCCCCGGGGCGCCACGTTCCGTTTACCGCGAGGACGGCGGTTTGGGCGAAGATCACCCGGGGCGAGAAGTGGTCGATACGCACGCTGTCTTCCGAGACAAGGGCCATGCGGACGGGGAGCCCCAGAGAGTCCCTTCCCGCCCACACGTTGTGGTCGATCCAGATCGTCTCGTCGCTGTAGATGCCGAGACTCACCCCGACGCTGTCCGGGTCGAGCAACCCATCCAGCGCGCCTCCGCCCGTTCCGTCCTCGCCCACGTCCAGCGTGTTGTTCGAATAGAAATTCGCGGACACGAACGGGGGCGTCATGTACGACATCGTGTCCGTGACCGTCGCGTCTTCCGGAGAGCGACCGCCCAGGTGCCCGAATACATGGAGCTCCCCATCCGAGAAGATGATCCCGTTGAAGTTCGTGAGCGCGTTACCGTCGTACCCGAGAACGGGCGTTCCTCCATACGTGACCGGCGACGCGCTGAAGTCGAACTGGGTCATGTCGAGCAGGTAGCAGGAGGTCCGGTTCCGGCAGCCCGCCCTCGAGCCGCTCGTGTTCCTCGTCGCCGGAGAACCGTTCCGATACGCGCGGAACAGGTTGTCAGTCTGGTTGTCGATCGATCCCGGACCGTCGAAGCCGATGTAGAGCCCGCGCCCGGCCGAGCATACTCCCGCGTTCTTGCTGGCGTTCTCGAAGAAGGGGAGGTTCACCAGGGCGGAGATGGACTCGAGCGGCTGTACCCGGCCGTGTCCCTGCTGAAACACCCCGTAGCTCGGGTTGCTCAGCTGGCTCGCGTATTCCACGCGCGAGAGGAAGGTCGACGTCGGTCCCGTCAGGATTACGTCGTCTCCGCTGTACACGCGTCCCGAGATCGTGATGTTCGGGGCTATGCGGATGTCAGCGTCCGAGAACACCGCATAGTCGAGCAGGCTGAGAACGTCGATGAGCGCCTCGAACGTCGCCGAGCTCCCGTCCGACAACGTCGTCGTCGACCACAGTTTGTACGGCGGCGGATCGATCAGAGGATCTTTGTTGATCACGCGTTGGACCGTGCTTCCGACCGCTTGCGTCCCGGCGGTGAGCGGTGCGTCCGCGCCGTACGGGATCACGTGCGATGTATCGCTCGCGTCCGCGGCGCGGTGAGAGTAGTTGGACGAGTTGAACAGGAATCGGGGCGAGGCCGTCAGGTCGTTCTGCATCCCGACCATTCGGTGAAGACCCGATTCCGCGAAATACTTGGCGGACACGCCTCTCAGGTGGTTGCTGCTCACGCGCATCTCGCCGCGAGACACCGTCAACGCCAACGCGCCGGCGCCGAGCACGACCACGGAGACCAGCAGGGCGAGGATGATCGCCCCCCCCCGTCTGATCCTTCAGCCTCGAGCGCAGACGACGCCGCGCCGGTGACAGGTCAGCGCTTACTGGACGATGACGAATCATGATTCCCTCGACCTCCATATCCTCCCCCAAAGATCCGCACCTCATGGGGTCAGCATGTTCCTCGGTACCACGCTCGTCGTGAGCGTGATGTGCGCCCGCCGCTCACCACCCTTGGTCAGCCGGAGCTGGATGCCCTCCACCTCGAGGTCGACGCGCCGGATCGCACGCCTTTCGGCCTGCGTGGTGGGGGTCAGGGTGTTCCCCATGTCGTCGTAATACGTGAACTGGATCCGTGAGACGCCCTCGATGAAGCGAACCCAGGGCCCCTGGTTGACCTTCCGCTCGAGGAAGGGCATGCCGCCGGCCGCGCTGACGTGGTAGCGCACCTCGTTCAGCTTGAGGACGGTCGTGGAGACGGGGGGAAAGGTGTAGATGAGCGGATCGGAGGCGAAGCTGAGGTCCTTCCCCGAGATTCCGGTGAGCGTCACCACCTGGCTGTTCCCTGTGTTCCCGTCGAACAGGATGATGCGCTCGCCGGCACCGAGACCACTCAGGTCCGCGCTCCCCGCCGCGTGCACCAACGTGCTCCCCACGTCCCCGTTGTTCGGATACCCCCCGTTGAGGGAGAAGCGCGCCGAGACGACGCTGGGGTCCGGAATCGAGATCAGCGAGATGGCATCGTCCCGAAACGTCCCGACCGGGACGGAGCCGTCGTTCGGGACGATCATGTCCGGCACCTCAATGTCGTAGAAGTTCAGGCCCTGCCCTACGACTCTCACATCCGACGAAAGCCGCTGCAGCGCTGCCCGGACGTTCTGTTGTGCGTTCCCCACCTCGGTGGTGCGGTTTACAGCGGACGTCTGGTTGATCATGAAGCGTGTCGCCACCATCGCGACCACACTGAGCATGAAGATGGCGATCAGCATCTCGATCAGGGTGAAGCCCGCAACACGCCGGCGTCGGTTCGCCATCATCTCGCCTACGGGTTCCGGTTCGCGATGAACAAGCGCATGGCCTGCTCGGCTCCGCCCGGGCCGCTTGGAATCCGCCGAACCGTGACGTCCACCTGCGCCAGCCGGCCCGGCACGATCTGGGTGACTGTCCATGCGGTCCGTATGAGGGATCCGTTGGCCAACGTCGTATCGGATTGGCCACTGGCGAGATTCGCGTAATCGAGCTCGTACAGTCGCTCGATCTGTCGCTGGGTGTGGAAGGTGGCCGTGGTCCGGTTACGGCTGTGCTGCCCACCGGTGGAGAGGGCCATGAGCAGACCGCCTCCAGCCATCAAGACGATCGAAAAGAGAGCGATCGTCACGACGAGCTCCACGAGGGTGAACCCCCTGGAGCCCTCGCCTACTGCTCTCGAAGCCGATGCGGTGCTCATTGCCAGCCGCTTCCATCGTAGCGGAATCTCCGCACCGCCCCTCCAGCGGTAACCGTGACCGCGTACTGACGCGCGACCCCGTCCTCGAGCGTCACGTGCCCGGCCTCGGGGGCCGTACCGTCGGGCAGGATCGTCACCGCGTTGTTGGTGAACGTCACGCCGTCGGCAACAACGGAAAGGCCGAGGGGACCCACCGAAGCGTCGCTGGGCTGTTGGAACTGGATGCCCTTCGGCAGCAAGTATCCGATCATGCCCGCATGCTGCACGGCGTTCGGGAGACCGGCGGCGGCGACCTCGCCGGGATCCATGACCCCGTCCATGTCCGTGTCCAGATAGACGAGGAAGAACCCCTCGCTCGTCGAAAGCCCGCCAGGTGCGAAATCCACGATCGCCGGGCGGTTCGCGGCGGCAGCGCGCCCCTTGGCCAGTGTCAGCACTGATACCACCTCTGCCGCTGCCGCCCGGGCGCGTTGTCCCTCCCGGTAGTTGCGAAACGAGTGGATCCCGAGACCGGCACCGAGCGCCACCAATGCCATCACGATCAACAGCTCCACCAGGGTGAAGCCGCCATGCCTCGCATGCGCAGCGTGGCGCCGCGAAGACCGGTCAGGCCAGTCGCCCAAGGATTCGAGACCCCTGTTCACGGAGGACATCCCCACGTTCATCATCGTTCCTGTCCACCACCGGAGCGCATCGAAGGCGACCCGGATCGCTTACACTCGCCCTGTAATTGCAACAATCGGCCCGCTGCCGGGTCGCGGCTTCCGCATTCTCTAATTCGTTTAGCAGAATCATGTTGGCATTTGGCCACACGCCCTCCGAAGCGTGCCTGATGGTCGCTTCCGCGAGCCAGGTCGTTGAGCTATCTGTGCACAACACGCTAGTTCGTGCGCGTTCAGCCCGGCTGGTCATGTCCAGGTTCGTCGGGCGCGCGCAGGCTGGTGTGTGCGACGCGACGGCGCTCCGGACACGGTGACCCCAACCTGTTCCTGTTCTTCGCCCCGGTTACGATGCACGCGCGCCGGAGTCGCCCGTCGGTCTACGGTGCCACTAAACGGCAAGCCGCAGTCTCCGTGGCACGAGGTGGACAAGTCGTTACCTGCGTGCGCGATACAGGGACTGTTCGGGGTCGGATGGGGCGTCGGTGCGACAGACCGAACAGGGCAGAATGCGAGATTCCGTGGCGTCCGGGCACAATCAGCTCGAGCCATGTGGCAGGTGGTCCGGGCCGGTGCCCGACCGGCCCTCTGTCTGGGGCAGGATGACGAAGCGCGGTGAAGCCAGTCGGCTCCACCGCGCCTCACGCCCGAGCTCGTCGGGCAAGGGTGCCACCCCGGGGCAGGCTTTCCTACTGGATGGCGTTCACCAGACCGAAGATCGGCAGGTACATGGCCACGATCATCCCACCGACGACCGTGCCCAGGATCACGATCAGGGCCGGCTCCAGCACCTTGAGTAGATTCTCGACGGCCACGTCGACCTCGTCGTCGTAGAAGTCGGCGATCTTAGACAGCATGCCGTCGAGGTCACCCGTCTCCTCACCCACATGGATCATCTGGGTGACCATGGGCGGAAAGACCTCGGTCTCCTTCAGCGGCTCCGCGATCGACTTACCCCCCGCGATGGCCGTGCGGCTTTCCATGACCGCGTCATGGATCACCCGGTTACCCGCCGTGCGAGCCGTGATCTCGAGGCCGTCCAGAATCGTCACACCGGACGCCAGCATGGTCCCGAGCGTGCGCGTAAACCGAGCGATGGCCGCCTTCCGCACGAGCGGTCCGAGCACGGGCATCCGTAGCATGATCCGGTCGAATCGCAACCGGCCACCGGTCGTGCCGACCCAGCGCCGGAACACCAACACGCCGACCACGATAGCGGCGCCCATCACCCACCAGTACGACTGGAGGATCGCCGACATCCCGATCACGATCCGGGTCGGGAGCGGCAGCTGCTGGTTGAAGCTAGCGAACACCGACTCGAACGTGGGAATCACGAACAGGAGCAGGATCGCGATGGCGATCACCGCCACACCCAGCACCACGGCCGGGTAAACCATCGCGCCTTTCACCTTGCGCGCGAGCGACTCGCTCTTCTCGAGGAAGGTGGCCAGGCGCAGCAGAATCGTGTCGAGGAGGCCGCCGGACTCACCGGCCGCGACCATGTTCACGTAAAGTGCGGAGAAGATCTTGGGGTGCTGGCTCATCGCGTCCGCCAGCGTGTTCCCGGCCTCAACGTCGTAGAGGGTGTCCTGGACGGCCTTCTTGAGCACCGCGTTCTCGGTCTGACGGGCCAGGATATCGAGCGCCTGGACCAGGGGAAGACCCGCGTTGATCATCGTCGCGAACTGACGGGTGAAGATCACGACTTCGCGCGACTTCACCTTCTTTCGCTGCGCGAGTGAGATGTCCTTCGGTTTCTCCCGCACCGAGACGGGGATCAGCTTCTGACGGCGCAGGTACGCGATGACGTGGTCTTTGCTCGGAAGGTCGATCTCGGAACGGCGAATGTCGCCGCCGACGGTCCGAGCGCTATAGGTCCAGACCGGCATCAGGTTTCTCCAGGGATCTGTCGTCTTGGCCGCACCGCCCTGTATGAGCGGCTCGCTTCACCGTCAGTCTCTTACACAAAGGTCGACCGGCCGCTGGCCCCCGCATCTTCCACCCATCGTCCGCCGGCGGCCGGTCTTTGGACCTCGATTTCCGTTTCGTTGTCCCTCGTACAGCCACTGCGTTGGTCGCAATCACGGTGCCCACCACGCTCGTGTCGGTCAAACCACACCCAAGCCCTTGCAACGATTCATGTTACGAGAGCAGACAGCCCGTCGAGCCGTGCGAGTCGTGCAACAATCGCCCAACTCGCGAATCGCGACGGGTCGGCGCGTTTCGCCCGCCGGCCTTGGGCAATCGGGGCGCACAGTGGATGGGCCTCAGCTCGCCGCCGCCACCGGCGCTCCCACCATCCGTTTCAGCTCTGCGGGGTCGGAGCTCACCCGCAGACATTCCTCGAGCGCCACTTCGCGCTGCACGTACAGCTGGTAGAGCGCGTCATTGAGCGTCTGCATACCGAACTTCTTCCCGGCCTGCATCGCCGAGTAGATCTGGTGCACCTTTTCCTCGCGGATGAGCGCCCGGATCGCGGGTGTCGCGACGAGGATCTCGCACGCCATGGACCGCCCGCTGCCGCTTGCTCTCGGGAGCAGCGTCTGGGTGACGACGCCCTCGAGCACGAACGCGAGCTGCGCCCGCACCTGCTCCTGCTGGTGCGCGGGGAACACGTCGATCACGCGGTTGATGGACTCGGCCGCGGAGTTCGTATGTAGCGTCGCGAACGCCAGGTGCCCCGTCTCGGAGACCGTCAGCGCGGCCTGGATCGTCTCGAGGTCGCGCATCTCTCCGATCAGGATCACATCGGGGTCCTGCCTCAGCACGTACTTGAGGGCGTTGGGGAAGCTCTTGGTATCGCTCCCCACCTCGCGCTGGTTGATGATGCACTTCTTGTGGAAGTGCACGAACTCGATCGGGTCCTCGATCGTCATGATGTGAGCCGAGCGCTCGTTGTTGATCTTGTCGATCATCGCTGCGAGCGTCGTCGATTTCCCGGAGCCCGTCGGTCCGGTCAGCAGCACGAGGCCGCGTGGCTTCTCGGCCAGCTTCTGGACGATCGGAGGCAGGCCGAGCTCCCGGAATCCCTTGATCTCGAACGGGATCTGCCGGATCGCGCAGCCGATGCTACCGCGCTGTTTGAACACGTTCGCGCGGAAGCGGGACACGTTCTCGATCGAGAAGCTGAAGTCGAGCTCGTCCTCTTGCTCGAAGCGCTTCTTCTGCTGCTCGGTCAGGACGGAGTAGGCCAGCGACATCGTGTCCTTGGGTCGGAGTATCGTGTCCACCCCCGCGTCCACGAGTCGACCGTCGATCCTGAACTTCGGCCGCTCTCCGACCGTCAGATGGAGGTCGGACGCATCCCGCCGGATCATGTCATCCAGCAGCGCGCGCAGGCTTACGGACGTTCCCTCTTCCATTTGGGTCCTCTGGTTCCCGTGAGCTCGTCTGGCACCCCGACTAGAGCGCCGTCTCCTTGAGTACCTCGTCCAGCGTCGTGATCCCCCGCTTCACCTTGATCAACCCATCCTTACGGAGCGTGATCATCCCATCTCGAATGGCTTGTTCCTTCAACTCGTCCGAAGAGCTGCCCTGCAAGACCATGCGCCGCACCGTCGGGGACATCGACATCACCTCGTACAGGCCCTGACGTCCCGCATAGCCCGAGCCCCCGCATGCGTCGCACCCCTCTCCACGGTAGAAGGCGTATTCGCTCAGCTCGTGCTCGGGGATTCCTGCCGCTCGGATGATCTCGGGGAGGTACGTCGCCTCGGCTTTGCAATTGAGGCAAATGCGGCGAACGAGTCGCTGCGCCGTGATCAGATTGACGGCCGCAGCCACGTTGAACGCCTCGATGCCCATGTCGATCATCCGCGTGATCGTGGATGCCGCGTCGTTCGTGTGGAGGGTCGAGAGCACGAGGTGCCCGGTGAGGGCGGCTTTGACCGCGATCCCGCCCGTCTCCAGATCCCGGATCTCGCCGACCATGATGATGTTCGGGTCCTGGCGCAGGAACGCGCGCAGACACGAGGCGAACGTCAGCCCGATCTGTGGTCGGACCTGGACCTGGTTGACGCCCCGCAGATTGTACTCGACCGGATCCTCGGCGGTCATGATGTTGACCTCGTCCGTGTTGATCCGGTTGAGAGCGCTGTACAGCGTCGTCGTTTTACCCGAACCCGTGGGACCGGTCACCAGGACCATCCCGTACGGGTTCGAGATCGCATTCAGGAACGCCTGCTCCGCGACCGGCTCCATCCCGAACGCCTCCAGGTCTAGCTGGAGCGTTCCCTTGTCCAGGATTCGGAGCACGATCTTCTCGCCGAACAGGGTCGGGAGCGTCGACACACGAAAGTCGATCACGCGCTTCCCGATCTTCATCTTGATCCGACCGTCCTGCGGGACCCGGCGTTCGGCGATGTTGAGATCCGCGAGGATCTTGAGGCGCGAGGTCAGGGCGGCCGTCATGCGCCGGGGCGGCTGCATGATCTCTTGCAGCGCCCCATCTACCCGGTAGCGTACCCTGAGCTCGTGCTCGTACGGCTCGACGTGGATATCCGAGGCGCCCCTGCGCAACGCGTCGCTGAGAATCCCGTTGATGAGCTTGACGATCGGTTCCTCTTCCACCTGCTCCCGCAGGAGCGCGGTGGAATACTCCTCGTCGGAGTCCTCCGAGACGACCTCGACGTCCTGCTCCTCGAGCTCCTCGAGGAGCGAGCCGAGTTGCTCGCTCACGACCTCGTAATGTTTATCGATCATCTTTCGCAGCGAGTACTCACCCGCCACGACCGGCTCGATGTCGAACCGCGTGATGAACTTCAAATCGTCGACGACGTTGAGGTCGGTGGGGTCGGCCATCGCCACGGTCAGCGTCCGTCCGACGCGCCGTAGAGGCAAAACGAAGTGCTTGTTTGCAAAATCCGCTGGGATGAGATTCAGGATCTTCGCGTCGACTTCCACCTGCGATAGGTCGACGGCCGGGACCCCGAACTGCTGGCCGTAGATCCGCGTCAGGTCGTTCTCGCTGAACAGACCGAGCGAGACCAGGCACATCCCGAGACGCGCCCCGGTCTCCCGTTGTTCCGCCATTGCCTTCTCGATGGCCTCCAGCGAGATGAGGCCGTTGTCGAGCAGGTGCTGCGCGACTTTCCGCTCGGTCGCGGACATGTCCTTCGTGTCGAGAGGCTTTGTCTCGAGCGTCATTCGCGCTCTGCCTTCACACTCGTAGAACCTCGATTCGACGGCCGAATGCACGTCACCGTGGGTCGGGATTCTCAAGAAGCATGCCTCCCACGGAGGTGCCGAGCGCTCGGTTTGGCAGCCGTTTACGCGCTTCCCAGATCGCGCTGACACCGGCGGGCCGGTCCGGTCCGGGGGGACGAGAGAGGTCAGTCGCTGGAGAAGCAGACACGATTCCGAAGCCGCTCGAGGAGGCGAGGGCCGATTCCGGACACCCCGAGGAGCGCCTCCGGGCCGGCGAAGGCCTCCGTGGCCATCCGACTTCGCACGATTCGATGGGCCAGCACGGAGCCGATGCCGGGGAGAGCTCGGAGCTCCGCCTCGGTGGCGGTGTTCACGTCCACGCGATTGTCCGCTCCGCACCCGCTGGCGAGTGGAGTATTCGGCCTGTCGTCGGGCCCGCCGGCTCGTCCCTCGACGGTCAGGAATGGGGCGATGCGGGCGTAGGTCGCCGGTCCGATCCCCGGCACGCGGAGGAGCGCCTCCGGGTCGTCGAACGCGCCGCGGGCTCGCTCCTCCAGAATCGCGCGCGCGCGCGCTGGTCCGATCCCCGGAAGTCGCCGAAGCTCTTCCTCGGGCGCACGGTTCGGATCGAGTCTCTCGCCGGCGGCGAGCGGAGTGAAGGCTCGTGCCTCTCGCCGGAGCGCGGCCTCAACACCCTCCTTCGGCATGGCCCCGGCCGCGTCGTCGCGGCGCGACCCAGGGGATTCGGCGACCCAGGACACGTCGCCCCGACCCGGTCCGCTCGCCAGTCGGCCCAGAGCCGAGAGGCCGATCAGGCCGGCCGCCAGCAGGAGCGCCTTCCTCTCGGTTCGATTGAAGTCCCACACTCGTACCTCCGGTCGAAGGCTGACCGGCCACTCTCAAGCGCATCTCAAAGCATGTCTTCCGTTTCGGAGTGGACGCGGTATACTGGCTGTCCACCTCCTTCACGTGTGCGCAGGCCCGCGAGAGACGATGCCCGAGACGCCGGTCTTCTATCTGCTTCGTCACGGTGAGACGGACGCGAACGTTGCCCGCCGCTTCGCGGGATGGAGCGACGATCATCTGAACGATCGTGGACGCCAGCAGTGCGTCGACCTCGCTGACCGACTCGCCGGCGAAGGGATCGAGGCCGTCTACACGAGCCCGGTTCGGCGAGCGGTCGAGACTGCGGAGATCCTCGCGGGCCAACTAGGTGCGAGAGTGCGGACCGTGCACGACCTGCGCGAGATCGACGTCGGGCCGTGGAAGGGCCTCACGGAGGATGAGGTGGTCGCCGCGTGGCCGACCGAGTACGCGGCCTGGCGAGACGCGCCGCATCGACTCCAGTTGAGTGGCAGAGAGGCGCTCTCTGACGTGCAGGGACGCGCGCTAGAAGCGCTCGACCAGATGGCGCACGCGCGGCTCTCCGCCTCCGAGGCTCCTGTCCTCGTGGTCAGTCATCTGGCAGCCCTGCGGGTGCTTTGGCTCGCGGCAACCGGTCGCGCGCTCGCGGAATATCAGGATGTGGCCGCCCCGCACTGCGAGGTGCTGCCGGTTCGGTGGCTGGGTCGTGGAACGATCGAGCCGGGCAACATGCGCGGCCCGGCACCTTAGCGGACTTCCGGAAACCGTCTCTAGAAGACGAACGTGATCTCGGCCCACCCGGCGACGGGTCTCCCGTTGCGCCGCGCGGGGCGGTACTCCATGCGGCGCACGCGCTCCACGATCTCACGGTTGAACCCGCGGTGTGGAGTCGGAGGATCCAGCTCGACCTCGCCGGTGGGCCGTCCCCATTCGTCCACGAACACGCGAACCGTTACCTCCAAGCCGCGCACTGCGTCGGGTGGGTCCCAATGCGGCACGATCGAGCGGGGAATGGGTGACGTGTAGTCGCCGCCGGAGCCGGATCCGGAGCCGTCAGCCTCTCCGGGCCCGAGGAGCCCGGTGCCCAACCCCGGCATCCCGGCGTTTGCGATCGGCTCGAGCGCCAGGCCCTGAAGGACGATGGGAGGCTGATCGTACTCGACGACCGGGGCATCGATGACCAGCCTCGGGGTGGGGGGCGGCGGGATTTCGACCGGTGGGGCAAGCGGCAGCTCGAGGGCGTGCATGGAACCGCCGCCGGGAGCGACCGCGTACGCTCTCTGCGCGATGGGCCCCAGCTCGACGAGCGGGACGCCTCCGCGCCACATGAGGAAGACGGCGAAGTGCACGGCTGTCGACAACAGCATCGCCGTTGCCCAGACCGGACGTGCGCGCCTCGAGGATCTCACCGACGCGAGTGGGGTCGGTGTCGATCTGCTTTCGTCCATGCCTTCGCTTGCCCGTCTTCCCGGTCCCGGTTCTCCGCGAGTGGGTGACCCCCCGCAGCCCCCGTCACCGGAGCTCGCACACGGTCGAGGTACCCTCGATCGGCCCGTATCCACTCCATCGTACGACCCTCGAGGGAAGGGTGTTCCCCCGCTTGCCGCACCTCCACTCGCCCGAACACATTACGCGACCTGCGCCACGCGCTGCGCGCCGCGGAGCCATTCGGACGCCACGGAGAGGAGCTGACCGCAAGAGGCATGAAAGCGATCGTCAAGCCGGACTCTGCCCCCGGACTCGTGGTGACCGACGTCCCCGAGCCGGAAATCCGCTCCGATGAAGTCCTCATCGGCGTACGGCGGGCGGGGATCTGCGGAACGGACCTGCATATCTATCAGTGGGACGAGTGGTCCCAGAGCCGGATCAAGCCTCCACTCGTACTCGGACACGAGTTCATGGGAGAGGTCGTCGAGGTCGGGTCGCTGGTCACGAACGTCAAGGTGGGTGATCGAGTTTCGTCCGAATGCCACCTGGCCTGCGGCCATTGCGAGTTGTGCAGGACGGGCAACGCGCATGTGTGTCGCGAGATCGCGATCGTGGGGATCGACCGGGCTGGGGCCTTCGCGCAGTTCGTGGCGGTCCCGGCGACCAACATCATCCCCATTCCCGCCTCGATATCGGACGATCACGCGGCCCTGTTCGACCCGCTCGGGAACGCATTCCACACCGTGCTCCACTCGGAGGTGGCCGGGCGGATCGTGACCGTGATCGGTTGCGGGCCGATCGGGTTGTTCGCCGTGGGAATCGCGAAGGCCGCGGGCGCGGCCACGGTCGTGGCCGTCGAGCCGCACGACGAGCGACGCACGCTGGCGGAGCGTATGGGAGCGGATCGCTGCCTGAACCCCCTCGCGGACGACATCGAGGCGGTCGTTGCCGACCTCTCCCGCGGGTATGGTTCGGATGTAGTGTGCGAAATGAGCGGACACCCCGACGGAGTGCGCACCGCCTTCCGAGTCTGTCGCAACGCGGGACACGTCCAACTCCTGGGGCTTCCGCGCGGCTCGATCGACATCAACCTGGCGCGCGACGTGATCTTCAAGGGGCTGCACGCGTACGGGGTGGTCGGGCGTCTGATGTACGAGACGTGGATCGAGATGAGGAACTTCCTCGCGGCAGGACTCCTGGACATCGAGCCCGTTATCACGCACCGCCTGCCCCTCGATCGGTTCGAAGAGGGGATCCGGGCGATGGAGAGCGGCGACGCCGCCAAGGTCGTGCTTTCGCTGGACTGAGCTGGTCGTTCGAGAAGGCGAGGGGTCTGCACGTGCGTCGCGTGAGTCGAAGACACCGACCCGAGCGGGCCGCCGGGCTCACGCTCCTGGCCGCTTTGACTGCCGCTGCGTGCTGGCGGACAGGTGAACCGACGCCGGGCCCGGCCCTCGTCACCTGGGCGGCTTATCCCGAGAGCGTTCGTGTGGGCGAGCTGTTCTCGTTCGAGTTCGCCGGACCCATCTCGCTCACGGCGTGCGGTCGGTTGGACTCCGCGTATCTGGAGGTCTCCGACGAAGCGATTCGGCTGTCGGCCGCCCGGAGCACCTTCCGCGCGGTGTGCGCGCCACAGAGGGTGAGCTTCTACGAGGCCCGGCCGATTCGCATCGAACGACCGGGTCGATACGCGGTGCGCACCGGCGAGGGTTTACACTTGGGGACGCTGGTCGCGACGGCGGGGGGATCCTTCTCTCGCATGCGCGCGGCCGGTGAAGGAACCGTGAGGAGCGTGGCCGGGTGCTGGCTCTTCGGCCCAGGGTGGGCCGCCAATCAGAGGCCGTTCGCCCTCCTCGGAGCTCCGGACGAGGTCCGAGAGCAGGCCGGCACCGATCGGGTCGTGCACGTCGAGGGCACGCTCCTGGGCTTCACGTTGTGCGGGTGGTACGGCTCGCGGCCCAGTATTCGGGTGGACACGGCCTGGGTCACGGAGAGAACGAGCCTGCATTACTACCGCGAGAATTCTTAGTTAGGGCAAGATCCCCGCGAGCGTCTGAGCGGCCTGCGGGGCTCGAAGCGTTGCCGCAGCCTTCGCGTGCCGGGCGTTGACCCGCCGGTGGGCGAGGGGGTAACCGGGAGAGAATGCGATGACATTATATGAGGAGACCGATGTGGCGACTTCGATCGTGAACCGCGGCCTCGAGCAGCGGCTCGCCGCAGAGCTGCGTGGCATGGAGGAGCGGGGGGTTCTCAAGGAGCTCCTCCACATCATGGGCAGGCAGTCCGCCGTCGTTGATCTGGACGGGTACGGAGAGACGATCAACCTCTGCTCGAACAACTATCTCGGTCTGTGCGACGAGCCGGCCGTGATGGACGCCGTGAAGGCAGGTACGGACCGGTACGGCGCCGGCACCTCCTCCGTGCGGTTCATCTGTGGCACGTTCGACATCCACCGGGAGCTGGAAGCCAAGATCGCCGACTTCATGGAAGCGGAGGCGGCGATGACCTACACCTCCTGCTGGAACGCCAACGAGGGGCTCTTCGCGCCGTTGCTGTCTCCCGAGGATGCGCTTATCAGCGACGAGCTGAACCACGCCTCGATCATCGATGGAATCCGTCTGTGCAAGGCGCAGCGCAAGATCTACAAGCACATGGACATGGACTCGTTGCGGGAGGCCCTCGAATCCTCGCGAGACGCGCGTCATCGACTCGTGATCACCGACGGTGTGTTCAGCATGGAGGGTGAGATCGCGCCGCTTCCCGAGATTCGCGAGCTGTGCGATCGGTACGACGCGATCATGGTGATCGACGACTCGCACGCCAGCGGCGTATGACCTCCACGCTCGGGAAGGCGTTGGGCGGCATGGCCGGGGGCTTCACGGCAAGCAGTCGGTCGGTGATCGAGTACCTCCTGCAGCAGTCGCGCACCCAGCTGTTCACGAACGCGATGCCTCCCCACTCGTGCTGTGGTGCGCTCGCCGCGATCGAGCACTTGGAGGAGCATCCGCAGATCGTCACCAGGCTGAGGGACAACACGGCATACTTCCGCGAGGGGCTCGAGGGACTCGGATACAAGCCGATCGAGGGAGAGACGCCGATCATCCCGGTAATCATCGGTGAAACGGCCGCAGCCATCTCGCTCAGCCGACAGCTGCTCGACGAAGGAGTGTTCGTGATCGGCTTTGGCTACCCGGTCGTTCCGAAGGGCGAGGCCCGGATCCGGTGTCAGATCTCGGCGGGTCATGAGCGCGAGCATTTGGATACGGCGCTCGCCGCTCTGAAGAAGGTGGGCGAGCGACTCGGCGTCATCTAGAAGCTGGAAGGTCCTGGAAGGCTGTTGAAGAAGTACGGCGGGCCGCGCGCAGGGGTCTCGCGTGGTTCAGGCAAGGAACGACGACGAAGGCGTAGCAACGCTACGTCGAGAAGGAGAGACGATGGATCAACCGCGCGACCCCCCTGCGCCCTTTAGCTGGGCTGACGAGGGCATGTGTGCAGGAGGGTTACGGCGCCACGGCCCCATCTCCGTCGTTGAACCGGCTCGACGTAGCTACGGCTATGCCTTCGCCGGTTTGCCTTGGATCTGGGACCGTGGCGTCCGTAACGCGGTCCACCGTACTTCTTCAACAGCCTTCTAATCACTACTCATCGGAGGTCGTCTGTGCGGGAAGCCAACCCAATGCCCGACGGGATCGTGATCGCCCCGTCCATCCTCGCGGCGGATTACGCGCGTCTGGGCGAGCAGGTGCGAGACGCGGAGGAGGCGGGTGCGCGCTGGTTCCAGGTCGACGTGATGGACGGGCATTACGTCCCCAACATCACCATCGGGCTCCCGGTGCTCGAATCCTTGCGCGCAGTCACCGACGCGTTTCTGGATGTGCACCTCATGATCGCCAACCCGGAGGCGTTCATCGATCCGTTCGCGCAATCGGGAGCCGACCTGATCACGATTCACGAGGAAGCCTCCACCCACCTGCACGCGGACATTCACCGAATCCGCGACCTCGGCGTAAGCGCCGGCGTGGCGATCAACCCCGCCACGCCCGCCGAGACCCTGTCCGAGATCCTGCCGTTCGTGGATCTCGTGCTCGTCATGACGGTGAATCCGGGATTCGGCGGGCAGGCGTTCCTCGAGTCGGCGCTGCCCAAGGTGGCAACGGTGCGTCGTATGGCCGACGAGCGCGGGGTCTCGGGCCTCCCCGTGCAGGTGGACGGCGGGATCGACGCGCGCACCGCCCCGCTCGCCGCGGCCGCAGGTGCGAGCGTCTTCGTGGCCGGGTCGTCCGTATTCAGAGGATCCGGAGATGTCGCGGCGAACTACCGCGCCCTGGTGGAGTCGGTCGCGGTTCGGGTCTGACCCCCGCCGAGCGGGGTAGAAGACGGCATGCCGACCGCGACCATTTCCATCCCGACGCCGCTACAGGCATGGGTGGACGGAAACGCACGCCTCGCGATCGAGGGCGAGACGATCGCCGAGGTGTTCGAGCGCCTCTTCGACGACCACTCGGCGCTGAGGCATCTCATGCTCGACGAGACCGGCGCGCTGCGCCGACACGTGAACGTGTACCTGGACCGGGAGCACGTGCGGGACCCGATGCACGCTCAGCTCCGATTAGAGGAGGATTGCGAGATTCGGATCGTCCCTTCGATGGCCGGTGGGTGACTCCGCGTCCGGAGATCCGGTGACCGGTGCTCGTTTCACCGACGCCGAGCTCCGCCGGTACAGCCGGCAGCTCTCGATTCCCGAGGTCGGCATGGAGGGACAGCGTCGGCTCAAGGAGGCGAGCATCCTACTCATCGGCGCCGGAGGGCTCGGATCCCCCGCCGCGTTGTACCTGGCCGCCGCGGGCGTGGGCCGCCTCGGACTCGTCGACCACGACATCGTCGACCTGACGAACCTGCACCGCCAGTTGCTGCACGAGACGGCCTGGGTGGGCCGGTCCAAGCTCGCGTCGGCGCGCACCCGTCTCGAGGCGCTGAATCCAGAGATCGAAGTGGTCCCGTACGAGGCGCGGCTCGATTCGGCCAACGCGCTGGATATCCTGGACGGCTGGGATCTCGTCGTGGATGGGAGCGACAACTTCCCGACCCGGTATCTCGTCAACGACGCCTGCGTCCTCTCGGAGGTACCCTTCGTGTACGGCGCGGTGCTGCGTTTCGAAGGGCAGGCTTCGGTGTTCGGCGTGCGGGGTGAGCCGTGCTATCGGTGCCTGTTCCCCGAGCCTCCGCCCCCCGGGCTCGTTCCGAATTGCGCGGAAGCCGGTGTCCTCGGCGTCCTTCCCGGCATCGTGGGCGCCATCCAGGCGACGGAAGCGATCAAGCTCGTGTTGGACGAAGGTGACACCCTCGCGGGCCGGCTCCTGTTGATCGATGGCCTGCGCATGGAGTTCCGCGAGCTGAGCATCCGTCGCGATCCCTCGTGTCCGGTGTGCGGAGATGAGCCGACCCTGACGGAGCTCATCGACTACGAGCACTTCTGTGGAGAGGCCGCAGTCGACGAGCGAGAGACACCCTGCCCCGCGATCGCGGTCACCGAGCTCCGGCGGCGCTTCGATGCGGGCGAGCCCTACCAGCTCGTAGATGTCCGGGAAGAGTACGAGTTGGCGATCTGCAGCCTGGAGGCGGTGGGAGCCCGGCACATCCCGTTCGCGGCCCTGCCAGACAGGCTGGACGAGCTGCGGAAGGACGAGCCGTTGATCCTGATGTGTCGCTCGGGAGCCCGGTCGGCGCACGCTGTCGCCTACCTGCGTACGGTCGGGTTCGATAACGCCCTGAACCTCGACGGGGGCATCCTGGCCTGGGCCGAGCGTATCGATCCCGACATGCCGACGTACTGAACGGATCCTTATGCGAATCGTATCGACCCTCGCCAGCGGCACCGAGATCGTCGCCGAGCTCGAGCTGCACGATTGCCTGGTAGGCGTCTCGCACGAGTGCGATTACCCCCCCGAGCTGCAGGACCGTCCCCGCGTCAGTCGGCTGCGCTTCGACGCGGAGGGGTTGTCCAGCGGCGAGATCGATGAGGCCGTGCGATCGGCGATGGCCGAGCACGGGAGCGTGTACGTCGTGGACGGAAGCCTCCTGGAGCGTCTGCGCCCGGACCTGATTCTCGCCCAGGCGATGTGTGAGGTGTGTGCGGTCCCGACGGGCGGAATCGAAGCGGCGATCGCCGAGCGCGGGCTCGAGGCGCGACTCCTGTCGCTCGACGCTCACACGATCGAGGAGATCCTCACGTCGATCGGCGAGGTGGGGCGGGCTGCGGAGGTCGAGGAGCGAGCGGTCGACAGCATACAGGCGATCCGGGGCCGGCTGGACGCCGTGCAGGCGGCCGTCACCGGGTCGGCACGGCCTCGCACCCTTGCTCTCGAATGGCTGGATCCACCATTCGCACCCGGGCACTGGGTTCCAGAGATGATCGAGCTGGCCGGTGGGGAGAACCTGGTCGGAGATGCGGGTCGCGCGTCACGCGAGGTCGGTTGGGCCGATCTGGCCGAACGGGATCCGGACGTCCTCATCGTGATGCCGTGCGGATACGGGCTCGAAGCCGCGAAACGGGATGCGGACGCGCATGCCGAACGCCTGTTGAGCGTGGCCCCGCGGGCGATCGAGGCGGGGCAGGCGTTCGTAGTGAACGCGTCCGCTTACCTGAACCGGTCCGGTCCGCGCTTCGTCACGGGTGTCGAGCTCCTGGCGGGGCTGCTGCACCCCGATCGCTTCGGCGTCCCCGCTCCGAACACCGCCAGAGTGTGGCGGCCGCCGACTCGCGGCGCGCCGACGTCGGTGTAGGCCGCCGGAGCCGCACACGGGCCCCTCGCGCCGGCTCGGGGAGCGGACTCAGACGTCGAACGCGACCTGGAGGACCTCTTCGACGGCCGGAAGCGCTCGGAGATCCGCGATCACCTCGGACGGCAGCTCATCATCGACCGTGATGACGCCAAGCGCGCGTCCTTCGGCGGCTTTGCGGCCCAAGTGGTACTCGCCGATGTTGATCCCGGCGGCGCCGAGCATCGTCCCGACCTCGCCGATCACACCGGGCACATCGCGGTTCCGTACCAGCAGCAGCACGCCCTCCGGGACGGTATCGACGTGGAAGCCACCGATTCGCACGATGCGCGGGTGGTGTCCCTCGCCGAGCAAAGCGCCCCCAACGATGGTCTCATCGGCGCCTTCCAGTGCCCGCAGCTCCACGTAATTCGTGTAGTCGGCCATTTCACCGATCCGGACCCGTCCGACGTCGACTCCCCGCTCACCCGCGATCGCGAGCGCGTTCACGAGATTGAGTGAGATATCCACCGTCGAGGAGAGGAAGCCCTCCAGCGCTGCCGCGGCGAGCGGGCGCAGGATGCTGTCGAGCGGGCCGGCGTACCCGACGTCCAGACGCTGGCAGCAACCGTCCGTCAGCGCCGCGAGGAGTCGGCCGAGCCGGGTGCCCAGGTCGAGGACCGGCCCCATCCGTCCGCGATCGGCCACGCTCACGTGCGGGGCGTTGAGGGCGGCCCCGAAGTCGTCGGACACGAGGGCGTTGAGGATCGCCCGCGCGATCTCGCGTGACACCTCGCGCTGCGCTTCTTCGGTCGAGGCTCCGAGGTGCGGGGTCATCACCAGATTCGGAGCATCTCGGAGAGGGCTCTCCGCCGGGAGTGGCTCTTCAGCGTATACATCCAGAGCGGCTGCGCCGAGCTTCCCGGAGCTCAGGGCCTCCACCACGGCCCCTTCGTCCACGAGGCCGCCCCGAGCCGCGTTCACCAGGATGGCATCGTCCTTCATACGGGCGAGCTCCGCTGTCCCGATCATCCCTCGCGTCGTGTCGTTGAGCGGTACGTGCAGAGTTACGACATCGGCGCGTTCGAGCAGCTCGTCCAGCTCCACGCGGTCCAGTCCCTGGTCGTTCGCGCGCTCCGCGGTCAGATAGGGATCGAATACGAGGATCTCCATCCCGAACGCGCGGCCGCGCCGGATCACCTCGGTCCCGATCCGGCCCGCGCCGATGACGCCGAGCGTCTTGCCCTGCAGCTGCGCCCCGCGCAGGCGCTTTCGCTCCCAGAGGCCCTCGCGAACCGTGCGGTCGCCCTCGGCGATCCGGCGCGCGGCGGCCAGCATCAGCCCGAACGCCAGCTCCGCCGTCGAGATCGTGTTTCCGCCGGGTGCGTTCAGCACGGCGATTCCACGACGGGTCGCCGCTTCGAGGTCGATGTTGTCGACCCCGACACCCGCCCGCCCGATCACCTCTAGCGAATCCGCCGCCTCGAGCAACTCGGCGTCCACGCGGGTGCGGCTACGCACGATCAGCCCGGCCGCTCCGTGGAGGGCCGCGCGCAGCTCATCGCGGCTGGACTCGCTGTGGTCCTCGACCCGTAGACCCGGCTCGGCCTCCAACACCGCGAGTCCCTCGGGGACCACGGGGTCCGCCAGTACGAGCCGTTTCAGCCGCGGTTCCCCACCGCTCAGATCTTCCTCTTGGAGGCGTCGCGCCTCCTGAACTGCCTGGCTCATGTCTCCAACACCTCGTCGAGCACGCCCAGGAGCGTCTCCAACTCGTCCATCGTGTGCTCCCCCATGTGCCCGATTCGAATGACCTGCGGTTTCAGCTTCCCGTATCCGGGTGCGATCGTAAAGCCGCGCTCGCGCGCAGCAGCAGCCACGTCTGGGCCACTCACATCTTCAGGGAGCAGGATGGGTGTCAGGGCGGGCGAGCGGTACCCCTCCGGGGGGAAGACCGAGAAGCTCCGGCCGCTACGGGCCCCCAGCTCGTTCACCCATTGATACGTACGCTCCGCCATCCGGCGGTGACGCCCCCAACGCGCCTCGAGTCCTTCGTCCGCGATGCGGCCCAGTTGCTGCTCGAGCGCGTAGAAGATCGAGACGGCGGGCGTATTGGGCGTCTGGTGATGCCCCTGGAGCCGTTTCTCGAACTTCAGAAGATCGAAATAGAACCCCCGGTGCTCCACCTCCTCCGCACGCGCCAGCGCTCGCTCGGAGGCCGCCGCGAGGGCCAGACCGGGCGGCAGCGCGAGCGCCTTCTGCGAGCCGGTCAAGACGAAGTCCAGCTCCCAATCCCTCGTCAGGACCGGAGTGGCCGCGAGCGAGGACACGGCATCCACGGCCAGCAGCACGTCGTCGAACTCGTGCACCACCTCCGAGAGCTCGGCCAGCGGGTTCAAGACTCCCGTGGAGCTCTCGGAGTGCACGACCGTCACCAGATCGTAGCGGCCCGGCTCCTCCACGAGCGCGTCACGCAGCGCGTCGGGCAGGTTGGGCTCGCCCCACTCCACCTCGAGCCGATCGGCCGGGCGGCCACACGCCATCGCGATATCGTAGAAGCGCTGGCTGAAGGAGCCGTTCACCAGACAAAGGACACGTCGCCGCGTCAGGTTGGTGATCGCGGCCTCCATCATCCCGGTGGCGGATGAGGTGCACAGGTAGACGGGTCGATCCGTCACGAACAGCTCCGATAGCTGCTGCCCCATTCCCTGGAGCAGTGCGCTGATCTCCGCGCTCCGGTGACCGATGATCGGGCGCACCATGGCCTCCAACGTCTCGGGTCGGACTTCCGTCGGCCCCGGGAGAAAGAAGCGGCCAAAATCTCCTCTATGAGTCATCTCTGCTCCGATTCTGTACGGCGGACGCCCTCACCCGACGCCCGATCGTTCGCTCGTCTCGTCATCCCTCGCACCCGCGTCGGGCCGCTCGCTGCCAGACGCGCACGCGAGCTTCCCTGCCGGCCCGCAGGTCATTGCGTCGAGCCCGAATCGCATCGCGCACGCGCCGCGCGTCGGCCGACGCGAGCTCGCAAACCGTCCCGAGACCGGCCGCCTCGAGGGCCTCGGCGTTCGGGGCTCCGATGCCGCGTAACAGACTGAGGCGAGCGAGGTTGACCCAGCGCGCGGCCGTGGCGGAGTCGATCCCGACACGACCGGCGAGATCGTTCGCTTCGGACCCGGCGATCGCATCCAGCGTCCGCACTTCTTCGGCCTGCAGGCGCTCCTTGGAGATCGCCGGGAGCCAGTTGGATCGCGCGAGCCCGGGATGGTACGAATCCACAGTCCAACGGTCCATGCCCTCCATGACCAGTCCCGAGAACACGGCGGCCACGGCGACGGCGAACGCCAAACGGAGTCTCCCCCGAGGCCGCGCCCCGCTACGGAATCCCGCCCCCGAAGCCGCGCGGGACCGCGTCGGCTGCCGCACGTCCCACCCGGCGCGCGCGAGCCGAAGGTGCACCAGAGCGTGGTACATCACAAAGCAATCGAGTGCGAACACGGGGAAGCCCAGATACCCTAGGACGGGCATCTCGAACAGCTTCGCTTCCTCCAGGCCCGGGACCGTGTAGATCCACCGCGTCCTGGCCACCGTGTTCAGCAGCTCCCACAGCAGGCCGATCGCGACCCCCGCGCCGAGGAGGCGCACGATGCGAGTCGGCCGGCCGCGGGCCAGATCCGCTACCAGAGACGTGCGCGGATCGCGTTCGAGGTTGAAGGGCTCCAGAAGGAGCGTCACCGCACCCCATATGAGCGGGAAGAAGAGGACCGGCTTCCAGACTGCGAGGGCGACGAAGGCGGCCCCGATGAGCTGGAGCGCCCGCGGGTGGGCGGCGGGCCAGCGAAAGGGCGCCCAGCTCCAGTCCCGCGCGAGCCGAAGCCGCTGCATCGCCCGGTAGCCCAGGAAGATGGCCGGCACCACGGTCCCGAACGCCAGGACCGTTCCGATGCGTCGCACGGCCAGGTCCGGCTCGGCCATGACGTAGTACCAGTTGGCGACCCGCAGGTTGGCCAGCTCGAAGCACAACCACACGGGAACGGACCACGCCAGGGCGGATATCGCGAAGACCGGCCGCCCCAACCACGGCGTCCGGCCCTCCCGGAGCCCCAGGATCGCGTCGAGACCCACCAGCGTCGTGTACCATGCGACGTGGTAGTACCAGCCGTCCCAGGGCGGTCGCTTCGCCAGAGCCAGGGCCGTGGACGCGGCCAGCGCGAGGGCCGCCGCGACGATCACGAGCGCCAGAATGACCTGCCGTTTCACCGCTTGCCGCCGATCTGTTGACGCGGTCGCTCGCGCGCGAGATCTTCCGCCGCGACGGGTACGGTGCGGTCCGAGATCGAGCGAAAGTCGATGCGATACATCACCATTACCGACGTTCTTCCCGAGGACGTGCTCGAGCGGGCGAAGCGCTTCTTCGCCGAACACTCGCGGTTGCGCGTGACGGAGGAAACACCTTCCTCGATCACGTTCACCGGCGAGATCGGGCTCGCCCGCTTCCGGGTGGACCGGGAGGGGGGGCACACCAACGTCCACGTCGAAACGGACCGCGTCGTCGGGCTCGACGTAACAGACCTCGCCAAGCGATTCCTGTATACTCTGGGCCACATCTGATGATGGAAGAAGCCCACGTCCCCGACCCATCCGAGAGCTCCGGCCACGGCTCCGAAGGCGGCGATACCGTGGTCGTGCGTCTGGTGATGCCCGACCGCTGGCTGGAGCACGTCGTGGAGCTCCCTCACTCGACCCGCGTGGCCGAGGCGAAGGAAATCGGCCTGCGGGAGATGCTTCTCCGGAGCTCGGATGATCCGGCCGACTTCTACACGGAGTACGCCGAGCGGCGTTTGCACGACGAGTCGATCACGCTCCGCGAACTGGGGATCCGGCCTCGGGAGATCCTGTCCATCAGGGCCTTCGATCTTGGGCACTACCCGCGCTTCGAGGGATAGCCTCGGCGACGAGGCCCGAGGCAGGTCTCTGAGCTCCGCCGATCCGCTGATCGACAGGGGCCGACACGCTGACTAGAGGCGGATTGGTGACTGCCTGCCCCCTTCGGGCGGCGATTGTCTACCCAGGTACGAGCGCGTCTCTCGAAGCACGATCCCCGATAGCAGCAGCAGCCCGACCAGATTCGGGAGCGCCATCAAGGCGAACATCAATCCCGACCAGGACCACACGACGTCCAGTTCCACCACCGCCGAGATGGCTACGACCGCGACGAACAGGAAGCGGTAGGGCCGGATCGCACGCCGGCCCGCCAGGTACTCGAGGCTGCGCTCCCCGTAGTACGACCAGCCCAGAATCGTCGTAAAGGCGAACAGGGCCAGCCCGAAGGTCACAACGAGATCACCGGTGCCGCCCAGCCCGGTGTGGAATGCGAGCTGGGTCATCTGCACACCCTCCCGCCCTGATTCCCACGCACCTGTCGACAGGATGGCGAGCCCGGTGAAAGAGCACACCACGATCGTGTCGATGAACGTCTGGGTCATCGAAACGAGCGCCTGGCGCACCGGCTCCCGTGTCTTCGCCGCGGCGGCCGCGATCCCCCCGGTCCCAAGCCCCGATTGGCTCGACAGGGCACCGTGCGCCACACCAAAGCGGGTTGCCTCGATGATCGTGTACCCGAGCGCGCCGCCTCCCACCGCGGTTCCCTGAAACGCGCTCTCGAACACGAGCGACAGACTGTCGGGGAGAGCCGAGAGATTGAGCGCGATGACCGTACCGGCCGCTCCCAGGTACAGGAGGATCATGATCGGCACGAAGACGCCGGTGAATCTTCCGATGGCGGTGATCCCACCGAGGAGCACCGCCGCCGCACACACCGCGACGACGATCCCGACGATCCAGTGTGGGACCCCGAACGCGCCGTGCAGGGCATCCGCCACCGCCTGCGACTGGACGCCGTTTCCTACTCCGAAGGCCGCGAGCGCGGCGAAGCAAGCGAAGGCCAGCGCGAGTCCGCGACCGACTCCACCGCGTATCCCGTGCTCCAGGTAATACATCGGGCCGCCGGCCTTCTCCCCACGCGAGTCCGTCTCGCGAAACCGAACGCCGAGCACGGCTTCCGAGTACTTGACCGCCATCGCGAAGATCCCGGTCACCCACATCCAGAAGAGCGCCCCCGGTCCCCCGGCCCCGATCGCGACGGCCACTCCGACGATGTTGCCGGTGCCCACGGTGGCGGACATCGCGGTCATGAGCGCCTGGAAGTGCGAGATGTCCCCGTCACCCCCTCTCTCCGACCGTCTTACGAGCGCCAGGGACAAAGCCGATCGAAGCCTTCGTAGCTGGAGACCACGGAGGAGGATGGTGAGGTAGAGACCGACCCCGACCAGGAGGATCGGGAGCGGTACCCCCCAGATCCAATCATGCGCGGTGGTCACGATCCCGTGAATGGTCGAGTCTCCGTGGTCTGATAGCTGGTCGCTGAGTCCGGTGGGCGGCCGACCCGTCCCGGTACCGGTAGGCCGCGCGTCGCGCTCCGCCGCGGCCGACAGGTTAGACGGCGGTCGAGGGAGGCGTCAACCATCGACCTGCACACGTCCGGCGAGTGCCCACGGCTGATTGACGTCCGGGGTCCCGGGCGCTAACCGTTGGAAGAGTCATCGGATCGCAGCGCGATCCTTCCCCCCAGAGCGCGGGTACGCGATTGAGTCGACCATCACCCAAGCAGCCACTGCCGACCGGGTCCGAGTCCGATGGTGACGGGTAAGGTCACGCAGCCGGACATGGCTCAGGCGTGTCACTCGCTCGGCTACGCCGACACCCCCGAGTTGGTCGAGGAGCTCGCGCGCGCCGTCGAGCGGGGTCACCACATCGCCTTGATCGCCGCGGAGGGATCGGGCTCGGAGCTGCTCTACGGACTCGCTGCGAGCGGCCTCGTTGCCGGGGGCGAGGACGGCCTTCAGGCGCTAGTACTTACCGCCACGCCGGAGCGCGCCGCGCGCTGCGCCCGGGCCGTCCACGCGGTTGGCCGGTCGCGGGGTCTCGAGGCTCTGCTGTGGCCTCCGAGATCCGTCTCCGACGAGACGAAGAGCGTGGCGGGCGGTCAGATAGTCGTCGGCCGGCCGGAACAGGTGCTCTCCGCTGTCCGCGCGGGTCGGCTGGGGCTCGCTGCCCTGCGTCTACTCGTCATCGATGATGTCGTCGCCCTGGAGGAGGCGTGGCCCGTCATCGAGACGCTGCTCGACACGTGCGGGCCGGATACGCAGAAGATCGCCTGCGCCCATGCGCCGAGCGCACGGCTAGACGAGCTCATCGACAGACAGCTTCCCCGCGCGAGGCGGTGGCCCATGGAGCTCTTCCCGACGCCGGGAGGGGAGATCGCCGGGCCTTCCGATCGCGACCCTCCCGTCCGCTACGCCCTCGCCGCAGGTGAGGAGGCGCTTCTCCGGCGGCTGGGCGAGGCCCTGCACGCGGTCGCCCGTTCGGGGGACGAAGAACGAGTCGCGATCCGTTGCCTGACGCCGGAGATGGTCCCGAGGGTCGAAGCGAGCCTGGCGACGGAAGGATTCGGCATCGCGACGGAGTCCGAGGGGGCGGGCGTCCGCGTGGGCGTCGAACCGGCCGCTCCCGGGGGCCGGGTAGACGTGGCGGTAGCATTCGGGCTGCCTGCCCGGGCCGACGTACTACGGACCGCCCTCGCGGGGGCGTCGAATCGTCTGGCGGTGGTCGAAAGCCGTCACGCCGCTCAGCTCGAGCTCACGATACGGCGACTCGGTTGGCGGCTGGAGCCGCTGGGGACGGCGCTCAGCCAGGCCGTGAGCGATGAGCTGCACCGGTTTCGCGCCGAGGTGAGATCGGAGATCGACTCGGGCGACCTCGGAGGCCCGCTCCTGATATTGGAGCCCCTGATCGAGGAGCTGGGAGCGGAGGCCGTCGCCGGCGCGCTCGCCTCGTTGCTTCGTCGCCGGCCCGCCTCAGCGGGAGACGCGGGGGAAGCCGCCGACGCCGGGATGAGAGCACCGGACGCGAACGTGGAGCGGGTCATGCGCCGGGCCTGGACCCGGGTGTTCGTGGGAGTGGGAAAGCGGGACGGCGCGGGTCCCGGGGACCTGGTCGGCGCGATCACCGGAGAGACGGGCACGCAGGGGGCGCAGATCGGGCGAATCGAAGTGCGCGGGAGCTATTCGCTCGTGGAGGTCGATTCACAGGTAGCGGACGAGGTGGTGCGAAGGCTCCGCGGCATCCGAATCAAGGGTCGAGACGTGACCGCGAGGCTGGATCGCGACCGATGAGCGGGCGCCCGACCATGGCCGATCAATTGAGCGAGTCGCGCAGGCCCTTCCCTGCCCGGAAGCTGGCGGTCCACGTGGCCGGGATCCGAATCCGCTCGCCCGTCCGGGGATTCCGTCCGGCGCGCGCGGCTCGGCGTCTGGCCTCGAACGTCCCGAACCCGGTGATCTTGACCTTCTGGTTCTTGCGGAGCGTGCGAGCGATGATGCCCCGGTCCGGATCAAAGAGGACCTCCACGGTCCTTTGCGAGTCGGTTCGGGTGAGCCCGGCGTCCGCGGCGAGCGCGTCGATCAACTCGGTCCTGTTCACCTCGACTCCTGTATCTCGATGGGGTGAGATTCTCGTGATTCGGCCCGGCTCATTGCGTAACTCGAGTGTCCTGGAGCGTCAAGCCACGTGAACCGATTCCGCCAGCGTGTCCTCGCCGCGCTTGCGTTCATCTTCACGCTCGTCACCATCGGGACCATCGGCTTCGTCCGCCTTCCCGGCTGGAGCTTCTCGGACGCGGTGTTCATGACGGTCATCACCCTGTCGGCCGTCGGCTACCAGGAGGTACACCCCCTGGATGAGGCCGGACGGGCCCTGGCCACCTTCCTCATCTTCGGAGGACTGACGGCGCTCGGGGTCTGGTTCGCGATCATCACGTCCGCCATCGTCGAGATGGATCTGGCGCACACTTTCCGAAGACATCGGACGATGAATACACTCCGGAAGATGAAGAACCACATCGTCGTGTGCGGCGCAGGCCGCATGGGGAGCCAAGTCGTCAAGGAGCTGGTGAAGTCCCACATCCCGTACGTCGCCATCGAACGTGACGCGGACCAGGTCGAGGTGGTGCGCGAGATCGACGAGGACGCCCCCATCATCGAGGCGGATGCGACGCACGACGAGACGCTGGTCGAAGCCGGCATCGGGCGGGCGCGCGGCCTGGTCGCCGCGCTGAGCGCGGACACGGACAATCTCTTCGTATGCCTGACCGCGCGTGATCTCCAACCCGGGTTGACGATCGTGACGCGGGCCTACGACCAGGACGCCATGAGCAAGCTGCGCAAGGCCGGGGCGGACCACGTCATCAGCCCCAACATCTCCGGAGGCATACGGATGGCCTCCATGCTCCTGCGGCCGCAGGTGATGAGCTTTCTGGACGTGGTGACCCGGGGCGAGGAGCTGGAGCTGCTACTCGAGCAGGTTCCGGTCCCCAAGGACTCTCCCCTCGACGGACACACCCTCGCCGAGGCGCAGATTCCCCAAAAGACGGGCCTCGTCGTCCTCGCCATCAAGCACGGAGAGGAGCGCCGGGAGCCATTCATCTACAACCCCGGGCCGAATGAGCTCGTACGCGCGGGTGATGTGCTGATCGTGTTGGGCAAGACGGGCCAGATCGACAGCCTGCGCTTCACCCTCGCGTGATCGAATGGGCTCGCCGTCATCCGTGGCGCGCGAGCTTCAGCCTGGTGGCACTCGCGGGCGCCTCGATCGTCCTCCTCCTCCTGGCTACGCTCCCGCGGGTTCGCGCCCTCCAGACAGGGTTTCCCGAGCAAACCGCGTACATGAAGGCCTGGCTGCGGGGCGAGGCACCCGAAGCCGAGCGAGTCGCCTATCGCCCAGTGCCTTTGTCGCGGATTCCGCAGTCGGTGCAGCGGGCCGTGCTGGTCTCCGAGGACGCTTCCTTCTTCGGGCACCGCGGTTTCGACTGGTTCGAGGTGCGGGAAGCCGTGCGCGAGGCGTGGGAAGAGCGGCGGTTTCCACGTGGTGCGAGCACGATCTCGCAACAACTGGCACGCAACCTCTTCCTCTCCCCCGCCCGCACGCCGCTTCGCAAGGTCCGCGAAGCCCTCATCGCGCGGCGGCTGGAGGGCGCGCTCTCCAAGACCCGCATCCTGGAGCTTTACCTGAACGTGATCGAGTTCGGTCCGGGCGTATACGGAGTGGACGCGGCGGCGCGGCGCTACTTCGGGGTCGGAGTGGAGGGGGTGAGCAGGCGGCAGGCCGCTGAGCTAGCGGCCACGATCCCTTCCCCGCGGCGGAACAATCCCGCCTCCCGGACGGCCTCCTTCCGGCGCCGGGCGGATCTCGCGTATCGGCGCGCGTTCGGGAACGAATCCGGGCGGATCGAGCCAGAAGGAGAGCTCATGCCCCCGCCTGCACTCGTGGATTCAGTCGCCCCGCCGGAGTTGGATCCCGCACCGGGGGTGCGTCCCGACTCCAGCGCACTCGGGGCAGCGCTCGACTCGGCCTCGGCGCCTCCGCCTGATACCGTGCCCGCGGGTGGAGCCGGCCGGCATCAGGCGGCCGGAACCCCCTCCCCGCCTTTGGTCGCGTCGAAGAACGGCGCCCATTTCTCCTTCGGGGACGGGCGCGTGGCGAGGCTCACGACGATCAGCAGCGTCATCGAGATCAGGACGCCCGGGATCACGATGTAGTCGCTGGCCGCGAAATCGAACAGCGTTCCCCCGAGCGTCATCGAGAAATCGACGCCGAGACGATCCAGGACCGCGACCCCGACGATGCTCCCCAGCCCACCCGCGATGCATGCCACACCGCCCTGCGGGGTGACCCGTTTCCACAGGAAAGCCGCCAGCAACGCCGGCGTGAGGCTGGCACCGACGAGCGAGTAGGCGTACAGCGCCATCGCGAGCACGCTCTGGAACTGCGTGAGCAGGACGAGCGCGAGCCCTCCGAACAGCACCACGAACGTCCGCTGCAGATTCAGCTTCGCCTTCTCGGAGGCTTCCGGATTGATGAACCGTTCGTAGATGTCACGACTCACGTTCGTGGACGGAACCAGCAGGAACGTGTTTCCGGTCGAGAGCACGATCGCGACCGCGGAGGCCAACAGGATCGCCCCACCGATCATCGGGAGCCCGTTGCGCGCGATATGCAGGATCACCGTCTCGGACGCCTCGCGTCCACCCATCCAGGTGGCGGTGGCCAGCTCCGGGTACACGGCCCGGCCGACGACGCCCAGGAGCGCGATCACGACTTCGATGACCACGATCCCGATGAGCATCCCGATGACCGCTTTGCGCGCGGCGTTCTCGTTCTTGGCGGAGAAGAACTTCTGATACATCCCGCTCTCGCCCAGAATGAGCAGGAACGTGGGCATGGCCACGCCGACCACCCACAGGATGTTGTGACCGCCGAGCGCCGTGGTGTGGCCGCTTGGGAGCGCGGCTATGACCTCACCGATTCCCCCGTTCGCGAACACCAGGTACGGGAGCGCGAGGAGCACGCCGACCGTGATGATGATCCCGTTGAAGATGTCCACCGTCACGATCGACACCATCCCGGCCAGGGCCGTGAACAGGACGATGGCCGCCGCGGTGATCAGCATGCCGGCCGTTGGCGAGATGGCTCCATCGGTGACGATGTTGAGGATCCAGCCGCCGCCGCGGAACTGGTACGCGGCGATCGTCACGTAGGCGAGAATGATCGCGAGCGTGCCCAACAGACGCGCCGAGGCGTTGTAGCGCTGCTCGAGCAGGTCCGGCACCGTGTACTTGGCGATCCGCCGCACCCGGTGCGCGAGGAAGTAGGCGACCACGAGACCCACCCACCCCCCGGACGAGAACCACAGCTCGCTGACTCCGCTCCGGTAGGCGAGTCCCGCGCCACCGAAAAGCGAGCCCGACCCGATCCACGTACAGACGAGCGTCCCGACGAGCATCGCCACGGGCACGGATCGGCCCGCGACCATAAAGTCCGCGTGGCTCTTGACGGCGCGGGATCGCCACAGGCTGACCGCGATGAGGATCAGTGGGTACGCGATGACCGCGATCACGAGCAGATTCATTGAATGACTCCCGCGGTTAGCAGTTCTTCAGCGACCTGCCCGTAGCCGTTCTTCAGCGGCCTGCCGGCATCGGGTTGTGGAAGGACCTCAGTCCTCGTTCGGGTCCATCCCCATGCGCCGTTTCAGCTCACGAAGCATCTCATCCGCATCCGCCTCACGGCGAGCACGCTCTGACTGGAAGTCGCGGGGGATGGGCTCCGAGGCGAGCGGATCCAGCTCTCTCTCCAGTTCCTGCCGCGCCGAATCCACATCGGTCTCGCGGCTCACCTTCTCGGCCATGCGGTCGAACGCGTCCACCGCGTCGAAGCCCGAGGTACGCGAGTCGATCGCCTTCGCTCGTCGAGACTGGACTCCGAGCGCATCGCGTCGCGTCATCGCTTCCTTGAGCTGCGCGGTCATCTCCTCCACCTCATCGCGGTGCTGCAGGATCTCCGCGCGCGTGGCCTCCGCCTTCATCACGAGCACCTCCAATCGGTGACGGTGCTGTGACTCGAACCGACGGGCCACGTCGGTGGTCTCGACATCTCCGATCTCTTCAGCCTGCCGGGCCCGCCGATCGCAAGACTCCGCGCGCGCCTTTTCTTCATCGGCCTGCCGGAGGAGCGACTCGAGAAGGGACTCGAGCTCCGGGATCCGGGTCTTGGTCTCCACCAATTCGTCCCGCATCGCGCCGATCAAACGATCCACGTCATCGTCGTTCACGCCCTCGAACTTCGACTCCAGTCGGTCGAGCGTCTGATCGAGCATGCGCTTTATCTTGTTGAACATGCCGAGCAGTTTACGGGCGACGGGGCTCCGGCGTCCAGCAGAGTAGGGGAGGATCTTGTCTGGAACCTGTATACCCTACCAGGGTATTGTATCGCGTTCGACCTGGGTCCGTCCCGATCCCCGGCCCAGGGAGGCGCCGATGCCGTCTGGTGGGTGGATGAAGAACACCGAGACCCATCGGCTACGAACCGGAACCCAGCGACACCGGAGCATGACACGATGACCGTGGACACCACCCCGCCACACGCGATGGGCATCGCGGAAACGACCAGAAGGGACCTGCTGACTCGTCTCGCGCGGATCCGAGGACAGGTCGAGGGGATCGGCCGCATGATCGAGGAGGAGCGTTATTGCCCGGACATCCTCCAACAGTTCGCGGCCGTGCACGCGGCTCTTCGGTCGGCCGAAAAGGAGCTTCTCGCCAACCACCTGGAGCGCTGCGCCACGCACGCGATCTCCGAGGGGGGCGAGGCCGCCGACGAGGTCCGGCGGGAGATCGTGGACCTGTTTCATCGGTTCGTGCGATGAGTGACACGACCGGTCCGACCCGAGGAGTCTTCAAGGTCGAGGGAATGCACTGCGCCGGCTGCGTCACGGCGGTAGAGCGAAAGCTGAACAGCCTCGATGGGGTGCAGGCGACCGTCAGCCTGCCTTCGGAATCGGCCACGATCGAGTACCCCGGAGAGCGCCTCTCGTACGAGGACTTGCGGCAGGCGGTCGAGGACGCGGGCTACGAGCTCAAGCCGCCGGCCGAACCCGGTGAGGACCGGGCCGCACGAGAGCGAGAGCGCCTGAAGGAGGCCGAGGGGAAACGGAAGGTCGCACGTCGCCGCGTCGCGCTCGCCTGGGGGCTCACCATCCCGATCATGCTGTGGATGATCCCCGAGATGTTCTTCGGCATCCGGTGGCCGAGCGAGCTCGCGTTCGACGCCGGCATGGTGGCGCTGGCGGCCTGGGTGCTCGGGATCCCGGGCTGGGAGACGCTCAAGAGCGCGTGGCGCTCGGCGCGCGGCCTGACCCCGAACATGGACGTGCTCATCGCGATCGGGAGCGGCGTGTCGGTCCTCACGGGCATCGTCGCGATCCTGCACGATCTGGGCGCCGCGCCGATGATCATGAACTACGCGGGAATCGGCGCGATGATCATGGCCATCCACCTCACCGGCCGATACGTAGAGACGAAGGCGCGGGGTCGTACCTCCGCCGCCATCCAGAAGCTCCTCTCGCTGGAGGCGCCGACCGCGCGCGTGGTTCGTGACGGCGGGGAGATCGAGATTCCGACCGCGGAGGTCGGGGTCGGCGACGTGATGATCGTTCGGCCCGGTGAGAAGATCCCGACCGACGGCGAGGTGCTGGACGGCCGCAGCGCCGTGGACGAGGCGCTGGTCACCGGCGAGTCCATCCCGGTCGAGAAGGGACCGGGGGACGCGGTCATCGGGGCTACGGTGAACCGCGAGGGCGTGCTGCGCGTGGAAGCCACGGGCGTGGGGGAGGAGACGTTCCTCGCGGGCGTGGTTCGCATGGTCGAGGAAGCGCAGGCGAGCAAGGTGCCGATTCAGGAATTCGCGGATCGGGTGACCGCCATCTTCGTCCCGGTGATTCTGGTCGTCGCCCTCGTCGCTTTGATCGGCTGGGTCGTCTTTCCCGGCTTCTTCCGCGGCGTCGCCGAGTGGGCCGCGGGGTTCGTCCCGTGGGTGAACCCCGGCCTGGGGCGGATCTCGCTCGCCGTATTCGCCGCAGTCGCCGTGCTGGTCATCGCCTGTCCGTGTGCGTTGGGGCTGGCGACGCCCACCGCCCTCATGGTGGGGACCGGCGTCGGAGCGAGCCGCGGCGTGCTCGTGCGCGACGGTGCAGCCATCCAGACGCTGGAAGGCGCCGACACGCTCGTCTTCGACAAGACCGGCACGCTCACGCGCGGGGAACCACGCCTGGTCGAGGTGCGCACGACCGAGGGAGTGGACGAGGAGGAGCTGCTTCGACTCGCGGGAGCCGTGGAGCGCGTCTCGGAACACCCCCTCGCCCGCGCGGTGGTGGACGCGGCGCGCGAACGGGTTGGCGAGCTGCCCACCGCTGCCGATGTGGAGGCGGTCGTGGGACGCGGGGTGCGAGGAACGGTGGCTGGAGAGCGGGTGGCCGTCGGTAGCGGGCGTCTGTTGCGGGAGACCGGCATCGGGCGGGGAGCGCTGGATGCCGAAGCGGCGGAGTTGGAAGCCAGGGGTCATACGGTGATGTTCGTGGCACGGGAGCGAGACGCGATCGGGCTTCTGGCCGTGGCGGATCCGGTCAAGCCGGACGCGCGCGCCGCACTGACCGAGCTCCGGGGTCTCGGCTTCCGCACCCTGCTCCTGACCGGCGACAACGAGCGTACCGCGGCTGCCGTCGCGGGCGAGCTCGGGATCGAGGAGTACCAGGCCGGGCTGCTTCCCGATCAGAAGGTGGACGTGGTCCGCGGGCTGCAGCGGGAGGGGCGTACGGTGGCGATGGTCGGGGATGGGATCAACGACGCGCCCTCGCTCAAGCAGGCCGATGTCGGGGTAGCGATCGGGACCGGGACGGACATCGCGATCGAGGCCGCGGACGTGACGCTCGCGAGGGGTGACCTTTCGGCGGTCGTGCGCGCGGTGAAGCTGGCCCGGGCGACGTTCCGGAAGATCCGTCAGAACCTCTTCTGGGCATACTTCTACAACACCGTCGCGATCCCGGTGGCGTTCTTCGGGCTCCTGCACCCGGTGATCGCCGAGGCGGCGATGGCGTTGAGCAGCATCACCGTGGTGACCAACGCGAACCGCCTCCGACGGGCGAAGATCTGACGCGTTTGCCGACGGGCTGCATGGGGCGCAGTATACGGCGTTCGAAACCCCCGCTGCGATCGGCCGGGGGGCTCACGAAGGCTCTTCAGCGGGCTTCGGCCTGCCGCGCGAGAGGACAGCATGCGGTCACCGTTCGTCGGCATCACGCTCGGCCTGTGGTACCTGGCGGCACCGGTCGTGTGGGGGTATCCGTTCGGCTTTCTGTGGTGGAACAGCATCGTGATCGGTGCCGCGATACTCGCGATCTCGATCTCTTTCCGGCTCGGGATCAATCGCCTGAGCGGCTATCTCCTGATCGCGGTCGCGGTCTACAGCATGTTCTCGCCATTCCTGCACCAGTACCTGAACCTGGCCGCTCCGCTCTGGAACGACCTGGTCATCGGAGTCGTGACGGTGGCGACCGGCGTGGCGATGGCCGGGGCGGGATTGGAGTACAGCGGTGAGGCGTCTTCCACGGTGGGCGCCTGAGCGACTGCGGGGGGCTGGGGGCCGCTGGGAGGACTCGCTGAAGAACTCGGTTGCGACCTGCCTCAGGCGCCGAACTTGGCCAGGCGGCCGGCACGCGCGGCGGCGAGCGGCATGAGATCCCGACCCCGGCGTATGCCCATCGAGCCGAGTGCACAGGCGGACTCACCGAACCGCTCGACCGGCTCCGAGCGGCCTACTCCTCCGTAGATTAGAAACGGCACCGGATGCCAGCTATGACTCCGCAGCAGTGCCGGCGTGGAGTGATCGCCCGTGATGATCACGACGTCGGGACCCGCGTCCACAAGATCTGGAACGATTCGATCCGCGGCTTCGATGTATGCCACCTTCTGGTCGAAGTCCCCGTCTTCTCCGGCCTTGTCCGGTGGCTTGTAATGGAGGAAGAAGAAATCGTAGTCGTCGATCCTCCGCCTCAGCTCGCGGACGAGACTCTCGGGCTCTTCCGGCACCGAGACCGCCTCCATCCCGACCAGGCGGGCGACCCCACGGTACATCGGATAGGCAGCCGCCCCGAAGGGACGCATCCCGAAGGCGTCTCGGAAAGAGGGCCAATCGGGCCGGCTGGAGAACCCTCTCAGGAGCGCCCCGTTCGCCTGCGGGTGGCCGGCGAGGACCTCGCCGGCCGCGTCCAGCCAGGTGCGCACCAGCGTCTCCGTCGCACCCGCGGCCGGGGTCAGCGCGTGGACCGGTGCGGGCGGGACCCCGGTGAGCCCGGGATCCGTGTCAGCCAGGTCGGCACCCGTGGCGGTATCGGGACGGATCACCAGCATGAATCGGTGTTCTTTGACGTGCCGGACGAACGCCTGTGCCCCTTCGAGCTCGATCGCGTCCAGGGCTTCGGCGATCGGCGCCGCGTCTTCGGTCGAGATCCGACCCGCCCGCCGGTCTGTGACGAGGCCGTCGGCGTCGAGCGTGCAGAAGTTGCCGCGGGCGGCGATGTCCGACCGCTCCAGGGGGAACTCGATTCCGAGGGCGGAGAGGACGCCCCGACCGGTCTCGTAGCGCAGGGGATCATATCCGAACAGCGCCAGGTGCCCCGGGCCGCTCCCGGGAGTGATACCGGGAGCTACGGGTTCGTGCAGTCCACAACTGCCGGCACGAGCCAACTCGTCCATGTTGGGTGTGGAGGCCGCCTCGAGCTCGGTCGGGCCACCGGGTTCCATCGGCAATCCCCCGAGCCCGTCCAGCACGTACAGCAGTACCTTGCTACCCGAATCCTGTGCGAGCGCCCCGATCCGCTCCAGTTGCATGTGTCCGTGATCCCCGGCGTTGGGTCCCGTACGAGGTGCTTCGCCGACCGACAAAGCCAACGTATGACGGCCAATTCTCCGCGGCCAGCGCGGTCAACGCGCGATTCCCGGTCCTGCGGACGCGCCGTGCCGAGACGTGCCCCGAAGGGCGCGAGGGTCCGATGAGTCCGTCTTCCGACCTGGCATTGCGAACCGAGCGACTATCACGCCGCTTCGGTCGCAGCTGGGCTCTGGACTCCCTCGACCTCGAAATCCAGCGCGGTTCCACGGTCGCGGTGCTCGGTCCGAACGGGGCGGGAAAGACGACCCTGTTCCGGGTCCTGGCGACGCTGCTACGCCCCTCCACCGGCCATGTGGAGGTATTCGGTTCGGTCCTCCCCAGGCATGCGGACGCGGTGCGAAGCCGAACCGGGATGTTGACCGCCGCGGGGTACGTCTACGACGAGCTCACCGGTCTCGAGAATCTGCGCTTCGCGGCGCTCATGTCGGGGGAGCGCCCCGACCTCACGGCCCTGCGCGCCGCGATCGCGGAGGTGGGGCTCGAGGAGGCCGCCGATAAGCGGGTGCGCGCGTACTCGGCCGGCATGCGTAAGCGACTCGAGCTCGCCCGTCTCATGCTCCGACGGCTCGAGCTGGTTCTCCTGGACGAGCCTTTCGTGAGCCTCGATCAGGAGGGAGTGGAGTTGGTGCAGGCGGCGATCCAGCGCTGGAAGGCCGCCGGAGGGACGGTGCTGGTCGCTTCGCACCAGGTCGCGGACGCGCTGCGTCACGCCGACCGCGCTCTGCTCCTGACCGCGGGCCGGCTGGAGCGCGATGCCCCTGCGGTGGAATGGGCGCAACCGTGACCGGGCGCAACGTCACGCGGCGAGGCGCGGCATGAGCGACCTGTGGCGACGGACCTGGGCGATCCTGTGGAAGGACCTGCTCATCGAGCTTCGCACCAAGCAGGCACTGAACGCCATGGTGTTCTTCGCAGGGCTGGTCCTGCTCTTGTTCAGCTTCGCGATCGGACCCAACCCCGATTTGCTGCGCGAGCTCGCCGGCGGACTTCTTTGGGTGGCCATCGTGTTCACGGGGACCGTCTCGCTCGGTCGTTCCTTCCAGTCCGAGGAGCTGGCGGGCGGGTTGCAGCTCATGCGGCTTTATCCCGGCGAGCGCCGGGCGATCTTCCTTGGCAAGCTGCTGGCGAACCTCGTGCTTCTGCTCGCCGTGGAGGCGGTGCTCTTCCCCGTCGCGGGCGTGCTCTTCCAGATCAACATGTGGCCCAACGCGTGGGGCCTGGCGGGCATCGCGGTGCTGGGGTCGTTCGGGTTCTCGACCGTCGGCACGTTCTACGCCGCGCTCACGGTCCACCTGCGGGCGCGCGAGCTCATGCTCCCGCTCCTGGTGTTTCCGGCGTTGATCCCGCTGCTGCTCGCCGCGGTCAACGCCACCGGCGGGCTGATCCTGGGCGACGCGATGGGTCAGGTGAGCGGCTGGCTGCGCTTGCTCGTAGCCTACGACGTGATACTGTTCGTCGTTTGCGTATGGATCTTCCCGATCGTTCTGGAGGAATAGATCTCATGAGCCCCGGATCCGGCGACTCGATGTGGAGTCAGGGCAGGCCCCGATGAGCGGCGCCGTGCGCGGGCGCGCGTTGGGTTGGGTGGCTTTTGCCGCCCTCCTCGTCGGCAGCGCCGTCGCTCTGTTCGTCGTGCCGGCGGACGCGGCTCAGGGGGAGGTGCAGCGCATCCTGTACATCCACGTGCCGTCTGCGTGGGTGGCGATGCTCTCGTTCTTCGTCGTGTTTCTGATGAGCGCACTCTATCTCGTCCAGCGTCGGTTGCGCTGGGACCTGATCGCGGCGAGCGCGGTCGAGATCGGAGTGTTGTTCACGGGGCTCACGCTCGCGCTCGGCATGCTGTGGGGGAAGCCGACCTGGGGCGTCTGGTGGATCTGGGACCCACGGCTCACGACGACCGCGATCCTGTTCGTCATCTACGTGGGGTATCTGCTGGTGCGCTCGGTGTCCGAGGATCCGGATCAGCGGGCGCGGTGGTCGGCGGTGATCGGGATCGTCGCGTTCGTGCAGGTCCCGGTCGTATACCTGTCGGTGTTTTGGTGGCGAAGCATCCATCAACCGCCGTCGTCACCGCGCTCGATGGCTTCCGAGTTCTTTCTGGTGCTCATGCTGAACTTCGCAGCGTTCACGCTGTTCTACGTGTATCTCATGATGAGGCGGTACCGGTTGGCGAAGATGGAGCTGGAGCTCGAGCTGCAGGAGCCGTCTCGTGAATAACCCGCTCTATCTGGTCGCCGGCTTCGGCCTCACCTGGGGCGCCCTGGTCTGGTACGCCTGGCGCATATCGCGACGGACGAGCGCCACGGTAGCGGACCTGGCCCGCCACCGCGGCGATTCGGGGTCCGACATCACGCCCTGACGGGCGCGCCTGGGAACAACGACGCAACCCGAAGAACCCAAGCTCGTTACGGCCATTCGGCAGTCGACCCGGGAGGGGAGCACAACGGGGGAACTCGGGCGTATCATATTTGTATCATTTGTGCTTCGATCGGAGCGCTTTGGGGGGAGCTCTGATTCGTAACCCGGTCTGACCGGAGGCTTATGTTCTTCGATTCTCGTGCTCTTGACTCGTTCGATCAGTACCTCCAGGACGTCGAACGATATCCTCTGATCAGCGATCCGAAGGAGGAACGTCGCATCGCCCGCCGCGCGCGGGCCGGTGACCGTCAGGCCGCCGAGCGCCTGGTCACCGCGAATCTCCGCTTCGTGATCTCGTATGTGAAGAAATATCAGGGTCGGGGTCTGAATCTCGCCGAGCTCGTGTGCATCGGTAACGAGGGCCTGCTCAAGGCCGTCAAGAAGTTCGACCCTGACAAAGGCGTCAAGTTCATCTCGTACGCGGTGTGGTGGATTCGGCAGACGGTCCTTCAGGCCCTCGCCGAGCAGACCAGATCCGTCCGCATTCCGCTCAACCAGAACTCGAACCTGGTGAAGCTGTCGCGCACCGAGACGGCCCTCACCCAGAAGCTGGGGCGTTCTCCGACCGATCGAGAGATCGCCGAGGAGATGGAGGAGCCGGTCGAGACGGTTCGCGCCCTGCGCCGTGTCGCGTCGGCGGAGCTCAGCCTCGACGCCCCGCTGGACAAGTCCGATCGCGATAGCGCTTCGTTCGGGGAGCGTTTCGCGGGTATGGACGATGCGGACATCGAGGAGGACGTGGAGGGCCAGGCCCGGCGCGAGTTCCTCGAGCGGATGTTCGAGCGCTATCTCACGGAGCGTGAGCGGAAGATCCTCGTCCTGTACTACGGCCTCGATGACGGCGAGGAGATGACGCTGGAGGAGATCGGGTCTTTGCTCGGCGTCACTCGTGAGCGGATCCGCCAGATCCGTAACCGTGCGTTCGACAAGCTGCGCGCGTCAGGGGACGGAACCGCCCTCGAGGGTTTCTGGCGCGCGACGGCGTGAAAGCAGGTCGCCCCACGGGAGCGCGCACAGAAAGATCAGGACGGTGAGGATCGCGCTGGCCACGCACCAGCGACAGAACGCCCGCAGCACGAACGCCTCGATCGCCGTCAGGTAGAATGAAAAGGCCAGGCCGCCCGCTGCCAGGATGAGCAGCGCGCGACCTGGCCATTTCGCATCCGCGAAGCGTCCCTGTACGGAGAGCATCGCGGTGACGAACACCGCCGCGTACCAGGCTACCCCCCAACCCGAGACCGGTAACCCGAGAAAGCGGGCGTACTCGGACGCCTGCACATAGTCGCAGCTCCCGCCCGCCCCGCATACGAGCTCGTTGTAGGCGCCCAGCGCGTACAGGAGCAGGTAGACCGACATGAACAGCCCGGCGAGCGCCACGAGGGCGGCCGCCATCCTGCAAGTCGTTCTACTCATGAGCGGGGCGGAGGGCTCACGAGCCGGGCTCGCTCTCGCCGACTGCCTCTGAGTCGCCTTCGGGCGCGCTCTCAGCCTCGGTCACCGCTTCCTGGATGAGGCCCTCGATGGCCGTGTAGTCAAACTCGGTCGGTTCGAGACGGCGGCCGTTCAGGAAGATCGTCGGCGTGCTGCTCACGCCCATCTGATCCCCGTACTTCCGGACGGCCATAACGCGGTCCAGGTGGCGCTGCTCGCTCAGGCAGCGTCCGAACTCGCCCCCGTCGAGGGCCAGGTCATCCGCGATCTCGCGGAAGCGCCCGTTCGGATCTCGGTCCGTCGCCCACCGTGTTTGCCTTGCCAGCAGTAGGTCGTGCATCTGCCAATAGAGGCCCTGGTCTCCCGCGCAACGCGCCGCGATCGAGGCGGCGATGGAGTTGGGAAACGTGCCGAGCACGTAGTCGTAATGGATCCATTGGACGGGTCCGGCGTCCGCCACGTAGTTCTGGCGGATCAGGCGGCCCGTAAAGGACGCGAATCGCGCGCAGGCGGGACACGAATAGTCCGCGAACTCCATGATCGTCACGGGCGCGTCGGCCGGCCCGGTCGCCAGGCCCGCCGATGGGTCCGCTTCGACATCGATCGGGATCTCCGGCAGCGGCTCGGCCGTCGACTGTGAGCCCCCGCCGCTTGCCGCGATCAGCCACGCGATGCCCCCTGCGGCCACCAGCGCCAGCAGCATGTAGAACGTGCGGCTTTGGCCGCGTTCCCCGCTCCGAGGTGGGGTCAGTTTCCGCTGATTCAAGCGTCCCTCCCGTTTTGGTTCTCTTTGCCCGCCGGTTTAGCTACATCAGTAGCAGAACCGCCGTCGCGACCACGGCGAACGCCGCGATCGCCATCAGGACGAGCACCGTCCTCTCCTTCATGCGGCGCTTCGGCAACAAGGCGACCCGCACCATGCGCGGCAGCAACGCCGAGCTCCACAGATCCGCGATCTCGTCGATCAGCTCGCGCCAGGTCGCTCCGTACACCCGGTCGAGCTTCACGATCTCCGATCTCCATTGAGCCGCGGCCTCTTCGACTTGCCCTTCCTCCGTGCCGGGGGGACCTTGCTCCAGCGCGTGCAACCGCTGCATGAGCAGGTGCTCCCGGGCCAGAACCCGCGTCAGGCTGGGCTCCAACCGTTCGGTGAATTCCCGCAGCTTCCTACCCAGCTCGCGCCGCTCTGTGTCCATCGACCGGAATCTACGCGCGAGCTCTTCCTCGGGCCGCTTTTCGGACAGGAGTCGATTCAACTCGTACTCGTACACCGTGAACAGCCGGTCCGCCGCGGTCTTGAGCGCGGCCTGCGTGTCCTCGCGAAGCTGCTCCGCTTCCATCGCCTCGACGGCCCTCGCGAGACTGTCAGCGGCGTACGCCGCCGATTTCCTCAGCATCAGAGGACCGAGCGCGATCTCGCCGAGCTCCTGGAAGTGACGCTCGAAGAACTCGGGCCTGAAACCGACCTTCAGCTCCGGCTCGACGTGTATCCTCTCCGCTCCTTCTTTACAGGCCTCGCGCATCGTCTCCACCGAGATCTCGAACACGGGGAGGCGCGCGGGCAGCGGTGGTGCCACCTCGCCGCGGGCGAACATCTCGATCGCGAGGTCCGCGTCCGCGGGGCTCTTGGGCGGCGACTTGGCGACCCGGGCAACGGCCTGGATCTCCTCGGGGAACAGGTAGCGGAGCTTCAGTGAGATCTCTTCATCCTCGAGCGCGAGCCCTCCCCAGCCGACCTCGGGCCCGCTGGAGTCCAGCTCCTCCACCGAGGCCACCGGCCAGGTGACCGAATGCCGCCGCTCTCGAGCGATCAGGTGAAGGCCGCGCTGGGTGAAGACCGCGAGGTGGAGACCGCCGAGGCGTGTGCCTTCCACGGTTCCGCTCACGGCCGTCCCGGCGGTGCACACCACGACCTCGCGCGCGAGTGGCTGAAGCAGGAGCCGCTGCGCGCCTCGATCGCTCCCGCGCTCCACTGCGCGCGCGACATCTTCCAGATCGCTGCTCTTCCCGAGCAAGGCCACGGTGTCATCGCGACCGAACACGAGCACAAGACCGGCGCGTCTCGAGACCCAAAACACGGATTCGAGGGGGATCTCACGATCTTCGAGCTTGAGGGTCGACCGAGTCAGTTGGACCCGCGCATCACGACGCACCGGACTTCCATCGATCAGGACGTCCAGTGCGTACGCGCGGGAATCCGACGTCCCGGATCCGCCCCCTGCTTCCTCCAAGGTGATTCGCCCTCCCGGCTTCACGCCTGCTTCGCGCGCTTTCCCGTCCATCACTCGTGGCCTACGACACCTCGCCAAGCTTGAATCTCGCGCACGGCGGCCCCGTCCGCGACATGCATCCGAGTGTCGTCCGAGTCCGTGTCGCGGATCAGGCCGCCTCGATCAGCTCGACGACGGCAGCGACATCGTCGAGCCCCGGGACCACCCAGTCCGCCCCATGTGCCTCGAGCTCCTCCACCGAGAAGCGTCCGGTCGCCACGGCGAGGATTCGCGCTCCCCCCGTGCGGGCGCACCGAACATCCTCCGGCGTGTCGCCGATCAGGATCATCTCTTCGCTCGTGAACGCGATCCCGGTGGTGGCTCGCGCCCGGCGCAACGCTATGGGGGGCAGGTCCACGCGTCGCTCGGCGTCCGAACCGAACGCCCCGAAGCCGAAGCAGCCGTCCAGACCGCAGGAGCGCAGCTTCATCCATGCTCCACGCTCGACGTTGCCGGTGAGCAGCCCGAGCCGAAAGCGGGGCTCCTCCGCCAGGCGCCCGAGCAGATCGGTCACGCCCGGGAAGACCGCCACGCGGCCCCGCCGTGCCTGCAGCTCGCCCTCGAGCCGCCAATCGTAGGAGTCCCATAGCGAAGCGAGCCGGGCGTCGATCGCGGGATCCTCGAGCCCCGCCATGTTCAACAGGCTACGCACGATGTCGGGGTCCGTGAGGCCGTCGAACGCGAACTCGTCGATCGGACCGGTCGTCTCGTACACCTCCCGCATGGCCCCTTCGAGCGCGGCTCGTCCCGCGCCGGCGGCGTCCAGCAGCGTCCCGTCCACGTCGAACAGCAGCAACCGATTCACGAGAAGACTGGTGAAGGAGTACGGTGGACCGCGTTACGGACGCCACGGTCCCAGATCCAAGGCGAACCGGTGAAGGCATAGCCGTAGCTACGTCGAGCCGGTTCAACGACGGAGGTGGGGCCGTGCCGCCGTAACCCGCCAGCACGCATGACCATGTCAGCCCACTTGAAGGGCGCAGGGGGGTCGCGCGGTTGATCCATCGTCTCTCCTCCTCGCCGTAGCGCTGCTACGCCTCGTCCTCGTTCCTTGCCTGAACCACGCGAGACCCCTGCGCGCGGCCCGCCGTACTCCTTCACCAGCCTTCACGAGCCGCCTTCCAGCCCGACCGCGCGCGCGATCGCGGCTTCGAGAGCCTTCTCAGCCCGTAGGGCCAGCGACGTGAGACCGAGATCGTCCTCCGGCCGCGGTCGTGTCGCGGTCGACAGCGCGAACACGATGTCCCCGTCGAACAGCGTCCCGGCAGGCGAGATGCGGCGCGAGAGCGCCGCAGCCGCGTGGCGGGCCACGATCTTGAGCTCGCGCTTCGTAAGCTCGGCATCGGTCGCCACGACACCGAGCGTCGTGTTCTCGACCGCCTCCGGTGCACGGAAACCCGCGTTCCCCTCTCCGCGCCGGAGCCTCATGGCCGTATCCACGAAGCTTCCGTCGGCGGCGCGGGCCCCCGCCACGATCTCCCCCCGCTCGTCCAGCACATCGCCGAACGCGTTCACGACGGCCAACGCGGCGACGGTAGGTTCGCCGACGTCCGCCCAGCTACCGAGCCCGGCGCCCTGCGCTCCTTCAGCACCTCGCAGCTTGCCGACCGTGGCGCCCGCACCGACGCCGTGCCGCCCTTCGCGGACCGGGTCTTCGGACGCCGCGGACGCCGCCTGGTATCCCATGGACGCATCGGGCCGCACGTCGGGGCGTCCCACGCCGAGGTCGTAGATCACCGCGGCCGGGACGATCGGTACAGTCGCGGCGCGAGTCCGGAACCCCTGGTCTCGCTCCTCCAGCCAGCGCATGACGCCGTCCGCCGCCCCCAGACCGAACGCCGATCCGCCCGTCAACAACAGACCGTCGCAACGGGGCACGAGGTGCAACGGCGACAGTGCGTCCAGCTCGCGGCTACCGGTCGCGAACCCGTGGACCTCGACCGCGCCGACGAACGGACCCAGCACCACCGTGCAGCCGGTGGCTGACTCGGGGTCGTCCGCGTGGCCGACGCGAAGACCGCTCACGGCGGTCAGCGTCAGGTTCTGCATCCCATTGTCAGGTGGTGAGCCACTCTGCGAACAGTGCCGGTTCGATGTTGCCGCCCGAGAGCACGGCGATTGTCGGGCCCGTTTCGGCCGGCTGCACGACGCCTCCGAGGAGGGCGGCAATCGTGGCTGCGCCGCTCGGCTCCACCACGAGCCGCTGACGGAAGAGCCACACGACCGCCTGGCGGATTTGCGCATCGGTCACGGTCACGACGCGCTCGACGAGATCGCTGCAATGGGCGTAGGTGAGGTCGCCCGGCCGGACGGGCTTCAGCCCGTCGGCGATGGTCTCGACCCGCTCGAGCGTGACCGGGCCGCCCGCCTCGAGCGAACGCTTCATCGAGGGCGCTCCCTCGGGCTCGATGCCTATGACGCGGGTGCTGGCCCCCAACTCCCGCATCACGACCGAGACGCCCGAGATGAGCCCGCCGCCACCGATGGGAACGAGCACCAACGCGGGCTTCACATCCGCTCCGGACAGGTGGGTGGCAAGCTGCTCCAGGATCTCCAAACCGACGGTCCCCTGCCCCGCGATGATGTCGGGGTGGTCGAACGGCGGCACCATCGTACCGCCCCGCTCGCGCTGGATCTCCTCCGCCCGCTCGCGCCGTTCCGAGGAGGTCGTCCCGACCTGCTCCACCTCCGCGCCCAGCCGACGGGTTCCGTCGAGCTTCACGCGCGGAGCGTCGACGGGCATCACGATGGTGGCCCGGGTCCCGAACGCACGGGCCGCGAAGGCGACGGCCTGCGCGTGGTTGCCCGATGAGTACGTGATGAGACCCACGTCCCGCGCCTCATCCGTGAGCCTGCTGACGAAATGGTAAGCGCCGCGGGCCTTGAACGCGGAGACGTGCTGCAGGTTTTCGCACTTCAGCCAGATCCGGTCCGTGGCGATCGAGTCGGACCGATCCGCGGAGGGCACCGCAACCGGAAGCAGAGGCGTGCGGCGAACGGTCCCGGCAATCCTCCCCGCGGCGGCCTGTACGGCCGTTGCCGAGACGAGCTCGAACTGCGCGCCGACGCTCACCCGGGAGTCCTCAATCCACCTCCCCGGTCGCGGACTCCGCCCCGATGCCCTCGGGATCTTCACCATCGGGCACCATCTCCCCGCCGTTGATCACCCGAGCCACGTCGACCAGCTCATCACCCTCGTCCAGGTTGATGAGGCGAACGCCCTGAGTGTTCCGACCGATCACCCGAATCTCCCGGGTGGGCTGACGGTTGATGACGCCGTTTCGCGTCACGAGCATCAGCTCGTCTTCGTCGGTGACCTCCTTGACCGCGACCACGCGACCGGTCTTCTCGACCGTTTTGATGTTGATCAGCCCCTGCCCGCCGCGTCGCTGGGAGCGGTAGTCGTCGATCTTGCTTCGTTTCCCCATCCCCCGATCTGTGACCGTGAGGAGCGTCGCATCCCGCTGGACGACGACCATTCCGATCACCTCGTCGCCTGCCACGAGCTTGATGCCGCGGACCCCCTGCGTGGCGCGACCCATCTGGCGGACGTCTTCCTCATCGAAGCGAATCGCCTTCCCACCCCGAGTGCCGAGGAATACGGTGTTCGACCCGTCGGTGAGCTGGACATCGATGAGGCGGTCACCCTCCACGACGTTGATCGCGATGATCCCCGTAGAACGGACGTTCGCGTATTCGGCCAGGCTCGTCTTCTTCACGAGCCCGTTGCGCGTGGCGAAGATGAGGTGCCGGTCTTCGCTGAACTCGCGTACGCGCACGATCGACGCGATTTCCTCGTCCTTGTCGATCCTGAGCAGGTTCACGATCGGCTTGCCACGCGCGGTACGGCCCGCTGGCGGGATCTGATGCACCTTGAGCCAGTAGCACTGCCCCGACACCGTGAAGATCATCAGGTAATCGTGCGTCGAGGCGAGGAACACGCCCTCGACCCAGTCTTCCTCCTTCGTGCTCATGCCCGCGATCCCCCTCCCACCGCGCCGCTGTTGTCGATACACGTCGGGGGGCACGCGCTTCACGTATCCGACATGGCTCACCGTGATCACCATGTCCTCTTCGGCGATCAAGTCCTCCTCGGTGAAGTCGGCGGCGAAGCCGAGGATCTCGGTGCGCCGGTCGTCTCCGTATTTCTCCGCCAGATCGCGGAGCTCGTCGCGCACGATCGTCATGCGCCGTTTGCGCGAGCGGAGGATCGCCTTCAGCTCGGTGACCCTGGCGCGCACCTCTTCCAGCTCGGCCTCCAGCTCCTCGATCGCCAGACCGGTCAGTCGGGCCAGACGCATGTTGAGGATCGCCTCGGTCTGCCGCTCGCTCAGCTTGAACCGCTTCCGCAGCTGCTTCTCGGCCGCGTCCCGGTCACGAGCCTTACGGATGATCTGGATGACCTCGTCGATGTTGTCGACCGCGATCTCGAGCCCCTCCAGCACGTGCTCGCGGTCTTCAGCGGCGGTCAGCTCGAACTTGCTGCGGCGCTCTACTACCTCGTGTCGGTGCTCGAGGAAGTGTTCCAGCATCTCCCGGAGCGGCATCACCCTGGGGACCCCGCCCACGAGGGCCAGCATGATGACCCCGAAGGTCGACTGCATCTGGGTGTGCTTGTAGAGCTGGTTCAGGACGATCTGCGGGATGGCATCGCGCTTCAGCTCGATCACGAGGCGGATCCCGTCGCGGTCCGATTCGTCACGCAGGTCCGAGATGTCCTCGATCCGCTTGTCACGGACGAGCTGCGCGATCTGCTCGATGAGGCGCGTCTTGTTGACCATGAAGGGGATCTCGGTGACGACGATCTGCTCGCCTCCACGAGCCCGTTCTTCGATATGCGCACGGGCGCGCATGGCGATTCGGCCACGCCCTTCTCGGTACGCCTCCAGGACTCCCTGGCGTCCGAAGATGAACCCCCCAGTCGGGAAGTCTGGGCCCTCCACACACTCCAGGATCTCGTCCAACTCCGCCTTGGGCTTCTCGATCAGGAGCTCACACGCGGCGACGATCTCGCGCAGGTTGTGGGGCGGGATATTGGTGGCCATCCCGACCGCGATGCCCGACGACCCATTGACCAGGAGGTTCGGCATGCGCCCCGGGAGGACCGAGGGCTCCTTGAGTCGGTCGTCGAAATTCGGGGTGAAATCGACCGTCTCCTTGTCGATGTCGGTCAGCATCTCGAGGGCGATCGAGGCGAGGCGTGACTCGGTGTATCGGTACGCCGCCGCGCTGTCCCCGTCGATCGATCCGAAGTTGCCCTGACCGTCGACGAGGGGGTAACGAAGCGAGAAGTCCTGGACCATGCGGACGAGCGAGTCGTACACCGCGCCGTCGCCGTGCGGGTGGTACTTGCCCAGCACGTCTCCCACGACCGTCGCGCTCTTCTTGTAAGGGCGGGTCGGCGTGAGTCCGGCCTCATGCATCGCGTACAGGATGCGACGGTGCACGGGCTTCAGACCGTCGCGGACGTCCGGCAGTGCTCTCTGTACGATGACGCTCATCGAGTAGTCGATGAACGAGTCGCGCATCTCGTCTTCGAGCAGACGCGGCTGGATGCGGTCTACGGTCTCGGAGGTCTCCATGGACTCCTTTCCAGGCTTCGTTCGGCGTTGTCGTTCGGGCGATGAAGAGGATCCCGGGATCCCACGTGACGGGCTCCTGAAGGTGCTTCTCGGGCGGGCAGACCCGGCCCTGCTCACATGCGCGCAAGCCCGGGACCTGCCGGGAATAATCTACCGTCCCGGGGGATCGGACGCGACTCCGAATGTGATCAGGCGACGGCCCTGTATCGCTCCGTCTCACGTAGTCCCATCGCGTCCAACGCGTCCCGGATTTGCGCCCTCGCTCCCGGTGAGCCAACCGCGACGAGCACGTATGTCGCCGGGGATAACCTGTCCGTCAACTCACCCGGGTCCAGCACGGGCGCACCGTGGATGACCTGGCCGATCTTGCGCGGATCCAGGTCCACAAAGGCTTCGATCGGGGGCGCTCCCTCCTGCTCCGCGAAACGGCGTGCAAAACCCTTCCCGACGCGACCTGCACCCCAGATCACGATCTCGCGCCCCGGTGGCAGAAAAGCACGCACGAGGTAGTGCGCCTTGCAGCGCTGGAAAGCGGACGTGGCGTAGCGCTCGGACGTGACCGAGAGCCGGCGGGAGTGGACCCTCCAGTCCAACAGCGGGCGGTCTACGTTCGCCAACTGGAGGCCTGCCGCATGCAGACGCAGGACCAGGTCGTAGTCCTCCGGCCACTCCACGGCTCGGTAACCTCCTATGGCGTCGAACGCTCCGCGCCTGAGGACGAGCGTCGGGTGCGCGATCGGGCACTCCACGAACAGGTCGCGCGCGACATCCGCAGGCTCGGTGAGCCCGTTGAGCCATCGCTCGTACCTGCGGTAGCCGCTCCCGAGCGCCGAGCGGGGGAAGAAGCGGATTCCGGTGCCACAGCCGGCCAGCCCGGGGCGCGACTCGAGGAGCGCGAGCTGTGCCGCCAACCGCTCCGGGTGAGCCACGTCGTCGGCGTCCATCCTCGCCAGAAAGTGCCCGTGCGCGACCTCCACCGCGCGCCGCAGTGCGTCGACGATCCCGAGACCGGCCCCGTCGATGACGCGGACGCGCCCATCCCGCCCGGCCCAGGCGTGCAGGCGAGCCGGGGTCTCATCGCGAGAGCCGTCCTCCACCGCGAGCAGCTCGAAGCTGGGCTCGGTCTGCGCGAGGAGGCTCTCTACACACGGATCCACGAATTCTTCGGCGTCCCGACACGGGAGGAGAATCGAGATTCGCGGTGCGGTCGATGAGCTCACCGCTCAACGGGACGCCGAGGGGGCGTCAGCTTCTGGGGCGGCCGTCGAGGGGTGTCGTCTGAGGTATGCCCCGGTTCGCGACTCCGAGGCAGCGCGGATGCGGGATGGTGGGCCGGCCGCCACCACGAGACCGCCCTCCTCGGCAGCTCCCGGTCCCAGGTCCACGATCCAGTCGGCTCCAGCGATCACGTCGAGGTTGTGCTCGATCACGATGACGGTGTGGTGCTCGGCGACCAGCTGCCTCAACACGGAGCAAAGCGTCGCGACTTCGCCCACCCCCAGCCCGACCGTGGGCTCGTCGAGGATGTAGACTCGGCGCCCGGCACGGCGGGGGCGGGCGAGCTCACGCGCGATCTTGAGCCGCTGCGCCTCGCCCCCGGACAGGGTCGTGGCGGGCTGGCCCAGGCGCAGGTACCCGAGTCCCACTCGCTGGAGCTGCCACAGGGTCTCGCCGAGGCGGTCCTGGCGAATGAAGAAACGGATCGCCTCGTCGACCGTGAGATCCAGAACGTCCCGGATGTTGCGTCCGCGGTATTCGATCTCGAGCACATCGTCGCGAAACCGCGCGCCGCCGCAGGCCTCGCACGGGACCGCGACGTCGGCCAGGAACACCATCTCGACGATCTCCTCGCCCGCCCCCTTGCAAACCTCGCACCGTCCTCCTGCCCGATTGAAGCTGAAGTACCCCGGGCCGTAGCCACGCTTCCGGGCCTCGCGCTGGGCAGCGAACACCCGGCGGATCTCACCGAAAGCCCTGATGTAGGTGGCCGGGTTCGAGCGTGAGGTACGCCCGATCGGCTGTTGGTCCACGAGCACCACCGCCTCGACGGCCGAGGTCCCTTCCAGCCGCTCGTAGGTGCCCTCCGCCTCGCCCAGGTGAGCCTTGGCGCTCGCCCGGCCACCGAGTGCCCGTTCGAGCCCGTGATACAGCACGTGGCGGATCAAAGTCGACTTCCCGGATCCGGATACTCCCGAAACGACGATCAGGGCGCCAAGGGGGAGATCCACGTCGACTCCGCGCAGGTTGTGCAGCCTCGCGCCATTCAGCTGAAGCCACCCGTCTTCACCCACCTGCCGACGCGAGCCGGATGGCGCCTCGAACCGGCTGTGGGCTCGCTCCGCCAACGCGCGCCCGGTGCTCGTGTCGGCCCGCACAAGCTCGGGCCAGCACCCCTCGAACACGACTTCCCCGCCTCGCTCGCCAGCCCCCGGCCCGAGCTCGACGATGCGATCCGCCCGTTCCAGGACGGCGGGCTCGTGCTCGACGACCAACACGGTATTCCCCCGGCCACCGAGCCGCTCCAGCACGCTGACGAAGCGCTCGATGTCGTACGCGTGCAGTCCTATGGTGGGCTCGTCCAGAACGTAGAGCGTGTCGACCAACTGGCTGCCCAGGCAGCTCGCGAGCCGGATCCGCTGCATCTCGCCACCCGACAGCGAACGCGCCTGGCGGTCGAGCGTCAGGTACCCGAGTCCAACGTCATCCAGGAACTGGAGTCGGTCCGCGATCTCACGGTGGATCGTCTTCGCCACCTTGCGCTCGAACGTCGTCAACTCGACCTCCTGGAGCCACGCCAGGAGTGCCGAGATCTCGAGCCCGGCGGCGGCGGCGATGGTCAGCTCGCCGACCCGGACGTTCAGCGCCTCGGGCTTGAGACGGGTGCCCGAGCACCGCGAGCACGGGCGAGGGAGCTGGTACTGCCGCAGGAACATCCGGATGTAGGGCTTGTACCGCTTGCGCTCCTTCGAGCGGAGGAACGGAATCGCCCCCCTGAAGCCATCACCGCCTTCGAGGAGCTGCGCCCGTGCCCGCTCGGGGAGGTCTCGCCAGGGAGCGTCCATGTCGATCCCGGCGTCATCCGCGAAGCGTCGCAGCGTGGCTCGCTCGCGGCGGTACCGGGGCTTGCCCCACGGATCGATCGCCCCCTCGGTCAGGGAGCGAGAGGCATCGGGCACGATGAGCTCGGGGGCATACTCCAGGGTCGCACCGAAGCCGGTACATTCCGGGCACGCGCCGGCCGGGCTGTTAAAGCTGAACAGGACGGGGCGAGGCTCCGGAAAGTCGCGTCCGCACTCGGTGCACCGGAACGCTTCGGTGAACGCGTATCGCTCCGCGACGCGAGGATCGGACTCGCCTTCCGGCAACCGCAACACGACCGCGTGGCCGCCTCCCTCGGCGAACGCGGCCGCCAGTGAGTCGGTCAACCGCTCGCGGTCCTCCGGCTCGACCCGCGTGCGGTCCACCACCACCAGAAGATCGCGTGTCTTCGGGAGGTCGAGCCTGGTCCCTCCACGTGACTCGTCTTCCGTTGCTCCCTCTGCGTTCGGCGCAGCCATGTCGGCGTCTGCGGCACCCTCTTCCGCCAGATCGGGCAGATACAGCTCCGCACCGTCGGCCAGGACCCGCAGATACCCCTGCGCTTGCAGGTTGGAGACGGCGAGCGTGTGGGTGATCTCGGCGCTGAAACGAAACGGGAACGCCACGTAGATCCGGGTCCCCTCATCCCACGCCAGGACCCGGTCCGCCGCGGTCTGAACGGTGTCGGGAACGACGTGTCGCTGGCACTCCGGACACACCGTACGGCCCACGCGAGCCCACAGGAGTCGCAGGTAGTCGTACACCTCGGTCACGGTGCCGACCGTCGAGCGGCTCGACTTGACGGTGTTCCGTTGGTCGATCGACACCGCGGGGCTGACGCCTTCGATCCGATCCACGGCGGGTTTCGGCATCCGCTCGAGAAACTGCTTCGCGTACGTCGACAGCGACTCGACATAGCGCCTCTGCCCCTCGGCGTAGATCGTATCGAAGGCGAGCGTGGACTTGCCGGATCCGGACGGACCCGTCACCACGGTGAGCGCGCGGTGTGGCAGGTCGAGATCGACGCCCTTGAGGTTGTGCTGTCGCGCACCGCGCACCCGGATGACGTTGGCCATTCCGGATGATGGCCGAAGGGCGCTGACGGCGCCAACCTCCCGGCCAGTGGAAGCTGGCGCGGACGCCGACTATCTTCCGCCGAATCCGTCCGGGGATGCCGAATTCCGAAAAGCGCTCGGAAGAAAGGCGCTCGGCATCTGCGGCACCGACGACCGGCCTGGCTGAATGCAGACGAGCCCGCAAGGACCGATTCGCGAAGAAGAGGCGCTCGGGAAGGCGTACGACGCACGGTTGATGCGTCGGCTGCTCGCCTATCTGCGCCCATATCGACCGCGGGTCGCGCTCGCCGTGGTGATGCTGATCCTCGCCTCGGGACTGGCTTTGGTGGGGCCATGGCTGACGAAAGAGGCGATCGACGGGGCGATCCCCGCAGGGGATTATCGCGCCCTGGCCCTGCTCGGCTCGCTCCTGGTCGCGTCGCTCGCCTTCGCCGGACTCCTCGAGTACGGGCGCACGATCCTCACTACCTGGATCGGGCAGAACGTGATGCTCGATCTGCGGGCGGAGATCTTCGCGAAGCTACAGCGCCTCAGTCTGTCTTACTTCGATCGGCACCCGGTGGGGAGGCTGATGACGCGCCTCACGAGCGACGTCGAGGTGCTGAACGAGATGTTCACGTCGGGCGTCGTGACGATCTTCGGGGATGTGTTCACGGTGGCGTTCATCATGGCGGCGATGCTGGCCATGGATGTGCAGCTCGCACTCGTCACGTTCGCCGTGTTGCCGCTCGTATTCGCGGCGGGGTGGACCTTCCGGCGGAAGGTGAGGGAGGCCTACCGGGACATCCGGGTACGGCTGGCGAGGATCAACTCGTTCCTCCAGGAACGGATCAGCGGCGTCGGCGTCGTGCAGCTCTTCGGTCAGGAGCGCGCGACGCAAGACCGCTTCGAGGAGATCAACGACGACCATCTCCAGGCGCACCTGCGATCGATCACCTACTACGCGCTCTTCTTTCCGGTGGTGGAGCTCCTCGCCGCCGTCGCGCTGGCACTCATCATATGGTACGGCGGAAACGAGGCGCTGCGAGGCTCGCTCACGATCGGCGTGATCGCGGCCTTCCTTCAATACGCCAGACGGTTCTTCAGGCCGATCCAGGATTTGTCGGAGAAATACAACATCCTCCAGGGTGCGATGGCGAGCTCGGAGCGAATATTCCGGCTGCTGGACGAGATCCCGGAGATCGCCGATCCCACCCGCCCCGCGAGCCGGCCGGCGTCGGTTCGAGGCCGGATCTCGTTCGAGGATGTGTGGTTCCGATACGGTTCACCGTCGGCCGAGGCCCCGGATGAAGAGGCCGAGACCCAACCCGGGGACGTGTGGGTCCTCAAGGGGATCGACTTCACCGTGGAACCCGGACAACGTGTGGCTCTCGTGGGTGCGACGGGAGCCGGCAAAACGACCATCTTCAGCCTGCTGATGAGGTTCTACGAGCCCCAGCGAGGACGGATAACCCTCGACGGAGTGGACATCCGCGAGATCCCCAGACAGGAACTGCGGAGGTGCATGGGACTCGTGTTGCAGGACGTCTATCTCTTCTCGGGCTCGGCTGGCAGGAACATCACGTTCAGCCGCGAGCAGATCACGGACGCTCGGATGCGGGAGGCCGCAGCGCGGGTCGGGGTCGCCAAGTACGTGGAGCGGCTCCCGGCGGGCTACGAGCAACCGCTGGGGGAGCGAGGCAGCAACCTGAGCGTGGGGGAGCGTCAGCTTCTGTCGTTTGCGCGCGCCCTCGCCGGAGATCCGCGGATCCTGCTACTGGATGAGGCCACCAGCTCGGTGGACTCCGAGATCGAAGCGCAGATACAGATCGCGCTTGAAGAGCTCATGCTGGGTCGCACGAGTCTCGTGATCGCGCACCGGCTCTCCACCATTCAGGGAGCGGACCGGATCCTCCTCCTGCACCACGGGGAGATCATGGAATCCGGGACGCACGCCGAGCTGCTGGAGCGCGGGGGGCTGTACGCGCAGCTGCACCGGCTACAGTTCGAGCGTCCGACGGCTGCGGCGTGACCGAACTGGTCGAGGTCGCCGCGAGGATCGACCTTCGCTGGGTGCTGGCGGCCCTGCTGGGAGCGCTGGATGTTTGGTCGATCTCGCTCGTGCTGCTGTCGGCGGCGGCGCGGCGGGAGAAGGTCCTGTGGACCAGCGTGATCCTGCTATGCCCGATCGTCGGCTGCCTCTTCTGGTTCGTGCTCGGACCCAAGCCGGCGCGCTCCGCGCAGCGCTGACCGGTCTATCCTCCTTCACATCACTCGTTCCCTGATCAGTTGCAGCATCAACTCCGCCCCCGCCTGCGCGGCGCCACCTCGTGAGTCCACGTAGCGCCGTCCGCGGTCGCCGATCCGATTGCGGCTTTCCTCATCGAAGAGCCCCTCGATCGCCTCGATCAAGGAGTCCCGGGTCACTTCGATCGCCCCACCGACCGCGACCAGTTCGCCCGCTTCACGCCGATCATGGCGGGGACCGAACAGGACCGGCACCGCGGCGGCCGCGGGCTCCAGCACGTTATGCAGCCCGGTGCCTCCGATTCCTCCACCCACGTACGCTAAATCGGCAGCCGCGTACAGCTCGGCCAGCGGCCCGATCTCATCAAACGCGACCACCTCGGCGCCGGCTTCGCCCCTGAGGCTCGCTTCCGGCTCGACCTCCCCGTGGTTGACGCGTGGGGCTCCGCCAGGCGCGATCTCGGACCAACGAACGGCGCGCGCGCCGCGCCGCCGACAGGCGTCGAGCAGGCGCGTCAGGTGGGAATCGGTAGGCTGGTGCGGCGCTATTACCATCTGGATGCCGCGCCGCCGCACGTCCAGGGCGTCCTGCGCGGCGAGCAGCGCATCCTCGTCCTCGGGCCACGTGGACCCGGCCACGAGCCGCATACCTCCCGGCGGTCGGGGCGGCAGCGACGCCTCGAACCGCTCGCGCGCTCCACCCGGCACACGCGCACGCTCGGCGCGCGCGACCGCGAGGTCGAAGCTGGCGTCACCGGTCACGCGGAGCGCCTCCGGTCTCACGCCCATCCGCCGCAGCCGTCGAGCATCCTCGTCCGAAGCCGCGCCCACGAGCGACAGATCGGCGTAGACGGGGTGAAGGGCGGCGCGTGCGAGGGGTCTCATCCGCCGGCTTTTCCGGCGCACTACCGCGTTGATCATTCCGACGGGCACTCCCGCACGCACGGCCGCCCGCGTCAGACCGGGCCACACATCCAGCTTCGCGTACACGAGGGCGTCCGGGCGTACGGCTGCCATCGCGCGCTGGCAATCCCGGCGTGTGTCGAGCGGTGGGTACGCGGCCTGGTCGGGCTCCAGGTGTGCGAGCGCGGCGGCACCGGAGGGGGAGAAGTGAGTCACCAGCAGCTGGATATCCGTCTGCCGACGGAGCGCCTGAACCGCGGGTGCGGCGCCCAGCAACTCACCGGCGGAGGCGCCGTGCAGCCACACGAGCGGTCCAGCCGCCCGCGAACGACCCCAGGTCTCCAGGAGACCCGCTGCGGCGCTGCGCTCGGCGATCATGGCTGCCTCGGACGGCCGCACGTGATGCAGAAGTGGTGCGACCCACCGGGCGAGCGCCGCCACCGTCCCGGATGCTCGTTCCGCGACGCTCAATGGCCTTCTGCGCTTCCCCCGTAATCGGGCACGGACTATCCTCTGGTGTGCGCTACCTGGGAAACAAGACGCGCCTGATCCCGTTCCTTCTGCGAGCCGTCGGCCGGTTCACGAGCGAGCCGGGCGTCGCCTGTGATCCGTTCTCGGGCACGGCGAGCGTGGCCAGCGCGCTCAAGCGGGCCGGCTGGCGGGTGCATGCGGGCGATTTGATGGCGTTCTCGTATGCTCTGCAAGTCGCTCGAGTCGAGCTCGACCGCACGCCTCGATTCGATCCTCACGTGCTTCCCGAACGAGAACGGAACGGATCCAAGAGCGCCTCCTATCGACGGGTCCTCGAGCACCTCTCCTGCCTCCAGGGTGAAGACGGGTTCGTCACGGAGCATTACACGCTGGCTGGCCACGAGGGGAGGGCGCACGGCCGAATGTACTTTGCGGCCGAGAACGCCCGCCGGATCGATGCCATTCGATGTCGCGTCGATCGGTGGTCCGAACGAGGGATTCTCGACCGGAGGCGCGCGCAGCTGCTCATCGCTACGCTGCTCGAGGCGGCGGATCGCGTCGCGAATACCACCGGCGTATACGCGTCTTTCGTGAAGACGCTGCAGCCAAACGCCCGTCGGCCGCTCGAGCTGCGGGCGCTTCGTGCAACCAGGCCGATCAACGGCTCGAACGGGTGCAGGGCGTATCTGGGACCCGCCGCCGAGCTGCTGCGGACGGTGGGTTCGGTGGATCTGGTGTACCTGGATCCGCCCTACAACGGACGCCAATACCCCGGCTACTACCACATTCCGGAGCTTCTGGCACGGGGTTGGAGCGACCCGCCCGATCTGCGCGGCAAGACCGGCCTCATCCCGGACGAGGCCGAGCGTTCGGACTGGTGCCGGAAGCATCGGGCCCCGGCTGCGCTGCGAAGCGTGCTCCAAGCCACGGACGCGCACCATATCCTGTTCAGCTACAACGACGAGGGTTTGCTGCCCCGTCGGACGATCGCCGCCGCACTGCGTGAGTGGGGCAACGCGGACACCTACCGATGTTTGCAGCGACCCTACCGTCGATACCGCAGCGATGCGGATGGCCCGGCCCGGAACTACCGGCGCGACCGGGTCCACGAGCACCTTCACTACGTCGCGGCTCGTTAGAAGGCAGCTGTGGGCTCGAGCGGGGTGTGAGCCTCGAACCGCCCGCGCGCAAGCGTTCCGGTGACCCGTCAGGACTCCCCGTCAGACTCCCATTCGCGCCTCGCATCGTCTTCGTCCTCGAGCGCCTCTTGTACGATGCGACGTGACTCGCGCTCGGTCGGATCCTCGGTCGGGAGGAGCCGCTCGGTGACACGGACCTCGTACTCGAACAGCATGCGGCGCAGGTCCCCGAGACGACCCATGATGAGTGGCAGATTCCGGAACAGCCGCTCGTCCTGATCCAGGCGCTTCAGCAAGTCGGCGAACGCGACGAGCGCTGCCCTCACCTCGCGCTCGGTAGGCGGTCTCTTGTCCTGTGAAGGATTGGACATCGGGTCCTCCAGCTTGCCCTTCGCTTCGCCACGGGTCTGCTCGGGGCGCGGCGCCGAACCGGGCAGCGACCTGCTATGTTGTGAAATCTAAGGTCGGATTGGCTAGGGGGGCCGGCACGTGAGCGTGCGCAACACAGGTGTGATCCGCGGCATTGCTTTCGGGGCTCTGCTCGTATGGCAGGGGTGCTCGCCCACGTACGTCCTGCGAGCGGGCTGGGAGGAAGCGCGCATCCTCTCCGCGCGGCGACCGATCCAGGAGGTCGTGCACGACACCGCGGCCCCCGCCGAGCTGCGCGCCAAGCTCCGTCTCGTTCAGGATGCACGCGATTTCGCGGAGCGCTCCCTCGGGCTTCGGGCCGGCGACAGCTTCACGAGCTTTGCCCAACTCACGCGCGACACCCTCGCGATCAATATTTCCGCGGCTCCGGAGCTCGGGCTCTACTGGAAGACCTGGTGGTTCCCGATCGTCGGGCGTGTGCCGTACAAGGGTTACTTCGACTTCGAGCAGGCGTTCGAGGAAGCCGAGCGGCTTGAGGCACAGGGATACGACGTGTCGGTCCGGCCGGTCTCCGCCTTCAGCACCCTGGGCTGGCTGCCGGATCCAATCCTCTCCACTACGCTGCGGCTCGACAGTCTGTCGCTCGTGGAGACAGTGATTCACGAGATCACGCACACCACGTTCTTTCCCGCCGGGCAGGCGAACTTCAACGAGAGCTTCGCGAATTTCGTCGGTAGCCGGGCGGCCATCGAGTTCTACTGCGAGGCCGTGGCCGACGCGGAAAAATGCGAGGTCGCACGGTCGCGCTGGGGCGATACACGCGAGTTCGGCCGCTTCTTCAATTCGGTCGCCGAGCCACTGAAGGAGGCGTACGCCAGCGACCTGTCGGAGGAGGCCAAGCGCGAGCGAAAGCGTGAGATCTTCCGCAACGCCGCCGAACGATTCGAGACCGACGTCAAGCCACGCCTGCGGGCGGGCCGGTACGGATCCCTGGACCCGGCTCGGCTGAACAATGCATGGGTCCTGGCGCGTCTGCTCTATTACACGCGGCTGGATGACTTCGAACGGCTGGTTCAGCGGTACGGCTCGTTGGAGCCTTCGCTCCAGGCCGTATTCCACGAAGCCGCAACGGGGGATGCCTGGGAAGCCCTCGACCGTCTCATCGGGAGCTCGGACCGACAATGACGACTGCCTTCAAGTGTACACGCTGCGAGCGCGACGGGGCTCGGCCTCTCGATCGAGAGCCGTTCCCCAACGAGCTGGGTCAGCGGCTGATCGCCGAGATCTGCCACGACTGCTGGGAGGAGTGGAAAGAGCGGCAGATGCTGCTGATCAACCACTACGGGCTCCGTCTGCAAGAATCCGAGGCTCGTGAGTTCCTCTACACGAACCTGCGATCCTTCCTGTTCGGCGAGGGAGACGCGGGGGCCGAGATCGACACGTCGCAGGAAGGGTCGGTCGACTGGTGAGACGGATCGTACTTGACGCCACAATCGGTGAGGCGCGATGAGCGATTTCGGACCCGAAACCTACGGAGACACGATCGCCCCGCGGTACGACGACCTGTACGCGGGCCTCGATCCCACCTCCGCCGTTGACCGCCTCGCCGAGCTGGCTGGTGGCGGCCGCGCGCTCGAGCTGGCGATCGGGACAGGACGGATCGCTCTTCCGCTGCGCGAGCGGGGCGTGGATGTCCACGGGATCGACGCTTCGGCAGAGATGATCGCCCTCTTGCGCCAAAAGCCCGGTGGCGACGAGATCCCAGTCACCATGGGGGACTTCGCGGATGTGTCGGTCGACGGGACGTTCTCTCTGATCTTCGTCGCGTTCAACACCTTCTTCGCGCTCCTCACACAGGAGGACCAGCTACGCTGTTTCCGGAACGCGGCCGCGCGCCTCACTCCCGACGGGGTCTTCGTGATCGAGGCGTTCGTACCCGACCTGTGTCGCTTCGACCGTGGTCAGCGCGTGGCGGCCAGCCGCGTGGAGGTAGGCAGGGTGACGATCGAGGCGTCCGTCCACGACCCCGCGAATCAACGCGTGGACACCACCCACATGTTCGTGTCGAACCAGGGTGTCGAGCTCTGCCCGTTGAAGATCCGCTACGCGTGGCCCTCGGAGCTGGACCTCATGGCGATGCTGTCTGGACTCCGGCTGCGAGAGCGCTGGGCGGGCTGGGGGAAGGAACCGTTCTCGAGCGAGAGCGGCTTCCACGTCTCGGTGTACGCCGCGATCTGATCGGCTAGTCGGCCAGATCCGCTTGGCGGCCAGATCGTCAGCCGACCCGAAGCGTCAACCGACCCGAAGCGTCACGAAGCGTCAGCGGACGACGAGGTTGATGAGCCGGTCCGGTACGTGGATCACCTTGCGGATCTCACCTCCATCCAGCTGCCGGAGCACGTTGTCCTCGCGCAGCGCCGCTTCCTGCACCGTTTCCTGCGAGGCACCGCGTGCGACGCGGACCATCGCGCGAAGCTTCCCGTTGACCTGAACGGGGATCTCCAGTTCGTCGACCACGAGCTTCGAGTCGTCGTGCTCCGGCCAGGGCGCGTGGTCGAACACGCTCGGCGACCCGCCCAGACGCTCCCACAGCTCCTCGGCGATGTGAGGCGCGATGGGGGCCAGCAGGATGACCATTGGCCGTACCTCGTCGACTGACGGCACCCGGCCCTCGGCCCGCACTTGATTCAGATAATCCATCAGCGCCGCGATCGCGGTGTTGTAGTCGAGGCTCGCCAGGTCCTCGGTGACCTTCTTGATCGTGCCGTGGAGCGCGCGCTCGATACCCTCGTCATCGAACCCGGTTCGCCCCTCCGACACCGCGCTCGTCACGCTGTCCCACACCTTGTTCAGAAAGCGCTCGGGGCCGGCGAGCCCTACGTCGCGAAAGTCGCCACCGACCTGGAACGGACCCAAGAACATGAGATAGGTCCGGAACACGTCCGCGCCGTAACGAGCGATGTACTCGTCCGGCAGGATCACGTTGCCGCGCGACTTCGAGATCTTGGCTCCCTCCTTGATCAGCAGCCCGTGCTTCTGGAACCTGTGATAGGGTTCCTCGAACTCGAGATGTCCCAGATCGTGGAGCACCATGGTCAGGAAGCGCGAGTAGAGCAGGTGAAGCACGGCGTGCTCTTCCCCCCCGATGTACATGTCCACCGGGAGCCATTTCTTCGTGCGCACGTCGTCGAACGGGCGATCGTCGATGTCGGTGCTCGGGTATCGAAGGAAGTACCAGCCGCTGTCCAGGAACGTGTCGGACACATCGGTCTCGCGGCGCGCCTCGCCGCCACACTCCGGGCAGGTCGTGCGATAGAACTCCTCCGCGCGCGCCAGCGGGCTGACACCGCTCGCATCCGGACGAAAGTCGTCCACGAACGGTAGCAGGACCGGGAGGTCTTCCTCGGGCACCGGTCGCAGGCCGCAGCCGTCACAGTAGATGACCGGGATCGGAGGGCCCCAATACCGTTGCCGGGATATGCACCAATCGTGCAGCCGGTAGTTGACGTGTGGCGCCGCCAGCTCGCGTTCCGCGAGCCACTCGACGATCGCGTGCCCGCCCGGGTCCGCCTCCATCCCGCTGAAACGATCGGAGTTGATGAGGATCTCGTCATCGGTGTGCTCGATGAACGCCTGGTCGAGTTGCACGTCGATGGCGGCGGGGTCGGCACCGGGTGACAGCGAAGCGGCCGGCCTCACGACCGGACGGATCGAGAGATCGAACTGCCGGGCGAACTCGAAGTCACGCTGATCGTGGGCCGGAACCGCCATGATCGCGCCCGTCCCGTATTCCATCAGGACGTAGTCCGCGACCCAGATCGGGATCGGCTCCCCCGTGGCCGGGTTGGTCGCGAAGCCGCCCGTGAACACACCCGTCTTCTGCCTGTCTTCGATCTTGCGGCGCTCGACCAGGTCGGTGGCGGCCGTGGTGCGCAAGTACGTCTCGACATCGGCGCGCTGGCCGGTGGTCGTCACGCGATCCACGAGAGGGTGCTCGGGCGCGAGCACCATGAACGTCGCACCGAAGATCGTGTCGGGTCGGGTCGTGAAGACTTCGATCCTCTCGTCGGTGTCCGGGACCGGAAACCACAGGCGTGCCCCCTCAGAACGGCCGATCCAGTTGCGTTGCGCCGTCCGGGTCGTCTCCGACCAGTCGATCCACTCCAGGTTGTCGAGCAAGCGTTCGGCATACTCGGTGATGCGGAAGAACCACTGACTCAGGAGGCGCTGCTCGACGGGGGTGTCACAGCGTTCGCAGCGTCCGGAGATCACCTGCTCGTTGGCCAGGACGGTCTGGTCCTTGGGACACCAGTTGACCGGAGCCTCCTTCTTCACCGCGAGACCCGCCTTTAACAGCTGCAGGAAGATCCACTGGGTCCAGCGGTAGTAATCGGGGTCAGTCGTGTCGACCGTGTGCGACCAGTCATACATGAGGCCGGCGCGGCGGAGCATGCGCTCGAAGTTGGCGACGTTGGCCGGGATCAGCTCCATGGGGTGGATGTTCACCCGGAGGGCATGGTTCTCGGAGTGAATTCCGAACGCGTCATACCCGATGGGCTCGAACACGTCTTCGCCCTGCAGGCGGCGGTAGCGGCCGTAGATGTCGGCGCCCGTAAACGCGTACAGGTTGCCGACGTGCAGTCCCTCCGCCGATGGATAGGGGTACATCATGAGGTTGAAGAACGGGCGCTCCGCCGACTCGAGGTCAGGCTGGTTCGTGCCGTGCTCCTCCCAGTAGGTTTGCCACTTCAGCTCGGTCTGTGCCGGATCGTACATCGTCTCGCTACGTCGCCCTCCCGGCGATCCTCCCGTTCCGCCTCACCCCATGCGCCTTCGGCTGCGCCATATACAGCGGCGGCGGATGTCCATGTGGGCACCCGCCGCAGCGGCCCAAACATGGCCCGCAGATCCCGATCGAACAATGGCGGGCACCCAGTGCGAGCCGCTTCCCAGCCGCTCCACGCTCGCGACGCGATGGCCGATGCAGCCTAGTCTGATGAGCCTCGCAGCAACCCATCCAGGCTGAACCGACCGGGGCCGGCCGCGACCAGAAACAGGAAGATGAAGCAGAACAAGATCGGGAGCTCGCCGCGGTTCTGGATCGGCCAACCACCGTTCGGAAAATGCCGCCACCAGAAGACGACGGCCATCTCGCCCGCAAGCAGGAGAGCGACGTGCCTCGTCCACAGCCCTAGCAGGATCAGAATCCCTCCGAAGAACTCGAGCATGCCCGCTACACCGATCGGCCACGAGAACCATGGGACCCCGCCGCTCTCACGTCCGAGCCAGCCAAAGAGCTTCTGTGCGCCGTGCTGCCAGAACATGAGTCCTGTCACCATGCGCAGGATGCCATGCGCGAGGCCCACGCGCCGGCCGCCGGCCACGAGGCCGGCGCTGTCCGCCCCAGCCGAAGTTCTCTCCGCATCGCTCACGTGGGTCTCACGCATGCCATCGCTCCCCCCTGATCAGGTAGGGGTTTGGGACAGATCCTCTTTGATCACGATAGGGCTCGGGACAGGTCCTCGATCAGGTCGCCCGGGTCCTCGAGCCCGACGGATACCCTCAAGATGCCTGGCTGGATTCCCATCTCGCGGCGTCTCGCCTCGGGCAGGACGCTGTGACTCATCGTGTATGGGTGTTGAACCAACGTATCCAGCGTGCCCAGGGTCGGGGCCAGTGTGATCAGCGACAGCCGATCGACCACGGCGAGCGCTTCCTGCTCGCCACCGGCCACCTCGAAGGAGAGCATGGGCCCACCGGACGTCAGTTGGCCTGCCGGGAGCTCTCCAGGATCCGGATAGAACACCCGCTCGACCCGCGGGTGGTCCTCTAGCATGCGCGCCAATGCCTCCGCGTTCGCGACGTGCCGCTCCATCCGCACCGCCAGGGTCCGCAGTCCAAGTCCCGTCATCCATGCCGCGAAGGGATCGGCCACCCCACCGAAGTTCTGTCGGAGAGGGTCGATCTTCGCGGTCAGGATCTCGGCGGCCCCGGACACTACACCGCCGAGCACGACCCCGTACCCGCTCATGAACTTCGTGGTGCTGTGCAGGACGAGGTCCGCCCCCCAGGCCAGCGGGCGCAACAACGCCGGAGTCGCGAAGGTGGCGTCGACCGCAAGACGTGCACCGGCTTCGTGCGCGATCTGTGCCGCGCGTCGCACATCCGTCAACTGAAGAAGGGGGTTCGCCGGACTCTCGATGTACACGAGCGCGGGCGGCATGTCACGGGCGACCGCAGTGCCGAGCGCCTCCAGGTCGCCGACCGGCGCGAGGTCCACCCGTACTCCGAGCTCATCCAGGCGGCCGACCATGGCCTCCGTCGTTCCGTAGATGCCCGACTGGCAGACCACTCGCCCCCCAGCACCCATGGCGAGGATCACGGCAGAGATCGCCGCCATCCCCGAACCGAAGAAGCGCGAGTCGGCATCCTCCGACGCCTGTAGCGTCCCCTCCGCGACCTCGACGGGCGCTCGCTCGAGAGCCGCGATGTGTCGCTCGAGCGCGCGCACGGTGGGGTTCGCCTTACGGCTGTAGATGTAACCGGAGCCTCCGAAGGCCTCGATCGCCTCGTGCGCCGCGGGGAAGGTGAACGCCGTTGTCTGGAAGATCGGTGCGACGTGGGCCTCGGCCGTCGACGTGGCCTCGCCGGCTCCGTGGACCGCTCGCGTTCCGAAGCCGCTCACGACGCCCACCGCCGGATCATGCCAAAGCGATCAGCGCCCCGAAGGCGGCGCCGGCTGCCGTCCCGATCCAGTTCACGACGTCGTTGCCGATCCATGACACTCGTTGCTCCCACGCGGCTCCGACCCAGGAGTCCACCAGCATTCCGCCCATTCCGCCAAGGCTGACGGCGGTCATCATCTTCGGCTCGCCCCAGGCCGCCGACGCGAGGGCAGCGATCAAGAGCGCCCCGGCCGCGCCCGAAGTGGAGCCGGCCCAGGACACGCCGCCCGAGCGCCCCGGCTCAACGCGCTGGCCGTTCGTGAGCAGCCGCGTGCCCCCTCGGACCCACATCCCGATCTCGCTCGCCCAGGTGTCCGCGGTCGCCGCTGCCAGGGCCGCAGCCGCCGCATAGTGGGTGGCCGCTCCGAGTCCCGCTACCCCGAGTAGAGCGCACAGCGCGGCAACCCCACCGTTCGCGAACACCTGGCTCGCACGTCGCCCTTCGGCATCGCGATCACGCCGCTCGATCGCCGGAACTGCCCGGGTGCGTCCGGTCTTCGTGAGGATCGACGAAGTGGTGAAGAACGCGATGAGCAGGAGGACGCCAGTCCACCCCTCCCCGAGCAGCAGCGCGATCGCGACCAGGACGGCCGCCCCTGCCCCACCCCACGTCAGCCAGCCCACCCGTACCGTCCAAGGCAGCAACGCAGCCGCGATCACGAGGCCGAGGACGGCACCCTGTGTGACGGTCACGGGCGCTCGAGCCGATTCCCGCGTGTCGCCGAAGCGCATCCGCGGCGCGCCTTGCTCGCACCCAGCGCCCTTCGTAGCCTAGGCGACGTATGGGACACGACAACGATTTCCGCGGCCATGTCGCCTCGTCGGTCGCCCTCGCGCTGCTGGAATCGCTGCGCGCGGCCGATACTCCCGCCGATGAAGCGGCGCTCCACGAAGCCGTCCTCCCGCTCAACCTGCGACGGCGTCTCGGCCTGTCGAGCGTCATCGAGGATCAGATCAAGCGGTACTCCGATCGGAGTGGCGATGGCGTTTCGGCCCACGAGGTCGCCAGCCTGTTCGAGTTGATCAGCCGGAGGGATGACGCCACGCGCGTGTTCTCCGAGGCGGGCCGACGGCTCGCGCAGACCGAGCTCGACGATCGGCGGCTCGGAGCTCGGCTCGGGGCCCGAGCGCTCCCGCACGGGGCTCGCGAGCGGCTCGCTTGGAGGCGCGTGCGCCGCATCGCGAAGGCGGTGAGCCCGAGGGGCCGAGTCCACATAAGACGGAGGCCCGCCAAGCTCGTCGTGGAGAAGTGTCTGCCCGCCCGCGCCGTCGAGGGCGGATCGGGATGCTCCCTTCTCCACGGCGTCATCGAGCGGATCCTGGACGAGTATCGAGCGGGCGGGGCTCGAATCGTCCACGAGCAATGTGAGAGCCGGGCGGAGGAGCGCTGCCTGTGGCTGGTGGAGGCCAACGGCTCGCACTCGTCCTGAGAGACCGGGAAGAACCCCCCGCGGCAGCCTCAGACCTCACCGCCCGGGCCGGGCGCGGCCGGCTCGACATGGACCACCACCCGCGAGAAGCCGACGTGCTCCTCCAGTCGCTTTTCCACCTCGTCGGCGATCTCGTGCCCCGATACCACGCTCTCGCCGGGGTCGACGTGAATCGTGAGCTCTGCGAATGCAGCGCTCCGACGGCCTCGCGACCGGATCTGGCTTGCCTCGAGCACGCCCGGCGTCTGTACCGCGACGGTACGGATTCGCTCGGCCTCCAGGGCCCGCTCGTCCACCAGGACCGGAATGGTTCGCCTCAAGATCTGGACGCCGCTGTACGCGATGACGCCGGCCACCAGGATGGCCAGGATCGCATCGGCCGCGCCGAGCCCCAGGTGGACGAGCACCAGCCCACCGAGCACCGCGGCGGTCACCAGCACGTCCGCGGCGGTGTGACGCGCGTCAGCCTCAAGCACCTCGCTGTCCAGGAGCCGGGCGTAGCGGGACTCCGCCCCGGCGACCGCCAGGTTGACGATCATCGCCCCACCCAACACCGCGAACATGATCGGCTCCACCCGTGGGGGCGTCCCCCCGGAGACCAAGCGACCGATGGCTCCCTCGAGCAGCTCGAAGCACGTGATCGAGAGGAATGCCGCCACGGCGAAGGCCGCGAGCGTCTCGAACTTTCCGTGACCGTACGGGTGCTGGTCGTCCGGCGGCGCGGCCGCGAGCCGAACCGCCAACAGACCGACGACGTTGTTGATCGCGTCGACACCCGAGTGTGCGGCGTCCCCGAGCACGGCGATCGAACCGGATCGAAGACCGATCCACAGCTTCGCGACGATCACGGACACGTTGGCGAGCAGGACCCACCACAGGACGCGCCGCACCCGGGCGCGACGGGTGATCACCGCGCCACCGTCGTCGCCGAGACCGCCCGGATCAACGCCGCCAGCGGCCACGCAGGCCACGGTGCCCTGGGGTCCGTCGGCTGCGAGGTGGTGCGCGGCGCCCCATCCCGAACCATCGCAATAGCTGCTTGTAGGGCGCTTCGCGGGGTGCCCGCCCCGTCGAGGCGAATCGATCGTACCGGCCCGGGTAGCCCAACCCCGCCCAGATCCCGAACGCGAAGGCGATGATCGCGGGGATGGCCAACAGGATCAGCAGGGTTCGGTCGCTCATGTGAGCCCGGCCCACGGTATCCGGCAGATCCCACGTCTGCCCGGCGACGATGCCGGCCCCGGATGTGGCTGTTTCTTGCGTGTCAAAGCAGACCTTCTTCTAATGTGATCTTCCTAATGTCGGCCTTTGCCAGCCTCCCGCAACGCCCGGGTGAATACCGATGAGCGATGCCCAACGACGTGAGATCGAGGTACTCCTGACCGAAAACCGGGCCTACGAGCCTTCCGCCGGATTTCGGGACGCCGCTCACGTGGCCGACAGGGGACCGTACGAGTCCGCGGAAGAGGACCGCGAGGCCTATTGGGCCCGCTGGGCCGCCGAGCTGGACTGGTTCAAGCCATGGGACCGTGTGCTCGAGTGGAATCCTCCGTTCTCGAAATGGTTCGTGGGCGGACGGCTGAACGCAGCGTACAACTGCCTTGACCGTCACCTGGAGGCGCGCGGTGACCGCACGGCGCTGATCTGGGAGGGCGAGCCGGGCGACGTACGCCGGTTCACGTACCGCGAGCTGCACGAGGAGGTGTCCAGGTTCGCGAACGCGCTGAAGGGTCTCGGCGTCGCGCGCGGGGATCGTGTCGCCATCTATCTGCCCATGATCCCCGAGGCCGCGGTGGCCATGCTGGCGTGCGCTCGCATCGGGGCGCCGCACTCGGTGGTGTTTGGCGGATTCTCTCCTCAGTCCCTTCGCGATCGCATCGAGGATGCCCAGGCAAAGTGCGTCGTCACGGCCGATGGCGGGTACCGTCGCGGCGGCCTCGTCGCGCTAAAGGAAAACACCGACGCGGCGATCGAGGGGCTCGACTACGTGCACAGCGTCGTCGTGGTCCGCAGGGCCGAGGCCTCCGATCCCAGGTCGGGCCCGGCAGGTGATGCGGTGGACGTTCCGAACTGCGACATGAGCGAGGGCCGTGACCACTGGTACCACGAGCTGGTCGCTCAGGCCTCCGCGGATTGCCCGTCCGAGGAGATGGATGCCGAGGATCTCCTCTACATCCTTTACACCTCCGGGACGACGGGTAAGCCGAAGGGCGTCATGCACACGACGGGCGGCTACATGACGCAGGTGACCGCGACCACCCGCTGGGTGTTCGACCTGCGGGACGAGGACGTCTATTGGTGCACGGCGGACGTGGGCTGGGTGACTGGGCACTCCTACATCGTGTACGGGCCTCTGGCGAACGGGGCCGCGGTGCTGATGTACGAAGGCGCACCGGACTGGCCCGACCGGGGCCGCTTCTGGCAGCTGTGCGAGAAGTACGGCGTTACGGTCTTCTACACGGCCCCCACCGCCATTCGGGCGTTCATGAAGTGGGGCGCGGAATGGCCCGCCAAATCGGATCTCTCCGGGCTCCGTCTCCTGGGAACGGTGGGGGAACCGATCAACCCGGAAGCCTGGATCTGGTACCACACCCACATCGGCGGCGAGCGCTGCCCCATCGTGGATACGTGGTGGCAGACCGAAACCGGCGCGATCATGATCACTCCGCTTCCAGGAGTCATCACGACGAAGCCGGGTTCGGCGACGGTGGCGTTCCCAGGCGTGGAGGCCACCATCCTCGACGAGGACGGCAACCGGGCGGAAAGCGGCTTTCTGGCGATCACTTCCCCGTGGCCGGCGATGCTGCGGGGCATCTACGGGGACGAGGAGCGGTATCGGGAGACGTATTGGTCCAAATGGCCGGATACGTACTTCCCGGGCGACGGCGCGCGGGTTGATGGCAATGGCTACTTCTGGATCATGGGTCGCGTGGACGATGTGCTCAACGTGGCCGGCCACCGGATCGGCACCATGGAGGTCGAGTCCGCTCTGGTGCACCACGAGGCCGTCGCCGAAGCCGCGGTCGTCGGACGGGCCGACGAGCTCAAGGGTCAGGCGATCGCGGCTTTCGTGAGCCTCGTGGAGGGCCGGGAGATCTCGGACGGTCTGCGCGATGAGCTGAGGGCGCACGTGGCGAAGGAGATCGGGGCGATCGCCAAGCCCTCGGATCTGATCTTCGCGGCGGATCTGCCGAAGACGCGCTCGGGCAAGATCATGCGCCGACTCCTACGTGACATCGCCGAGGGGCGGGCACTCGGGGATACGACGACCCTTGCCGACCCCGCCGTTGTGCAACAGCTGAAGGATCGCTACTCGGACGCGGAGGGGTAGCTGGAGGAACGGCCGTGTCCGGGCCCGGTGCGTCGTGAGCGCGGTCGGTGCGATGAGCGACGGCCTCGACCCCCGGGCCGCTGGCGGCGGGCGGTGGCGCGCCCTCGCGCTACTCGCGCTGGCCGAGCTCCTCGCCATGGGTCTGTGGTTCAGCGCCAGCGCCGTGGTCCCGGAGCTGCGCGAAACCTGGCAGCTAACCGACTCGGGCGCGGCGTGGCTCACCATCTCCGTTCAGCTCGGATTCGTGACGGGCGCGCTGCTGTCCGCGTTCCTCACGCTCGCCGACGTGTGGGATCCTCGCCGTCTGGTCGCGGGCTCCGCACTGCTCGGCGCCGGCGCCACGACTGCGATCGCGGCCCTCGCCGAAGGGCCGGCGGCGGCCCTCCCGCTGCGGTTCCTCACGGGAATGGCGCTCGCGGGGGTCTACCCGCCCGGCATGAAGATCGTGGCGGGGTGGTACCGGGGCGGACGCGGCATGGCCATCGGCATCCTCGTCGGCGCCCTCACGGTCGGCTCGGCCATGCCGCATCTCCTGCGCCCGATCGGGGGGATCGGCGAGTGGCGTCTGGTGCTGTACGGCGCGGCGGGACTGGCGCTCGTTGGAGCGGCGATCGCCGCCTTCGGACTCGAGCGGGGGCCGTACGAGGCGCCCTCATCGCCGTTCGACCCACATGCGGTGGGACGCATCGTGCGCGATCGGGCGACGATGTTGGCGAACGCCGGATACTTCGGACACATGTGGGAGCTGTACGCCGTGTGGACGTGGATCCCCGCCTTCCTCGCGGCCAGCTTCGCGTTGGACTCCTCCCCGGCTTCCACGCCGGAACTGGCGTCGTATCTGGCGTTCGGTACCATCGCGATCGGGGGGCCGGGAGCCTGGTTGGCCGGCGTCTTCGCCGACCGCATCGGGCGGACGGCGGTGACGAGCGCGAGCATGATCGTGAGCGGAGCATGCTGTCTCTCGGCGGGCACTCTGTTCGGCGCGTCGCCCTGGCTGCTGGCCGCTCTGTGTCTCATCTGGGGCTTCGCGGTGGTAGCCGACTCGGCGCAATTCTCCACCTGCGTGACCGAGCTCGCTGAACGATCCTACGTCGGCACCGCGCTCACGCTGCAGACGGCGATCGGGTTCCTTCTCACGGTGATCACCATCCGTTTGCTCCCGGTGTGGGAGGGGATGTGGACCTGGCGGTGGGCGTTCGTGCCCCTGGCGATCGGCCCCATCCTCGGGACCGTTTCGATGCTGCGACTCCGCGCGCGGCCCGAAGCGGCCAGACTCGCAGGAGGGAAGCGCTAGGGCCAGATCCGAGACGTCCGGCGGGCGCGGGACTTGTCTCACACATGGCGTCGGTCCTAGGGTTCCGCATCCCCCATGTCCGGTGGGATTCGACGGAACAGGAGCGCACCGTGATGTCTGAAGTGATTCCCATGCTCTCCGCCCTGACCGTCTTCGGGCTCGTCGGGTGCTACGCGGCCGCGGCCGCCGGAGAGAGTGACCCGGAAACTCCAGCGCCGACCCAGGCCGCCTCCCTTCAGAACACGCTGACGACGGAGGAGCGCGAGCAGGGCTTCCGTCTGCTGTTCGACGGCGAGACACTCGAAGGGTGGCGGGGATTCAGACGCGACGACGTCCCCGCCGCATGGGTCATCGAGGACGGCGCGCTTCACTTCACGGACCAAGGGGAGCGCGAGGATCGCGGCGACATCATCACGGTCGAGCAGTTCGGCGACTTCGAGGTCCGCCTCGAGTGGAAGATCTCTCCCGGGGGAAACAGCGGGATCTTCTTCCGGGTGAGCGAGACGACCCAGCGTACCTACGAGAGTGGACCGGAGATGCAGGTGCTGGACGACGCGCAGCACCCGGATGGCGGGAGCCCGAAGACCTCCGCGGGCTCCAACTATGCCCTGCACGCACCCGACCCCGGCAACGTGCGGCCGGTCGGGGAGTGGAACGAAGTCCGCATCCTCGCGGTGGGGGGCCATGTCGAGCATTGGCTCAACGGACTGAAGGTCGTGGAGTACGAGCTCGGCTCGGAGGAATGGGAGCGTCTGGTGGCCGACTCGAAGTTCGCCGAGTGGCCCGATTACGGGCGGCACGCGGTGGGTCACCTCGCGCTTCAGGATCACGGGGACCCCGTGTGGTACCGAAACATCCGGGTTCGCTCGATCGGACGTTGATTCGGGGGCGCGCGCGCCGAGAGCGGCGAACCGTGCGGGCGCGTCTCGCCCACGACCCGGAGAAGCTTGCAGTGGCCTGCTAGCGTGAGCATCACAGGCGATTTCGACGTCCACCTGCTGGACGGCACGTACGAGCTGTTCCGACACTTCTACGCGCTTCCTCGACGGTCCAACGCGCTCGGCGAGGAGGTCGCGGCAGCTGCCGGCGTAGTGCGTTCCGTGCTGACCCTCCTGGCCGACGGCGCGACGCACGTGGCCGTCGCTACCGATCACGTGATCGAGTCGTTCCGGAACGAGCTGTGGCCGGGCTACAAGGATGGGTCGGGCATCGACCCCGAGCTACGATCGCAATTCGGGCTGCTCGAGGAGGCGCTCAGCGCTGCCGGCATCGTCGTGTGGCCCATGGTCGATTTCGAGGCCGATGACGCGCTCGCTTCGGGGGCGAGGGTCGCGGAAGCCGATCCGCGTGTGCGCCGCGTCCTCATCTGCACCCCGGACAAGGATCTCGCGCAGTGCGTTGTCGGTGAGCGCGTGGTGCAGTTCGACCGGCGGCGCCGGCAGCTGCGCGATGAATCAGGGGTGATCGACAAGTTCGGGGTGGCTCCGGAATCGATCCCGGACTATCTGGCGCTCGTCGGGGACAGCGCCGACGGCTTCCCCGGTCTCCGTGGCTGGGGCCCCAAGTCCACATCCGCCGTGCTTGCGCGGTACGGCCACATGGAGGACATCCCGCTCGACGGCACCCTGTGGGACGTGGAGGTGAGAGGCGCGGTCGGGCTCGCGCGGACCTTCGCGACGGACATCGAGCACGCACTGCTGTTCCGGGTACTCGCCACACTCGTCCGTGACGCGACCGTCAGCCCCGCCGTGGACAGCCTCGAGTGGCGCGGCCCGCGCGCATCGTTCCCGGCCATGTGTGACCGCCTCGAGGCGCCCGAGTTACGAGAACGGGCCCGCGCCGTCGCGGCACGTCGCACGTCCTAAGTGCGTGCTTTGCCGTGTCGACAGGCTGTCGTACGGCGGCACCTGTGTGGGTAGTCCGATCAAGGTGATTCGTCAGGGGAGCGGGGTGATCGTCGGTCGCGGCGTGATGGAGGCCTAGGATCGTGAGCATTAACCAGCTATTCCGCCGTCTGTCGATCCGGGCGAAACTGCTGATCGCATTTGTATTCCTCGCCGTCGTGCCATTGGTCATCATGGCCACTTTGGGGGTGCGACACACGATTCGTCAGGTTCGAGCGCTCGCACGAACGACGCTCGAGAATGATCTGGCGGTGGCACGCACACAAACGGAGCGAGCCCTCGCGGAGGTCGAGCGCGATGTGGCGTACCTCACCTCCCACGTGCTCGGCCCTCTGATTGCTCAGCCCCCGAAAGATCCGTGGGAGGAAGCGGGTCTGGCGGCGTCCGAGTTCCTCAGCTTCAAACCCGCGCTGTTTCGCGTGAAGGTCATCGATGTGAACGGCCGCGTGATCCTGGTGGTCTACGCATCGGGGAGCGAGGTGCCCACTCCAGCCCAAGATGAGGAGGGGTTGTACTACGCTCTGCGGGCAAGCTCTCTGCAACCTGGTGAGCATCTCCTACTGCCGGTTGAGCTGCGTAGGGTTCCCGAGCAAGCCGGAGCGACGGAGACAGTTCCGGCGATCGCGATTCTGAATGCTGTCAGAAGCCCGGACGGTTCGGTGCTGGGCGCTGTCGTCGGGGAGGCACACGCGTCCGCCCTGTTCGCGCCGCTCGAAGCGAGCTCGCCGCAATTCGGCGGCGTTACGGGGCTCATCGACTCCGAAGGCCTCTACCTGTACCACTCGACTCGAAAGCGAGACTGGTCGAGCCTGCTTGCGTTGCGCTCCGAGGTGGACATCCGCAGCGAGCTGGCGCCTGAGGCGGTTGAGGTCATGCTCTCGGGTCAGACGGCGGAGACGATGCCCACCACGGACCAGCAGATCGTCAGTTATGTCCGTCTCCCCTTGGCCGGTACGGGCATTCCTCCCCTCGTACTGTATCGCCTGGTTCCTTTGTCGGCTCTGGAGGCCGGTGTGCGAAGCTTCCTGGGCATGGTAGGAATCGGGGGGCTGGTGGTGTTGAGCCTGGTGCTGGGGCTGGGGACGCTCGCCGCTCATCAGTTCACCCAACCCATCTATCAACTCCGACAGGGAGCCCGACGGCTGGCCCGAGGAGAGTCGGAGGGCCCGCTCGAGATTACGACGAGGGATGAACTGGAGGATCTGGCAAACGACTTTTCGGTCATGGCGAGATCGCTGGTGGATCAGCGGCAAAAGCTGGAGGAGCTTGTACGGGAGCGTACGCACGCGCTGCGCGAAGTGCACGCGGAGTTGGCGGGGATTCTCGAACATTCCGCGGACGCGATCATTGGAACGGACATGGAAAGTCGGGTGCGCGTCTGGAACGACGGGGCCAAATCACTGTTCGGCTACACGGCCACCGAGGTGCATGGCCGTCCGCTCGACGACCTGCTTCTGCCATCGGGGGACAGTTGGCTGGAAGAGGCCGCGTTCCTGCGTCGCGAGGCTGGTGCGCAGGGAGCAGTCGTGAACTACCAGACGCGCAGGGTAACCCGCGATGGCACCGTGAATCCCGTGAGCCTGACGCAATCCATCATCCGTGGCACGGACGGGCAACCGATCGGCTACTCGGTCATCATCCGGGACACGCGGATGCAGGCGAGGCTGCAAGAGCAAATGCACCGTTCGGAGAGCCTGGCGACGGTCAGCGTGATGGCGGCAGGCCTCGCCCACGAACTGGGCAATCCACTCGCCGTCATCGGCAATCGCATCGAGTGCATGGAGCAGGAGATCAAAGAGCACCGCGAAGGCGAATTCCTGAATGAAGACCTGGTGACTCTCCGCGAACACGTACGCCGTCTGGACGGTGTGATCAGGGACATGTTGAGCCTCGCACGCGAAGGTGCCGGGGATGACGAGAGCGTGGCGCTCAACGCCGTGGCCGCCAGGGTGGTACGTATCCTCGAGCGCACGTACGTGGCAAGGAAGGTCAGACTGGAGACCGATTTCGATGACTCCCTGCCTACCCTCACCGGCAGTGAGAAGGCGATCGAGACGGTGTGCGTCAACCTGATGATGAACGCGCTCGATGCGACGCCGCGTGAGGGCACCGTCTCCGTGAGGACCCTGGCCAGCGACGGAGGCGGGGCCGTGGATCTGGAGGTAGAGGACACCGGGTCGGGCATCCCCGCCGAGTTGCGGCACCGAATCTTCGAGCCGTTCTTCACGACCAAAAAGGCCGGGCGCGGGACAGGGCTCGGTCTCGCCGTGTGTCGCAGCATCGTCGAGCGACACGGCGGAAGCATCACCGTACAGAGCCAGCCGGGGAGCGGAAGTCGCTTCACCGTTTCGCTCCCCGTCAGACGGTTTGAAATCTGATGGCCGACCCACGTGTCCTGATCGTCGATGACGAGCTGGCGATGCTCGAGAACTGTTGTCGACTGCTCAGTCGGGAGGGGTACGTCTGCGATACCCTCTCACAGCCGGTCGACTTTCGAGATCGTCTCGCCATGACGCAGCCCGATGTGGTCCTCTTGGATCTCCGTATGCCGGAGGTCGATGGAATGACCCTGCTTACTGTGGCGCTGGCCGATGACCCGACCCTCCCGGTCATCATCATGACGGCCTACGCGACAGTCTCGTCCGCAGTCCACGCGATCCGCGAGGGGGCGTTCGACTATCTGACGAAGCCGTTCAGGGGTGAGGAGCTTCTAATCGCTGTGGAGCGGGCCATCCGTCATCGCGAGCTGGCCAGGGAGAACAAGGTGCTGCGAGAGCGGATGGCACGCGGAGCCGACAGAGAGACACTCGTCGGCTCCAGTCCCGTGATGGTCAGACTGATGCAACGGATGGAGAAGGTGGCGGCAGCCGAGGCCAACGTTCTGATAACGGGTGAAAGCGGAACGGGCAAAGAGCTGATCGCTCGAACCATTCATGAGCTGAGCGAGCGGAAGAGGCATCGCTTCGTGCCCGTAGACTGTGCAGCCCTGCCCGAGGGTCTGCTGGAGAGCGAGCTGTTCGGGCACGAGCGCGGCGCTTTCACCAGTGCGGACGCTCGAAAGATCGGGCTACTCGAGGACGGAAACCACGGCACCGTGTTTCTGGACGAAGTCGCCGAGCTCAGCCAGCCGCTGCAGTCCAAGCTCCTGCGCGTACTCGAGGAGCGAAAGGTGCGACGGGTCGGCGGGAACGAGCTGATCGAAGTGGACATACGTGTGATCGCTGCCACCAATCAGGAGCTTGATAAAGCGGTCGCGGACGGTCGGTTCCGCGAGGATCTGTACTATCGCCTCAAGGTCGTACCGATCCAAGTTCCTCCGCTTCGGGATCGAGCCGGTGATATCGCTTTATTGGCGCAGGGGTTCCTCGCGCGGTATTCCGCCGCCCAGGGGAAGGAGGCGCCGAGAATCTCACCGGATGTTTGGGATCTGTTGGAGCGCTACGATTGGCCGGGAAATGTCCGAGAGCTCAAGAACCTCGTCGAACGACTCGTGGTGTTGGACGAGGACGGCTTCGTCTCGCTTGCCCACCTTCCGGAGTCACTCAGACCGCCCGTGAGGCTCTCCAGGCCGCCTGGGGCTACGGCGCCTGAGTCCTACGAGGAGGCCCGCGAGGCAGCTCTGCGCGCCTTCAAGGCTGACTACGTCGCACAGCTCCTCGGCGCGAACGACGGCAACGTCTCGAAAGCGGCCCGACAAGCGGGCGTCAGCCGGCGCACCTTTCACCGATGGCTTGCGGGGCTTGGTCAAGCGGGCGGAGCGAAGCCATGAAGAGGACGTTTCCGTGGCTCGCGGCGTTCCTTGCACAATTGCTCATTCATGCACCCATCGCAGCCCAGCCCGTCACCATCGAGGGGGTCGTGCGCGCGTCCGGAAGGGTCGCAGATCTCGTCGTTTACCTCATTTCGGCGACCCCGTTCGGGCCGCCCAAACCTCAGACTACTCCGTTCATCGACCAGGTGCGGCTCCGGTTCGTGCCCGCCGTCCTCGCGGTGTCAGCAGGCTCAACGGTCGAGTTCCGAAACAGCGATCCGATCCTGCACAACGTCTTCAGTCCGGAGGGCCCCGGGCCCGGCTTCGACCTGGGCACCTATCCTCGGACCGAATCGCGCTCCCACACGTTCACCGAACTCGGATCACACGTCATACTCTGTCACGTCCATCCCGAGATGTACGCCTACGTGATCGTCGTCCCGACGCCGTATCACGCCATGGTGAACGAGGACGGCACCTTTCGGATCGATGGCGTCCCTCCAGGGCGATACACCCTGAATGTCGTTGAGCGTCGACAGAACCGTTTCTCTCGAAACATCGCGCTGGAAGGCAATGATGGATTCAATCTGTTGCTCGACCTGACCACAGACGAGCTGGAGGTCCGTAGTCGTGGCCGATAGCGCAAACCGGTTCTCGCTCGCGGCGTTGACGCTCGCTGTGATGGGCATCGTCGGAACCGGAGCCGCGTCTCCTGCATCCGTGACGCGCAGCTCGCACCCGAATGTGCTTGCCGACATCCCGGCATTCGCCCGGAAGTATCGCACCGGCTGCTCCACGTGCCATACGGCGGCCCCCAAGCTGAACGTGCTCGGCGAGGCCTTCCGGCTGAACGGGTACAAGTTCCCCGAAAACGACGCACTGCTCCGAAGAGACGAGCCGGTACCATTGGGGGCGGACCCCTGGAAAGATCTTTGGCCGCGCGCGATCTGGCCGGGTGAACTACCGGGCGGTGTCCCGATCGCGGTGGGGCTCCGGAGCGACATACAGTACACACGAGATCCCGACGCAGGTGCCACCTGGGATTTCTTGTTTCCGGAAGAGCTATACATCGTCGCCGGCAGCAGCCTCGGCCAGAGTGTCAGCGCTTACTTGTCCACCGAGTGGACTCCTGGCGAGGGCGTCGAAGTGGATCAGGCGAAGGTGGAGCTTCAGGATCTCGTACCGGGGCTGCCGGCGAGGGCGGTCAACCTCTGGATCGGATTCCAGAAACTGTACCCGTTGACGTTTGCCGATCGATACATCGACGGCGCTGCGCGTCAAGGCTTCATGTGGCAGAGCTTCCGGGCCTCCGATCTCGACCTGGTTAATCCCGCGACCGGCGAGAGCGTCCGATCATCCAATGACTTTCGGCTCCGCCATAGTCAGGCAGCCATCGAGATCAACGGGCTCGGGGCAGGACGGTTCTATTACGGGCTGGGGGTCAGTCAGGGTGCGAGTGGCTTGAGCCGTGACAACAACGCGCGAAAGGACTTCTTCTACAAGCTCCGATACAAGCTCGGCGGCCTGCGGCTCGACGGACGCTACGATAGCGCTGGCGTGCTGCCTGAGGGGGCCGGAGGGCAGCTTCTGGATAAGACCCTGACCGTCGAGCACTTCGGCTATTTCGGTGCCGAACCCGTGGAGGGTGGGAGGCAGGATACTCACCAGTCGTTCGGAGTGAGCGCTCGCGCGCGGTACGGCCGTGCCGATCTCGGCCTCGGGTTCGTGTGGGGGACTCACGAGAATCCCTGGGGCGACATCGCGGCGGGCGAGCTCTCCCATTCGAGCCTGTTCGCGAAGGGAGAGTACCTGGTGTATCCGTGGCTCATCGGGTCGCTGAAGTTCGAGACGTTCGACGCTGACGTGCCAACTGAGATCCGCGTGGCCGGGTACAGTGAGGGTAGCGCCGACCAGACCAGGCTCCTGCCGGGGGTGATCGCGCTTTTGCGTCAGAACGTCCGGGCCGTGGTGGAGGCCGAGTTGTTTACGGAGCACGCGCTGAACGCATCCGTCGGCAAGCCTAGGCCCCATTCCCTTTGGTTCCGCCTCGAGGTCGCCTACTGACACTTCGCCCGGTGTGACGCTCGCTGACACACTGGGACCGCCATCGTCACACTCTCCTCGCGCGGCCTACAGCCGACACGGAAGCCGGCCGCACTCATAATCGGTTGTCGTAACACACCATACAGGCTCCGCACGCGAACGCGCCCACCGAACCACGTTGGGCGTACTCCGTGCATGGGTGGCATGTCGAGCTCCTGCGGATCTGATCGCTCGTCGGCCGGCGAGCCGTTTTCGTTCCGCACACGAATTCCCCTCCGGACCGTTGAGTCCGGGTGCCAGTCGGAAGGGAGGCTCGGCCATGCGAAGGTTTTTTGAGTGCCGATGGGCCGGTGTCCTGGTTTTGGGCCTGTTGGCGGCGGTCGTCAGTACCGGTCGCCTCCATGCCCAGGGTCTGATCGTCAGCGGGTACGGAGATATTGAGTGGACGTTGGAAGACCGGGGTGAGGAGGACGGTTGGAGGCACGCGTTCGACAACCACCACATCAACCTGATCCTGCTCGGTGCCATTCTCGACGACCTGCTCGTCGGGGTCGAGGTGGAGTACGAGCATGCCGGAGAGGAGATCGTGCTGGAGTACGGGTACCTGGCGTATACGGGTATCAAGGGTCTGCGGATCGCCGGCGGGAAGTTCATCATTCCGTTCAATAAGTGGAACAAGGACATCCACCCGACCTGGATGAGCCGCATGCCGGGGCGGCCGCTGACGTACGTCAACGTGTTCCCGTCGACGTACTCAGATGTCGGCGTTTGGCTGTCTGGAGGGGCTCCGGTCGGAGGAGGGTCTCGCGTCGTATACGACGCGTACATCGTGAACGGGCTGGAAGGTGACCCGGACGCCACGAGCTTCCGGGGGCTGCGCGACAATGATCGGGAGCGCCCCCGCCGTGGCAACAACAAGGCAGTCGGGGGAAGGCTCGGAGTGGAGCTCGCGGCCGGTCTGGGCCTGGGCGTGTCCGCGTACACGGGCGACTACGCCGAGGACGAGAACGAGAATGGTCTCGGGATCACCTTCTTCGGCGCGGACATCGACTACAGCAGGAACAACCTGGATCTGCGCGCCGAGTTCGTGACGGCGAACCAGGACCTGACGGTGCCCGGTCGCAACAAGCGCACCGGGTTCTACGCTCAGGCCGCGTATGAGATCAACCGGTTCGAGCCGGTCGTGCGCTACTCGTGGGTCGACTTCGAGGAGGACTCGGGCGACACGTCCGAGCTCGGGATCGGGTTCAGTTATTACGTGGGCTCGTCCTCGGCGTTTCGGTTGGCCTACTTCATCAACACGGAGCGGCACGGGACCGATTTCAAGAGGGACAACAACAAGCTCATGTCGCAATTCGTCATCGCATTCTGAGGAGCTAGCCAAATGACCAAGCAATCGATGCTCAAGACGGCGCTGGCCGGCACGACCGTGCTCGCTGCCTTGTTGGCAGCTCCTTCGCCGGCCTCGACGCAGGAGTCGGGCGCGGAGGTCTGGGGCCGAACGTGCGGACGGTGTCACCGGATGCAGCCGCCGAACAAATACGACGCCCGGCATTGGGAGGCGATCGTCCGACATATGGCGCTCAACGCACGGATGACCGCCGATGAGGAAGCCGCGGTGAGCGAGTTCCTCATGGGGGCCGCACGGCGCCTGGCGGCGGAGAGCCCGAGCGAGGGTTCTGTCGAGGTCGCGCAGTTGGCATCCGTGGACCCCGCCATCGTGGTCGCCGAACTCATCGCTCGAGCAGAGGGCGACGCGATCTACAAGAAGCAGTGTGCCGCCTGCCATGGTGACAGCGGAGAGGGAGACGGTCCTGCCGCCGGTGCGTTCAACCCGAAGCCGACGGATTTGACGGACGCCGATCGGATGAGCGAGTTGACCGACGATCAGCTGCTGACGGTTCTGAAGGATGGGAAAGGAGCGATGCCGGGCTTCTCGGCCATCCTGAAGATCGAAGACCTGCAGGCCCTGATCGAGTACCTCCGGACGCTAACCGATGGGGACGACGGCAGGTAATCAAGCAGGAAGACGGACAGGTGACTAGGGCATGAGCCAATCAAGCGGATGAATCGCTCCGTTTCGAGGCGGAAGAATGGCTCGATAAGACCCTGGGCCGGGGCCCGTTGCCCGACGTGAGCTTTGCCCCAAGCAGGAGCTCAGCATGGCGTCGGGGAGCGGGTCCCCGGCGCATCTCCACGATCCCCAATCGTCAACGGGGCGAAGGGGGCTACCGCGCCCACAGGGCCCCGATGCCCTCCTCGTAGGGTACGAGGGTCCATGCGTCAGCCGGATCCGCCTCGCGCCCCGGCGGGAGCAGCACGAGCGGGACGCGATCCGGATAGCGCTCGATGAGCCGCGCGTTCTGGTCGGGACCCAGGTCCCTCGCCCACATGATCCCCGTGCCGGGCAACCCGGGCAGATCACCCTTCCACAAGAATCCGCTGAGACCGATGATGCCTCGGGCGTCCGCGGCTTCTTCGCGACGGCACCTCTCCTGGCCCTCGTCCGGCGGGACGCGATCCAGCGCCAGCTGCAGGGTACACGTCGGATATCGCGACAACAGGGCTCGAAGGCTATCCAATCGGAGGCCCTGGCCGGCCAGGCGTCCCCCCACCCGGTCGCTCCACGCCTCGTGCACGAAGCCGAGCGCCGGGACCGCGGGCGCGCCCCCCGGTTGCGGGTCCAACCGTGATGTGAACCGCTGGAGCCGAGTCGCTCCGCCATATGCGAGGCCGTAGGCGAGCAGCAGCAGGAACGCCACGGAGGCTCCCTCGGAAACCCACTTCACCTGGCCTCGTGTACGTCGCAGCGCGCCCACGAGACCGATCCCGGAGAGGACGGCCAACAGGCACCAGGCCGGGGCGGCCTCACCGAGCATGCGCGGGCCGAACACGAGATCGTGGTGCCAGTACAGCGCGCTCGCGATGACGGGCAGTCCGGCCCACGCCAGGAGGATGCGCTCGCCGCGGCTCAGTCGCCGGGCAATCAACAGGTAGACCCCGATCAGCGCGACGAGCGGGACGGGCGTGCCGAGCAGGTCGCGGCCCAGCGTCACGAGCTCGGCGGAGGAATAGCCCACTCCGTCGGCCACACCGTAGGGCCGCCCCCACGGATCGACATGGAAGCCCAAGCCATGGTTCGGACCTGCGGCGGCCTGGTATCCGAGCCGAAACGGGCTCCCGAAGAAGTGGCGATTGAACGCACCGAACCCGATGGCGAACGGAAGACCTCCAATCACCAGGGCGGCTGCTCGCTTCAGAAGAGCTCCTCTTCCCCCAGCGCCCGACAGAAGGCCGTGCCACCACACGCCGATCGTGACCACCGCGCCGATGATGAGCCCCGTGAGAGGCCTGGTGATCACCATCCACCCCACGGCGGCTCCCGTCGCTGTCGCCCAGCTCCAATGCCCGTCCTCGGCTCGTAGCGCGCAGTAGAGCGCGAGCGCCGCGAGCGCCGCCATGGTCGCGTGGCTCATGTAGCCGGCCGCCAGGCCGAGGAGCAGGGGGCTCCCGGCCACGAGGATCGAGCCCGCGCGGACCTGCGCCCTTCGGTCGGGGAGTAGTCTCTCCATGGACAGCGCCGTGAACAGCGCCGTGATCCCCATCGCCAGGACACCGATCAGCCACGGAGCGCCGAGCAGGATGCCGATGGCGAGCGCGAGCGAGTGGCCCGGCGGGTATTGCGAGACCCACCCGGCCTCGGTGTGGACCATGAACTGGATCGACCAGAACTCGGGCAACTCGAGCGGCGGGGCCGACAGGTGGCCGGACGCGAAGTACCGAGCCTGGATGAGCTGAACGCTGGCGTCGATCAGGACCGTTTGCGCCTTGAAGACCCCGAACGTCACCCAGAGGGTGAGAAGACTCGCCAGGAGCCCGATTCCGAGGGCGAACGGCACGCGCGGAAGCGATCGCAGCGTCTGGCCGACGCGCTCGAACAGGTGTGTCCCCCGCCCTCGGAGGAGGGCCCCCAGGACCAGACCCGCCGCGAGGGCGACGCCGAGGTAAACCCACCCCATGCGCCATTGCTGCTCGGCGGACCCGGCCATCAAGCGACCGGTCACACCGGTATGGGGTGCGTCGACGATGCGGAACACGGGGACCACGACCGCCAGGACGAGAACCAGCCCGGCGAGGCGGCGTAGTCCGTCAGCGACCGCCGGCATCGCCGGTTGCCGACTCACACGCCGACGGCCCTCGGCTACCACCCGCTCGCGCCCCCGGCCCGGCCGCGCTCAGGCGGTCGTGCGGGGTTCCCCGTCTTCGGCCGGACCCAGGTGCTCGAGCAGGAAATCGGAGATCAGCCGGAACAGGTTCACTCGGGTTACGCTACCCGTGATGCCATGTCGCTTGTTGGGGTAGATGCGCATCCGGAACTGTTTGTCCGCCTGCTCGAGCGCGTCGACCATCTGGAGCATGTTCTGCGAGTGCACGTTGTCGTCCCCGGTACCGTGCACGATGAGCAGCGGCGATTCCAGCTCCGCAGCGTAACTCACGGGGGCGCCGCGCTCATACCCCTCCGGATTCTCCTGCGGAGTGCGCATGAATCGCTCGGTGTAGATGGTGTCGTACAGCTTCCAGTCAGACACCGGGGCGACGGAAACGCCCGCCGCCACGCGACCTTCGCTTTGCAGGGTGGTCATCAGCGTCATGTACCCTCCGTAGCTCCAGCCCCATATTCCCACGCGCGCCCCGTCTACGTACGGGAGGTCGGCCAGCTGCGATAGCGCTGCCAGCTGATCGGCGGTCTCCAGCTGCCCCAGTCTCTGGTATGTCTGCTTCTTGAATTCCCGTCCCCGCGCCCCGGTGCCCCGGTTGTCCACGCTGGCAACCAGAACGCCCTGCTTGGCCATGTATTGGTGCCACACGTAGCGCGACCCGCCCCAACGATCGATGGCGGTCTGCGACCCGGGTCCGCCATATACGTACATCAAGAGTCCGTACTCGCGGGTGGGATCGAAGTCGGGCGGCTTGAGGATGAACGCGTTCAACGGCGTGCCGTCCGCCGCCTGCACCCGGGTGAACTCAGGCGTTCCCAGGTCGGCGGCTTCCAAGCGCGCCACCAGTTCGGCGTTGTCGATGAGCGTCCGGACGGTGCGGGGCTCGCGTCCGCGCATGCGTGCGAGGGTCCACACCGGTGGCCGTTCGATCGTCGAATGATTGTAGATGAGGTACTCGAAATCCGGGCTGAAAGACGCCCCGTACGAGCCTCGCTCGGCGGAGAGGACCGAGCGGACCTCCGGCGTGCGGGCACCCAGGTCGACGGACAGCAGGGAGCGCGTCAACGGGCTCCCGTAGGCCGCGGTGAAAAACACCCGATCCCGCTCTACGTCCACTCCGTCCAGTCCCGTGACCTCCCACTCGCCGCGCGTCAACGGACGCACCAGCGAGCCGTCGCGCTCGTAGAGGTATATGTGCCGCCAGCCATCTCGCTCGCTGGTCCACAGGAACCGCCGTCCCCCGTCGAGCCACGTCATGTCATCGCGGACATCGACCCAGGCGTCATCCGTCTCGACGAGAATCACCTTCGTCCGACCCGTCCGCGCGTCGCCGACCAACAGCTCGAGCCGGTTCTGGTGTCGGTTCAAGCGCTGAATCACGACTTCGTCTGCAGATGCCGCCCACTCCATGCGCGCGATGTAAATGTCCGGATCGTCTCCAGTGTCGAACCAAGTCGTCTCGCCGGTTTCCAGATCCAGCGACCCGACGCGCACGCGCGAATTCGGGGTACCCGCCTTCGGGTACAGAACCGGGTTGAGCTCCGGGTAGAGCTGCATCTCGTCGATCAGGAAGAAGGGGCGGATGGTGCTCTGGTCGAGCTGCCAATACGCGATTCGACGCCCGTCCGGGCTCCAGCGGAAGGCATCGCGCAGACCGAGCTCCTCTTCATAGACCCAGTCCGTGGTCCCGTTGATGATCGTCTCGCTGCCGTCGGTCGTCAGCCGTCTCTCGGCGCCCGTCGACAGGTCGGTGACGTACAGGTCATGGTCACGGACGAAGGCGACAAATCCCGCATCCGGTGACAGCTTCGCGAACATCTGCCCGCCCGTCGTCCGACTAATGGGGGTCAGCGAGCGCCGGTCGAGATCGAATACGTAGTAGGTGCCCCTCGTTCGGGCGCGCCACACCTGCTCGGAATCGGTGAACAGGAGGACCGCCCGCTCATCTCCCGAGAACGCGAAGCGCTCGATTTCAATGCTCGCCTCCGCACCCTCGGGTACGAGCTCCTCGGTGCGGATGAGCGGCTCGCGCCCGCCCGTCTCGGCATCCACGCGCACCAGCTCCGTGGCTCCCGCGTCGTTCCGGTCGAGCGTCGCCCACGCTCCGTCCCGCATCCAGGTGCCGGAGAAGGAGGCGCTCGTGAAGTCACCGCTTCCGTGGATGCGCTCGAGCGAGAACTCGCCCTCGCCGCCCGTCTCGCCCTGAGCAGCGATCGAGTGCGGGATCGCCGTCACGGTCAGGAGCACGAGCGCGGCTCGCAGGAATGCGGTCATGCCGCGCGAGCGAATGCCCCGAACGGCGGCTCGCGACCGGAATCGGATGTATGCGCGCACGAGGTCCCCTCCGTCTTGGGCGATCGATCTCTCGATTTCGGGCTGGCCGCTTCAGGGACCTGATGGATGATGCCCCCGTTGCTCGCTGCGCGGCGAGCTGCGGCCGGGGCCGGTTGAATCTATCCCGAGGACCGTCTGTTGTCCCGAGCCGCCTCTGTCGTACCAAGGGCGATCGGAACGCGCTTTTCAAGCTTGACTTGGACCGCGGCGTCACTACTTTCGCACCGCTGAAGATCACCGTGTACGACCCGGTGGCGTGGCTGGAGCTTCAGCGACCTGCTAGGCGGTTTCGCGGCGCATCCGGTGCACTGAATACGATTAAGCTCGATGTCGCTTCTCGCTCTCACAGACGTGGTGAAAGCGTTCGATGGCGTGCGCGCCGTCGACGAGGTCAGCTTCGTCATCGACCGAGGCGAAGTGGTTGGCTTTCTGGGCCCGAACGGGGCGGGAAAGACGACCACGATGCGCCTCCTGACGAAGTTCCTCGAGCCCGATGCTGGACGCATCGAGATCGACGGCGTCTCGATCGAGGAAAGCGGATCGGAGATGCACCGTCGGATCGGCTACCTGCCCGAGGCCAATCCCCTGTACACAGGCATGCTCGTCCGGGAGTACATCGACTTCATGGGCCGCTTGCGTGGGATGTCGGCCGAGGATCGACGCCGGCGCACCGACGATGTCGTGGCTCAGACCGGCATCGAGGACGTGTACTACCGTCCGATAGGCCAGCTCTCCAAAGGATACCGGCAGAGAGTCGGATTGGCCCAAGCCATCCTGTCGGAGCCCGAGATCTTGATTCTCGACGAGCCCACCGAGGGACTCGATCCGAATCAGCGGGTGGAGATCCGGCACCTGATCACCGAGTTGGGCGGCGATCGGACGGTGCTCCTCAGCACACACGTGATGCAGGAGGTGCAGCGTTCGTGCAGCCGCGTGTTGATCATCAACCGCGGACGGATCATCGCCGACGGGTCGGTCGCCTCGCTCGTGGCGTCGGGAGGGCGGGGCACTCGGGTCACCGTAGAGGTCGAGGCGCCGCTGGCCGAGGCCCGCGTGGCGATCGAGGCGCTCGACTCCGTCGCGACCGTCGAACCCGCCGACCCCGCGCTGGGACACGGGCGAGCCCCGGAGCCGGGTTCGGGGCGTTCCCGACTCACGGTGAGCGGCAGCGGTGGACTCGATCCACGGGTGAACATCTTCGAGTTGGCCGCGGCCCGCGGCTGGCCGCTTTGGGAGCTGCATCTCGAACAGGAGAGCCTCGAAGACCTGTTCCGGCAGCTCACCGGGGCGGAAGCGGCTCCGGGGCCCGCCACCGACCTCGAGGTGAGAGCGGAGACCGGGGAATCCGAGCCGGAGGCGGACTCATGATAAGCCGCATCTGGACGATCGCGCGACGCGAGGTGGCCGGCTACTTCGACCACGCGACGGCCTATATCCTCCTGGTCGTCTTCCTGGGCATCAACTTCTTTTTCTTCTTCAGGGACGCGTATCTAGTCGGGGAGGGCTCGCTCCGGTCGATGATCGGCCTCCTGCCGTGGCTGCTGCTCTTCTTCGTCCCGGCGGTGAGCATGCGCTCCATTGCAGAGGAGCGTCAGACGGGCACGCTCGAGCTAGTGTTGGCGCAGCCCCTGAGCGTCCTCGAGTTCCTGCTGGGAAAGGCCGCCGGCGTGTTCCTCTTCCTCGCGATCGCGCTCCTCGGGACGGTGGGTGTCCCGCTCACCCTGGCGTGGGGTGCCGATCTGCAGTGGGGAGTGGTCTTCGCCCAGTATCTGGGAGCGGGATTCCTGCTTGCGGCCCTCGTCGCCATCGGCTTATGGGCCTCCTCGCTCACGCGGAACCAGGTCACGGCGTTCATCCTCGGAGTCGCGATCACCTTCGCCCTCTACCTGATCGGACTCGAGGTCGTGGTCCTCGGTCTTCCTCCGGTCCTCGGAACCATCGCTACGCGCCTCGGGATTCTCGGCCATTTCGAGAACGTGGCGCGTGGCGTGATCGACCTCCGGGATGTGCTCTACTTCGCGGCCGTGACGGCGGCCTTTCTGGCATTGACGTACTTCTCGCTCATGCGAGGCATCTTGAGTCGCGAGCGCGAGCCGTATCGCCGCCTCGTCGCCGGCACCGCCGGGCTGGTGGTCCTGGCGATCCTGGCCAGCGTCGTGGGCGCGCAGCTTCGAGGCAGGCTGGACCTTACGCCGGGCAAGCTGTACACGCTGTCCGACGCCACCCGGGACCTGGTCCGAGGCCTCGACGACATCGTCACCATAAAGTTCTTCAGATCGCAGGAGATCCCCCCGCAGTTCACTTCGCTCAAGCGGGATGTCGAGGATGTGCTGCGTGACTTCGATGCGGCGGGAGGGTCGAACCTCAACCTGATCCGGTTCTCGCCCGACGATGACGAGGAGGCGGAGCGAGAGGCTCGCTCGCTGGGCATCCAGCCGGTCGAGTTCAACGTCTTTGGCGAGGAGGAGTTGCAGGTCAGGTCTGGATACCTCGGGCTGGCGGTCCAATACGCCGACAAGGTGGAAGCCATACCCTTCGTACGGGCATCGGCCGACCTGGAGTACCGACTCGCTTCGATGATCCGCTCGATGGTCTCGGAGCGGCGCCCCGCGGTCGCTTTCCTGACGGGACACGGCGAGCTGGATCCGTTCCGCCAGATGCGTATCGTGTCCACGCAGCTGCGCGAGGAGTACCAGGTGCAAACGTTGCGGCTGGACACCGCCCTGGTGCAGATCCCGGACTCGATCGACGTGCTGGTGGTGGCCGGTCCCCGCACGCCGCTGAGCGAGCTGGAAGGGCGACAGTTGGGAGAATACCTCGAGGGCGGCGGGGATGCGCTGATCATGCTGCCCGGCGTGCAGGTCAACGAGCAGACGCTCGTCGCCGAGCCCGGTTTCCACCCCGTGCTCGACTCCCTACTCGCCTCGCACGGGGCCAGGGTCACACCCGGGGTGGCGTACGACCTCCGGGCACACCAGAACGTTCAGCTTCGCGGGGCCGCCGGCGTCCCGATCCTGCGCCAGTATCCGCTGTGGCCGATCAGCCAGGCTGCCTCCGGTCACGTGATCGTGCGCGACCTGGGAGCCGTCCCGGTGCAGTGGTCCAGTCCGCTCGAGCTGACTACGACGGACACCGCCTCCGTGACCCCGCTTCTCATCACGACCCAGTACGGTGGGACTCTCAGCGCACCGGTCTCGGTGGACGTGAACCAGGATTGGTCGAGCGTTCAAGCGGAGGATCTGGCGCCGCAAGTCGTCGCTGCGGCGATGGGCGGCTCTCCTGCCGAAGCCTCCGGCGAGACGGGCGGCGCAACGGGCGAGAACGAGCCCGGCGGGGCCGGAAGCCAGGCCGCGCGTGGACGGATCGTGCTGCTCGGGACCGCCTCGTTGGTTCAGGACGAGATACTGGAAGGGCTCGGTCCCGGCGGGTGGACGTTCTTTCAGAACGCCGTCGACTGGCTCGCCCAGGACGAGGCGCTGATCTCGATCCGATCCAAAGACCGGGCACCGCCCCAGTTGGTGTTCCGATCCGCTCTCGCGCGTGACGCGGCCAAGTACGGCAACCTGATCGGCGTGCCTTTGTTGTTCGTCATGTTCGGGATGTTCAGGCTGGCGCGCCGCCGGGCGTCGCACCTGCGCGTGTACTCGTCGGCAGGCAGAGACGCGACATGAGCGCCAAACAGCTCAGGCTCATCGCGGTCCTTCTCGGAGTCCTCGCGCTCCTGGTGCTACTCAGGCTCGGTCGCTCGGACGGCGGCGGTTCCATCGACGTGGGCGCCGGCTTTTCCCTCGATCTCGTCGGGGAGCCGGTCCGCGTGGACATTCTACAGCCGGTGCTGGGGGAGACGATCCGGCTCGAACGAGACGGCGAGAGGTGGGTGGTGGATGGTCACCCGGCCGACTCCGCGAAGATCGCCGATCTCCTGCCCGCTCTCGCGGAGGCGCGGTCGACCGAGCTCGTGGCTCGAAACCCGGACAATCACGACGCGCTCGGCGTATCCGACGAGAGCGGCAGGCGGATAGAGCTGCATATGCAGACCGGCGAGCCAGTCGCCTTTCACCTTGGAAACCGGGACTTCGGGCGAGGTGGGTATTATGTGCGGGACTCCGCAGCCGTGGAGGTCTACCGGCTGGATGGGCCCGTGGGCGGCTTCCTCAGTCGGGATCGAGATGGGTGGCGCGATCGCCTGATCGCGGCGCTCGACACGGCCGCGCTGCGAGAGATCCTGATCCGGCGGGGAGACGCTGAGGCCACGCTGGTGAGAAGCGAAGGAAGATGGCAGGTGGGTGGCCTGCCTGCCGACCCCTCGACGGTCGAAGACCTCCTGCAGATGCTCGCGACGCTGTCCGCCAGCACGGGGTTCCCGAGCGATGCCCAGGCGGACGAGGCCGACTTTTCGAGACCCGATGGGGCGCTCGACGTCTTCGCGGTCGGCGAAGGCGACATCACCGCGCGATCCCTCGTGCTCTCGCTCAGATTCGTCGAGGCGGAGGGTGAGGGTGGCGAGTGGTGGGCCCGCCGTGCGGATGAGCGCGAGACGTATGGTCTCTCCGCCGCCTCCGTCCGCCGCTTGCTGCCGGCGGGAAGCCGGCTGCTACCCGCGGATCGCTGACAAGACGCCGGTCAGTCGAGCCCGGGCTCGGTCATCGCGCGAAAATCGAGGATTCGGTCCACTTCGTCCTCGCTCATCAGACCCTCCGCCAGCACGACCTCGCGCAACGTCCGGTCCTCCTTGAGCGAGCGTTTGGCCACATCGGCCGCCTTGTCGTAGCCGATGGTCGGGGCGAGGGCCGTCGCCAGGGCGGCCGTGCTCTCCGCGTTCCGGCGGCAGCGGTCCTCGTTCACCGTGATGCCACGGAGGCAACGCTCCGTGAATTCGCGGCTCGCGGAGGAGAGGATCGCGATGCTTTCGAGCAGGTTGTGCACCATCACGGGGATCATGACGTTGAGCTCGAACACTCCCGACTGACCACCGATCACGATCGCCGTGTCGTTGCCGATGACCTGCGCGCACACCTGAAGCACCGACTCGGCCATCACCGGGTTCACCTTGCCCGGCATGATCGACGAGCCCGGCTGCACCGCCGGGAGGTTGATCTCTCCGATGCCCGTGCGCGGCCCGCAGGACAGCCAACGGATATCGTTGGCGATCTTGGTGAGGCTGACAGCCACCGTTCGCAGCGCACCGCTCGCCTCGACGACCGCGTCGCGACCCGACTGCGCCTCGAAGTGATTCTCGGCTTCCCGAAACTGCACGCCCAGGCGCTCCGACAGGCCAGCGGCCATCCGCCGGCCGAACTCGGGATGGGTATTGATGCCGGTGCCGACCGCCGTTCCGCCGATCGCCAGCTCCGCCAGGGAATCGCGGGCCTTCTCGACCCTTCGTATCCCGTGCGCTACCTGGCTCGCGTACCCTCCGAACTCCTGCCCCAGACGGATCGGGGTCGCATCCTGCAGGTGGGTCCGCCCCGCTTTCGGCACGCTGTCGAACTCGTGCGATTTGTCCTCCAACGCCTCCTGGAGCAGACGGAGAGCCGGGAGCAGCTCACGGTCCACCGCGAGCAGCGCGGAGACGTGCGTGGCCGTCGGGATCACGTCGTTGGAAGACTGCCCGAGGTTCACGTGGTCGTTGGGGTGCACGGGCTCCCGGGTCCCGACCTCACCGCCCAGCAACTGGATCGCGCGGTTCGCGATCACCTCGTTCGCGTTCATGTTGGTGGAGGTTCCGGAGCCCGTCTGGAAGATGTCGAGCACGAAGTGCTCATCCAGTGCACCCTCCATGACTTCGGTCGCGGCGCGCTGGATCGCATCGGCCCGCGCGGCGTCCAGCAGATCCAGCTCCAGGTTGACGGTGGCGGCCGTGAGCTTGATGGCCCCCAGCGCCTCCAGAAAGCGCCGGCTGAAGCGCAGCCCGCTGATCGGGAAATTCTGCCGGGCGCGCTCGGTCTGCGCGCCGTACAGCTTGTCGGATGGGATCCGAACCTCCCCCATCGAGTCGCGCTCGATCCGGTGATCCGACTCCACTTCTGCCTCCGGGGCCATCGTTTGCCCAGACACGTCCTCTATCTCCTTCGAGACCGTTGTCTCCTTCGAGATTCCAGTCGCTCAGAACTCCAACCGGTCGCCCACCTCGACCCCATTCGTCTCGAACCAACCGAGGTTCATCTCGAGTGCGTACATCATGGGATATCTCGATGTGGTCAGCTCGTCGGTCTGCGGCTGCATCTGCTGGACGTCCACGATCAAGCCATCCGGATCGATGAACGCGATGTCGAGCGGGATCAGCGTGTTCCGCATCCAGAAGGACCGGACCTGCTGGCTGGCGTACACGAACAGCATCCCCTGGTCCTCGGGGAGCGATTCGCGGTACATGAGGCCCCTCTCGCGCTCCGACGCGTCGTCGGCGATCTCGACGCGGATCTCGTGGCCTCCGACGCGCACGGCCACGAGCTCGCCCGAGCCGACCTGGCTCGAGTCACCGGGCGATCCGGCCTCCTGGGAGAGCAGAGGCGTGGGCACATCCTGCGCCCCGTTCCCCTCCCCGCCCCCCCCACACGCCACCGCGAACGCCAGGGCCGCACACACACCCCCTGCCCTGCGAAGTCCGACTCGCGGCGCGTGCGGCGCGCGAGCGCCCTCGTGCGTTGAAAGCTCGATCATGCGATCCTCCAGACCGGGGTGGCTCTCCGTCTCAACCTAGCGACCCGGGTTTCAGGTCGAAAAGCGGTGCGGCCACGCCGGACGCCGTCCGGCAAGCTTCATGCAGATATGGTGTACCCGGTTGGGGCCGTCGTGGCTCCTGCTTGGGGTCGAATCCTCAAGTGGGGCACCCAGATACAGCGCCCGAACGGGGTGACGGTGGTGACGCTCGTCACGTCATCTTGATGAGGGTGAGCCGCCCGCACACCGGGCCGGTTGTCGCGAAGAGCGACCGCCGGATACGATCCGGTCGAGCAGGCCGCTGAACAACGCTAGCGACCTGCCAGGAGGCCGAGGAGGGTCGACATGATCCTACCCAACGTACGCGCGTCGTTTGGCAGGGACGAGGCGCACTTGCTGATTCGCGCCCTGGGTCGTGACGACCCGGCACGCGAGCGTCGGTGGGAGTCGATCCTGAGCGAGCGGGGCATCGATCCCCTGCTGGACGATCCGGCGACGCTCGAGTCGATCATGGAGGGGACGAACATCTCCACCTTCCCGCTTCGGATCGTTCTGTACGTTCTTCTGCGTCAGAGCCTGCTCACGGGCGGCATCGAGAGCCGGGTGTTGGCCGACTATCTGGCGTCGCTCGTCCTGCACTTCGGTAAAGGCGATCGATTCACCCGAATCGCCGAATACGACGACGAGGAATACCGCTATCTGGTCGACATCCTCCAGGACATCGGTGAGGCGTCCGGCCCGCGGGCGTTCCTCCTACGTGCGCATCTGGGCAACTTCGCCCTGTGGCTGTCGGGCCTCTTCCCGGATTACATCACCGCGCGGATGAACCGTGCCGGCGGACCGAACCTTGACTACTACGAGGAGATGGGTCAGGCCGGGTTCCTGCTCGCGTCCGAAGATCCGTATGCGCGCCGACAGGCTCTGGATTCCTTGTTCCGCGATGCGGCGGGAGCGTTCGTGCCCATGCGTCGCGCGCTGAACCGCTTCTCGGATCGTTTCCTGGTGCCCCACGCCGCGTCCCCGGTCGATAGACTTCTGCGGCAGGTGAAGAGCGACTTCGAGGAGGGCTGGTTGCAGGCCTGATACGGAGGCGTATCTTTGTTCTCAACAGCGTGAGAACAGCCCATGTAGCGGGGCGTTGCACCGATCGCCACCCCGGAGACTACGCATGAACGAAGTCGTCACACCCCGTCCGCCTCTCGGCTGCGCGGCCGTGATGATGAGTCTCTTCAGGGCCTCGCTTCACGAGCATCACCTGCCGGTGACGCACCAGCGCGCGGCGATCGCACGCACGCTGTTCGAGTCCGCCGCGCATCTGTCCGCCGACGACATCGCGGCCCGTCTGCGCGAGGGCGGAGACCACGTGGGAAAGGCGACCGTGTATCGCACGCTCAGCTTGCTGGTCGAGGTCGGCCTGGCCACCGAGCACGATTTCGATGAAGGCTTCAAACGGTACGAGCCTCGCATCGGACCCGCACACCACGATCACCTCATCTGCACGTCCTGCGGCGAAGTCGTGGAGTTTCATCGCGGCGAGCTTGACCGGATCCAGGCAGAGGTCGCGAGCGCTCGCGGATTCCACATCGTAACGCGTCAGCTGAAGCTGTACGGACTC
>JBDHAC010000028.1:0-74006 GCA_039588275.1 Gemmatimonadota bacterium
AGCGCCGCGGTGTTCGATGCGTTCCGCGTTCGCCGCGTTCTCGATCCGGGGTTTGCCGAGCCGAGCCCGGCCTATCTGGCGTTCTTGGATCGAGTGCATGAAGAGGGGGCGCTGTGGCTCCCGGCCCGAACCGGCTTCCGGGCGTGGCTCGACGAGGTAGATGTGCTCGTGCTATGGCCACCGGAGGGAGAGCTGGAAGGGGGTGCGAACGAACACAGCGCCGTCGTTCGAATACGCGCCCCCGGGCTCGGCTACCTGAATACCGGCGATGCGCCAGCGGCAGTCGAAGCCACGATCCTGGCGAGATGGCCTACGGACTCGTTGTCGGCTCAGGTTCTCAAGCTGGGTCACCACGGGAGCCGCACCTCGACGTCGCTAGCCTGGCTGCGCGCCGTTCGACCCACGATCGCGGTGATTTCAGCGGGTCGCGCCAATACCCACGGCCACCCGCACCCCGTCACGTTGGCCCGACTCGACTCGGCACGGGTACCCACGGTGTGGCGCACGGACGAGCGGGGCGGCTTGTGCGTGGAGGCGCAGGCGGCCGGCGGCTTGCGGATTCGAGCGAATCCGTGATCGGCTCGAGAGAGCCACGGGTGGTCCCGGGAGAACCACGGGTGGTCCCGGGAAGACCTTTTGACGGCCGTCGGTGGCTAGCGAGGCCAGCAGCCGACAGCTTGACGCGGTCAAAACACCGCCTCTAACCTGCCAAGGTGGCCCGAGGGTTGCAGTTGGAGTGTCTTGGCGGACCCGCTGAGGGTGCTCACTGAAGCTGGAGGAGATCACGTGGAGCAGGAACCGCTTGCCGTCGAGACTTTCATCACCGAGCAAGAGCGCGAACACCCCGAGGCGACGGGTGCGTTCACCGGAGCGCTGACGACCTTGTGTCTCGCCGCGAAGGTGATCTCCAGCTCCGTCAATCAGGCGGGTCTGGTGGACATCCTGGGGAAGACGGGGCGCAGGAACGTGCACGGTGAGAACGTGAAGAAGCTGGACGAGTACGCCAACGACGTGATCATCGCGACGCTTCAGCGCCGTGGCCACCTGGCCGGCATCGCTTCGGAGGAAGTAGAGGACGTGCTCGCGATTCCCGAGCCGTACCAGGTCGGGCCATATCTGCTGCTGATCGACCCGCTCGACGGCAGCTCGAACATCGACGCGAACATCTCCGTCGGTACGATCTTCTCGATCCATCGCCGCCTGGGCCCACCGGATCGTGACATCCAGGCCGAGGATTTCCTCCAGCGTGGCACCGCGCAATGCGCTGCGGGTTACGTCCTGTACGGCTCATCCACGATGCTGGTATTCACGACCGGCGCCGGCGTGCACGGATTCACGCTCGATCCTTCCATCGGAGAGTTCCTGCTCTCGCACCGGGACATGAAGATCCCGAGCCCTGGGAAGAGGATCTACAGCGTGAACGAAGGCTATTTCATGAAATGGACCGAGGGCCAGCAACGGCTCATGCGGTGGTTTCGCGGCGAGGAAGACGGGAACGAAGCCTTCTCGGCGCGTTACGTCGGATCGATGGTGGCGGACTTCCACCGAACGTTGCTCTACGGTGGGATCTTCATGTACCCCGGGACGCGCGAGAAGCCGGAGGGCAAGCTTCGGCTCATGTACGAAGTAGCCCCGCTCTCGTTCGTGTGCGAGCAGGCGGGTGGGAGTGCGAGCGACGGGCACCAGCGGATCCTGGACATCCAGCCAACCGAGCTGCACCAGCGGGTGCCTGCGTACCTGGGCGCCACTGAGCACGTGGAGCTGGCGGAGCAGTTCCTGGCGGCAGACGGCTAGACAACGCCGGGTTGAGGGCAGTCGCCCCCTCTGCTCCATCGAGGTGCTGGTGTATCGTGCTCCCGGAGCCCTACGTTTCTGACGGAGGGGCGCCCGGCCGTCTTGCGTGGTGGAAACAGGGGCTGCCCACTCTGGATGCGTGTCCTTGGGGCTCCATCTGATGACGCTCCGTGCGAAGCTCATCGTCCTCTTCGCGGCCCTGGGCGTTACGCCGATCGTGGCGCTCGGTGTCTTCAACTATCTCCGTACCATAGCGGCAGTCGAAGACCTCATCGCCACTCGCACGGATGCGATTGCACAGCGCGTCGCCGCCGAGGTGAGCGAGAACTACCAGCTTCGGCAATCCGATCTGCTGCTCCTGGCGGAGAATGCCGAGACCCAGCGGCTGTGTCGCGCGCGAGCAGGCGGAACGCCTGAGGAGTTGGAGAACGCCCGCGCCGAAGCGGACCGCTACCTGCGACGGGCGTGGGACGTGGTCGGACCATCCTACCGCTGGGTCGAGTTCCACGACGCGGACGGTGCCCTCCTGTACGGGTTGAGCACGGACGAGTTCGGGCGAGCTTCTGAAAGGCGGTCTGACGAGCGGCCCGCGCAGGACGTGATCACCGTCCGCCAGCCGATTCGTGATACCGAGACATCGGCGACTCTCGGCAGTCTCACGGCCGCCGTTCGCCTTCGAGCTCTCCTGCCCGAAGAAGCGCTGTCGCTCTCGTTCGGCAACGACGGCTATTCGGTCGTGCTCGATCGAGCCGCCGAGCGGACCCTGTTTCACCCTCGGCGCGCGTTTCTGGGCCAAGACGTCTTGCAGTTGCTCGGACCCGAGGGCTGGAACGTAGATCCGGCCGGTCTCGCCGACGGGAGCGGTCACTTCCGGTACGAGGAGGAGAACACCTCGCGCATCGCCTCGTTCTCGAGCCTCACGGATCCTCCCTGGACGGTCCTCACGACCGCATCGCTTGACGAATTCGCGGGGCCGTTCGCCCGGCATCGGCTGCTGAACCTTTCCCTCATGGCGCTCGTTGCCGCCCTGGTGTCGACCGCGTTTCTGCTCGTCACGCACCGAATGACCCGATCGCTGGGTGCTCTGACCCTCGCCGCCGACCAGGTGGCAGCCGGCGACTTTTCACCCGAGTTGCCTCCGCCAGGCACGGATGAGGTCGGGAAGCTGGCGGCGACGTTCGGCTTGATGGTCAACCAGGTCCAGGCGATGGTGCGGCGGATCGAGGAGAGCCGGCACATGGCGGCGGTGGGGAAGTTCGCCTCGCAGCTCTCACACGAGATTCGTAACCCGCTGACCTCGATCAAGCTGAACCTCCAGACCCTCGAGCGGGGAGCGCAGCGCGGCGAGCTGGCCGAGGGTCTCACGCGCCCCGTGGAGATCTCCCTTCGCGAGGTGAGTCGACTGGACCGCGTGCTCCGCGGCGTGCTCGGCGTGGCGCGGAATGCGGAGCCCGTGCGGGAGCCCTGCTCGGTACATGCCGCGATAGAGGAAGCGCTGGACACGCTCCACCCACAGCTCGAAGCCCAGGGAATCGTCGTGATGGCGGAGCTCCGAGCGACGGCGGACACGGTGAGAGGAGATCCGCAGCGACTGAGGGGTGCGCTCCTCAACCTGTTCCTGAATGCGGTGGAGGCGATGCCGTCTGGCGGTCGCCTGGAGGTCATGACGGAGAACACAGCGCCTGGCCAGACCGATGGCTCGGTCCGCGTGCAAGTGGTCGATACGGGACCGGGCATCCGCCCCGAGCTCCGCGAAAGGATCTTCGAGCCGTTCTTCACCACCAAGGATGAGGGCACGGGGTTCGGCCTCGCGCTCGCCTCGCAGGCGATCGAAGAGCACGACGGTTCTTTGTCTCTTGCTGACAACGAGGGATGCGCGGGAGCGGTGTTCCTCGTCGAACTGCCGGCCACGACGACCCGGGACATCGCATGAGCGAGCGCATCCTCGTGGTGGACGATGACGCTTCCATCCGCGAGACCTTCGAGATCCATCTTCCAACAGAGGGCTACGAGGTGACGACGGCGGGTAGCGCGGAGGAGGCGCTCTCGCTGCTGTCCGAGCTCGATCCCGCCGTCATGATCGCCGACGTCCGTTTGCCCGGAATGAGCGGGATCGAGTTGCTGGGCAAGGTCCGGGAGGCGGGAGACGATGTCGACGTCGTCATCATCACGGCTCACGAGGACATGCAAACGGCCGTCGCGGCCATGAAGGCGGGCGCCTACGATTACCTCGTGAAGCCCCTCGATCTCGATGAGATCGATTTGCTCCTCGAGCGCTGCCTGGGGGAGCGGTCGCTGCGTCGGCGAGTCCGCCACCTTTCAGCTGAAGCGTCCGAGGCGCACGCGCTTGACCGCATGGTGGGGCGGGACCCCGCCATGATCGAGGTCTACAAGCTGATCGGCGTCCTGGCGCAGAACCGGGCTACGGTATTGATCCGTGGCGAAACGGGAACCGGGAAGGAGTGCATTGCCCGGGCGATCCACTTCAACTCGCCGCACGCGGACGAGCCGTTCGTGGCCGTCAACTGCACCGCGCTGCCCGAGACACTGCTCGAGGCCGAGCTGTTCGGCCACACGCGGGGCGCGTTCACCGGCGCCGTGCAGAGCCGGAAGGGATACTTCGAGGTAGCGGGGCTCGGTACGGTGTTCCTCGACGAGATCGGGGACACGGGGCCCGAGTTCCAGGCCAAGCTTCTTCGCGTGCTCGAGGAGGGCGAATTCCAACCAATCGGCGCCGAGCGACCACGGCAGACACGGGCTCGAGTCATAGCTGCCACTCACCGTCCCCTGGAGGAGCTGGTCTCGGCCGGCACCTTTCGCGACGATCTCTACTTCCGCCTCAAAGTCATCGAGATCCAGGTCCCACCTCTCCGCGAGCGACCCGGGGACATCCCGCTCCTTGCGGATCACCTGCTCGCCAAGATCCGTCACCAGATGCACCGGGAGGTGCTGGGAATCGCGGATGAGGCCCAGGCTCTGTTGGGCTCCTACGAGTGGCCCGGCAACGTTCGTGAGCTGGAGAACGCTCTCACGCGGGCGGCGGTGTTGGCCCGCGGTCCGGTCATCGGCCGAGAACACGTGCTCCTGGGTGTCCCCCGGTTCGGGGCTGAGGGCGGTGCGGCACACTCAACCAACGCCCAGGATGACACGTTGGTTGCGGTAGAGGCGGCCCACGTCCAGCGGGTTCTGGACCGCACCGGAGGCAACAAGCGGCAGACGGCCCGTATCCTCCAGATCTCACGTCCCCGGCTTGACCGCCTGATCGAGAAACACGGACTGAGCGTCTCCTAGCCCTGGGCTGTCCGGAAAGGCCCCTGGCGCTCCGCGGTCTGAGCGATTTCGTACGTCCCCAACCCTCCACTCGTATGGTATCGAATCGTTACCACCGCGGTCACGTATCGATGCCAACGAACCTCTCACCCGTGGGCGGTCAAGGTAGTCATCTCATTATCGATTCATAACTTAGCATCTAAATCCTTCCAGGTATCCTCCTTGCCATTCGCCGTTGCGTGAATGCCCTCGACACCCAATCAACCCTGAGCGCGAAGAACGAACTCTGAACCTGGTGAATGAGATGTCTGCCCGACCCACGGCCCACCGAAGACTGAGACCGCTTCTTGCTCTCGCCGTCCTGGCGGTGGTGACGCTCTCGGGAGGCGGCTCCACGCAGGGCGCGCCGGATCTGTTCGAGCAAGAAGCCCCGACCATCGAGCCACGATTCACCCGCGTGTTCGGAAGCGACTCCCTCGCCATGTACCAACCCTCGATCTCGCCGAATGGTCGGTGGCTCGCCTTCGCCGAGTGGGAAGGGGTGCGACCGGGCCGCCAGAACCTCTGGATCGTGAGCGTGGACGGAGGCGAAGCCTCCCGACTGACGGAGGGCGATTACTGGGACGCGATGCCGATCTGGTTCCCCGGCAGCGACCGGATTGCATTCCGGTCGAGCCGCGTCGACGGGGAGATCATGGTCATGCCGATCGACCCGATCACGGGCCGGGCGGCAGGACCGCCAAGGCAGGTCACGTTCGGCTGTTTCGCGTGGTTCGACATCTCCCCGGACGGGAAGTGGATCGCCTACGTGGGGGAGCCCTGGAACGATCGAGGGCTCCACATCGTCCCCGCCGCGGGCGGCACATCGCGGTTGCTCGTGCGCGACGATATGAGCATCCCGTTCTGGGGGAGCGAGGGCCGCTATCTGTACTACCCGGTCGTCCGGAACGAAACGCCCCTCGAGGCCCTGATGAGGGTGCCGATCGAGGGCGGGACGCCGGATACGGTGCTCACCTGGCCGGGTCGGATGTGGGTGATGCAGGACAGCGAGGGTGATTTCGTCGTACGCCAGATCGAAGGCGGACCGGCCGAGCCGGAGCGCTTCGACATCGCGACTTTGGCGGGAGAGTCTCTGGGTCGTCTGGAGCTGCCACACGGGATGAAGCTCCGGTGGCAGGGGCGCGGCCGCGAGGTCCTGACCACCATGGATGATGCCGCCTCACCCTTGAAGGTGCTGTCTCTCGAGGGGGGCTCGGCTCGCCAGGTCACCGAATCAACGAGTAGCAACGAACCGGTCGGCTGGACTCCGGATGAGGTCCTCCTGTTCTCCACCCAACTAGACGGGCACGAGGTGCTGCTCCTGGCCCATCCTTCGGGTGGTCCAATGCGGGAGATCAAGCTGCCGGACAGGCGCCTGGAGTCATACAACCCGGTCCTCTCTGCCGATGGACGCTTCCTGGCCTACGCCATTGCCGGAGGTGACGACGAGACTGCCGTGCTGAAGGTGCTCGATATCGAGAGCGGAGACACCCGGGTGCTCAGCGAGTCGCACCTGATCGGTCGTTGGGGCGTGAATATCGTGGGTCGTGGCGGCACCTACGAGCGCGACGGGAACGACTTCCTCTATGTGGAGCGGACCGACGAGGGCTACGAGCTTCGCGCCAGCCCTCCCAGCGGACCCTCGCGGTTGCTGCGGAGCTTCGGGAAGAACGATCTCCCAGGCAACATCGCGGTGCATGGCGACCGCTTCATTCTGGGCGGGAATCTTCGCTTCGCGATCGGCGCAGAAGGCGAACCGCACCGGCTGGCAGACCCGGACAGCGTGTTCGGGGGTGAGGCAAGCTGGTCACACGACGGGCGCTGGATCGCGACCTACGCATGGCCCGACACCTCGAGCAGCGACGTAAAGCTGGGACTGATCGAGGTGTCTCCTGCGGGCGAGGTGGTTGGCGATGCGAGAGTCCTGGACGCAGGGGCTACGTCGTGGTGGAGCGCCAAGTGGCTCCCGGATGACAGTGGTGTGTTGCTGGTCGGACAGACCACCGGGATGGACGCCGATGTGTGGCTCGTATCCGTAGATAACGACACGCCTCCGATAGCGCTGACCCGCGACGAGACCTACCCGATGTGGGACTACGCCCTCTCCCCGGACGGGGCGCAGATCGCGTACTCGATCCAGATTCCACGCGGAGGCTCGATCTGGCGGGTCGACATCAGCGGGGCGTTCGAGAGATGAGAGCGGCGGTGATCGGGTATCTCCAAACCGGTTCCGACCGAGCTCGAGGAGTGCTGAAGATGTTCAACAACAAATGCAGACCGAAGAGCGAGGGCGGGAGTCTTCACCCGACTGGCGGTAAGAGGCCCCGGTTAAGCGCCGTGGCGCTCGCCTTCGCGACCGGCGCCGGGTTGGCCAGTATAGCGGCGCTGCCCCACCGGATCGCGGCCCAAGTTGCCCAAGAGGGGGTGCCGGTGATCGAACCGCACTTCACGCGGATCTTCGGAACCGATTCCATGGAGATCGCCGGGGCCACGATGTCACCAGATGGTCGTTGGATCGTGTTCGGCGCGATGGGAAAGGACTGGAGCGACATGAATCTCTGGATCCTGCCCGCAGCCGGCGGGGAACCGGTTCGCCTGACCCAGGGCGCTCACATGCACGACGGCGTCGTCTGGTTCCCGGGCAGCGACCGAATCGCTTTCCGCTGCGATCGGTCTGGACCGTGGGTGATCATGACGCTCGACGTAGACAGGGAATCCGGACGACCCAAAGGACCGCCCCGGCAGGTCACGCTCGAGGGAAGCCAGGCCTACCTCGACATATCGCCTGACGGGAAATGGATCGCGTACACGCCAACCAACGAGCGAGAGCAACGCGTGATCAGGATTGTCCCGAGCACGGGTGGCGCAACACGCACAGTCGGCGAATTCGACACCCCGGCCCCGATGTGGGCCCCGGACGGACAGAGCCTGTACTACGTCGCTCTTGTAGCCCGGCCCGACGACTTCGCGCTCGTGCGGGTGTCGCTGGATGGGGAGACGAGGGACACAGTCTTTCGGGGGCAGGGCTATCCAAGATCCTCCATTTTTCGCGACACCATCTACGTGGCTCGCTTGGTCGAGGGTGAACGGGGTGAGCCCACGGTCTGGGACCTGTCGACGTTCGAGGGTCGGACCCTCGCCCGCTTTTCGCTTCCCGAGGGGATGTTTCCCGGTGATTTTCTCAAGGAAGACCTGGCGTTTCTGAGCCGGAGGTCGGACGAGGTCGCACCGATATACATCCTGCCCGTCGATGGAGGACCAAGTCGCGCCCTGACCGAGGGTCGGGCTGTTGACGAACCGATAGCGTGGTTGCCCGACGGGGAGCGGCTTCTGTTCCGCACCGGATTGAATGGCGCGGAGGTTCTGTTGCTCGCCCCGGTTGATGGCGGCCCGATGCGCCAACTCGAGCTACCCGAGGACGCCTGGTGGGTCGGGGGGTCGTGGAGCAGATCCTGGATGCCGGACTTCACACCAGTCTTCTCGGCGGATGGTGACCACATGCTCTACGCGACGGGTGATCCGGAGGGAGGACCGTCGGCCCTCAAAGTGTTGAGCCTCGAAGAGAGGCGCACATGGGAGCTCACCAGCGCATTTCACCGCGTGGACGTCACCGGGAGCGGGGGCACCGCCTTCCGGGGCGGAGAGGAGTTCATCTTCGTCGAGAAGAGGGATGGTGTCTACGAGCTGCGCGCGTCGCCTCCCGAGGGCCCGTCACGGCTCTTGTTCTCTTTCGGGCAGGACCCACCCGGCGAGGTTGGCGTTCACGGCGATAGGATCGCGTTTGTCAGGTACGATGAAGAGCAAGTCGAGATGCGGCTCTACCTGGCGAGCGCGGGGCAGAGGGAGGCTAGCGAGCTGATTCGCCTCGATGATTGGTTCGGTCCCCCGATGTGGTCTCCTGATGGCCGCTGGATCGCCGCGACCCACTACATGGGCGATGGCAACGAAACCGGCGTATTCACATCCAGGATCATGTTCCTCGAGATCTCGCACTCGGGCGAGCTCGTCGGCGGACCGCGGTACGTCGGAGATCCGATGGTCTCCTACTGGAACAACGTGTGGCTCCCGGACAGCCGCGGGATTCTGACAACTGGCTGGGAGAGCGCCGACGTGTGGCTCATGCCGGTTGATCCGGACCGGAGTCCTGTGGCACTGACTCGTGATGATCCGGGCCAGGCATGGAACTTCGTCCTCTCACCGGATGGCAGCCACATCGCCTACAGCAGCCGAAGCGTGCGCGGAAGCTCGCTGTGGCTGGTTGACCTGAGCGAGGCCTTGGAGCGCGAGCCTTGAGCAGCACCGTGCGGTTTCTCGATAGACGCGGGCGTGCGAAAGGTACGCCAAGCCCCGTGTTGTGGAAAAAGAAGAGCCCCGGCTTTCGCCGGGGCTCTTCGGTTGAGGTGAGTACGGCGCGCGATTAGAAGCGGAAGCGCGCGCCGAGCTGGATCCGAGTGTTGGATTCCGGGCTGAACAGCGAGAACGGGGTGAGGTCGTCTCCGACGGGTCCACGGTAATCGTACACGAAGCGAGCGTTGTCGACGTCGCCCTCACGACCGGCCACACGCAGGACCTCGATCCCACGATCCACGCGCGACTGGAGGACCTTGGACTCGAACAGGTTCAGGATGTTCGCGTAGATCTCCAACGTCCACGGTCCGAACACGTCGTTGATCCCGGCGACGAGACTGATGTCCAGCCTGTCGCTCGAGGGGTTGCGGCAGCTGTTCCGCCGCATCAACCCGCCGCGCTGGCTGCTCAAGCACTCGTCCGAGTTGATGAGCGCGTCGTACGCCGCCGCATCCTCGGGGCTGATGAACGCCAGCTCGCTGATGCTGCTCGGGATGTAGATGAGGTCGTTGTCCCGGCTGATGACGGGATTCCGATAGTTGTCACCGTTCGGGTCTCCCCGCACCACGTACGAGTAGGGAAGTCCGGTCTGCCGGAAGTAAGTCGGCGTGACCTGCAGATACGCCTTCTCTCCCAAATCCCACTGCGCGGTGGCGCCGAGCACGATCTTGTGCTCAACCTCGTAGTTCGAGTCGGCTTTCTCGGGGTTGTTCGGATCCCCTCGAATCGGGTTCCGGCCGAAGTTCGAGGTCGCCTGGCTCGACTGCTGGACCTGTAGGTCCTGAACATCCGCATACGTATAAGAGCCGCGGAAGCGGAGCCACTCGCTGAACTGGCGCTGGAGCTCGAACGTGAGCAACAGCGCCGAGCTCTCGCTCCGGTTGGTCAGGTTGACCACGTTGCGGAAGTCGTCGTCCATCAGGTTGTTGTCGAAGCAGCCGCCGCGGCTTCCGCACCCGCTGGCCGTCGGCGTCCCGAAGTACGGGCGACCCTCGACCGGGTCGATGCCCGTCGGCTCGACGAGGTTCAGCTCCTCGAAGAACACCTCCTCGATCGCCTTGCTGTACAGCACTTCGACGGTCACATCGAAGCCGCCGGGTAGCTCGCGGTCGATGCCGGCCGAGAGCTTGAGATCCAGCGGGAAGTTGAAGTTCTCGTCGACGACGTTGATGACCGGTCGCGCGGCAGCACCCGCTCCACCACCACCCGCACACGTTGTCGGAGCGGGGGAGTTGGGATCGAAGGCCGGTGCGTCGGTGCCCTCGCACGTCAGGTCGACCGACTGGATGCCCGTGTTGCCGTACGCGTTCGAGATCCACACGAACGGCGAGCGCCCGGCGAACAGCCCGGCTCCACCACGGAATTGGGTGCGGTACTCGTCGCCGGTCTGGTAATTGAACCCGAAGCGCGGCTGCCACAGGATGTTGCCCGATGGCACGATGCTGTTGGCGAACCCGAACGAGTTCGAGAAGTCCGAGTTCAGGCGAGGGTCGTCGGGCAGGAGCGGGATCTCCGCCCGGAGCCCGAAGTTGAGCGTCAGGTTGTCGCTCACCGTCCACTCATCCTGCACGTAGAACGCCAGCTGGAAGACGTCGAACGTGGCCGGCAGCTGATCCTCGGTCACCCCCGGAGCCGGGACGCGCTTCACATACTCGGACGGGGTGTTGGCCTGCAGGTCCGCGATGCTTCCGAAGGTCCACAGGCCGAGCAGTCCGGGCTCGAACAGGTTCTTGAAGCTGTAGAACTCGTTGTGCGTCCCGAACGTGATCCGGTGATCGCCGAACCGACCGGTCAGGTTGTCGGTGATCTGGAAGATCGTCTGGTCGAGCGAGTTCGCCTGCGAGAACCGCTCTGCACCCACGAGGAAGTCGAAGCTGGCTTCGACCGTCACCTGGCCGAAGCCGACCGCCGGGTCTCGCTCGTCGTTGATGAACTCGAGGTTCAGGAGCACCTCGTTCTCCCACCGGTCTCCGAGCTGCGTGAACAGCTGTGCCACGGTGGAGTTCGTGATGGTGAGGAACGGCGCCAGGTTCGAGGTGAAGCAGTACTCCCCGAAGCCCCCGCGATTGCAGGAGAGCTCGTTCCGGGCGCGCGAGTAATTGTGCCGCACCACGAGCCGGTTGTCCTCACCGAGCTGGAAGTCCAGGCGTCCGAAGACGTTGGTGCGCGGGTTCTTGACCGACAGCGCCCCCGTCGTCCCCGGGTCGACCCCGTACGTGTTCTGGAAGACGTCGCGGATCGCGACCGCATCGGCCGCATCGATGCCCAGCCCGTCGGAGAAGTCGTTCCCCACCCCGGGCTCGAAGCCCTCGAACGGGTTGTCGAAGATCTGGGCCTCGAACGCGCCGAAAAAGAAGACCTTTTCGCGCACGAGCGGCCCACCGAGCGTCCCGCCGAACTGGGTGTCGTTGAACTCGCCGAACTCGCGGTCTTCCAGCTTGCTCACGAGACCCTCGTTCGTGAACGTGCCGAAGCCGGAGAACTGCCACTCGTTGGTGCCGGCTTTCGTGACGGCGTTGACCAGCCCGCCGCTGAAGTTGGAGTGCCGGACGTCGAACGGGGCCACGAGGACCTGGAACTCCTGGATCGCCTCGAGCGTGATCGGCTTCGCGTTCCCCTGGCCGCCGGGCGTCCCGCTCTCGCCGACGCCGAACACGTCGTTATTGACGGCCCCGTCGATCTGGATGTTGTTGAGGCGGTTCGCCTTACCGGCGATCGACGGCGCGTTCTCGAACTGGTTCGCGTACGGCGACAGGAGCGTCAGCTCCATCAAACTCCGGTTGATCGTCGGGAATGTCTCGATCTCGGTCTCGCCGATGGTCGTCGACTGACCGGTCTTCCCGGCGCTGAACACCGCATCATCGCCCACCACGGAGACCGTCAGCTCCTCCACCTGCACGGCGGTCTGCTGAATCTGGAAGTTGACGGTCTCGGCTTGACTGAGCGTGATGTTGACCCCGGTACGGCTTTGCGGGCCGTACCCGATGATCTGGACCCGGACGGTGAACGGCCCGCCCGGCTGGAGCTGGGCGACGAAGTACCGCCCATTCTCGTTCGTGAGCGCGCCGCGCGTCACGTTGGTCCGCGTATCGGTAACCGAAACCTGAGCGCCGGAGACCGGCTGCCCGTTCTGATCGATCACCGTTCCGCGGATTTCGGAGGTCACGACCTGGGCTTGTAGGATCGGAGCGAAGATCAGGATCGCCACGAGCCCGAGCGCGCCTCCTAGGGTGGTCCTAGACAAGAGTTTCTGCATGGTTCTCACCGTCCTTGCTTGGGAAGCGGGGTCCCGTCCGAAGAGACGGACGCACGCCTCGAGGAAGATACAGGACAATGAAACAGGCGCTGTTGGCTACTGCGAAGCAACTTACAGAGTTGTGGCGGCGCAGGCCAACCGCCGACCTTTACTAGCGTATGAAAACGCCTCGGTTCGGCACGCGTTATGTGCTCGTGCGGACCAGGCCTCTCACTTCAGCCGCCCGCAGCTCTTGAACCTCGCGGGCCGACCTTGCCACTCTTCGATGGCAGTGGCAAATTGCAAGGCCTATGCGAAGGTTATCTCGGGCCGAACGCCAGTTGGAGACTCCGGCCGGAGGCGGCCCACGAACCTGGGACTTCGACGTACAGCTTCGCCGTTCACACCCACACGCCGCGATGACCCGAGCCGACCGCGATTCGCACCTTCCCCGTGCCGCTTGACGCTCGCGGGCCGCGGCCTCAGACCGACAGGAGACCTAACATGACGAGTAGAACTGGCAGCCTCATGGCCACGCTCCCGCTCGCCGCACTGGTGGCCTTTGTCAGCTGCGACAACTCGAAGGCGCCGACAGCGCCCGAAGGCCCCAGCCTGGCACGGAGCGCGGACAGGGCACCGTTCAAGAAGCAAGTCCGCTTCGCCACGTTCAACGCATCACTCAACCGCTTCAACGCGGGCGATCTCGTCAACGACCTATCCACACTCGCCAACGCCCAGGCTCAGACGATCGCCGAGATCATCCAGCGCACCCGCCCGGACGTGCTGTTGGTCAACGAGTTCGACTTTGACGCGGGCGGCGTGGCTGCCCGGCTCTTCCAGGAGAACTACCTGTCGGTCTCGCAGAATGGGGCTGACCCGATCCTCTATCCGCATCGCTTCGTAGCTCCGTCAAACACCGGCATCCCTTCCGGCTTCGACCTCGACAATTCAGGAGGCGTCGGAGGGCCGAACGATGCCTTCGGCTTCGGCTTCTTCCCAGGTCAGTTCGGGATGGCCGTGTATTCCATGCATCCCATCGACCAACCGGGCGTGCGTACCTTCCAACTCTTCCTCTGGAAGGACATGCCGGGGGCCCTGCTACCCGACGATCCGACCACGCCGGCGCCCGCAGACTGGTATTCGCCCGCAGAGCTGGACGTGTTCCGCCTCTCGTCCAAGAGCCACTGGGATGTCCCGATCGAGATCGGCAACAAGACCGTGCACTTCCTGGTCAGCCACCCGACCCCTCCTGTGTTCGACGGAGCCGAGGACCGGAACGGCACGCGAAATCACGACGAGATCCGCTTCTGGGCGGACTATGTGATCCCCTCCCGGTCCGGCTATATAGTGGATGACGAGGGTGTGCCCGGAGGGCTACGGCCCGGCGCCATGTTCGTGATCGCTGGCGACCAAAACGCGGACCCGTTCGACGGGGACAGCAGCGCGGACGCGGCGCTCCAGCTCCTCGATCATCCGCTCATCAACACGAGGATGACACCGAGCAGCGAGGGTGGCCCCGAGCAGTCAGCTTTGCAGGGCGGCGTGAACGCCGGCCACCAGGGCGACCCCGCCTTCGACACGGCGGACTTCAGCGACAGCCCCCCGTTCGGTGCGGGGAACCTGCGAGCGGACTACGTGCTGCCCAGGAAGAACCTGCGCATACTGGAAGCTGGCGTGTTCTGGCCGCTGAGCAGCGACCCTCTGTTCCCGCTCGTCGGCACCTTCCCATTCCCCGGCTCCGATCACCGGCTGGTTTGGGTGGACGTTCGGGTGCCCGGCAACTGACCTGGACTGGCCTCGTTTCATTCGAGGCAGAACCAAAAGACGAGAAGGGCCCGAGGACAAATACCCTCCGGGCCCTTCTCGCCGTCTGGGGTAGGAACTCCGGCGGATCTCCCGTCAGGCGACCTCCCTGAGCGCCGTAATGACGGGCTCCACCTCCGCGAGCAGCGCCCCTTTTTCCATCCGGTGCAGGAAGGCGCTCCGAAACCCGTTCAGGATCATCTCGGCGATCTCATCGAGCGTGAAATCGAGGTGCTTCCAAGCGCGGACGTATTCCTCCGTCACCGTCGTACCGCTCATGAGCCGGTTGTCGGTGTGCAGGCTCACCATGAGCCCTTCATTGAAGTACCGGCGCACCGGGTGGCTCTCGAAGTCGGGGACGGCGCGGGTCTGGACGTTGCTCGTGAGGCAGATCTCGAGCGGGATCTGGAAGTCGTTCACGTACTGCATGAGGTCCGGATCTTCGTGCAGACGCGTTCCGTGACCGATCCGCTGTGCCCCGCAGTAGTGAATCGCCTGGTGAATGGACTCCGGCCCGTACGCTTCTCCCGCATGGATGGTCGCTCCGATGTTCGCGTTGCGAACCATGTAGAACGCGTTCTTGTGCTTCTTGGCCGGATAGTTGTACTCGGCCCCTGCCAGATCGAACGCGACCACGCCGCGGTTCTTGTACGCGATCGTGAGATCGGCCAGGTCTCGGGAGACGTGCGGCTCCATGTTCCGGATCCCGCAGATGATCAGGTTGGATCGGATCCCGAACTCTTCCTCCGCCCGGCGCATCCCCCGCAGTGGAGCGTCCACGGCCCCCGGGAGAGGGAGACCGTATCGGGTCACCAGGATCGGAGAGTAGCGGATCTCGGTGTACCGGACGTTCTCGGCAGCCGCGTCCTCGCAGAGCTCGTACGCGATCCGCTCGAGCGCGCTGGGGCGTTGCATGACGGAGAGGGCTACGTCGAAGCGAGCGAGGTAGTCCTCGAGGTTCTGGGCGTCGCGCACAAAAAAGTACTCGGACAGCTCTCGAGGGTCGTGCGTCGGGAGGTCGACGTCATGCTCCGCCGCGAGCTCGACGATCGTCTCGGGCCTCAGCGACCCGTCCAGGTGGACGTGCAGATCCGTCTTCGGCACCGCCCGAATGCGGTCCCGGACCTCCTGTTCGGTCACGATTAGCTCCTGAGAACGAGTCGCACGATCCACGGCCGGATCCGACCCGGCTCGCGGTACGGGTTACTCGTAGCGGAGCGACTCGACGGGGTCAAGCCGGGCGGCCTTTCTCGCGGGCAGAATCCCGGCGATGAGCCCGATGGAGGCCAGGATCGCCACGCAGATGGAGGCGATCGGGAGAGATAGCTTCGGATTCAGGATGTACTGCAGTCCCTGGTCATCGGTAGCGATGCTGTCAACACCGACCACGATCGCGCTTGCGAGGGCCAACCCGAAGATCCCGCCGCCGCCCGCGATCAGGAGCGCCTCGAAGATGAACTGGGCGACGATGTGTCGCCTGCGCGCGCCCACTGCAAGCTTGATCCCGATCTCGCGCGTTCGCTCGCGCACGACGACGTACATGATGTTCGCCACCCCCACTCCCGCCACCAGGAGCGTGAACCCACCGACGAGCCCGAGGAAGATCTGGATCCCGAGTCCGATCGCGCTCGTGATCTTCTCGTCTTCGATGAAGTCCCACATGGAGAGCGCCCGCTCGTCCGCCGGGTCGAACTTGTAGCGGCCCCCGAGCACCCGGTACAGCTCGCTCTTCACCCGTTCGGCCTCCTTCACATCGCGGGGCCTGACCAGCAAGTGACCGACGTAGCGGTTTCCGTAGATCGTCTGGAACGTCGAGGCGGGGATGATGGCACGGTCCTCATCCGGCCCGTTGTTGCTCGAGTCCTGGAACTTCTTCTGCATGACGCCGACGACGGTGAACGGCAGCCCGTCGAGCATGAGCGTTCGTCCGACCGGTTCCATGTCTCCGAACAGGCGCTCGGCGATGTCATTGCCGAGAAACAGCACGCGGCGCTTCTCGCGCATGTCACGTGCGTTGATGAACCGGCCGCCCTGCGCCGGGAACATGCGTCGCATCTCCATGAATTCGGGCGCGACGCCCTCCATGTACGTGGTCGTCTGGTTCTCGTCGAACTTGAGGTGCGTGCCCCAACGGCCGTAGGAAGGGCTCCCCATCTCGATCTCGGGGATGGCCCGCAGCAGCAATCCGAGGTCTTCCTCGCGCAGCCGGATGCGGCGGCCTTTGGGGAGACCCTGGTACGGCAGGTTCGTCTCTCCCCCGTACACCATGAAGATTCGCTCGCCCGCGTTGAGCAGCCCCTCAGAGATCTGGCGCCGCAGCCCCTCGCCGAACGCGAGCAGCAGCACGATCGAGATCGTCCCCCACACCACGGCGAAGATCGTGAGGAAAGCCCGCGTCTTTTGAACGCGCAGATCCCCGAAGAACTCCTCGATCAGGATCTTCCACATCAGGCGCTACCCTCCTTCACCGTCACGGACCCGTCGGCCGGCGGGAACGGACCTCACCAGCGCAGACATTCGACCGGATCCAAGCTCGCCGCCCGGCGGGCGGGGAAGAATCCCGCCAGCATGGCGACGAATGCGAGGAGCGACATCGTAAGGACGGCGACTTCGAGCGAGATCGTGGGGGCTCCCACGAACTCCTGCATCGGTACGTACGAGAGGAGCTTCACCAGCCCGATCGAGACGAGGACCCCGAGGATCGCCCCGATCGCGACGATCAACACGCTCTCGGTGAGGAATTGCCACAGGATGCTGCGACGGCGTGCGCCCACGGAGCGCTTGATGCCGATCTCGCGGGTCCGCTCGCGCACCACGATGTACATGATGTTCGCGACCCCGATTCCACCCACGCTCAGCGTGAAGCTCCCTACGATCGCGAAGAACACCTTGAACCCGAAGAACAGGTAGCCGAACATGCGCTCCCACTCGGCTGTGTCCCAGATCTGGAGCGCATCCTCGTCCGAGGGGTCGAAACGATATTTCCTGCCCAGCAACTCGTAGATCCGCCGCTCGACCGCCTCGGTGACCTCGGGTCCGCTCGTCCGATACACCATGTTCGCCACGTACCGGTCGCCGAAGATCGCCTGGTGAGTGCTCGCCGGGATGAACACGCGGTCCTCGTCGCGTGAGTTGTACGAGGAGTTCTGCACCTTGGGCTTGAGCACCCCGATTACGGTGAACGGGACATCCCCGATCATCACGTCTCGGCCCACCGGCCGCGCGTCACCGAACAGGATCCGGGCCACCTCATCTCCCAGGAAGGTGACACGCCTGCGCTCCTCGAGGTCGAGCCGGTTGATGAACCGCCCGCCCGCCTCGGGGATGACGTTCCGCATCTCGCCGTATACGGGATAAATGCCCGTGATATTCGGGTTTACCGCGTTCTTCCCTCGTCGGACGGGTGTCTCCCGGTCGCTGTACTCGGGGCTGATCATCGTGATGTCCGGGATCTCGCGCTTCAGGATCGCCGCGTCCGCCTCGCGGATCCGGATCGTTCGCCCTTCGCGGAACCCGGCATAGGGAACCGTGGTCCGCCCACCGAACATGATCACGATTCGATCGCCCAGCCCGTGGAAGCGCTTCAGCGTCTGGCGCTCGAGACCCACGCTGAACGCGAGCAGGACCACGACCGCGACCGTTCCCCAGGTGATCCCGAGGATCGTGAGAATCGTGCGGAGTCTCTGGGCCCGAAGATCGGCCCAAAGCTGCCGCAGTGCGTCGCTCAAACGCATCTAGACTCCGTGGCGGACCGTGCCATCCGTGGCCGCCGGCGTCTATCAAAGATGGTCAAGAGATCTCGCGGGGCGGTGGTTCCACAACCCTCTCACCCTCCTCGAGACCTGCGAGCACCTCGATGTTGATCCCGTCGCTCAGGCCGGTCTCGATCGAGCGCTCCTCGGTCTGCTCACCGGTCAGCCGAACCGTCACCGTCGCCGCATCCTCTTCGAAACGGACGAGGCGCTCGGGGATGTAGAGCACGTCCTCGTGCCGCTCGATGATGATGTCCGCGTTGGCGGAATAGCCGGCGCGCAGCACCGCGTCCTCCGAGGGCAGAACGGTGATCTCGACCGGGAAGATCGTGGCGTTCTCCTCGTCCTGGCCTTTGAGCGAGATCCTCGACAGCCGACCCTGGACCACCGCATCCGGTAGCGCTCCGATCTTGAGCTCGACCGGCATGCCCTCGCTCAGACGGCCGACGTCGATCTCATCTACCGTCCCGCGAAAGATCAGCTCGTCCATCTCGGCCATGGACATGAGGACGGTGCCTTCCTGGAAGGTGGTAAGGGGCACGACGGGGTCTCCGATCTCGACCGTCTTCTCGAGGATGAACCCGGTGATCGGCGCCTTGATCACGGTCTCGACGCTCTCGGTGCCGATCGTGACCCGGCCTTCTTGGAGCAGCGCGAGCCGCTCCCGGGCGATCTGGAACTGGAGACGGGCCTCGTTGTAGCTGCGGTCTACGGTCTCGAATTCCTCCTGCGAGACGTAATCCTGCTCGCGCAGCGCCTCCAGCCGGTCCCGTTTCTTCTGAAGCTGAGCGAGCTCGAGCTCGCGCAGTTCCATCTGTCGTCGTGCCTCGACGAGCTCTATCGGAGTCGGGTTGGGCTGAATCTCCAGTAGCGGCTCTCCGCGCCGGACATGCTCCCCGGGCTCTTTGAAAAGCCGCCGGACGACGCCCGCCAGCTGTGACTTGACGCTTACCTCGACGAGCGGCTCGATTCGGCCCACCGCGAGCGCTTTGTCGACGATCTCGCCCCGCTTCACCTCGACGGTCTGCTCGGACCCGTCCTCGCTCCCGCCGGCCGTGGAGACGACGAAGGCGGTGCCGGAGATGCCGGCCAGGGCCACCATTCCGAATACGATCTTGGTGCGTCGCTTCATGTCGCTCTCGTCCTTCTGTGGCGGCTTGAGTCCCACCTGCCACTACGGAGCGGATGAGGGGGAAGGTTTCGAGGTGGGATCGCGAGGCGCGGCAGGTAGGGCCTTACTGCGGGTCCTTCGGATGGGGATATCGGGGCTCCCTCGCATGAGGCGACCCCGTGCCATCAAGGTGGAGTCGTTCGGGGTCCTCGAGATGGAGTCGCACTCCGTCCTCCAGCGCGCCGTCGAGATCGACCGGGTGTCCCGCCGCGTCACAAACCACTTTGTGACCGGAGAGCACGTCGCGGTATGCCTCTTCGGAGTGCCAGTTGAGCGCGTGGCGCACGCGCGCCCAGGACCAGATGGTCACGGCGTCATCGTCGATGAAGACGTGGATGCGGGAGAGCACGGGGCTCACCGGATCGACGAGGTCCGGCGCGCGGAGATCACCGACCGATCGGCTGCCAGCGGTCCATGACGGGCGGCTGGATCGGCTGCGGACGTGCTTCCAGGTACCGGACGAGCGCCTCCAGGTCGACGATGCCGGTCATCGTCGCCGACGTCGCGCCCATGAGCGCCCGATATCCGCTCCCGCCCGTCGCCATGAAGTCGTTCGCGGTCACGGAGTAGCTACGGTCGGGTTGGATCTGATCACCGCTCGCCAGGCGCGCTTCACGCACGCGACGCCCCCTGGAGGCGGCCGGATCGTACATCACGGTCATGCCGCTCAGGTGCGCATCGGGACCTTCATCGTCCAGCGCGTGCTCGAGGGTCTCGATCAACAGTTCGCCCGGCAGGTCCAGCACGACGAGGGTGTTCCCGAACGGCTGTAGCTCGAACAGATCGTTGTACGTCACGGGCCCCGCCGGGAGGCTTCGGCGGATCCCGCCGTTGTTCATCACGGCGATCTGCGTACCGGTGGCATCGCGCTGCGCGTCGGCGATCACTCGTCCGAGCGCGAACTCTCCCTGCCGCGACGGCTTGTCGAGAGGGACCGCGAGCGTCGCGACGACGCGCTCCATCTGGGCCGCGGCGGTCTCCCGGTACTGCTCGACGAGAGCGGTGATGTCCGCATCCGACTCGATTTTGTCCGCGTATGTCTGGCGGATCTCGATCAGCTCACCCTCGACGTTGCCCTCCGCATCCCGGCGCAGACGGCCGATCCCGAACGCCGTGGAGTTCGCGAACGACTGAACGACGGGGGCGCCGTGAATCGTCGTCTCTACGCGGCTGTGCGTATGTCCGGTCACGGCATAGTCGAAGCGCTCGCGAGTCGCGTTCAACTCATCCATGGCCTCGCCGTGACATACGCCGGCACTGTCGCAGAACGCGCCGGCGTGCATGACGACCACCACGAAATCCGCTCCCTGCGCCCGCACCTCGGGGATGTACCGGTCCAGCGCATCGGCGATCGACCGGAACTCGAGCTCCGCGACATTGGCCGGCATCGTCGTCGTCGGTGTCGAGCGCGTCGTGAGCCCCACGACCCCGACCCGGACGCCGCCGCGCTCGAGGATTGCATAGGGCTGAGTCCAGTCGGGGTGTTCGTCCGTGCCGCGCTCGTAGATGTTCGCGCCGAGGAACGGGAACGCGGACTGCTCGATCCGGTCGCGGAGCACGTCGACTCCCCAATCGAACTCGTGGTTGCCGATCGCGAGGGCGTCGTACCCCAGCTCGTTCATGACCGCGATGGTGGACACGCCGTCGGTCAGATTGGAGATCAGCGTGCCCTGCATCGCATCGCCCGCGCTCACGAGGAAGGCGGGGCATTCGGACGACTCCGTCCTCGCGTCGTGCAGATATCCACCCAGGACGGCCGAGCCACCGACCAGGCGCTCACCGGAGAAGCCGTACGTCGCGGCCAGGAGACGGCCGTGTGTGTCGTTGGTCGACAGGATGGTCGCGCAGGCGGATTCCGGCGGCCCGGAAGCCGAGCCCGCACGGTTCGAGCCCGGACACCCGATCGTGACGGCGAGGCCGAGCGCCGCGATCGACGGGAGGTAACGCCTCGCTCGAGCCGGGGGCCCCCACGGGAGCCGGACATCCCGCGCGGGCCGGAGAGGGAATCGTCGGGTCACGCGCGCTGGAGCAGAGCCCCCCGCTCGAGATCCACGAGCGGGGCCACGTACTCCCCGGACCAGCATGCGTCGCAGAACGGGCCGAACTGCTCGACGCACGCGTGCATGCCCTCCATCGAGAGATAACCGAGCGACTCCACGCCCAGGTGCGCGGCGATCTCCTCGACCGAGTGCGTCGATCCGATTAGCTCCTCCTTGGTCGGCATGTCGATGCCGTAATAGCAGGGGAACCGCACCGGAGGCGACGCCACTCGGAAGTGCACCTCGCTCGCACCCGTCTCTCGCAGGAGCGACACCAGCCCTCGGCTCGTCGTACCCCGCACGAGCGAATCATCCACGACCACGAGACGTCTGCCCTCGATCAGCTCGCGGACCGGGTTGTACTTGACGCGCACCCAGAAATCCCGCCCCGCCTGCGTCGGGTGAATGAAGGTGCGGCCGACATAGTGATTGCGGATCAGGGCCAACTCGTACGGGAGCCCGGACTCCTCGGCATAGCCGAGTGCCGCCGAGTTGGAGGAGTCGGGCACGGCGAACACGCAATCCGCCTCCACGGCATGCTCTCGCGCGAGCTGCCGTCCGAACAACCGGCGGGCGCTATCGACGCTGCACCCCCACATCTGCGAATCGGGACGGGCGAAATAGACGAGCTCGAATAGACACGAGCTGGCCGCGGCGGGTGGGAGGGGCCGGAGCTCCTCGATGTGGCCGTCCCGGATGCAGAGCACTTCGCCTGGGCGAACATCGCGGACGTACACCGCGCCGATGATATCGAGCGCACAGGTCTCCGATGCCACCACGACCGCCTCGCCCAGACGCCCGAGCACCAGGGGCCTGAAGCCCCTCGGATCCCTGGTCGCGTACAGACGGTCCCCGAGGCAGAGGACGAGCGAGAACGCGCCCGTGACCTGCGACAGCGCATCATCGACCTTCTGATCTTCCTCGCCCCTACGCGATCTCGCGATCAGGTGGATGATCGCTTCGGAATCGCTGTCGGTCTGGAAGATCGCGCCCTCGCGCCCGAGCCGCTCTCGGAGCTCCCTCGCGTTGGTCAGGTTCCCGTTGTGCGCGAGCGCCAGCGGGCCGCGCCGATAGTCGACGAGCATCGGCTGTGCGTTCCGCAGCTGAGACCCTCCGGCGGTCGAGTAGCGGACGTGCCCGATCGCCACGGAGCCCTTCAACCCGCGGATGGTCGAGTCGTCGAAGACGTCGGCCACCAGTCCCATGCCACGGTGTGCGTGCGATCCGCCGTCCTCGTCGATGGACACGATTCCGGCCGACTCCTGACCGCGGTGCTGGAGGGCGTACAGGCCGAGGAACGTCAGCTCGGCCGCGGCCTTCGACCCGCTCACCGCGAAGATCCCGCACTCCTCGCGCGGCTTGTTGTCGGACCGCACTACGTTGCGGGCCGACACGGCGTCGTCGTTCTGGCTGATTGGCTTACTCACGACGTCGTCGGGACTCCGTCGGCAGATCTGACTGGTTCAGGTATAGAGCTCGCGACCGACGATGCGTCGGTACGCCTCGCGATATCGCTGTGAGGTGGCTTCCACCACCTCGGCGGGAAGCGGCGGGGCGGGCGGGTTACGGTCCCACTCCCCCTGCCGCACTCGATCGTCCAAATAGTCTCTCACCGGCTGCTTGTCCAGAGAAGGCTGTCCGCGGCCCGGGGCGTACGTGTCGGCCGGCCAGAATCTGGAGGAGTCCGGTGTCATGGTCTCATCGATCAGAATGATGCTTCCATCCTCCGTCGTTCCGAACTCGAATTTGGTGTCGGCCAGGAGCATCCCGCGCTCTCTCAGATACTCGCGACCGAATCGGTACAGCGAGAGCGCCAGGTGGCGCAGTCGGTCGGCCGTGTCGCGACCCACGATCTCGCCCATCCGCTCGAACGTGATGTTCTCGTCGTGCCCTTCGGCGGCCTTCGTGGCCGGCGAGAAGATCGGGTCGGGGAGCTCGGATGATTCCTGCAACCCCTCCGGCAACGGCTCGCCAGCCAGTGTCCCGCTCTCTCGATACTCCTTCCACGCGGAGCCCGAGATGAAGCCCCGCACCACGCACTCGACCGGGAACGGCTTGGCTCGGCGCACGAGCATCCCCCGGTGGCTCCACTCCGGCCGCGTCGGACCCAGCTCGGGGGCCCTGGCGACGATCTCGTCGGGATCGGCCGCCAGAAGGTGGTTCTCGACGACCTCGCGCGTGCGCCCGAACCAGAAAGCGGACAGTTGGGTGAGCACGGCACCCTTGTCGGGAATCGGATCCGGAAGGATGCAGTCGAACGCGCTGATCCGGTCGGTGGCGACCAACAGCAGTCGCTCTCCGAGGTCGTACATGGACCGCACCTTCCCCTCGCGGAGGAGAGGGAAGGACAATTCGATTCGATGACGTGCAGTCGGAACGGCCGTGGGTGTTTCCTGTGTCATGATCCGTGTGTGGTTTCGGTTGGACAGGTGGCCGAAGGACTCCAACGCGTCGGCGATCTGCCAGAGGAACTTGGATTCAAACCCGTAGCTCCAGCGCCGGCTCCCGCGCCCCGGCAGCCTCGAGTATCGGCTCGATACGGCGCTCGAGAAAGCGCTCGACTTGCTCGGCGCTCCGCCCCGTCAGTTTCGCTGGATCGGCGAGGGCCCGCACCTCGTCCTCGTTCAAGGGGAACGCTTCATCTCCGGAGATCCGAGACAGGAAATCGTTGTCGGTCGCGCCCTCGTCGAGGCGAGCGCGGGCCGCCAGCGCATGTCCCCGGACACGCTCGTGCAGCTCCTGCCGATCGCCCCCCGCGCGCACACCGGCGATAAGGATCTCCTCGGTGACCAGGAAAGGGAGGGCGTGCTCGAGCCGCTGTCGGATCATGGCGGGGTGCACGACCAGCCCGGACGCCACATCGCGCATGAGGATCAGGATCGCATCGGCCGTCAGGTGGGCCTCCGGCAGCGCGATCCGCCGGTTCGCGGAGTCATCCAACGTACGCTCGAACCACTGCACGGCTGCGGTCCACGATCCGTCGAGCTCCAGCACGCACAGATGGCGGGCCAGGGCGCAGATCCGTTCAGATCGCATCGGGTTCCGCTTGTAGGGCATGGCGGACGATCCGATCTGCCGCGTACCGAAAGGCTCTTCGATCTCCCCGAACGACTGGAGGAGGCGGATGTCGTGACCGAACCTGGATGCGCTCGCTCCGATGCCAGCGAGGATCCCGAGGACGCGGTGGTCCACTTTGCGCGGGTAGGTCTGCCCGACCACGTCGTAGTGGCCGCCGAACCCGAAGCGTTCCGCGAGACGTTCGTTGAGGGCGTCCACCTTGGCGCCGTCCCCGCCGAACAGCTTGAGAAAGGTCGCCTCGGTGCCCGTCGTGCCGCGCGCCCCGCGGAGCCGGAGCTCGGCGAGGCCCGCCTCGATCTGCTCGAGGTCCATCACGAGATCCTGCAGCCACAGACAGGCGCGTTTGCCCACCGTAGTAGGCTGGGCCGGCTGCAGGTGGGTGTATCCGACGGTGGGGAGATCGCGGTATTCGCGCGCGAACTCGCCCAGCGCATCGATCGCGCCGAGGACCCGCTCGCGGACGATCCGCATCGCATCGCGGTGCTGGATCAGGCCGGCGTTGTCTCCCACGAACGCGCTCGTGGCCCCCAGGTGGATGTATCCCCTGGCCTCGGGAGCCGCCTCGCCGAAGTGGTGCACGTGGGCCATGACATCGTGGCGCAGCTCGCGTTCGAGCTCGGCCACGCGCTCGAGGTCGATCCGCTCGCGCGCGGCCCGCATGGCGGCGATGGCAGCGTCTGGAATATCGACACCGAGATCGCGCTCCTCCTCCGCGAGCGCGATCCACAGGTCGCGCCAGATGAGCGTCTGGCCATGGGGCGAAAAGATCCCCGCTACTTCCGCCGAGGCGTAGCGGTCTATGAGGGGGTGGGGGTAACGGATCTGGGTCAGCGCTGGCCTCCGATGTAGAACGGAATGACGCCGCGTCGGGCGCCACGGGCGACGTTCGCACGAACGCGGCTTCCTCCGCGTTGTTCTCCATAGTAACGGAAAAGATCGGCGGCGTCCTCGGCCGTCTGCACCTCGTTCGCGTTGATCCCGAAGATCACGTCGTTCTGGCGGAGCCCCGTGATGTTCGCCGTCCGCCCATCGATATCCACGATCCAGGCGCCGAACTCGAGGCTGAATCCTCGCTCCTGCGCGATCTGGGGCGTCACCGTCGCCAGCCTGAGACCCGCGAGTACCTCGACCGGCTGGGCCCGCTCCGAGGGAACCTCTTCGACCTGTAGACTGCTCGTCAGCAGGCGGCCGCCGCGCCGGTACTCGACCTGGACCACGCTGTTGACCCCGGCCTCCTCGAGGGCCACCTCCCAGTCCAGCTCGTGATTGACCCGCTTGCCGTTGGCCGATACGACCACGTCGCCGGGCCGGAGCCCGGCGGCTTCGCCAGGCGAGTCCTCGACCACGCGCTCGATGACGGCGACGCCGAACATGTCGCCGGTCGAGCGGCGGATTACATCAAACCCGACCCACGGCCGCCGTACCCGGCCGAACTCGACCAACTCCGCGGCGACGCGCCGCGCCCGGTCCATCGGGATCGCGAAGCCGAGCCCCTCCGAGCCCCCCGATCGTGAAAAGATCGAAGAGTTGACACCGACGACCTCGCCATCGGCGTTGACGAGGGGACCGCCCGAATTGCCGGGGTTGATCGCCGCGTCGGTCTGGATCATGTCGGCGTACAGAACCTCGTCCCCGCTCCCGCGGATGTCGCGCCCCACGCCGCTGATCACACCGGTCGTGACCGTCGCCTCGGTGTTTTCGAGCTGGAAGCCCGAGGGGTTGCCGATCGCGATCGCCGGCTCGCCGACGAAAAGGTCCGATGAAGTCCCGAGCGGGGCGGGTGGGATCACGCCGCGCTCGACCTTGACCACCGCCAGATCCGTGAACTCGTCCGAGCCGATCAGCTCCGCGGAAAGCAGCCGACCCTCCTCGTCGATCACGACGATGGAGTCGGCGTCCCTAATGACGTGCTGATTGGTGAGGATCGTCCCGTCCGCATCGATGGCGAACCCCGATCCCAGCCCCGGGACGGTGCGGGAACGGCCGCCGCGCTGGAAGAACTCATCGAACAGCGTACGCGGGGCCGTGACTGTCCGCGTGGTGCGGATGCTGACCACCGACGGCGCCACCCGCCTCGCCGCCGCTGCGATCGGCGTCAGCCTCGCGCTGCTGACCGAGCCCTGGCTCTGGTCGGTCGCGGGAGTCGAGGGTCGTGTCGGGGCGCTTACCGGGGACGTGGGTGGTGAGCCCCCCGTCAGGTTGAGGGTGGGCTCGGTTGCGGACGAGGCGGGGGTGGCTTCCGCGCTTCCGCGCCGGAGCGCGACGAGCGCGCCCACGCTCAGCCCCCCGACGAAGAGGACCACGAGCGTGATCGAGAGACCGAGTGTGCTGCGGGCCTGTGCGCTGGGTCCGTCCAACTGTGCTCCGTTCGAATCAACCCGGTCCGGTGCCACGCCTCCACCCGGTCCGGTGGGTCACGGCCCTCCGAGCACGGGTAGTCCCGGTATGCCCGAAGGCCGATTCCATTCGTCCGCGTATCTCACCCCGGTCAGATACAGTCCCCAGGGTGGCGCCGGTGACGGGGGCCGCGCGTCTCGCTCGGCGAGCAGCGATTCGAACTCAACGGCCTCTCGTCGTCCGGTTGCGACCTCCACCAGCGTGCCGACGAGATATCGTACCATATGATGGAGGAAGCGATCCCCTACGATTCTGAACACGTGGTCAGCGGCAGCGTTGAGCTCCCACAGGGCTTCCTCCACGCGGCACCGAGTCCCGCGCTCCGGCTGTCCGGCCTTGGCGAAGGATCCGAACGACCGCTCGCCCGGCACGAGAGCCGCGAGCCGCGAGAGTTGGTCCCCGTCGATCGGCCGGTCGACGACCCACACGCGCCGACTTCGAAGCGGCGATGCCGCCTCGGGGGCACTCGCGACCAGGTACTCGTAACGGCGCCCCGAGGCGTCGAAGCGGGGGTGAAACCCGTCCGGGGCTCCCCGCACGCGCTCGATCCACACATCATTGGGCGTCAGGGCGTTCAGCCCGCGGTCCAGATCGTCGGTTGTCCAACGGGTCGGCGCGTCGAAGGCGATCTCCTGGCCCGTCGCGTGGACTCCCGTATCCGTACGGCCTGCGGCGTCGACCCTCGTCGGCGCGTCGAGGAGCCGGCCGAGGGCGGCCTCCACGACACTCTGGACCGTACGCTGGTCCGGCTGGAGCTGCCAGCCATGGAACGACGATCCATCGTAGTGTACGGTGGCGCGGTATCGCGCCCGCGGCTGCTCGCGCACGGCGGCAAGCTACGGGCCGCGATCGACACGATCAAACGAGGCCGGAGCGCCTCGCGGCGCTGACCGCAGCGAGGGAGAAGAACGTTGAGCGACTCGATCCGGCGTGTGTTCGAAGCGACGCCGATGTCGGTGGAGGAGGCCGAGGCGGCGTTCGATCGGTTCATGGATGGCTCGGCGACTCCGATCGAGATGGCGGCGCTGCTCACCGCGCTCAAGCTGCGTGGCGAGACGGCCCCCGAGATCGCCGGGGGCGTTCGCGCCCTGCGCAAAGCGATGGTGCCGGTGGAGCTCGGGACGCGGCGCGCGGTGGACACGTGCGGGACGGGCGGCGGCACGCTGACCACATTCAACATTTCGACCGCGGCGGCGTTCGTAGCGGCGGGGGGAGGTGTGCGGGTGGCGAAGCACGGCAACCGCTCTTTTACGTCGAGCTGTGGAAGCGCGGACCTCCTGGAGCAGCTCGGGATCCCCATCAAGCTCGACCCGGATGCCGCTCCTCGTGTCTTCGAGGATGCCGGCATCGTCTTCCTGTATGCCCCGGCTTTCCACCCCGCCATGCGTCACGTGGGCCCGGTCCGTCGCGAGCTGGGCGTGACGACGATCATGAATCTCCTCGGGCCGCTGGCGAACCCGGCGCGGGTGCGACGGCAGGTGATCGGTGTGGCGAGACCGGAGTTGCTCGGTCTGGTGGGAGAGGCCCTGCACGAGCTGGGACACGAACGCGCGCTCGTCGCGCACGGAGAGCCGGGCATCGATGAGCTGAGCCCCCTGGGTGTCACGCGCATCGTCCAGCTGGACGAGCGCGAGGTGCGGCACTACGAGCTCTCACCGTCCGAGTTCGGCTGGGCGGGCTACCGCGCCGACGAGTTGAGCGGTGCCGACCCCCACGCGAATGTCGAGCGGGTTAGCCGCGTTCTCCGCGGGGAAGACCGGGGTGGAGCGCGAGCCGCCGTCCTCCTCAATGCGGCAGCGACGTTCTGGGTCGCGGGCGAGGTCGAGACGGTCGTGGAAGGGATTCAGCGGGCGGAGACGTCGATCGATGAAGGTGGCGCGTGGGATGCCCTGGAGCGTCTGCGCGCCGCGACCGTCGCTCATGGTGGATCGGGCGACTGAGCGGAGGAGACGGGAACCTCCGCCCCGACGGTTGTGGGAAAAAGGTGGGAGGTGGGTACCGTCAGGGCGGGCTCCGCTTGTGAACCTACGAGGCTCCCCGTCACCTCATCCTGATCAACCGCTCTGGCGAGCCGATTGTTTCAGGAAGACCGCTCGCTCCTCAGTAGCGTCGAATCACTCCGATCACGACGCCTTGAATGGTTATCCGGTCCGGATCGTAGTACATCGGTTCCAGATCCGGGTTTGCCGGCTGCAGCCGCACCCGGCCGTTGTCGCGGAAGAACTTCTTCATCGTCGCATTTTCACCGTCGATGAGCGCGATCACCATCTCGCCGCTGTGCGCCGTGTCGCGGGATTGGACGATCACGTAGTCGCCGTCTCGGATCTGCTCGTCGATCATCGAACTCCCGCGGACCCTGAGCACGTAGTGCTGGGCAACGGATCCCGCGATCATGTCCTCGGGCACCGAGATCGACTCCTGCTCCTCGATCGCCTCGATGGGTAGACCTGCGGCGACGCTGCCCAGTAACCGCAACTCCACCGCGGCGATGCGAATGTCCGAATCGACCAACTCGATGGAACGGCTCTCGTTGTAGTTCTTCCGGATGTACCCCTTCGACTGCAGGTTACTCAGGTGCTCGTGCACGGTAGCGAGAGATCGGTATTCGAAGTTCTCCGCGATCTCCTCGAAGCTCGGGGAATAACCGCGGAATCGGACGAATCCCTCGATGAAGTCGAGGATCTCGCGCTGGCGCTTTGTGAGAGCCATCTCGTGCCCCCCGGAGGTCGAGCCCGCCTCGACGAGAGGCGGGAAGGGTCCATGAGGAACAGCTCATTGACCGAACGGAAACCGAATATACCCGAATAAGTACCGAAGTGCAAGCCCGCAAGACGCTCGGGCGAGCGACGATCTTCATCCTTCTTACGAGCGCTCCGATCCTCTCGGCGCTCGTGTCGTCGGCGCTCGTGTCGGCGGTCGTGGGGGCGGAGGCCGACGGACGACCGCGCGAGGCGGTCGACGGCCAGCCGCTCGTTACAGCGCTGGTCGACGTGAACGTCGTCCCGCTCGACGGGGAGCGCGTGCTCGAAGGCTCCACCGTGATCGTGGAGGGAGATCGGATCGTGACGGTCGGCCCGGTGGAGACGGTCGCCGTTCCCGAGGGGGCGATCGTGGTCGAAGGAGCGGGTGGCTACCTGATCCCCGGATTGGCCGACATGCACTTCCACGCCGACGGCCGGCCCGAGGCGTTCATGCTCGCGGTCGCGCACGGCGTGACGACCGTACGCAACCTGAACGCGCGGCGGCGGGACCTCGATGTGACGCGGCGCATCGCCGACGGTGAGCTCATCGGACCGAGCGTGTACAACGGACCGAGCCTGGCTGGGGTGCCCCCCGCATACATGCCGATCGTCCGGGCCTACCAGTTCGTGCTCGCCGCGGCGCTGGGCCTGGGGGCGCTCGCGATCCTTTGGATCGGGACCCGGGCCACGCGCCGCCGCGCAGCGCCGTCGTGGCGAAGAGCTCGAGTCCCGGTCGGAGTCGGGCTCTTCCTGATCGGGGTCGCCGGGGCCGTGTTGGGGTTCCCCTCTCCGGAGCCGTTGCTTCGCGCCCTCGGCGGTGACGACGTGACGCTGTCACCCGACCGGGCGCGGGAGATCGTGCTCGACCACCGGGCGATGGGAGCCGACTTCATCAAGGTAAACCAGTTCCTGCGCCGCGACGTGTTCGATGCGATCGTCTCGGCCGCCACCAGCGCGGGGTTCCCCGTGATCGGGCACGTCTCGGGCGACGTCGGACTCGAGCACGCGCTCGCCTCGGGTGTGGAGATCCAGCACACGACCGAGATCGCCCCGTATCTATCCCGGGACGAGAGGTACGACGACCCGCGCCAGAGGTTCGACCTGCTCGAGGCGGACGCGAAGATGGATCGCACGGTCGAGCTGATTCGAGAGGCCGGGGTGGCGTTCACACCGACCCTGAGTCTGTACGACCACATCGATACTCACCTGCAGGCCGATCTCTTCTATCAGCTCATGGGCCGGCCCGAGGTCCGCCTCATGCCTCCGAGCTACACCGACGACTGGCACGATCCAGGCCGGAATCCGGTCCTACGACGGTTCGATGCGGCCGACCGCCTGTACGTTTCCCGTTATCTGGACGTCCAGAACCGGCTGGTCCAGGAGCTGTCGCGCGCCGGGGTCCCGATCCTCGCGGGCACCGACGTGACGGCCGTCCCGGGCGCCGTATGGGGCGAATCCCTGCACCGCGAGCTGGAGTTGCTGGTCGGCGCGGGTCTCACGCCCTACGAGGCGCTGTCTGCCGCGAGCTGGGTGGCGGCCGGGGCCCTCGGCGAGCTCGAGTATTGGGGCACGATCGGTCCGGGGATGCAGGCGGACCTCGTCCTATTGGCTGGCAATCCGCTGGAAAACGTCTCCCGCACGCGCGATCGTGTGGGCGTCATGCTGCGCGGCAGGTGGTATCCGCAATCGGAGTTGGAGCGCGTGCTGGATCAGGTAGAGGCGTCCTACGCGGTGGAGAATTGATCCTCGACGAGATCATCGAGAGCAAGCGAGCCGAGGTCGCGTGGCTCGCCGGGGCCGCCGCGGATCTCGAAGCCGCGGCCGCCGCTGCCGGCCCGCCGCGCGGATTCGACGCGGCGCTTCGCGCCCCGGGATCCGTCTCGGTGATCGCGGAATTCAAGCGGCGGTCACCTTCCGAGGGTGACATCAATCCCTACGCCGACGTCGCGGGCGTGGCCCGGGCGTACGAGCGGGGTGGAGCGGCGGCGGCCTCGGTTCTCACCGACGGTCCCTATTTCGGCGGAGAGCTCGCGGACCTGCGACGCGCCCGCGACGCGTCCGGGCTGCCGCTCCTCCGGAAAGACTTTCTCATCGATCCCCTGCAGCTATACGAGTCGAGGGCGGCGGGCGCGGATGCGGTTCTGCTCATCGTCAAGGCGCTCTCCGACGGCACCCTGCGCGAGTTGCGCGCTGGGGCCGAGGACCTCGGCATGTCCGCGCTGGTCGAGGCACACGATGCGGCTGAGATCGAGCGCGCCCTGGATGCCGGCGCCCGCATCGTGGGCGTGAACGCGCGCGACCTGCAGACGTTCGATGTGGATCTCGAAGCGTCCCTGAACTTGATCGAAGAGATCCCCGGCGACGTGATCGCGGTCGCGGAGAGCGGTGTCCGCGGTGGAGCGGACGTAGAGCGTGCGGGGCGGGCCGGAGCCGACGCCGTACTCGTGGGAGGCTGGCTCATGAAGAGCGATCCGCGCCGTGGTGTCGAAGAGCTGGCCGGTCATCGAAGACGCCCCCGGGCAGGGTGCGAAGACCCGGCCGGGACGCCGTTCGACGGGGAAGAAGCCGGGGACACGGCGTGGTCCGGGTGAAGATCTGCGGGTGTCGAAGGCCCGTGGACGCGATGGCCGCTGCGGACGCGGGAGCCGCCTACGCGGGTGTCGTGTTCGCCGAGCGCCTGCGTCGCGTCACGCCTGCCGAAGCTGCCGAGATCCTCGCGCCTGCCCGTGGCCGCCTGCGTGCCGTCGGCGTCTTCGTGGACGCCGGCGACGACGAGGTCCTTTCCATACGGGAGGTGACGGGGTTGGATATCGTGCAGCTCCACGGCCGCGAGCCGGCCGAGTCGTGCGCGGCTCTGCGAGAAGCGGGCCTCGAGGTGTGGAAGGCCCTCCGCCCCCGCACCGCCGAGGAGCTCGCCGCGGGGCTGGATCGCTACGCCGGCGCCGTGGATGCGATCCTCGTGGAGGGGTTCTCGGGGGCGGCCGCCGGTGGCACCGGCACCGGCTTTCCCATCGAGTGGATCGCGCCATTGCGGGAGCAGCTCGCCTCGGATGACGAGGCGCGGCCTGCGGATGCACCGGGAGACGGCGTCGTGCGACCACGGTTCGTGCTGGCGGGCGGACTCACGCCCGAGAATGTCCGCGACGCGATCCGGCGCGCGCGTCCTTCGATCGTCGATGTGAGCAGCGGTGTCGAGCGTGCTCCAGGCGAGAAAGACCCTACACTCATCGAGCGCTTCGTGAGCGCGGCTCGCTCCCTCTGAGACTGTTCTGCAGCCCGGGCCAAAAGCCGATCCCGGGACCGGCCCCGAGAATCCTCCGAGGGCCGTGTCAGCCGTCTTTCGCATCCCAAAAAGGCCGTCATATTGCGCGTGCGACCCGCGGCTCACGTATCGGGCCGCTCCGGAGACGGTCGGTGGGAGGAGATTCGCATGATACGATCGCTCGTTCACGAGCCTCACAAGATAAAGACGGTTCGCCCCGCGTCGTTCCCCAGCCTTCAGGAGCGCAAGAAGTACCTGGCGGAGGCGCATTTCAACGTCTTCAACCTGACTCCCTCACAGGTCGGCTTCGACATGTGCTCCCTGGGGACCAGCGCCATGACCCAGGAGCAGTTGTCGGGGCAGCTGATCGGGGATGAGGCCTACGCCGGGGCCAGAAACTTCGAGCACCTGAAGAACGCGGTCCGCGACGTATTGGGGCATACCTACGTGTGTCCCACGCACAACATTCTCGGGTGCGTCAAGCTGGTGACGGCCACCATGGTCCCGGCGGGCTCGGTGGTCCCTTCGAACGCTCGCACGCGGACCGACATTCTGGCTCCGCGCCAGGTGAGTGTCCCGGACATTCGGGATCACAGCGAAGAGATCTTCACCGGTAGCGTCGATCTCGCCCGCCTGGAGGAGACCCTCGAGGAGGGGAACGTTGCGCTCATCAGCGTGCACGCGTTCGCGGACGGGCAGCACCCGTTCAGCCTCGGGAACCTGCGAGCGGTGCGCGCGCTCGCGGACCGATACGGGGTACGGCTCGTCCTGGACGGATCGCGGGTGATCGAGAACGCCTGGTACATCCAACATCACGAGCCCGGGGTGGCCTCGCACGGCATCGCGGCCCTCGTGAAGCAGATCGCCAAGACGGCGCACGTGTTCCAGATCGACGGCGCACAGGACCCCAAGTGCCCCACCGGCGGATTGCTGGCCACCGACAACCCGCAGGACCACGAGCACTTCATGAACGAGGTGGTGGTCTACGAAGGTCTCCACACCTACGGCGGCATGGCCGGACGAACGATGGAGGTCCTCGCTCGCGGCCTCGAGGAGATGTGCCTGGAGGATGAGGTGCAGTGGGTGATGCAGCAGACGGAGCGCTTCAGCGAGCGTCTGCGGGGCGCGGGTGTCCCGCGCGAGCGCGGGTGTGACGGGGCGTACGTCCGCGCCGACGCCTTCTTCCCCCATCTCGAGCGATTCCAGCAGGACGCGTTTTCGGCCGCCCTATACGAGATGTCGGGCGTACGGGCGCTGGCTCACGGTCGAGTCGGCCGCGATCAGATCGTCCCGGTACAGATCCCGCGCCTGGCGATGACGAGCCGGCAACTGGACCAGGTGGCGGACGCGATCATCAGCCTGTATCGGCAGCGGGAGATGGTTCCGCCTCTCGAGCCGGCGCGAGACGGGCGCTGGCGGGACCAGATGCGGTACCGGTGGGTGTACTCGGACCTCGAGCCATACGAGTTCGATACCTACCCCTTCCTGATCCACACCGTAGAGCGCATCGGGCGGTTGAGTCGGCGAGAACGGCAGCAGGCCATCCGCGAGGCGGGATACAACACGTTCCTCCTCCGCTCGGCCGATGTCACGATCGACCTGCTGACCGACTCGGGCACGTCGGCGATGAGCACCGATCAGTGGGCGGCCTACGATGGGGCGCGTGCGACCCCGACCACGTCCGACGAGTACCTGCACCTGGTGGACGTTCTGCGCGAGGCCACGGGCTACGAGCACATCATCCCCACGCACCAGGGCCGGGCGGCCGAACAAATACTCTCGGAGATCATGATTCAGCCGGGTCAGATCGTGCCCGGGAACATGTATTTCACCACTACGAAGCTCCACCAGGAGCTTGCGGGGGGGATCTTCCGGGACGTCATCGTGGATGAGGCTCACGATCCGCAGAGCGACTTCCCGTGGAAGGGGAACATCGCTCTGCCCAAGCTCGAGGCTCTGGTCGAAGAGCACGGCGCCGAGAAGATCTCCTACATTTCGTTCGAGCACTCGGTGAACATGGCCGGGGGCGAGCCCGTGTCGATGGACAACATGCGGGAGGTGTACGCCTACTGCTCCAGCCACGACATCCCGGTGTTCTTCGACGCCACCCGCATGGTGGAGAACGCCTACATGATCCAGCAGCGGGACCCGCACTACGAGAGTACGCGCGTGCGCGACATCCTGCGCGAAATGCTCCTGTACGGTGACGGGTGCACGGTGTCGGGGAAGAAGGACTTCCTGATCAACATCGGTGGCCTGCTGGCGTTCAAGGACAACGCCGAGTGGCGGGAGCTCGCGGAGGAGAAGATTCGCATCTACGAGGGGAAGGTCACCGATGGAGGGCTGGCGGCCTCCGACCTGGCGGCCATCGCGGTCGGCGTGCAGGAGATGCTGGACGATCGGTACATCCGGTCTCGAGTCCGCCAGACCGAGGCGCTCGGTCAGATGCTCCTGGACGCCGGCGTACCCATCGTCACGCCGCCGGGGACCCATGCCATCTTCCTGGACGCGAAGCGCTTCCTGTCCCATATCGACCAGGATGAGTATCCGGCCCAGCGGCTGGCGGCCGAGATCTACGTGGAGACGGGGGTGCGAGCGATGGAGCGCGGAAACGTCTCGAAAGGCCGCGATCCCGAGACCGGTGACAACTATCGGCCTCCGCTTGAGCTCGTGCGGCTGACGATTCCTCGCCGGGTGTATACGCGAGACCACATGAGGGCCGTGGCGGACGGCATCATCCGGCTGTACGAGAAGCGCGACGAGATCCAGGGGCTCAGGTTCGTGTACGAGCCGGACAAGCTCCGGTTCTTCCAGGGCCGGTTCGAGCCGGTCGAAGCCGGCGAGAGCGCGATCCCGGCCGGAGCCTAGCCCGGTCGAACCGCAGCCGATCGAAGCACAGCCCATAGAAAGGGGTTCGATGCCCGACGAGCGCGACACGCTGACCGCCCCTGGTGGAGACGGCTGGTTCGGTTCATACGGCGGGCGCTTCGTACCCGAAACGCTGATTCCGGCGCTGGATGAGTTGAGCGCCGCGTGGGCGGCGGCGTGCTCCGACCCCGAATTCCGGCGCGAGCTCGACCAGCTGCTGCGCGAGTTCGCGGGGCGCCCCACAGCGATGTACGAAGCCCGACGACTTGGCGACGCTCTGGGCGGCGTACGCGTGTGGCTCAAGCGCGAGGACCTGTGCCACACGGGGGCCCACAAGATCAACAACACGGTGGGACAGGCGCTGCTCGCCCGGCGTATGGGGAAGGAGCGGGTCATCGCCGAAACCGGGGCGGGCCAGCACGGCGTGGCCACGGCGACCGCGTGCGCGCTGTTCGGGTTCGAGTGCGTCGTGTACATGGGCAAGGAGGACATGCGCCGTCAGGCCCTCAACGTGGAGCGCATGCGGCTCCTCGGGGCGGAAGTGCGTCAGGTAGACAGCGGCACGCGCACGCTGAAGGACGCCACCAACGAGGCCATTCGAGACTGGGTCGAGACGGTCGAGACGACGCACTACATCATCGGCTCGGTCGTAGGGCCGGCGCCATATCCGGAGATGGTGCGCGACTTCCAGCGGGTGATCGGGGACGAGGCCTCAGAGCAAATGACGGCCCGCGGGGTCGAGCCCGCAGCCGCCTTTGCGTGCGTCGGCGGCGGGTCCAATTCGATCGGGTTGTTCACCGCTTTTCTGGGTCGGGGCGAGGTCGAGCTCGTCGGCGTCGAGGCGGCGGGCGAAGGGGTCGATACGGGCCGCCATGCCGCCTCGCTGGGCGCCGGGATCCCGGGGGTGCTGCACGGCTCGTACAGCTATCTGCTGCAGGATGAGGATGGACAGGTGAAGCCGGCACACTCGGTCTCGGCGGGGCTGGACTACCCCGGCGTCGGCCCGGAGCACTCGCAGCTCCGCGACAGCGGCCGCGTCCGGTATGAATCGGTCACCGACGCACAGGCGCTCGAGGCCTTCGAGGCGCTGTGTCGCCACGAGGGCATCATCCCGGCCCTCGAAAGCGCGCACGCGCTCGCGCGGCTGGCGGCGGAGAAGGAACGCTGGGCGGGCCGCGATGTGCTCGTGTGCCTGAGCGGCCGGGGCGACAAGGACGTCGGAGAGGTGGCGGCGCTGATCGGCCGGAAGCTCCCGGCGGGTCTCCAGAGCTCCTCAGTCTCGGACTGACAGCTGAATCGTCGACCCGAGGGGGTCCACCGAATGGCATTCATCGATTACGTGAACGAGGACGAGATCCCACCCGAAGACCGGGTGCCGGACCACGACAACATCGTCCGCATTCACGGCGTACACAGCCACACCATGCGCCAGCACTACGATCTGTATCGCGAGCTGATGTACGCGAAGGGGCCACTCACTCGAATCCAGCGCGAGATGATCGCTGTCGTCGTGTCGGCGGAGAATCGGTGCAAGTACTGACTGCTGCACCACGGGGAGGGTCTCCGTCGACTGCTGGAAGCCAAGGGGATGACCCCGGAGCCGCGAGAAGCGCTTCTCACCGCGCTGGCTATCGATCGGGAGGGTGCCGACCTGACGCCGCCCGACCGCGCGATGCTGGATTACGTCGTGAAGCTGACGCTGACGCCCGGTGATATCGGAGAAGCGGACGTCGATGCCCTGCGCGCGCACGGGTTCGACGATCGCGGGATCCACGATATCTGCGCCATCACGGCGTATTACGCGTTCGTAAATCGGATGGCCGACGGTCTCGGGGTCGAGCTCGAGCCCGACAGGAGCGACACGCTCGCGCGCGGACCCGGGTTCGATGGATCAGGCGGCGGCCAACCCGACGGCGACGCATGATCGAGCTTCGCCGAGACGGTCGCGCGGGATTCATCCCGTTCCTCACGCATGGGTTCCCGACGCCCGAGGCCACACCGGGACTTCTTGCCACCCTCGCGAGCGCCGGCGCCGACGTGATCGAGCTGGGCGTGCCGTTCAGCGACCCGCTCGCCGACGGACCGACGATCCAGCGAGCGAGCTGGCGGGCGCTCGAGGGAGGGATAACGCTCGAGAGCACTCTCGATCTGGTGCGTGGACTCTCCGCCGACCTGCCCCCGATCGTGATCTTCAGTTATCTGAACCCCGTCCTGCGCATGGGGGTCGAGAGGTTCCTGGAGCGAGCCGAGGCCGCCGGGGCGGCGGGCCTGTTGATCACCGACTTGCCGGTCGGGACACACCCCGACCTGGAAGGTCGACTGGCCGCCTCGAAGCTCGACCTGATTCCGCTGGTCGCCCCCACGACTCCGAGGGCGCGACTCGAGACGATCGTCGGACACGCATCGGGCTTCCTTTACTACATATCCCGTCTCGGTGTGACCGGGGCGCGCGAAAGCCTCGACGAGGGCTTGGGGAGCAAGGTCGAGGAGCTGAGACGCCTGGTCGAGCTGCCGGTCGCCGTCGGCTTCGGAATCTCGACGGCCGAGCAGGCGAGAGCCGTGGCCGCGATCGCGGATGGAGTAGTCGTGGGATCCGCCCTCATCGCCGCCCTTGAGCGGGGCGAAGATTCGTTCGCCGCTCTGGCGCACGAGCTGGCCGGGGCTGTGCACGGGGATCCCGGTGACTGAGGAGATCCCCGACACGGGTTCCACCCGGGCGGGGGAGGAAGACGGGCGCCTGGGGAGCCTCGCGCGCCTCTTCCTGAAGCTGGGGTTCCTGGCGTTCGGCGGACCGGCCGCCCACGTGGCCATGATGGAGGACGAGGTCGTGGCCCGCCGCCGCTGGCTGTCGCGACCTGCCTTCTTGGACATCCTCGGCGCGACGAACCTCATCCCCGGCCCCAACTCGACCGAGATGGCCATGCACGTCGGGTGGCGGCGAGCCGGGACGCGCGGGCTGGTGGTCGCCGGGGCGTGCTTCATCGGCCCGGCAGCCCTCATCACGGGCGTTCTGGCATGGGCGTACCTCCGGTACGGTGCCCGCCCGGAGGTCGGACCCTTCCTGTTCGGGATCAAGCCTGCGGTCCTGGCCGTGATCCTGATCGCACTCTGGCGGCTGGCGCGCGTGGCGGCGCGAACCGCGCCTCTCGCCGGGCTCGGTGCGGCCGTGGCGCTGGCCGCGCTCGCGGGCGTGAACGAGATCTTGGCTCTCCTCGCGGGCGGCCTGCTCGGCACCCTGGCGGCGCGCCCCTGGAGCCGCAGATCCGGCCCCACTGTGGGACCGCCGCCCGACCTCGCGGATGCCGGCGAAGCCGATCGCGACGAGCGTGCCGATGAGGATGAGGGTGCCGATGAGGACGGGGGTGTCGATGAGGACGAGCGTGCCGACGAGGAAGAGGGGGGGCACCCGGGTCCGGCGGCTGTCCTCCTCGCCCCTCCGGTGGCCGCCGGGTGGATGGCCGCCGGCGCTCCGCTCTGGACCCTGGGGCTGTTCTTCCTCAAGGTCGGGGCCGTGCTATACGGGAGCGGCTACGTCCTCGTCGCTTTCCTCGAGGGCGATGTGGTGGGGCGCTATGGCTGGCTGACGCGACCCGAGCTCCTCGATGCGATCGCGATCGGCCAGTTCACCCCGGGACCGGTGCTCTCGACCGCGACTTTCGTCGGCTACCTGGCGGCGGGCCCGGCGGGCGCGGTCGTCGCGACCATCGGCATCTTCCTCCCGTCGTTCGTGTTCGTGTCGATCCTGGGTCCGCTGGTGCCCCGGCTGCGCGAGTCGGCGTGGACGGCCGCGTTTCTGGATGCCGTGAACGCCAGCGCGGTCGGGTTGATCGCCGCCGTCACCGTGAGCCTCGGCGTGGCCACGCTCGTGGATTGGCGGGCGTGGGCGATCGGTCTCGCGGCCGCCGCAGCCGGGCTGATCGGGAAAGTGGGCAGCGTCTGGCTCGTACTGGGGGGTGCGGTCATCGGCTGGGCGCTCGGGCTCTTCTGACCGCCTCAGACGGTTGCGCCTCGTAACCCGCGAAGGACGTACCTCCGCCACCCGGTCCGCCGCATCCGCGGCCACCTCGCCTCGACGCCGACGTCCCGCCTGCCGATAATACGGGCGTGAATTCCGCACCAGAGGACAGGGACCGAGGCCCCGGCAACGTGCGGCGCTGGCTTCGTGCCGCTCGCGAGATCTACGAGGGCATGTACATCGCCCCCTACCGTTCGGCGATTCACCGGGAATACCTGCGCCAACACGATCTCTTCCTGCTCGTCGGATTCTCCGACCTTCTCGGTGTGCCCAACCCGGTCCAGTTCTATACGCTCGAGCTGTATCCGGAGCTGCTGGAGGCGTTTCACACCTGGCACCTCCGGATGGGGCTCGAGCACCCGCCGGAGGGAGGTTTCCGCTGTTGCTGAGCCCCGATAGCGTGCTCCCGGACCGGCCCATCCTCTTCTTCGGGGGGAAGGGGGGCGTCGGAAAGACCACGCTGGCGGCCTCGGCGGCGCTCGGCCTGGCGGCGCGGGGCCACCGTACGCTGCTCGTGTCCACCGACCCGGCTCACTCGACCGGAGACATCCTGCAGGCCGATCTCGGCGCGGAGCCCCGCCCCGTGATCGCCGATTGCTGGGCGATGGAGCTCGATCCTGAGCGTGAGGCGGACCGGTACATCGAGGAGGTCAAAGCTCGTGTCGCTACCGCGGCGCCACCGCGCCTGGTCGCCGAGGTCGAGCGTCAGATCGACATCGCTCGCGTCTCCCCGGGAGCCGTGGAGGCTGCCCTGTTCGAGCGATTCACGCGCATCCTCGAGGAGGAAGGGAAGGATTTCGACCGGATCGTGTTCGACACGGCGCCGACCGGTCAGACGCTCCGTTTGCTCTCGCTCCCCGAGCTCATGACGGCGTGGATGACCGGCATGATCCAACGCCGCAAGAAAGTCGGGGCGCTCACGCGCATGTGGAGGAACGTGGCGGGGTCGGCCGCATCCGATGCCGAGCGAGAGGACCCGGTCCTCGCCGCGCTCGAGGATCGGCGCGCCCGTTTTCACCGCGCCCGTCAGACGCTGACCGCCCCGGAGCGGGCCGCGTTCATCTTCGTGGTGATCCCCGAGCGACTCCCCATCTGGGAGACCGAGAAGGCGGTGGAGACGCTCTCGCGTCACGCAATTCCGGTCGGGGCGATCATCGTAAACCAGGTACTTCCGCCTCCAGCCGTCGAAGATGGTGGCGCGGCGTTCATGGAGGCCCGAAGGGAGCGCGAGGCGCTCTACCTTGCGAGGATCTCGCGTGACCTCGGAGATTGGCCAGTCCTCTGCGTCCACCTGCAGGAGACCGATCCAGTGGGAATTGACGCCCTCAAGGAGCTGGCGGGCGGGATACGCCCGGCCCCGCCCGAGTGGGGCGACCGCATGGAGGAGGGGCGGTGAGCGCGATCGTACTCCTTGTCGTCGGTGTCTCGGCGTTCCTCACGGGATACCACGTGTACTCCCGCTTCATCGCCCGCCGCATCTATCAGCTGGATCCCGACTTCGTCACGCCGAGCCACGAGTTCGAGGACGGGGTGGACTACGTCCCCACGAACAAGCACGTGCTGTTCGGGCACCACTTCACATCCGTGGCGGGGGCGGCGCCGATCGTCGGCCCGGCGATCGCGGTCATCTGGGGTTGGCTCCCGGCGTTCCTGTGGGTGACGATCGGGACCGTGTTCGCGGGAGCCGTGCACGACTTCGGGACGCTGTGGATCTCGACCCGGCACAAGGGCCGCTCCATCGGCACGCTCACCGAGTCGATCGTCGGTGACCGCGCGCGGGTGCTGTTCCTCCTCTTGATCTTCTTCCTGTTGCTCATGGTGAACGCGGTGTTCGCGGTCATCATCGCCAACCTGTTCATGGGGAACCCGGGTGCCGTGCTCCCCGTGTGGGGGTCGCTCGTCGTCGCCCTCATCGTGGGTTTCCTGATCTATCGAACCGGGGCGGGGATCCTGCTGCCGTCGCTCGGGGCGCTGGCGGTCCTCTACCTGATGATCTGGTTCGGTCAATACGTACCCTTCGAGCTACCGGACCTGATCGGGTTCGGGCCCACCGAGGCACAGCTGACGGCGGCAGGTGGGGACGCGGCCGTGGCCGCGGAGGCGGCGAACGCGGACGGGCAACGCGTGGGTTGGATCATCGTCCTGTTCATCTACACCTTCTTCGCCTCGGTCTTGCCCGTGTGGCTACTCCTCCAGCCGCGCGACTACGTGAACGGCCACCAGCTGTTCGTGGCGCTCGGGATCATCGGTGCAGGGGTCATCGTGACGAACCCGGAGGTGGTCGCGCCGGCGGTGAACACGAACCTCCCCGGCGACGCGCCCAGCTGGTTCCCGTTGCTGTTCATCACGATCGCGTGTGGCGCCATCAGCGGGTTCCACGGGCTCGTGGGCTCCGGGACCTCCTCCAAGCAGTTGAACAAGGACACGGACGCGCGCTACGTCGGGTACGGTGGGGCGCTGGGGGAGGGGACGCTCGCCGTCACGTCGATCATCGCGTGCACGGCCGGCTTCGCGGTCTTCGTGGGGCTCGACGGTTGGCACACACATTACGGCAGCTGGGCCTCGGCCTCGGCCGGCGCGACGGCCGCGTTCGTGAACGGGGTGGGCGTACTGGCGGAGGGAATCGGGATCCCCAGCCGGGTCGCCACGATCTTCGCGGCGGTCGTCGTGATCAGCTTCGCTGCCACCACGCTCGACACCAGCATCCGACTCCAGCGCTACATCATCGGGGAGCTGGGCGTCGAGTATCGGGTCAAGCTCGTCCAGAATCGCTGGGTAGCGACCCTGGTCGCGGTCGTCGCATGCGCGCTCCTCGCCCTCGGCCTGGACCGGGGCGCCGGCGGCATGCGGATCTGGCCGCTGTTCGGCACGACCAACCAGCTACTGGCGGGTCTCAGCCTCCTGATCATCACGCTGTTCCTGTTTCGCCAGAAGCGGCCCGTGTGGGTGACGATCATCCCCATGACCTTCCTGCTCATCATGACCACCTGGGCGATGATCCTGAACTTGCGCCGGTTCGCGGGCGAGAGTCAGACGCTCCTGCTCGTGGTCGGAGGCGCGATCTTCGTGCTCGAGATCTGGCTCCTGTTCGAGGCGGTGGCCGCGATCCGGCGCGTACGCGGGTTGCGGCACTCGGAAGACGCGGCGCTGGCGACCGCGGTCGAGGACCGAGGGGCTCCCTAGGTCCAGGTCACAGGATGCTCGCACGCTCTCGATCCCGGAGGCTGAACGACGGTCATCCTGCCTCTGACCCCAACGAGCGGCCCCGGCCTCGAAAGAAGGCCAAAAAGAAGGCCAATTCGTACGCCGATGGGGACATTTTATCTGAAAAGTTTCAGCTGAAATGTCTTGTCCCCGGGTCCGAGCGTTTCGGCTCACTCCCTCATCGGGGCGCCCCGGAGCGCGCCCAAGGTGAGCGACATACCCGCGACGTAAACCTAGGACTCTAGCCGGAGGCGCTTGACCAGACCCTCGTCCGGCTCCACGAAGACCGTCTGCACGCGCTCCGCCACCACCCTGCCCGGCGGTGATTTGCGCGGCTTGCGGACGTATTTGCGCCGAGTCCAGTTGACCGCCGCGGTCCCGCTGTGACGGGCGCCGCTGTGCACGGCCGCGACCGTGGCCGCCTCGAGCAGATCGCGCTGCGCCGGGTTCTCCTCCTTTCGTCCCCATCGGAGGATCACGTGCGCGCCCTGCACCTGCCGCGCGTGCATCCAGATGTCCTCGGGTGACGAGTGGTGCAGCGTCAGCGCATCGTTGTCGCGCGCGCCGCGGCCGACGCGGATCTCGAGACCTCCGGTCGAGCGAAAGCGATGGTACGGAAGGCGGGGCTCGGGGCCCGCACGTCCGGGCTCGCGCCCCGAGGCGGGCGTGCGTCCCACGAGCTCCCACAACTCCTCGCTCGGCCCATCGCCTGCAAGCGTCTCGGCCCCGGCCCTGAGGGTTTCCAGCCGCCGCTCGTTCTCGGCGATCTCCGTCGGAATCCCACGCCTGATGGACGGCTTGTGGGCGAGAATCAGCTGGCCGTTCAACCGAGGCTCCTCAGGCGACCGGGCTGCCTCTCGCTCTCGTTCGAGGGCGGCCAGCCGGCGCTCGATGCGCTTCACGCGACTCGCAAGAGCCGCGCCCAGGTGCGCGGCCTCATCGTCCGTCTCGGGCTCTACCTCGCCGCCCGCCGCGCCGAGCGCGAGGAGACTCCCGACGCCGCCCGCCGCCTCGGTCGACGCCTGCATCGCGTCCAGCAGGGAGGGCATGGCCACCGCACCGGGCTCCTCCAGCGACGAGGCGTACGGTTGCGACCCCAGCGTCCGCTCGAGCAGCCAGGCACCTCCCGTGGAGCACTCCTCGAGCAAGCTCTCGTATCGGGAGAACGCCTCGCGAAGCGCACTCTCGTCGGAGTCGGTCACGGCCGTCCCGAGCACCCAATCGATGTTCAGCGCGCTCAGGTAGGCCCATTCCCGGAGTGCGGCCCCCCTTCGGTCGGCGGGTTCGACGGAAGCCAGCGACGCCATCCAGGCCTCCACATCCCGCGGCCTCGCGGCGCCGCGGCGGGGGTTGGCGGGCGCTGCGTACGTAGCGCCGGGCTCCAGACGGCGCTCGCGGATGACTCGCCGCCAGAGGACGCGGTCGATTCGCCACTCGATCTGGTCTGTCCCCGGCTGGGCGTCGCCCCTTGGCGACAGGAACAACAAGTTCCACTGGTTCGTCTGGAGCTCGGCAGAGATACGGTGCCGCGGGTTGGAGGACGCGTCCGAGAGCGTGAGGAGCAGGGCTCGCTCGTCCAGCGGCGCCTCGACGGCGCTGAGGAACAACCGCCGGAAGCGAAGACCTTCGGCGGAGAGCAGAGGCTCCACAGCCAGTAGCTGCCCCGCCTGCGGATGCAGTGTGGCGAGGAGGGCCGAGCCATCCTCGAAGCGCAGCTCCCCCACCCGCCGGGCCGGATCAAGGGCCAGCGAAGCTACGCGGACTCCCTCCCACCGGGCTCTGATCTCCTGAGCGAGGGCGGCCGTGAGGAGCGGATCGTAACGAACGGGCATCGGGCGCTCGGCGAGTCGAAGTGCCGGCGATCCTGGCCTGCGGTGGCCAGGTCGACCCGGTATATTCGTGCACTTGCTTCCACCCCACAAACGGATCTGAGCGATGGGCAAGCAATCCGACGCGACCGCCGGACGAGAGAGCCGCAAGGCCGTGACCGTCCGCGACTTCCAGCGCATGAAGGCGGACGGGGAGAGAATCGCCATCCTTACGTGCTACGACTACCTGTTCGCCCGCATCCTGAGCCAGACGGACATCGACGCCGTGCTCGTCGGGGACTCGCTCGGCCAGGTCGTGCTCGGGTATCGGAGCACGCTTCCGGTCACGCTCGACGAGATGATCCACCACACGTCCGCTGTTCGGCGTGGGCTGGAAGGCCCGATGCTGATCCTCGACATGCCCTTCCTTTCGTATCAGGTGAGCGACGAAGAGGCGCTCCGAAACGCCGGGCGCGTCCTGAAGGAGACCGGGTGCGAGGCGGTCAAGATCGAGGGAGGCGACGCGGAGACCCTGAGCAGGGTCAGGACCCTCGTAACGGCCGGCATCCCCGTGATGGGCCACATCGGCCTCACGCCGCAGGCCGTCCACAAGCTCGGCGGCTACCGGCTCACGGGCCGCGAAGCGGACGAGGCCAAGCGCCTGGAGGAGGAGGCCCGCGCGCTGGAGGAAGCGGGGTGCTTCAGCATGGTGCTCGAGATGGTCCCGACCGACCTGGCCACGAAGATCAGCCTGGCCCTCGAGATCCCGACCATCGGGATCGGAGCCGGGAACGGCTGCGACGGTCAGGTGCTCGTGCTGCCCGACATGCTGGGTCTGAACGAAGAATTCAGCCCGAAGTTCCTTCGTCGTTTCGCGGAGCTCGGCGAGGCCGCGCGAGATGGGGTCGCGGCGTTCGTGGATGCCGTGAGGGCCGGCGAGTATCCGGACGAGAGCGAGCGCTACGACGTTGACGTCGCTTGAGCCCTCCTCCCCCGGAGCGGAATCCGGATCTCCCTCTCCAGCTCACGTCCTGCGAACCGTCGCGGACGTGCGAGCGTGGCGTGCCACGCAGAGACGCGAGGAGAAGGCGGTCGCCTTCGTACCGACAATGGGGGCGCTGCACGAAGGGCACCTGAGCCTGATCGACGTCGCGGCCGCTCACGCCGACACCGTCATCGTCTCGATCTTCGTCAACCCCACGCAATTCGGGCCTGCGGAAGACTTCGAGGAGTACCCTCGCGACCTCGACCGGGACCTCCATCTGGCGAGCGCTCGCGGCGCCGGAACGGCGTTCGTTCCCACGACCGCGGAGATGTACCCCGCGGAACAGACCGTCTGGGTCGAGCCCGGGCCGCTCGGCGACCGGCTGTGCGGGCCTGGCCGCCCGGGGCACTTCCGGGGCGTGCTCACGGTCGTGGGCAAGCTGTTCGCCATCGTGGAGCCCGACCTGGCGGTGTTCGGCCAGAAGGACTTTCAACAGTCGGTGCTCATCCGCGCCATGGTCGAGCAGCTTCACTTCCCGATCCGAATCCTGGTCGCGCCCACGGTGCGGGAACCGGACGGGCTCGCGCTGAGTTCGCGGAACGCGTACCTGAGCGCCGTCGAGCGGGAGACGGCGCTCTCGCTGTCGCGCTCGCTCCGCCGGGTGCGCGAGCGCTTCGCCGCCGGGGAACACGACCGCGCCGCCCTGGAAGCGCTCGTGCGGGCCCAGTTGGAGGACGCCGGCGCCGAGGTCGAATACGCCGACATCGTGGACCCGGATGGACTCGAGCCTCCCGAGACCGCCGGCCCCGAGGACGTGTGTGCGATCGCGGCCCGCGTAGGGACGACCCGTCTCATCGACAACGCGTCGCTGGCGGGGCCCTCATCGCTGTGACATACCGGCCAGGAAGAGGCGACACCGTAAGCCCACTGATGGTGGCGCGCCGCAGGGCACCTGCACGATGCGCTCAAGCATGCCGACCCCGCGGAGCTGCGCGACCTCCTGGAGCCCGGGGAGGCCTGGCCGGATCCGGTGCTGCACGGGCCGGCGTGCGCCGCTCGCCTGCGGCGCGAGGGCGTACGGGACGAGTCCGTGTTGACCGCGATCGCCTACCATTCCACCGGACACGCCGATCTGGATCTGCTCGGAGAGCTTCTCTACCTGGCGGACTACCTCGAACCCGGCAGGAAGCGCGACTCCGATTGGGCGGCGGCGCTTCGTGACCGCCTGCCGAAACACCGGGGCCCGGTCTTGCGGGAGGTCGTCACGGGCCGAATCGGACACTTGTTGGACCAGAGCTTGCCGATCCTCCAGACGACGATAGAGTTCTGGAACAGGTTGGCGCGGGAAGGGCGCGCCGAGGAATAGCGCTACGGCGACCGGCGAACCATTGCCGGCTCCTGGGGGACGGCACGGGAGGCCAGCGGGGATGAAGCGGCGGAAGACACGAAGAGTCACTCGACGCAAGCGTCGGATCGCTGATCGGTTCGAGGTGGCGCTGGTGAGCCTGGTCCTGATCGGCGTCGGCACGCTCATCGGCTCATTCTGGATTGAGTGGAGGGGAACGCGGCTGGATGGAGCCCCGGCGGCGGACACGGCGCCGGCATCGCTCGATGCACGGCTCAAGGTCGAGGTCCTCAACGGGTCGGGCGACAAGGGTGCGGCGGCCCTCGTGCGGGACCACCTCCGGGCGCGGGGCTTCGATGTCGTCTCAGCCGAGAACGCCGATCACTTCGACTACACCATCACATACGTCCTCAATCGGTCGGGCCACCCGGGCGCCGCGCGACAGGTGGCGTCCCAGCTCGGCGTCGACAGCGTCGCGAACGCGATCGACCCGGACCTGTTCCTCGATGCGACGGTGATCCTGGGGGCGGACTGGCGCGAGCGGTTCCCACCGGAATAACGAGAGCCGACGACACCACCTCGTGCTCGACGCGGAAGCCGCGCGGCGCAACCTCACCGTTTCTCGACACGCTCGCCTGCGCATCGATGCGTGCACGTGCATCCAGCGCGCGCCTACGGTCGCTGGCGAGGGGGCGCCCGCCGGCCCTTCTGAGTGGGAGGGGCGCGCTCACGGTCGTTTCGCGAGAGACCCCGCGGTCCTCTCTTGACGGGTCGCCGAACTCGATTCGCCGGGGGAACCTCCGGTTCAAGCGCGACCGATGCACGGCGAGGAATAGCACGGCAAACAGCGTGGCAATGAAGAAGCGCTCGAGAACGGTGGATTCAACTCACCTTCGTGAGTTGCATAATCGACGGTAGTCCTCGACGCGCTGGGCCGTCTCCTGGACCTTCCTCAACAACGACGGCCCGATCATTCTCAGCAACCAATTCACTTGACGCAGGTTGTCCTCGAGGGCCGCTTCGAACTCCTCGGCGTCACAATCCCGGTACGGCTCGTAAAGATACGCGGAACACCCGGTCTTCAGGATTCGATGGATCTCTTCGATACCATCCCGCGGTGCGTCCCACAGGTATAGGCTGCCCGTACAGGTCACGAGGTGGAAGTAGTCGCTCTGGTAGTCCGTGGTCGCGATGCTGCCCACGCGCAAATCCACGTCGATACCCTCCAGGTTCCGCCGCGCCACGCGGATCATCGAGGATGATACATCGATGCCGAACAACTCCATGGTCGGGTTCAGCCGGTGGATCTCGAGCAACAATCTCCCGGGCCCGGTTCCCGCATCCAACAATCGGCCCCCGGAAAGCGTCGCGGTCAGCTCTTCGGCAACGTGATTGTAGAGCGATTGAATGGGTCTTATCCGCATGAGCGCGTCGTACAGCCACGCTCCGGGACTCGGGAGCCGCTCAAATCTGTTTTCGCCGATCCGGAACGTGGTGGCCATACCCGAGTGTTGACCTCGCGGTATCAAGGACGCGTCACAGGGCGTGCCCAACTTGTTACGGCCCGCCCGAAGGCGGCTTTTCCAGGTTGAACGTAGGCGCTAGCCGGCCGACCGAGCTAACCTTAGTTGGCCGCAGGCCGCCGCGATGTCTCTGCCGCGCGGTGTGCGAACGGCGTTCTCGACACCCCGGCGCTTGAGGGTCTTCGCGAACGCTCGGATCTTGGATGGCGGACTCGGACTCCAGTCGGGTCGGTAGGGAATCGGGTTGAACGGGATCAGGTTCACGAAGGACGTGAGCCCGTACGTGAGATCCGCCAGCGCCTCGGCCAGCTCGGCGTCATCGTTGACGCCGTTGATCAACGTGTACTCAAAGCTGATCCGCCGTTTCTTCAGCACCTGATACTCGCGTAGGGCCCCGAACAGCTCGGGAAGCGGATAGCGCCGCTCGATCGGCATCAACTCGAGCCGCAGGTCGTGCAGAGGGGCGTGCAACGAGACGGCCAGCTCGTAGGACTCCGGTTGCCGGGCCAACTCCATGATTCCGGGAATCAGCCCGACCGTGGAAACCGTAATCCGTCTCGCACCGAGCCCGAAGCCACGATTCAACACCTCGAGCGAGGCGAGGACCTCATCCAGGTTGGCGAGGGGCTCTCCCATCCCCATGTAGACCACGTTCGAGATGCTGTGTTGTCCCGGCTTCGGTCCTGCCCGCGGTGCGAGCTCGGTCGCTGCGAAGCGGGCCGCATCTCTGTACTGGCCGACGATCTCTGCCGCCCGTAGCTGGCGCCGGAACCCGAAGTGACCGGTCGCGCAGAACTCGCAGGCGAGCGCACAGCCCGCCTGGGAGGACAGACACAGCGTGGTTCGGCCACCGGCGGGGATGAGAACGGATTCCACCTGCTCGCCGTCCTCCAGACGCCACAGGTGCTTGACGGTCCCGTCCCGCGAGCGGGTGACGTACGCGGGCTCCAGCGCGGTCAGCGTGAAGGAGGCGTCGAGTCGCTCTCGCAGCGCCGCCGGGAGGGTCGTGATCTCCTCGAACGAGCGAGCACGGTGAGCGAAGATCCACTCCTCGATCTGGCTAGATCGGTACGCGGGCTCGCCCTCGCGGGCCATGAAGTCCGCGAGCAGCGCATGGCGCTCCGGGGCGGGGAGACCGAGGAGCTCGGCCCGCTGGCTCGCGGCCGACGCGGCTCTCCCGAGACCGGTGTGCGTAGGATCGAGGGCGCGATCGGACATGTGTTTTCCTTGCTGGCACCGCCGCGGGCGGTGTACTTTCGGGCCTGTTCTACGCCCCGGATATGCGCTCCGTTCCGAGCCCGGGGCGCCGCCGAACTCCAATAGGAGATGTTCCGTTCTCTCGTGTCGCAGCCCCTGCTTGCCGATCTGCTCTCACCTGATCGGGTGAAGATCCCGCTCGAATCCACCGACAAGCATGGCGTGATCGTGGAGCTGTGCGCGCTGCTCGCGGCCGTGAGCGGCGTGTCCGAGGATGAGGAGGAGATCCGCAAGTCCATTCTGGACCGCGAGGCGGTGTTGAGCACCGGGATCGGCGGTGGCGTGGCGATCCCACACGGAAAGAGCGAGTCCGTCGATGATCTCCTCCTCGTCGCGGGCACGACGACGGAGCCGATCGATTTCGAGTCGCTCGACGCGAGGCCCGTCAGCCTCGTGTTGATGCTCGTCGGTCCCGAGTCGGCAGCGAGTCTTCATGTGAAGATACTCTCTCGGATCAGTCGGGTCCTGCGGAGCGCGAAGCTACGGAACAGGCTCGTCGCGGCGGACTCCGCTCGAGAATTCCTCTCGGCCCTTCGAGATGCGGAGTCCCGTTGAGCCGCGTCGCGCGCGCCTGGTGGCCGGTTATCGCCTGGATGGGCGTCATCGTGTTCCTCACGAGCGTACGACTTCCGGTGGGTGGCCTGGCCCGCACGGGACTTCCGCTCGACAAGGCAGCCCACGTCCTGCTCTACGGCGGGTTGGGGTGGACGCTGGGTCGCGCGATGTGGGTATCGGGGTACCGTGCCGCGCTCGCCGTGTGGCTGTGCCTGCTGGCCGGTCTGTTGTTCGGCGCCGCGGACGAATGGCACCAGGGTACCCTTCGGTTCCGCGAGGCCTCGTTCTCGGACTGGCTCGCGGACGCAGCCGGGGTATCGCTGGGGCTGGCGGCGTTCCTGTGGCCGCGCTGGCTGGGGATGAAGCACGCCATGCGAGGCGAGGTACTGACCGGCGAGGCATCGGGGAGCGTATATCGCTCCAGCCCGCGGCTGTGAAGCTACGGATGGCAGGCCAATGAGCTCGCCCGAGCGACCGATCTCCTTCAGCACTGGCTACCGCGACACTGGGTGTGGTCTTCTCGACTCGGAGTGGGCGGGTCGCGAGGTGACGCTGTCCGGCTGGGTGCATCGCAGACGCGATCTGGGGGGACTGTTCTTCATCCAGCTGAGAGATCGAACCGGGGTCGTTCAGCTCTCGTTCGGACCGGATTGGACCGAGGACGACTGCCTCGCGCTCGCCGGGGAGCTGGGTCCTGAAGACGTCGTTCAGGCGCGTGGCCAGGTGAACCGGCGCCCCGATGATGCGGTAAACCCCGATATGGCCACCGGCGAGGTGGAGGTGCACGTGCGGCAGCTGGAGCGGCTCTCGCCCTCCGCGCCGCTCCCGATACTCGTGGCCGTCCCCCCCGAGGAGGACCTGCCGGCCGAGGAGCTCCGTCTTCGGCACCGGGTGCTCGACCTTCGCCGCCCCGAGATGCTGCATCACTTCGTGGTGCGGCACCGCGCTACGGCCGCCGTGCGCGCGGCGCTGGACGAGGAGGGGTTTCTCGAGGTCGAGACGCCGCTTCTGACACGACAGACACCGGAGGGGGCACGCGACTTCATCGTGCCGAGTCGGGTGCAGCGAGGCCACTTCTACGCCCTCCCCCAGTCGCCGCAGCTGTACAAGCAGCTCCTGATGGTCGCGGGCTTCGATCGCTACTTCCAGATCGCCCGCTGCCTGCGCGACGAGGATCTGCGCGCGGACCGCCAGCCGGAGTTCACGCAGATCGATGCCGAGATGGCATTCGTCGAGCAGGACGACGTGTTCGGTGTGGCGGAGCGCATGTTTGCGCGCATGTGGAGGGACACGCTCGGCGTCGAGCTCGAGACACCGTTCACGCGCCTCACTCACGCGGACGCGGTCGAGATGTACGGCACCGACAAGCCGGATCTCAGAATCCCCTGGAAGCTGCACGACTTCACACCCGTGCTCGTCGGGATCGGGTTCGGGATCTTCGACGCCGCGGCTAAGAGCGGGGGTCGCGTGCGCGGGTTCGTCGCCAAGGGTGGCACCGCGTTGTCACGCGCTCGTCTCGACCACTACAACGAGCGCGCGGGGGAGTACGGGGCCAAAGGCGCGCTGTGGCTCAAGCGGACCGAGGACGGCTGGTCCGGGGCCCCGGCCCGCTTCATCGGGGAGAAGACGGCTCCCGAGTTGGAACGGCAATTCGACATAGAGCCGGGCGATCTGGTGGCGCTGGTCGCCGGCCCCGATGCCGAGACGTCTTCCGCTCTGGACGTGCTCCGCCGCGAGATTGCAGCGGAGCTCGGCGCGACGCGGCTGACCGAGTCGCACTGGCTGTGGGTCGTCGAGTTCCCGCTCTTCGAGGCGGATCCGGAGACGGGCCGCCCCGTACCGGCGCATCACCCGTTCACGATGCCTGCGGAGACCGATCCGGACCGGCTGCGCGAAGAACCGCTGAGCATCCTCGCGCACGCGTACGATGTCGTCTACAACGGCATGGAGTTCGCGAGCGGGAGCATCCGTTGTCACAAGCCCGATCTGCAGCGTGCGATCCTGGAGACGCTCGGGCTCCCGGCCGACGAGGTCGAGCGCCGCTTTGGGTTCCTGCTGGAGGCGTTCAAGTACGGCGTGCCTCCGCACGGGGGATTCGCCGTAGGGCTCGACCGCGTGATCGCCACGATGGTCGGGATGGAGTCGATCCGCGAGGTGATCGCGTTTCCGAAGACGGCCGCGGGGCGCGGCTTGATGGAGGGTTCGCCCTCGACCGTTTCGTCCGAGGAGCTGGCCGAGCTGGGAATCCAGCTCTCGCCTGAGGGGTAAAGAGCCGGGCGCCAACGCGGCGTGGGAACCCATCGGCTCGTCTTGCACAGTGACGTAACCGTATGATGGGAAGCACCTTGCAGCGTTAGGTGACCGAACGGCAAAGGGGTTCAGGATAAGCGTGAAGCCGAACGAGGTCGGACTTTCCGACCTCATCGAACACCGATTCTCGATCACCGGGGCCGACCAGCTTCTGCTGGCCGGCGTAAACGACGCGCATCTGACGGCCCTGGCACAGCGATGCGAATGTCGGGTCGTGCTTCGTCGGGACGAGCTCATCCTCTCCGGGCACCCCGACGCGGTCGGGCGCGCGGCGCCCGCCGCCGAGCGGATGATCCGGCTGGCCAAGATGGAGCGGTCGTTCGATGTGGCGGATGTCGAGCGCTTCGTGCGCGACGGCGGTCCGGTGGGTCAGATCATCAACGGAGCCAAGGAGACCGAGCAGGAGATCGCGCTGGCCGGCGCCCGACGAGTCATCCGCGCTCGATCTCCGGGCCAGGAGCGATACGTAGCCGCGATGCGGACCAACGACATCGCGGTCGGGATCGGTCCGGCGGGAACAGGAAAGACCTACCTTGCCGTCGCCGCCGCCGTCGAGGCGCTCAACCAGAAACGCGTTCGGAGGATCATCCTCACCCGGCCCGCCGTGGAGGCCGGCGAGGCGCTCGGTTTCCTGCCGGGCGACATCCGCGAGAAGGTAGACCCGTATCTGCGGCCCCTGTACGACGCGCTCCAGGACATGATGCCAGCGGAACGAGTGCGTCGAGCCATCCAGGACCTGACGATCGAGATCGCACCACTCGCCTACATGCGCGGCCGTACCCTGTCCGACGCGTTCCTCATCCTGGACGAGGCACAGAACGCGACGGCGGCCCAGATGAAGATGTTCCTCACCCGGCTAGGGCTGAACTCCAAGACCGTAATCACGGGCGACAAGACCCAGGTCGACCTGCGCCCGCGCGGCGATTCGGGGCTCCTCGAGATCGAGCGGGTGTTGCGCGACATCGAGGGAATTGGGTTCATTTACCTGGATGAGACCGACGTCGTTCGCCACGCGCTCGTGAAGGATATCATCCGGGCATACGAGGAGCGGACGGCAGCAGGGCGAGAGCAGGCGGCCGGGCCGGCACGCGACGACGAGCCCGCCGAAGACCCGGAGGGTGGATCATGAACCTCTGGACGCGCCTACGCGACGGCCTGCGAGCCGTCAACCGGCCTCCGAGCGCGGGCTGGCGGGACGACTATGTCCACCACGGGTTCCGTGCCATGCTCGCGCTGGGTATCGCGCTCCTGCTTCCGTGGCTCTTCGCCAGGCCGACGCTCCCCGAGTTCGCGGGGCTCGAGGAAGGAGAGGTGGCGAATCGGGACGTGATCGCCGGCACCTCCTTCACGGTGTACAAGTCCGAGACCCAGCTACAGGCCGAGCGGCGTGATGCGGAGGCGGGGATCTACTCGATCTTTGCCCGGACCCCGGCCGCTGCCGACACCGCGATCGCGAGATCCAACGCGCTGTTCGCCAGCCTCGACTCGGTCGTGAGCCTCATTGAGGAGCGGGGCGTGGAGGGGCTGGAGACTGAGGACCCCGAGGCGCTCCCGGAGGCGATCAGCGCCGGGATCGCCGAGGTCTTGACTCGCCAGGGAGTCGCGTTCCCGACGGAGGACCAGCTCGCGGTGCTGGCCGACGCGCGTCGGCGCGAGCGTCTGCGGGTAGCAGTCGCATCGGCATTCGACGGACTACTCCGCCCCGGAGTGGCTCACTCGGTCGATGTCCAGGACGTGGCCTCGACGACCGTCGTGATCCGCGAAGGGGACCGTGACCGGTTCATGGCGCGCGACTCGATCGTGACGATGGACCAGTTCTTCGCACGATCGATCGACCGGGATCCGGGGTTCGCCGCGGGGTCGAACCTCTACCACACTCTGCTCGTCCTGTTCAGCGAGCCGACCCTGACGCTCGATCGCAACGCGACCCGTGACGCCCGCTTGCAGGCGCGCGCAGCCGTGGACCGAAACCGAACAGCAGGGTTCGTTCGAGAAGGCGAACGGATCATCACGGAGCACGAGCCGATCGGCCGCGTCGAGATGGAGAAGCTGCGGGCGTATCGGGCGCACCTGGTCGAGGAGGGACTCACCGACTCCGGCGCCGCACGCTTCTGGCGCGATCTGGGCGTCGTCCTGTTCAGCGGTGCACTCCTCGGGATCCTCGTCCTGGCCATCCACTCGTTCCGTCGCGAAGTGTACGAAGATGCGCGCAGCGTTTCGGTGATCTTCTTCCTCATCGCGCTCGTGCTCGTGGTCGCCGGCATCATCGCCGCCGCCGAGAGCCCGTCGGCTCTGATTCCCATCGCGTTCGCCTCGCTGCTCGTCGGAGCGTTGTTCGACGGATTCCTCGCACTTCTCGTCGTGGCCACGATCGCAGGGATCCTGCTGGGTCAGCCGGCGTTCGAAGGACTGCCCGTGCCGTTCATCATGGCGGCCGCTGGTGCCGCGGGCGCGCTCGGGGTACGCGAGATCCGGCGTCGGTCGCAGAGCTGGATCCTGATCGCCCTGATCACCGGCGGGTACGTGTTCGCCGGCCTGGCTCTGCTTCTGATGGGCCATTTCGACTGGCGGGAGCTCGCGACCACGTCCCTGTGGGGATTCGGTACGGCGACGGCGTGCACGGCGCTCGCGATGGGTGCGGCGCTCCCGGCGCTCGAGGCGCTGACGGGGCGTACCACCGACCAGACCCTGCTCGAGCTCGCCGACATGAACCGCCCGCTGCTGCGGCGATTGGCGCGAGAGGCCCCGGGCACGTACGCGCATTCGATCAACGTGGCCAATCTGGCCGAGGCGGCGAGCCTGGCGATCGGGGCGAGGGCGCGGCTCACCCGGGTCGGCGTCTACTACCACGACATCGGCAAGCTCGAGCGACCCCAGTACTTCATCGAGAACCAGCCGAAGGGACTCAACCCGCACGACCGGATCCGTCCTCTACAGAGCGCCGAGATCCTGCGCGACCACGTGCGCGAAGGCCTCGCGCTCGCCGATGAGGCGAAGCTGCCGGCGGTGCTCAAGGACTTCATACGAGAGCACCACGGGACCCAGCAGATTCGCTACTTCCTCGCGAAAGCACGGGAGGACGAGGGGAGCCTCGACTTCGACCCCAACGATTTCTGCTATCCCGGTCCGAAGCCGCAGAGCAAGGAGACGGCGATCGTCATGCTGGCGGACGCGGTCGAGTCGGCCTCGCGGACGCTGTCCGAACCGAGCCCCGAGCGGATCCGCGCGCTGATCGACGAGCTCGTGAGCGCCCGTGTGGAAGAAGGGCAGTTGGATGAGTGCGGCCTCACGTTCCGCGATCTGGACCGCGTAAAGACGGAGTTCGCGCACGTCCTCACCGGTCTGTACCACCACCGCATCGACTACCCGCAGGCCGGCGCGACGGCCGCCACCGAGGCCGCATCGGGTCCCGCGGACGCCGAGGGCGTGCGGAGCGTCATGAAGGTCGATGAGGTCGCCCGCTCTCGGACCGAGGGAGGAGCGACGGAGTCGGTGGCGCCCGGACGGACGGGGCGCCGCCTCGCATCCGGCTCGCGCGCTCCGGGGGTGGTGACCCAGTCCGAGAGCGAGTGGGAAACCGGACGTCCCGGAGAGCAGTAAGCGGATTGACCGCTCCCCACCTTCACATCAACCGGCTGGAGGAGTGGCCAGCGCTCGCCGATCTGGGATCGCAGGTACGCCGGGCCGCCGGGACCGCCCTCGGCACCGCCGAGTTGAACGGTGCCGAGCTCTCGATCAGCTTCATTCCCGAAGGAGAAATCCGGGCGCTGAACCGCGTCTACCACGGCATCGACGCGGCCACCGACGTGCTCGCATTCGATCTCGGTGAGCTGGAAGAGCGACCCGGCTCGCTTCTCGCCGACATCTACGTTTGCCCCGACGTGGCGCGGCAGTCGGCCGAGATCGAGGCGGTCGCATGGTCGCAGGAAGTACTGCGGCTAGTGATCCATGCCGTCCTGCACCTTCTGGGGCACGACCACCCGAATGGTGAGGAGCGCTACGAGTCGGAGATGTTCCGCCTGCAGGAGGAGCTGCTCCGCTCGCTGTAGAGCCGCCAGCCGGGGTGAGGCCGACGGCACCCTCTCGCGCTCGACGCGGAAGCCGCGCGGCGCCGCACTTCGTCACTCCAACACGATCGCATGCGCCTCGAGGCCGTTCGCGGCGCATCCAGCGCGCGCCTACGGTCGCTTGCGAGAGGGTGCTCGCCGGCCTCAAGAGGGGAGCGCGCCTACGGTCGTTCGCGAGGGGGCGCTCGCCGGCTCTCTGGAAGGGGAGACGCGTTGACGGCCCTTCAGGGCACATCGACTGACGAGAGAGGGGATTACCGACCAGGAGGACTAACGGGGAGGGTGACTGCCGTCTCCTCCTCATCAGGAGAGGGTCGTGGGGTCTCTCGGGAGCGACCGTAGATGCGCGGTCGACCGGGCCGCATGTCCACCGCGGACGAGGGCAAGGGAGGCGCACCTACGGACCGCCGCGCGCAGCTTCCGCGTCGCGAGTGAGACGATTCCACGACCCTCTCTCCCTGTCGGGTTTCGCCTCGCGGTCACCACCTTAGTTTTAGCGACTGGCTCACCTGCACCCGGCACACCACGGAGGTCGAATGTCCGAGACCGCAGACCGTCTCCCCGAGACGATCCGCGCGATCCAACGCCTGCTCGAGCGCGAGGCCGCGCAGGAGTTGCTGAAGTTCGTCGAAGACCTCCATCCGAGCGACCTGGCGGACGTCCTCGAGCACATCGAGGGAGAGGAAGCCCGCCTCCGCCTCCTGGAGATCCTGCCGGCACCGCTCGCCTCGGACACACTCGCCGAGATGGAGGAGGAGGAGCACCCGGCCGAGCTCCTGGCGCAGATGGAGCCGGAGCGGATCGCAGAGCTTGTCGAGGAGCTCGCGGACGACGATGCCGCGGACCTGATCGGCGAGCTGGAGCCGGAGGAGCAGGAGCGCGTCCTCGACTCGGTCTCCGATCCGGAAGCCGAGGAGATTCGGGAACTGCTCGAGTACCCGGAGGACTCCGCCGGCGGGATCATGACCCTCGACCTGGTCGCCGTCTCGTCGGAGGCGACCGCGGCGGAGGCCATCGCAGAGCTGCGTGAGCGCGCTTCGGAGCGCGAGGATTTCTACACGATCTTCGTCGTCGACCCCGACCAACACCTGCGGGGCATCGTGACCCTGCGAAGGCTGGCTCTCGCGCCTCCCTCCCTCCCGATCCTCGATCTGTTGGAAGAACCCCCGGCGGTCGTGCCCGTGGACATGGATCAGGAGGAGGTCGGCCGCATCCTCTCCCGCTACAACCTCCCGGCGATCGGCGTGGTCGATCCGCAGGGCCGTCTGGTGGGTCGCGTCACGTTCGACGACGTCATCGATGTGGTCGAGGCGGAGACGACGGAGGATATCCTCCGCTTCGCGTCGACGTCGGAAGAGGAGAAGCTCCGGGGTTCGACCACCGACGCGGTCCGCAGCCGTCTGCCGTGGCTCACGATCAACTTCGTGACGCTCTCCGCCGCGGCGTTCATCGTATGGCTGTACCGGGAGACGATCGAGCAGGCCGTCATCCTCGCGGTCGTCATGCCGGTGATCGCCGGATTGGGAGGCAACGCGGGCACGCAGGCCCTGGCCGTTACGATTCGCCGCATCGCGACTACCGACGAGACCCTGGGGGAGCGCTGGCCGGTGGTGGGGAAGGAGCTGTTGGTCGGGGTGATCAACGGGCTGGCGATCGGAATCATCGCCGCCGCGTTCGGCGTGCTGGTCGGACAGGGCGACCCACGCCTCGGACTCGTGATCATGATCGCGATGTGGGGCAACCTGATCATCGCATCCACCGGTGGTGCGTTCTTCCCGATCTTGCTCGAGAGCCTGGGGATCGATCCCGCGGTCGCGTCATCCATCTTCGTCACCACGTTCACGGACCTGTTCGGATTCCTCCTGCTCCTCGCACTCGCGCGAGGGCTCCTGATCTGACGCGGATCGCGCCGTGAGCGGAGCCACCGAGCTGGCAGCGAGGATCATCTCCGCGGAGCCCCGTGCCCTGGCGCGAGGGATCTCGTGGGTGGAGGACGAGGCGACCGGCTTCGAAGCGCTCCTCGACGCCGTCCATTCCCACGTAGGACGGGCGCGACGGATCGGCATCACGGGACCGCCGGGCGCCGGGAAGTCCACGCTGACCGCCGAGCTGGCAGGTCTCTACCTGCAAACCGGCCTCACGGTGGGCATCATCGCAGTGGATCCCACCAGCCCGTTCACCGGCGGGGCGCTGCTGGGTGACCGGATCAGAATGTCGGAGCTGGCGACAACGCCGGGAGTCTTCATCCGTTCGATGGCGTCCCGCGGCTCGCTCGGCGGTCTCGCGACGGCGACGCGCGAAGCAGCGGATCTGATGGACGCGGCGGGCTTCGACCGCGTGATTCTGGAGACGCTCGGTGTGGGACAATCGGAGCTGGATATCGCGGCCTCCGCCGACACCACGGCGGTGGTGCTGGTGCCCGAATCGGGCGATGGGATCCAGGCCATGAAGGCGGGCCTGATGGAGGTCGCTGACCTGTTCGTCGTCAACAAGGCGGATCGCCCGGGCGCCGACCGGCTCGAGAAGGAGATCCGGGTGATGATGTCGATTCGGCGCGGTAACGCCCTCCGGGACATCCCCTCACACCACGGGGCTCGCATCGAGGTGGAGTCCGTCGAGCCCGCGGAAGGGTGGGAGGCTCCCGTTCTGCAGACCGTCGCCTCGAGCGGCGAAGGGGTCCAGGAGCTGCTGGAAGCGCTCGATCACCACGCCGCCTGGCTCGCCGGCGAGGGTGAGCTGGATCGCCGCCGCTCCGAGCAGCGGATGCGCCGGGCACGTGACGTGCTCGTGCGCAGGGTCCAGCGCGATGCGGAGAAGGTGTGGGACGGGGCCCGACCGCAGACCAAAGAGCGGCTGACGACGGACGGAACCTCGCCTTACGCCATAGCCGCGGACCTGCACGAGCGCGTGTTCGCGGCTCACGACGCGGCGGAGGCTGCGCCCGAAGGCCAGGAACGGCCCGACAAGGAAGAGGTATGAGGACCCCGTGCGCGTCGCGTAGCGGCGACGGATCGCACTGAAGGGAGTCATCGCCGATGAGTACAGTGCTGGATGACGGATCGCTCCGAGAGGTGACGGACCGGAGCCGGGGCACGGCGGAGGGACGGCTCGCCGAGCAGCTCGCCCTGTGGGACGAGGCGTTCGGCTCGAGACGGACCCGCGCGGACGGCAACTTCAGCAGCATCTCGGGCCGCCCCGTGAAGGCCGTCTACACGCCGCTGGACGTCGCCGACGTCGACTATCTGCGCGATATCGGTCTTCCGGGTGAATACCCGTACACCCGGGGCCCCTACCACAGCATGTACCGGACCCGGCTGTGGACGATGCGCCTGTTCTCGGGCTTCGCCACCGCCGAGGAGACCAACGAGCGCTACAAATATCTCCTCGAGCACGGACAGACGGGGCTCTCGGTGGCCTTCGACTTTCCGACGCTGATGGGATACGACTCCGACGACCCCCGCTCCGAGGGAGAGGTGGGGAAGTGCGGCGTGGCGATCACCAGCCTCGCCGACATGGAGACGCTGTTCGACGGAATCCCGCTCGACGAAGTATCGGTTTCCATGACCATCAACGGGCCGGCCATCATGCTGTACTGCTTCCTGCTGGTCACGGCCGAGAAGCAGGGGGTGCCGTTCGAAAAGGTCCGCGGGACAATCCAGAACGACATCCTCAAGGAGTACATGGCGCAGCATGCCTGGATCTACCCACCCGAGCCCGCGCTCAAGATCATCACCGACATCTTCGAGTGGTCGACGGAGCACGCGCCGCTGTTCCACACGGTGTCCATCTCGGGCTATCACATCCGCGAAGCGGGCGCGACCGCCGTGCAAGAGCTCGCCTACACGCTCAAGAACGGGTTCACGTATGTGGAGAAGGGGATCGAGAGGGGGCTCGATGTGGACGCCTTCGCGCCGCGGCTCTCCTTCTTCTGGGACGTCCACAACGACTTCTTCGAGGAGATCGCCAAGTTCCGCGCCGGACGTCGGATCTGGGCGCGCCACATGTGCGATGTGTACGGGGCGAAGAACCCGCGCAGCCTCCAGCTCAGGACGCACGCCCAGACCGCCGGCGTGTCGCTCACGGCGCAGCAGCCGCAAAACAACATCGTGAGGGTCGCATACCAGGGGCTCGCCGCCGCCCTGGGCGGCACGCAGTCTCTGCACACGAACGCGATGGACGAGACGCTGGCGCTCCCCACCGCGGAGGCGGCGAAGATCGCGCTCCGGACCCAACAGATCCTCGCCTACGAGACGGGAGTCCCGAACACGATCGATCCGCTCGCGGGCTCCTACTACATGGAGACGCTGACCAACGAGATGGAATTGGAGGCGGAGGAGATCTTCGCCGAGATCGATGCGATCGGAGGGGTCGTGGCCGGCATCGAGTCGGGCTACTTCCAGGCGCAGATCGCCACCTCATCGCGCCGGTTCCAGGACGAGGTCGAGCGTCGGGCGCGCACCATCGTGGGCGTCAACCGGTTCGTCGAGTCCGACGAGCCTCCCATCGAGATCCTGAAGATCGGGGAGGAAGCGGCCGAGAAGCAGGAGCGGCGTCTGGAGGAGCTGCGCGCTCGTCGGGACGAAAAGGCGGTGCAGCGCGCACTGGACGCGCTCGAGGCGGCGGCACGGAACGACGAGAACGTGATGCCGCCGATGCTGGACGCGGTGCGCGAATACGCGACGCTGGGCGAGATCCGCATCGCCCTGGAGCGCGTGTACGAACGCTTCAAGGAGCCGGTCGCCTTCTAACCGCTGCGCCGCCGGGAAGGGCCGCGGGGTTACCCCCCTCGCGACGCGGGAGTCGCGCGGCGCGACTCCGACGGCCGCTAGGACTGCCCCGTCAACCCTCACCCTGATCTAGCCACCCAGCATCCACCTCTGTCTCGCGTCTTACGTCGCGCACCCCCCCCTTTGAAGAGAGGAGTCGGCCGGCCGGCTTGAGCGACCGAAGTTGCGCCTCCCCATCAGGAGAGGGTCGCGGTGATCTTTCGTGAAGCGACGGTTCCTCCGGCTCCTCCCCCCTGAGGCCGGCGAGCGCCCCTCGCGAGCGACCGTAGGCGCGCGCTGGATGCGTGCGAACGGCAACGACGCGCACGCGATCTCGCGTGACCTGACGAGGTGCTGCGCCGCGCGGCTTCCGCGTCGAGCGCGAGGGGGTGCCGGCGGTCCCTGCCTGCGGGATGGCGTCGTCGCGCGGTCACCGCAACCACCCCATCGGGTAGTGTTCGACGCCCACGCCCACCCTCTGGGGTGGGTGCAACGACCGCCCACAGGGTCGTGGCGAGAATCGGGCTTTCTGAGCATTAGTGAATCACCTGAATCCATCGCCGGCGTGTGCGGCTCCGCATCGGTGTGCGGTTCGACCGACCCAAGGCGATCGGCCGCAAGGCGGCTGCTCGCGCACGTCGGCGTCCCAGCCAGTGAGCTTGCGCTATGCGATCCGTCAATCTGGCCAGCTGGGATCGCCTCCTCCGCATCCTCGTGGGCCTGGGCATGATTAGCATCGGCTGGCTCGCGCCGAGCGCCGGAGTGTGGAGCGCCGCGCTCAAGGTGCTCGGTTTCTTCCCCCTGATCACAGGCCTCTGGGGTTGGTACCCCGTCTACGCGGTGCTCGAGTTCAGCAGTCGCAGGATCTGGCCCCGCACGGACTGAGGAGCAGGCGGCCGCGGGCCGTGTGCGGGCTATATCTGCCGAGCGAATCACTATAGTTTTCTGTTGATTGACGAGTGCGTCGTCACGAGCCGGGACCCGCCTCCTGAGTGGTGTGGATCCAGGGTCGGTCCGATTGGCTGGAGGGCCAGTGTTACCTGCGAGAGCCAGCCCCGAGCGGATCCTGACGCGTTACCGGTGGTGGTTCGTCGCCACCCTGGTCGTGCTCTTCCTTTTCGTCGAGTTCGGCCGCTATCAGCTATTCCCGTATCTGGACAGCTGGACCGGGCGGTTGGCCATGGACCTGGTCATTCTCGCCGGCGCGATCTTCTACTTCGGGCTCGTGTTCGATGCCCTCGCGGAGAGCCAGCACCGCGTCGAACGGACGAACCGCGAGCTCATCGCGCTCCACGAGGGTGTGATCGATATCCATCGGCAGCTCTCGCTCGAGGCGACGCTGCAGCGCGTGGTCGAGCGCGCCGCGCAGCTCCTCAATGCGCGAACGGCCGCCCTCGCGCTCAGAGACGGGAACGGCGATATCACGAGAATCGTGACGAGGGGCTCGATCTCGGCCGCCGAGCTGGAGCAGGAGTTGGGGATCTCTCGCGGGAACGGGGATTCGCCGCCGACCGAGCTCGCCGCCGCTCGTCCCGAGGGACTCAGATCGATCAGCGTTCCGGTCGAGTGCAAGGGACCGACGTGCGCGGATCTGTACGTCGCTGACAGGGTGACGGGGCGCGAGTTCACCGACCAGTCGAGGGAGCGGCTCGCGCGATTCGCCACGGCAGTGTCGATCGCGATCGACAACGCGCGCTTGCAGGAGCAGTTGCGCTCGCTCGCCGTCTCGAAGGAGCGCGTGCGAATCGGGGGAGAGCTACACGACGGGATGGCGCAGATACTCGCGTATGTGAACACCAAGGCACAGGCCGTGCGCGGCTACCTGGAGAGGGGCCACTCGGAGCAAGCGCTAGGGCAGCTCGAGCAGCTCGCCACGGCCTCCCGCACGGCCTACACGGATGCGAGAGAAGCGATACTGGCCCTGCGCACGGAGTTGGGGCCCAGACGTCCACTGGACGAAGCCCTGTCGGAGTTCGTCGAGAGCTGGGAGGAGCAGAGCGGCATTCGGACGCAGTTGACCATCGAGGACCGCCCGAGCCTCGAGCCGATCGCCGAGCTCCAGCTTCTGCGGATCATCCAGGAGGCACTCTCCAACGCCCGTAAGCACTCCGGAGCGGAGAGCGTCAGAGTCGGCATGCGTCGGGTGGCGGATCGCCTGCAGGTCACCGTGGCAGACGATGGATCGGGCTTCGACCCCTACGCTCTCCAGCGCAGCGACTTTCCGCGCTTCGGGCTCGCGATCATGCGCGAGCGGGCCGAGAGCGTGGGTGGCTCCATGACGGTCTATTCGCGGCCCGGCGCCGGGACCCGGGTCATCGTCCACGTTCCTCTGGAAGCCTGAGGGCCAGGAGCGAACATGCGCATTCTCATTGCCGACGATCACGCGCTCTTCCGGGATGGGCTCAGGAGCCTGCTAGAATCGCACGATATGGAGGTGGTCGGCGAGGCGAGCAACGGCCGTGAAGCCGTCGCCCTGACGTGGGCGCTGAAGCCCGACATGGTCCTCATGGATCTGCTCATGCCGGAGATGGACGGGCTCGAGGCGACGAAACGCCTCACCGCCGAGCTTCCGGACGTGAAGGTCCTCATCCTCACGGCCGCCGATGACGACGGGAAGCTGTTCGAGGCCATCCGGTCGGGGGCGAAAGGCTACCTGTTGAAAGACCTCGAGTCGCAGGACTTCTTCACGCTCCTGGACGGTGTGGCGCGTGGCGAGCCGGCGCTGACCCCGGCGGTCGCCCGCAAGCTGTTGGACGAGTTCGCGAAGCCTCCGCAGGAGCCGAAGGAGCCATCAGATCCGCTCGGGCTAACCGAGCGGGAACGCGATGTGCTGGAGCAGCTCGTCCAGGGGACGACGTCGAACCGCGAGCTGGCCGAGACCCTGGGCGTCACCGAGAACACGGTGAAGTTCCACATGCGAAACATCCTCGACAAGCTGCACCTGCACAGCCGTGCCGAAGTCGTCGCGTATGCGCTCCGGCACCGCCTGGTCAGCGCCGAGCCCGACGACGAGTAGCCTCACCGGTCGCCTACACCTCCCCACGGACTGAGCATGCATACCGCCCGGCGATTACGGCTCGAGATTCAGGGAGCGGTACAGGGCGTGGGGTTCCGTCCGCTGGTCTACCGGCTGGCAACCGAGCTGGGTCTTCGAGGTTGGGTGCTGAACGACGCACGCGGCGTCGTGATCGAGGTGGAAGGGGTAGACGGTCGCCTCGAGGAGTTCCGCCACCGCGTGGAAGCGGAGCCTCCGGTCCGCGCGGTCGTCGACCTCGTGCGAGGGACCTGGCTGGATGCGGCAGACTTCCCGGACTTCCGCATCCGGCACAGCGATCGCGGCGGATCGAAGGAGGCGGTCGTTCTCCCGGATGTCGCCATGTGTTCGCTCTGTCGAGCCGACGTCGACGACCACGCCGACCGCCGCCATCGGTATGCATTCACGAACTGCACCGACTGCGGGCCGCGATTCACGATCATCGAGGCGCTCCCCTACGATCGGCCGAACACGACCATGCGTCGGTTCGACATGTGCGAACCATGTCGGCGTGAGTACGAGGATCCGTCCAACCGCCGGTTCCACGCGCAGCCGAACGCCTGCGCGTCCTGCGGGCCGCAGCTCGAGCTTTGGGACGGCGGCGGGAGACCGGCGGGTGCCGGTGATGAAGCTTTGCAGCTCGCGATGGCAGCCTTGCACAGGGGGCAGATCCTGGCCGTCAAAGGCCTCGGAGGCTTCCACCTCATGGTCGATGCGCGCGACCCCGCCGCGGTCACCCGGCTCCGCGAGCGCAAGGCCAGGTACGAGAAGCCGCTGGCCCTCATGGTCGGCGCCGTCGAGGACGCCGAGCGGCTGTGTGAGGTGCCCCCCGACGCGGATGCGCTGCTCTCCTCACCGGAGGCGCCCATCGTTTTGCTTCGCCGCCTGCCCGGGAGCCCGGTCGCCGACGAGGTGGCGCCGGACAACCCGTATCTGGGCGTGATGCTGCCGTACACGCCGCTGCACCACCTGCTGGTGTCGGAGCTCGGCTTCCCGGTCGTCGCGACCAGCGGCAACCTGAGTGACGAGCCCATCTGCATCGAGAGCGACGAGGCACGGACTCGGCTGGACGGGATCGCCGACCTCTACCTGGTGCACGACCGACCCATCGCGCGTCACGCGGACGACAGCGTCGTGTGTCTGATGGCGGGCGACGCTCAACCGATCCGAAGGGCACGGGGGTATGCCCCGCTGCCCGTGATCCTGGATGCGCACCCGAAGGCGGCCCCCTCCATTCTGGCTGTCGGGGCGCACCTGAAGAACACGGTGGCCCTTTCCGTCGGCCGCCGCGTCTTCATCAGCCAGCACATCGGCGACATGGAGACCCCCCAGGCGGTGGCGGTCTTCGAGCGGGTCATCCGCGATTTCCTCGAGATGTACGAAGCTGCGCCGGTTGCCGTTGCGAGGGACCTGCACCCGGATTACGCCTCGACCCAGTGGATCGAGCGGCTGGCCGACGGGGCCGCGGCCGGGCAGCAGGATCGTGTGGCCGATGGGTCCGCGGCCGGGAAGGGGGATCGTGTGGCCGACGGGTCAACGGGCGCGAAGCAGGATGTGGTGTGGTGGGCGCGCGCGCTGAGAGGATTGCCGCGGATCACCGTGCAACACCACCACGCACACCTCGCCTCGTGTCTGGCGGACAACGACTCGCGGGAGCGGGCCCTGGGCGTCATTTGGGATGGGACCGGCTATGGGCCGGACGGGACCGTATGGGGTGGCGAGTTTCTGCTCGGAGACGCTGCCGGTTTCGAGCGCGTAGCCTGGCTGCGTCCCTTCAGACTGTTGGGTGGCGAAGCGGCGGTGCGCGAGCCGCGCCGCGCCGCGACCGCGGTCCTGGCGGAATCGCTCGAGCGAGGCCACGGCGAGCGCGAGGTGTGGGGGCGGGAGGATCTGCCGCCGATCGCGACCCTGACACACGCGGAGCGCAGAACCTTCGAGCGCATGCTGGACACGGGCTTCCGCTCCCCGATCACGACGAGCGTCGGACGGTTGTTCGACGCCATCGCGTCGCTCCTGGATATCCGGCAGCGCGCCTCGTTCGAGGGACAGGCCGCCATGCAACTGGAGTATGTCGCGGACCCGGACGTACGCGATGCATACCCGGTCGAGGTGACGGATTCGTCGTCTGCCCTGGTGCTGGATTGGCGTCCGATCGTCCGTGCGGCTCTGGAGGACTCCGGTCGAGGCGTCGACCGCGGCGTCATCTCGGCGCGATTCCACAACGGCCTCGTGGGGGCGATCGTGGAGGTGGCCGGGGCCATCGCCGAGCCCACGGTGGCGCTTTCGGGGGGCTGTTTTCAGAATCGATTGTTGACCGAGCGAGCTCGAGAGCGGCTCATGGATGCGGGCTTTCGGGTTCTCGTCCACAGACGCGTACCCGCCAACGACGGCGGCATCAGCCTCGGCCAGGTGGCGGTGGCCGCCGCGCGACGCGCCTCCGGCGACGACGGAGCGACGGCACACGACGACGGAGCAGGGGGGAGCGAGTAGGCACATGTGTCTCGGAGTTCCAGGCCAGGTGGTGGAGGTTCGCGAGGATCCGCTGGGGATGACGATGGGGGTGGTCAGCTTCGCGGGGATCACGAAGGAGGTCTGTCTCGCCTACACTCCCGATGTCCAGGTAGGTGAATACGTGATCGTCCACGTGGGCTTCGCGATCAGCAAGGTCGACGAAGACGAGGCGCGTCGGGTGTTCGAGCTGCTCGAGTCGATGGACGACCTCGGGGAGCTCGACGTCCCTCAGCCCGCCTCCGAGGAGGGCTAGCCGCTCGTGAAGTTCGTCGATGAGTATCGGGGTGAAGCGGAGGCACGGAAGCTGGTGGCCGCGATCGGCGATCTCGTCACGCAGCCGTGGACGCTGATGGAGATCTGCGGCGGCCAGACTCACACGCTGATCAAGTCGGGCATCGACCGCCTGCTCCCCCCCGAGTTGACGATGGTCCACGGCCCGGGTTGTCCGGTGTGCGTGACGCCCATCGAGCTCATCGATCGCGCGATCGAGATCGCCCGCCGTCCGGGCGTGACGTTCACCTCGTTCGGCGACATGCTGCGCGTACCGGGTTCGTCCACGGATCTGCTCGGGGTCAAATCGGAGGGGGGTGACGTACGGATCGTCTACTCGCCCCTGGATGCGCTGGCGCTGGCTCGAAAGCACCCGGATCGCGAGGTGGTGTTCTTCGCGGTCGGCTTCGAAACCACCGCGCCCGCGAACGCCATGGCCGTATGGCAGGCGGAGCAGCTGGAAGTGGAGAACTTCTCCATCCTGTGCTCGCACGTGCTCGTACCCCCCGCCATGGAGGCGATCCTCGGCGCGCCCGACAACCAGGTACAGGGGTTCCTGGCGGCGGGCCACGTGTGCACGGTCATGGGCTACTGGGAATACGAGCCGATCGCGGAACGCTACCGCGTACCCATCGTCGTCACCGGGTTCGAGCCGCTGGACCTGCTGCACGGGACGTACATGGCCCTCCGCGCGCTGGAGGAGGGCCGCTGGGGCGTCGAAAACCAATACGCCCGGTCCGTCTCACGCGACGGAAACACGCCCGCGCAGGACCTTCTCAAGGACGTCTTTCGGGTTACGGACCGCCCGTGGCGTGGGATCGGATCGATTCCACACAGCGGCTTCGAGCTCAGCCCTCGGTTCGCCGGCTTCGACGCCGCCCACCGGTTCGACGTCGATACCATTACGGCGCAGGAGTCGCCCGAGTGTATCGCGGGGGAGATCCTGAAAGGGCGGACGAAGCCTCACGAGTGCCCCGCATTCGGTACCCGATGCACGCCCGATCATCCCCTGGGCGCGCCGATGGTGTCCTCCGAGGGAGCCTGCGCGGCGTACTACGCATACGGACGGTACGAGGAGTCCGTGCCGGTCGATATCGAGCCCGTCCGGGACTGATCGATGGGAGACGAGCGGAGTAACGAATTGGGTCGACGCCTTACCGGCCTTTCGTGCCCCATCTCGCTGACCGATTACCCGTCGGTACAGTTGGCGCACGGCGGCGGCGGGCGGATGTCCCAGATGCTCATAGATGCGATGTTCGTCCCGGCGTTCGACAACCCCGTGCTCGAGTTGCTACACGACGGCGCCATCCTGGGTGTGGAGGGCGCGCGGCTGGCGTTCTCCACGGACTCGTTCGTGGTTCACCCGCTCTTCTTCCCGGGAGGAGACATCGGATCTCTCGCCATCCACGGCACGGTGAACGACGTCGCGATGTGCGGGGCCAGGCCGATCGCGATCTCGGCAGGCCTGATCCTCGAAGAGGGCTTCCCGATGGAGGACCTGTGGCGCGTGACCCGCTCGATGGAGGACGCCGCCCGCGCGGCGGGAGTTCCGGTCGTCACGGGCGATACCAAGGTCGTGGACCGCGGCAAGGCGGACGGGGTGTTCGTGAACACGACGGGTCTGGGCCTGATCCCGGATGGGATCGAGATCTCGCCGAAGCGTGCCGAGCCCGGCGATGTCGTGCTGGTTAGCGGCGCCGTCGCCGTCCACGGGATCGCGATCATGTCGGTGCGGGAGGGGCTGGAATTCGAGACCCGCATCGAGTCGGACACGGCCTGCCTTTACCCGCTGGTCGCCGCCGCCCTGGAGGCGGGAGGCGAAGCGGTGCACGTCCTGAGGGATCCCACGCGGGGCGGCGTCGCGAGCGCGCTGAACGAGATCGCACGGAGTGCGAGCGTCGGTATCCGCGTCGACCAGCGTCGGATCCCGGTGTGGGAAGAGGTCCGGGGCGCGTGTGAGATCCTCGGCCTGGACCCCCTGTACGTGGCGAACGAAGGGAAGTGCATCGCGGTCGTCGAGAAACGGATCGCGGACGCGGTGCTGGACGCCATGCGCTCCGATCCGCTCGGAGCCGAGGCCGCGGTGATCGGAGAAGTGGTGGAGGACCACCCAGGCACCGTCCTTCTCCGAAGCGAGATCGGCGGAACGCGCGTGGTGGAAATGCTCAGTGGCGAGCAGCTGCCACGAATCTGTTGAGCGCTAGCACGCCCTGCGCCACAGGAAAGCCGCGCTGGAGTCTTTCAGCGGCCCGCTAGAGTCCGAACGTGACCGCCGCGCCGCAGACGACCAGGGCCAGACCGGCCATCGCGTGCCCGTAGCGCTCGACCCTGCCGAACGGAATCCGGGAGAGCCCGAGAGCCCCCACCGTTACCATCCCTGCCATCGCGACGAGCGTGGTGAGGCCGAACACCAGCGTCACCAGACCGACCGCCACCCAGCTCTGCTGCGCCGCCGGATACATCAAGATCGGGATCAGCGGCTCACAGGGACCGAAGAGGAAGATCGTGAACAAGAGCCACGGCGTGAGGCCACCGCGCTTGGGGGCCAGTGGCTCTCGATCACGGCTGGTTCGAGTAGCCGGGTTGCCGTCTTCCCGCGGTGTGTGCACGTGTACGTGAGACCCATCGTGGGTGTGTGTATGCCGATGGACCGTTCCATCCGTGTGCGCATGCCAGTGTGAATGCGGTCGATGACGGACGGCCTGCCGGAGCCCCCATGCCGCGTAGGCCAGCCCGAGTCCCAACAGGAGCCATCCCGCCACGTCGCCTCTCGCGGTCTCCACGCGCTCGAGGTTGCCGACGGTGACTCCCAAACCGATCCCGAGGAGTCCGAGGACGATCGACCCGCACACGTGACCGACGCCACACGCCAGCGTGACCCCCAGAGTCCGGGCCAACGTCCAGCTTCGAGCCTTCGCCATGGCGAGGAAAGGGACGTAATGGTCGGGCCCGATCAGCGTGTGAACGAGTCCGATCGACGCCGCGGTCCCAAGCAGCACGGCGAGCTCGGCGTCCACGGGTCAGTCTCCGACGGCGGCGAGTACCTTCGTCCGGGCGTCGAGCCACTCGATCCAGCGGTCGACCCCCTCGCCCGTGACCGCGGAGACCGGGATCAGATCGGGCTCGGGCATCGTCTGAGCCAGCGCGCGCTCGATGACCTCTATACGAATGCCGGGCAGGTGAGGAAGAAGGTCGACCTTGGTGAGGAGCACCAGATCGGCCTTCAGGAACATCACGGGATACTTGAGCGGTTTGTCCTCGCCCTCGGTCACCGAGAGCACGACGACGTTCACGTCCTGACCGAGGTCGTAGACCGCGGGACACACCAGGTTACCGACGTTCTCGATGAACAGGAGCTGCAGCTCGCGCCACGGGAATTGGTGGAGCGCGTCGTGCACGAGACGTGCGTCTAGATGGCACGCGGAGCCCGTAGTGATGGACTTCGAGCGGATGCCCACCGCCGTCAGCCGCGACGCATCGTTGTCCGTCGCGAGGTCGCCGCTGAGGGCCCCCAGCGCCCGCTCGGGAACCGCCCGGGCGGTGGCCTCGAGGATCGCCGTCTTCCCCGAACCCGGCGAGCCCATGAGGTTCACGGCCAGAACGCCCTGCTGCGCGAAGTGCACGCGGTTGTGTCGGGCGACCCGATCGTTGTCCGCGAGCAGGTTCTCCTGGATCTCGACCGGCACGATGCCGGGATCTCCGCACCCACACGTCTCGCAGATTAGGGCACCTCCAGTTCCACTCGCTCGAGCACCAGCTCGTCCCCCTCGGTCAGCTGCGCGGGGATGCCGCAGCGGTCGCACCTGAGCTCGCCGCCGATGGCAATCACCCGTCGGCACAGTGGGCAGGTCCACCGTGTCTTAACGCGCACGATCTCCAGGTCGGCCTCCTCACAGGGGGTGTGTATCCGGCACAACTGCCACGCCGACTCCAGGAGATCGATCTCCACGCCCGCCAACGGTCCTATCCGGAGCTGGACCCGGTTGACGGCCGTGGCCCCGCGGGCCTCCGCCTCCGCATCAACGCGCTCGAGTAACGCCTGAACGACCGAATACTCGTGCATACGCAAGCCCCTCTCGTCCAACAACATCATAAGCGACGGGTCCCGTTCTGGCCCCACCCGGATGGGTGGGGCTTTTCACCGCCCTCCAAAGGGGCTCAGGAAGCCACCCACACGGGCGTTTCAGCGGCAGTTCAAAGGATGTAGCTCTTCATTGGAGAAGTTTGTGAAAAAGAGCACAAGCAGCGAGGGAGTGGTCTCGACCGCACCGGAGTTGGAGAGACAAAATGATCCTCCCGATACTGGAGTCGCCGGACGGGTTGCTCGATCGCCCCGTGAGTCGAAGGGGCTTCGTGAAGGCCTGTTCTCTGGCCGCGGCCGCGGTCGGATTGCCGGCGTCGGCAGCCGCGAAGATGTCCGATGCTCTCGCGGCGGGGAAGAAGCCATCCGTCATCTGGCTCTCATTTCAGGAGTGCACCGGCTGCACCGAATCCCTGCTTCGGACCACCGCGCCGGGTCTGGATGAGCTGATCCTCGACCTGATCTCGCTCGACTATCACGAGGCGCTCATGGCTCCCTCGGGCCACCAGGCGGAGGCCGCGCGGCACGAGGCCATGGAGAGGCACGCGGGCGAGTTCATCCTCGTGACGGAGGGTGCCATCCCGACCAAGGACGGAGGCATCTACTGCATAGTCGGAGGGCAGCCCGCCATCGACATCGTGACGGAAGCCGCCGAAGCGGCGGGCGCCATCATCGCCATCGGCTCGTGCGCCTCGTTCGGCGGGATCGCGGCCGCCGAGCCAAACCCGACGGGTGCCAAAGGCATCCCGCAGGTCCTGGCCGGGAAGAGCGTCGTCACGATTCCGGGGTGTCCCCCGAACCCGTACAACTTCCTCGGCACGGCGCTCCAGTTCGCGACTTTCGGGACCCTCCCGGAGCTCGATGAGCTTGGCCGCCCGATGTTCGCCTACGGCAAAACGATCCACGAGGACTGTCCACGCAGGTCGCACTTCGATGCCGGTGAGTTCGCCGAGTCCTTCGGTGACGACGGCCACCGGGCGGGCTGGTGCCTCTACAAGCTGGGGTGCAAGGGCCCGCAAACGTACGCCAACTGCGCCACGCAACACTTCTGCGAGATGGTCGGCTCGTGGCCGGTCGGGATCGGACACCCCTGTTTTGGCTGTACCGAGCAGGAGATCGCGTTCCGCGTCCCGCTGTTCGAGACCGTCGACCTGGAGAGGTTGGGACCGCCGGACTTCTATCCCCCCATCGATGCACCACATGGAAGGGTGAGTCCGTGGGCGACCGGTCTCGCGGGGGTCGCGGTCGGCGCAGCTGCGAGCGCGGCCTACATGGCGTCGAAGAAGCTGGAATCGGTACCACCCGGTGACGAGGGGCCGCCCGAGTCGAGCGGGCCGGCAGGAGAGAAGGGGTAGTCGTCATGTCCATCACACGTCGAAGGATGCTGACGAGCGTGGTGGCCGCAGGGGCGGCCACCCTGGCGAAAGCTTCCCCGGCCCGGGCGCGGGAGAAGCAGAAGGCGCCCGATGACGCAGTCGGGATGCTGTACGATACGACCCGCTGCATCGGGTGTAAGGCGTGCGTGTCGGCGTGCAAGGAGGCGAACAAGAACCACGCGGACAACCGCAACCCCGGCCTGGAAATCTACGATGCGCCCACCGATCTGAACGATCGGACCCGGAACATCGTCAAGCTCTACAGAGACGGCGATGACTGGGCCTTCGTGAAGAACCAGTGCATGCACTGCGTCGATGCCGCATGCGTGGGCGCGTGCATGATCGGTGCGCTCCAGAAACGCGAGTTCGGGATCGTGTCGTGGGATCCCGACCTGTGCGTAGGCTGCCGCTACTGCCAGATCGCCTGCCCGTTCAACGTCCCCAAGTTCGAGTGGGACAGCGCACTGCCTCGCATCACCAAGTGCGAGATGTGCCGACATCGACTCGTCGAGGGGAAGGAGCCGGCGTGCTGCGAGGTGTGCCCGCGGGAAGCGGTGGTGTTCGGGAGGTATACGGACCTGCTCGCCGAGGCGAAGCGGCGGATCGCCGAACACCCGGATCGATACGTCCCGCACGTATACGGTGAGACGGAGCTCGGCGGCACCCAGGTGCTGTATCTGTCCCACGTGCCGTTCGAGAAGCTCGGCTTCGAGCTGGATCACGAGGAGCCCGTACCACACCTGCAGCAGACCGTCCAGCACGGGATCTACAAGGGCTTCATGGCGCCCGCGGCACTGTACGCGGTGTTGGGCGGAGTGATGCTGAGACACCGGCGCATCAACGGCAGGGCCCTGGATACGGCCTTTCCCGAGGGTGCCGGGAAGCCCGAAGACGGCGGTGACGGGGGAGAAGTGGGGTCATGAGTACGCATTCACCCGCCGTACCCGTCGGTGGTCCGATACTCACCCGGCCGTACAAGGTCCTCATCGCCCTGTTCGCGGTCGGCGCGATCCTGATCGGGTGGCGGTTCCTCGTCGGGCTCGGGCCCTCGACGGCCATGAACGATGGCTATCCGTTCGGGCTGTGGATCGCGTTCGATGTGG